>JAHHSL010000002.1 GCA_020025235.1 Ruthenibacterium sp.
GCGCAGAAGCAGATCCTCGGCGGTATTTCGACCACTTCCGGTCTGAAGTAAGCAGCTTCTGTTCGGAAAACGATTTTTCCGCAATGGACATACAAGCCCGCTGTCCGGCAAACCGGACAGCGGGCTTTTTGGCGTCAGAGTGCGGGCTGCAAGGCGGCTTTGTGCACCGGTGTGCAAGGTTTGCAAATCTGCTTTTTTCCGGCCGGCGGGGAATACGGCGGCGGCCTTTCCGCGCAACGTGGCGGAGTCCTGCGTATCGGAAAACCGGATAAAAACAGGCGGGAAAGCAAGCAAAGTTCACGAATCACAGAAAAAAGGGAGCCGCTGTGCGAGAAAAAGTGCACAATTTTTTCAACAAAAATTACAGCCGAAATCCCCTGTACAGCCGGGTGCTTTTATGCTAATATGGAGTTGAATCGGCACAGGGCGAAGCGGCTCTGCCGAAAACAGGAAAAAGAGGAAAGCATATGGAACGTATGAGGGACGAAAGCGTAAGCACGGCGGCGCTGGAACAGTTTTACGCGCAGCTGAAAGCGGGCGGGACCCAGCTGCACGCGCTGGAAGTCTTTGAAAAAGGAAAGTGCCTTGTCCGCTGGGGCATGGCGCCGTACAGCTGCGCGGATAAGCGCGAATGCTACTCTTTGAGCAAAAGCTTTATGTCCACGGCAGTCGGGCTTGCGTTCGACCGCGGGCTCCTTTCGCCGGACGATCTGCTCAGCCGGTATTTCCCCCAACAGGTCGCGGCGCAGCCGGACGAACGCTGGAAGCGCGTGCGTCTGCGTCATCTGCTTTCCATGACGATCGGGCACAGCACATGCCCCATGGTGAACATGGCGCTTGCACCGGATTCGATCGAAGGCTTTTTCCAAGCGCCGCTTGTGTTTGAACCCGGCGAGCACTTTGCATACAATACGGGCGCCGGCTGTGTTTTGGGCGAAATCGTACATCAGGTGACGGGCTTTACGGCGCAGGAATTTTTGATGCGCGAGCTTTTTTCCGCCATGGATATCAAAAACATCTGGTGGGAGGGCTGCGCGGACGGCCGCTGTCAGGGCGGCACCGGCCTGAAAGCGTCCTGTGACGATGTGGCAAAGCTTGGCCTTTTGTATTGCCAGAAGGGCATGTGGAACGGCAGACGCCTGCTTTCAGAGGAATGGGTCGGCATGGCGGGCTCGTTTCAGGCGTCCACAGAGCAGAACGGAACAAGGGACTGGCGTGCGGGCTACGGCTTTCAGTTCTGGCAGAACCATCACGAGGGATACCGGGGCGACGGCGCGTTCGGTCAGCTGTGCATCATCCTGCCCGAGCGGGAAACCGTGGCGGTCGTCATGGCGGAAAGCGCGGATATGCAAAACGAGATCGACTGCGTGTGGAAGCTGCTGGAGCAGCTGCATACCGCGGGCGAAGGAAAGGGGCTGCCGTATGGCCTGCGCCCGCGCCCGGGCGAAGAGACGGGCAGCTTTGACAGCGGATGGCTTCGCTGCAGCGAAAATCCTATGGGCTTTACTTCCCTGCGCGCGGTGGAAAAGGACGGCGTGCTGGAATTGACCCTGTGCGACGCACAGCGCACCCAGACGATCTGCGCAAAGGCGGGAGAATGGGTGATCCAGGATTTCTTTGCCAAAGAACTGCGTCCGACCCTGTATCGTCAGATGCCGCGTGCTGCATGCACCTGCATGCACATGGCGTGTGCCTACCGGCGCGAGGGGGAGCGGCTGATCCTGGAATGCCGCGTGCTGAATACGCCGCACCGCGTGTGGTGGAACATCAGCAAAGAGGAGCATGGCCTTACGATCGGGATCGAATCGCCGCTCGACGTTGTAGGAGCAGCGCGCGAGTGGCATGCTGTTCAATAAATAAGAAAAAGAAAGGTGAATCATGGAAACCATGAAGAAAATTTCGATTATCGGAGCGCTGCCGCAGCAGTTTGAGCAGGCGTTTTCACTTCTTGCACCAAGCCTTGGGTTTGAAAACACGGAAAACGGCTTTCCGGTTCGCATCGAGCATACGGGGCACGGCCTTTCCGTTCGGAAAGACCGCAGCGGCGCCGTTCTGTGCTGGGAAAAACGGGTGCAGCTGTACCGCGCGCTTTCCATTCTGTGCGAACATTGGGATGAGGAGGAGTTTTCCACACAGGAAACGCCCTGCTTTGAAACACTGGGCGTCATGCTGGACGTTTCGCGCAACGCCGTGCTTCGTCCGGATGCGCTGAAGGATATCTTCAACAAAATGGCACTTATGGGCATCGACCTTGGCATGATGTATACGGAGGATACTTACGAGATCCCCGAACAGCCGTATTTCGGCTGGATGCGCGGGCGCTATTCGATCGAAGAGCTGCGCGGCCTTGACGATTATGCAGACTGCCTTGGAATCGAGCTGTGCCCGTGCATCCAGACGCTGGGGCATCTGAACCGTGCGCTGCACTGGCCTGCGCTGGCACATATGAAGGATAACGAAGAAGTCATTCTGGCGGATGACGAAAAGACGTATGCGTTCCTGGAACAGGCGATCCGCGCTGCGGTGAAGCCGTACCGTTCCAAGCGCATCCACATCGGCATGGATGAGGCACACGGCGTCGGTCTGGGCGCACACCTTGCCCGCTTCGGCTATGAAGACCCGCATACGATCATCCGGCGCCACCTTGCCCGCGTGTGCGAGATCACGGATAAGCTGGGGCTTGACGTGATGATGTGGAGCGATATGTATTTCCGTCCCGATTCCCCGACCAACGGCTATTACGACAGCGGCGAGCCTTCCAAGGAAAGCATTGCGTCGGTCAATCCAGATGTAACACTGGTCTACTGGGATTATTACCACGAGAAAAAAGAAGAATATGACGAAATGCTGCGCAAGCACCATATCCTCGGCGCGCCGGTAGCCTTTGCAGGCGGCATCTGGGTGTGGGCAGGCCCTGCGCCCGATTATGAAAAAACCATTGATTCGGTGGTTCCGGGGCTGGAAAGCGCACGCGACGCCAAGGTGCCGCTTGTGCTGGCGACCGCGTGGGGCGACAACGGCGCAGAGGCCAATTTCCAGACGGCACTGGTCGGTATGCAGCTGTTTGCCGAATTTGATTATACAGGACGCTATGACGAACAAGCGCTGATCCGCCGCTTTGCCGTATGCGGAAGGGGCGACGCCCGCGCATTTCTGCGCCTGAGCGCGTTCAACACCGTGCCCGGTATGCGCCACGGCGAGATGCGCCCGGTAAACGCCGCCAAGTTCATGCTGTATCAGGATCCCCTTGTTCAGCTGTTTGAGCGCGATACCCAAGGCTGCGAAATGGCAAAGCATTACGCGATGCTGGAAACGGAATATGCAGGATATGCAGAAAGCGGGGATGAATATGCACCGCTTTACCGCTTTTACGAGCAGCTTGCCGGCGTGCTGAAGCACAAATGCGCATGGCATGAAAACATCGGCACTGCGGTGCGCGGCGGCGACCGCGAACAGGCAAAGGCGCTGTGCGAAGAACTGCGCAAGGCCATGGAGCTTGCCGAATGCCTGCGCAAAACATGGCGCAGCCTGTGGAACAGCACGAACAAGCCGTTCGGCTTTGAAGTGATCGACGGACGCATGGGCGCTGTGTGCGCACGCTGCGAGACGGCCTGCATGCGTGTGCAGGAGTGGATCGACGGCGGACAGGCGCCCGAGGAACTGCTGGAACCGCCGATGGTCTACACCATGCAGGAAAACGGTACCTTATTTGGAAGTTATGCGGTCGGAGAAATTGTTTCGGCCTGCAAAATTGATTAAATCAAATGGAATGGAGCGAATTGTAATGGACAAAAAAATGCTGGAAGAGGTTCGGAGCTGGGCTCAGAAAGAACTGGACACCTGTATCAATTTCTGGCTGGAGCACGGCATCGACCGCGTAAACGGCGGCGTATACACCTGCCTGGACCGCAAGGGTGAAATCTATTCCACCGATAAGAGCGTGTGGATGCAGGGACGCACCGCGTGGATGTTCTCGGATCTGTGCCGCCGCTACGGCAAAAAGGACGAGTGGATGGCAGCGGCCAAGAGCTGCCTTGATTTCATGGAGGATCACTGCATCAACCGCGAAGCGGGCGACCGCATGTACTTTACGGTGACTGCAGAGGGCAAGCCGCTGCGCCAGCGCCGCTACTGCTTCTCCGAAGGCTTTTATGCCATTGCCAATGCCGAGTATTACGGCCTGACGGGCGAAAAGATCTATCTGGAGCGTGCACGCCGTGCTTATGAGCTGATCTACAACCTGAACCACGGCCTTATCAAAGACCCGACCGGCATGGGCCCCAAGACGATCCCCGAAACCCGCACCGGCCATGCACTTGCCGACCCGATGATCTTTTTGAACATCATCAGCATCATGCGCCGTGTCGACCCGGAGCACCGCGAAGAATACGATGCACGCAGTCGTGAAAGCGTGCATGAGATCGTTGATCTGCACTTCCATCCGGAAATCGGCGCAACACTGGAAAGCGTTGCACCCGACGGAACGCCGGAGCTGGATTACACCGCAGGCCGCGTCGTGAACCCGGGCCACGATATCGAATGCAGCTGGTTCCTTATGGAACAGGCCAACACCACCGGCGACCGCGAGCTGCATGCAACGGCGGAAAAGGTGTTCCGTCAGGCAATCGAGGCTGGCTGGGATAAGGAATACGGCGGACTGCTGTACTTCATCGACTGCCTTGGCAAGCCGACCGAAGCATACGAGCATGATATGAAGCTGTGGTGGACGCATGACGAGATCATGATCGCTTCGCTCATGGCTTACCGCGACACGAAGGATGAATACTATCTCGATTGGTTCATGAAGACGCTGGACTATGTGAAGGCGCACTTCTCCGACCCCGAATACGGCGAATGGTACGGCTACCTGCGCCGCGATGGCAAGCCCACGATGCCCTCCACCAAGGGCAGTACGTTCAAGGGCCCGTTCCATTTGCCGCGCATGCTGATGATGGTCGACGGCATGCTCGGCGAACTGCTGGCAGAATAAAACACTTAAAAAACGGTGCAGATTTCCTGCACCGTTTTTTTTACCGAAAAACAGGTCACGCAGGCAGATTACGGCATAATATGCGGCAGGAAAATGCTAGGATAAAAGCATGGTGCGCATGCGGAAAATTTATTTTTTTTGCACAGAAGTTCCGGGCGGAAATGGAAAAAGCGGGGAGGAAGCGGTGAAAACAAAGAGTTTGTCAATTTTGTGCAAAGTATATAAACGTGCGAATATATAAGAGGATTATTTACACAATTCTGCCACAAAAGCCTTGAAAAACTTATATAAAAAAGGTATGATTAAAAATAACAAAAACCATGATCCGGTTCGTGCCGGATCCGGGTTTGAAAGCTCTGTTGCAGGGCGGCGCGGAATCCGCGTCTGGAGAGGGAGGATGTTCAAGATGAAGCAAAAAGCATCGCCGGCCGATGTACCTGTTTACTTGTTCAAACAGGGAAACAATTTTGAAAGTCAGCGTTTTTTCGGCGCTCATTTTGAGACGATCGGAGAGACGGAGGGCGTGATGTTCCGCGTGTGGGCACCCCGCGCAAAGGCCGTTTCGGTCGTGGGTGATTTCAACAGCTGGATCCCCGTGGCGGCTCCGATGAAAAACATTGACCCGCACGGCGGCATTTGGGAATGTTTTATTCCCGGTCTGCAGGAATACGATATTTACAAATATTGTGTGACAACGCCGGATGATGAACTGGTGTTCAAGGCTGACCCGTATGCGTTCCATGCGGAAACACGGCCTGCAAACTGCAGCAAGGTGTACCGTCTGGAGGATTGCTATACATGGACGGACAGTGCATGGCAGAAAAACGCCGCGGCAAAGGATTCCAAAGAGCGGCCGATGAATATTTATGAGATGCATGCAGGCTCGTGGCGCACCTATCCGGACGGGGAACCGTTCAATTACCGCGATCTTGCCAAAGAGCTTGTGCCGTATCTGTGCGATATGGGCTATACGCATGTCGAACTGATGCCGATTATGGAATACCCGTTCGACGGCAGCTGGGGCTATCAGGTGACGGGATACTTCGCACCCACCAGCCGCTACGGCACGCCGGCGGATTTCAAGGCGTTTGTCGATACCTGCCACAACGCGGGCATCGGCGTGATCATGGACTGGGTCCCGGCGCATTTCCCGAAAGACCAGTTCGGGCTGTATATGTTCGACGGTACAAACTGCTATGAAGATCAGAATCCCCTGCGTGCAGAGCACAAGGAATGGGGCACCATGGTCTTTGACTTTGCGCGCCCCGAAGTGCAGAGCTTCCTGATTTCCAACGCGCTGTTCTGGCTGACAGAGTACCATGTGGACGGCCTGCGCGTTGACGCGGTCGCCAGCATGCTGTATCTGGATTATAACCGCCGCGACGGCGAATGGCAGCCCAACCGCTACGGCGACAACAAGAATCTGGAGGCAATCGAATTTCTGCAGAAGCTGAACACGGCACTGATCGAACGCAAGCCGTCGGCGCTGCTGATCGCAGAGGAGAGCACGGCGTGGCCGAAGGTGTCAAAGCCGGCGTCCGAGGACGGGCTTGGCTTCAATTATAAATGGAACATGGGCTGGATGAACGATATGCTCAGCTACATGAGCACCGATCCGCTGTTCCGCGCGGGCAATCACAATAAAGTGACGTTCAGCTTCTATTATGCGTTCAGCGAAAACTTCATCCTGCCGATCAGCCATGACGAAGTGGTGCACGGCAAGTGCAGCCTGATCAATAAAATGCCCGGCGATTATGAGCAGAAGTTTGCAGGGCTGCGCACCTTCTTCGGTTATATGATGGCGCATCCGGGTAAAAAGCTGCTGTTCATGGGGCAGGAATTTGCCCAGTTCATTGAATGGAACGAAAGCCAGCAGCTGGACTGGCTGCTGCTTGGCTATGACCGCCATGCGCAGATGCAGCAGTATGTGCGGCAGCTCAACCACCTGTATCTGGATACCCCGGCGCTGTGGGAGGACGACTTTACATGGCAGGGCTTCCAGTGGATCGTGCCGGATGATTCCTCGCAGAGCGTTGTGGCGTTCATCCGCCGCGATAAAAAGGGCGATGAGGTGATCGCCGTATGCAACTTTGCGCCGGTGCTGCGTCAGGATTACTGCATCGGCGTTCCGCGTGCGGGTACATATTCCGAGCTGATCAACTCCGATGACGAAGCCTTCGGCGGCAGCGGCATTGCAAATCCGGCAAAGCGTGCGAAGAAAACGCCGATGCACGGGTTCGATCACAGCATCTCGCTGACGCTTCCGCCCATGAGTACGCTGATCCTGCGCACCCCGAAGGTAAAGGCGGAGAAAAAGGCAGCGGAAAAGAAACCGGCCGCAAAAAAGCCAGAGCCGCAGCAGAAAGAAAAAAAGGCGGCAAAGGGCAAAGCGGCAAAATAATAAGGTGAACCGGTTACCGGCAAACAGGTTTTGGGGTGCAGCGCATTCCGGGCCTTTTGTCTCTGCTGCGCCGCGTGCGGCACGGCAGAGCGCAATATAAAATTCGGACGCCTCAGGGCGTCGGCAAGGGGAGAAAAACATGAAAGAATGCATCGCTATGCTGCTGGCTGGCGGTCAGGGCTCACGTCTGTACGCTCTTACCAAAAAGCTGGCAAAGCCCGCTGTTCCGTTCGGCGGCAAGTACCGTATCATTGATTTCCCGCTTTCTAACTGCGTCAACTCCGGTATTGATACCGTCGGTATTTTAACGCAGTATCAGCCGCTGCTGCTCAATGAGTATATCGGCAACGGCCAGCCGTGGGATCTGGACCGTCTGTACGGCGGCGTGCACGTCCTGCCCCCGTACCAGAAGGCAACGGGATCGGATTGGTACAAGGGAACAGCAAATGCCATTTACCAGAACATCAACTTTATCGAACGCTATGACCCCGAATATGTGCTGATCCTTTCGGGTGACCATATCTATAAAATGGATTACGCCAAGATGCTGGATTTCCACAAGGAAAAGGGCGCAGACTGCACGATCGCGGTTCTGGAAGTGCCCTGGGAGGAAGCGTCCCGCTTCGGCATCATGACGGCGGATGAAAATAATGTCATCACCAAGTTTGAAGAAAAGCCGAAGGAACCGAAATCCAATCTGGCGTCCATGGGCATTTACATCTTCACATGGGACAAGCTTCGCAAATATCTGACAGAGGACGAAGCGGATAAAACGTCCTCCAACGATTTCGGCAAGAACATCATCCCCAATATGCTCAAGGATCAGCAGCGCATGGTTGCATATCCGTTTGAAGGCTACTGGAAGGACGTCGGAACGATCGACAGCCTGTGGGATGCAAACATGGATCTGCTCAACCCCAACAGCTCGCTGGATATCTGGGACCCGGAATGGAAGATCTATTCCCGTACCTCCGGACGTCCGGGTCACTATATCAGCAACAATGCGCATGTCGATAACGCCATGATGACCGAGGGTTGTCTGGTGGACGGAAATGTTGCAAACAGTGTGCTGTTTACCGGTGTTACCGTAAAGCGCGATGCCGTTGTGGAATCCAGCATCCTGATGCCGGGCGCCGTTGTGGAAGAGGGCGCAGAGGTCTATTATTCGATCATTGCGGAAAATGTCGTGGTGAAAAAAGGCGCAGTTGTCGGCGCACGCCCCGAAAGCGTGGAGGAAAAATCCAAGTGGGGCATTGCGGTTGTCGGCGAAGGCGTAACGATCGGCGAAAACGCAAAGGTCGGCCCGAAGGCAATGCTGGAAAAAGATGTACAGGACGGTGAGATTTTATGGTAAACATCAATGCTTTGGGAATCATTTTCCCGAATACTTATGATGAGCTGGTGCCCCAGCTTGTAAAGCACCGCACGATGGCATCGGTTCCGTTCGGCGGCCGTTATCGCATGATCGACTTCACGCTTTCCGGCATGGTGAATGCAGGGATTCAGAGCGTGACGGTCATCGCAAAGAAAAACTATCGCTCTCTTATGGATCATCTGGGTGCAGGGCGTGAATGGGATCTTGTCCGCAAGCGCGGCGGGCTGAACATCATTCCCCCGTATGCACAGTCCAGTGTCAAGGTATATCACGGGCGTGTGGAAGCATTGGCAAGCGTGCTGGGCTATCTGGAAACACAAAAGGAAAAATATGTCGTCATCACCGACTGCAACACGGCGTCCACACTGGATTATGCCGATCTGGTCGATACCCATGTAAAAAGCGGAGCAAACGTGACGCTGGTGTATGAACGTGCCGAGATCCCAAAGCCCCTGCAGACGGAAAATTACACGTTTGAAATCAATCCCGAAGGCCGCGTGACGGAGATCCGCTGCAACGATTACCGCCGCGGCGTGCAGAACCTTTCCATGGGTGTTATCGTCATGGACCGCGAAGAGCTGATTGCCATGATCAAGGATGCATCGGTGCAGAACAAGGTGTTGCTGGAACGGGACATCTTCGGACCCAGCCTGAAGATCCTGGATGTGCGCGGCTACGAATACCGCGGCTACCGTGCGCACATTTACGACGTAAAGAGCTATTTCGATGAAAATATGCGGCTGCTCGATCCGGAAAATCTGGCACAGCTGTTCCCGGCAGAACGCCCCGTTTACACCAAGGTGCGCGACGAAGCGCCGGTGCGCTATGCAATGGACTGTAAAGTGCGCAACAGCAGCGTTGCGGACGGCTGCATCATCGAAGGCGAAGTGGAAAACTGTGTGCTGTTCCGCGGCGTAAAGATCTGCAAGGGCGCAAAGGTGAAAAACTGCGTTCTGATGCAGGGCACGGTTGTGGAATCCGACGCAAGCATGGAATATATCGTCACCGACAAGAATGTTACGATCACACTGGGCAAGCATCTGCGCGGCAATGACGCATTCCCGGTCTTTGTGGAAAAGGACACCATTGTCTGACAGACGGTTTTGTCAGGCAGGCGGGAAAACCGCCCGCCCGAACATGATTACAGAAAAGGAGATGTTTTGATGAACGTTCTGTTCTGTGCCAGTGAAGCTGCTCCGTTTGCGAAATCCGGCGGTTTGGGCGACGTTGCGGGCAGCCTGCCCCGTGCGATCCGCGACCGCAAGGTATCGTGCCGCGTTGTGCTGCCGCTTTACGGCGATATGAAACAGGAATTCCGCAATAAGCTGACGTACCTCACCAATTTCACCGTTCCGGTGGGCTGGCGCAATCAGTACTGTGGCCTGTTTGAAATGACGTACAATGGCGTGAAATATTACTTTTTGGATAATGAATACTATTTTAAACGCACTGGATTGTACGGCTTTTATGATGACGGCGAGCGATTCGCCTTTTTCTCCCGCGCGATCCTGGAAATGCTGTTCCATGTGGACTTTGCACCGGATGTGATCCATACCAACGACTGGCAGACAGCGCTGGTGCCGGTTTATCTGAACCTGTATTATCGTCATCTGGAAAAATTCCGCAGCATCAAAACGGTGTTCACGATCCATAACATCCAGTATCAGGGCAAATACGGCCTTGAGATCCTGGAGGATACGCTTGCGATCGGGCGGCAGGATGCGCATATCGTGGAATATGACGGCTGCGCGAACTTTATGAAGGGCGCGATCGAATGTGCGGATAAGATCACCACGGTTTCGCCTTCGTATGCGGGCGAAATTCTGGACCCGTGGTACAGCCACGGTCTGGACGAGCTGCTGCGTGAAAAACAGTATAAGCTGTGCGGCATTCTGAACGGCATCGACGTCAAGGCGTACGATCCGGCAGCGGACCCCGCCCTGTGCGCGAATTATGATATCAGCAATTTTGCCGAGAATAAGCCCAAGTGCAAAAAAGAGCTGCAGCAGATTTTCGGCCTGAACGAATGGCCGGTGCCGGTCGTGGCAATGGTCACGCGGCTTGTCGGCCATAAAGGGCTGGATCTTGTGCGCCACGTTGCGCAGGAAATCGTCAACAACGGTTTGCAGCTGATCGTCCTTGGCACCGGCGAAGCGGCGTACGAAAGCTTCTTCACCGAGCTTGCCGCGCGCAACCCGGGCGCTGTCGGCGTGAAGATCGCATTCAACGGGGCGCTTGCCAACAAGATCTATGCGGGCGCGGATATGTTCCTGATGCCCTCGAAATCCGAGCCGTGCGGCCTTTCGCAAATGGTGGCGCTGCGTTACGGCACGATCCCCATTGTGCGCGAAACCGGCGGCCTGCGCGATTCGATCCACGATTCGGGCGATGGCTGGGGCAACGGCTTTACGTTCCGCAGCTATAACGCGCATGATATGCTCAACGCGATCCTGCGTGCGAAATCCGGCTATGAATATCCGGATGGCTGGCAGCAGCTTGTCCGCCGCGCGCTGGAATGTGACTTCAGCTGGAGCGCAAGCGCAAAGCAGTATGTGGATATGTACGAGCAGGTATGCCAGCTGTGGTAAAACGGCAGTAAATACGGATCTTTTATGTCATCCCCTTGACAAATAAGATAGAGAGAAAGCCCCTGCGGCGCCGAAAAAAGGCGCTGCGGGGCTTTTTCTTTGTGAAAAAAAGCGCGGAATGACACAAAAGACGTGGAAATTTACACAAAAGGATAATCTTGCGAAATCTGCTTTTGTAAAATAAAGAGAAAAATGTTTAAATCAACAATACATGAACAAAATATACAAGACAAATAAAAACTTTTGTGTTATACTGCACTAAGAGGCGAAGCGAATATGCAAATACCGGATGCTTGGCCTTGGCGGGAACCGCATCCCGCGCGGAAAGAAAGGAACTGCGTAATGGTAAAAGAAATTAAGATCAACAACTTTCAGGAAGTAAAGTGCATTGTGAATGCCGCAACATACTGCCTGGATGAAATCGACGTGCACGACAGTCAGGGACGTATCGCCGATGCAAAGAGCATTCTGGGGCTGATGAGTCTGGATTATGCACAGCCGGTGCTGATCGTCAGTGAAAACGAAGAGGAGCTTGCGCGCGTCTGCAAGATGTTCAACTGAACGCAAAAGCTTCACCCGCTTTGAAAAATGAAAGCTTTGATTGATCTGATTTAGAGCTTCAAAACAGGGAAAAGATCGAAAATCATTTTTTTGTTGATGCAGCTGCAGTTTTGCAGCCGCACAATTCAACAGAAAGATGATTTTTTTATAAGCAAAACAAACCGTTTGGTATATTGATGCATAGGGATATCGCAATGTTTTTTTCAAAAGCATTGCCCCGTAAAGGCAAAATGTCATTATGGGTGGGAAATTGCTGCTGACTTTACAAATGGAGCCTGCAATAGCATAATATGGCAGGCAAAGCTGACAGATCGAAGCGAAGCTTATGCATGCAAATTGCGGCCGGTGAAGAAAGCACCGCAGTATAAGGAGTTTAATATGTCAAACAAATCAAAACACATTCCGTATTGGGATAATTTAAAGGGACTTTTGATCCTTCTGGTGGTATTCGGTCATTTGATTGAACGGATCCCGAATGGTACCCAGGGATTTGTGTATAAATTTATATATCTGTTCCATATGCCGCTTTTTGTATTCTCATCGGGATTCCTTTCTTCATTTTCGGCTGTGAATATCTGGAAACGATTGATCGTGCCCTACTTTATCATGCAGACGATCATGTGTTTGTGGAACCATTCAACCATAGGATATACCACACCGTATTGGATACTATGGTATCTGCTGGCGCTTATATTCTGGAAAATGTCGATCCCTTTTCTTGACCTGGTCGCTGCAAAATACAGAGGGATCATAATAGTCGGTTCTTTCCTGATAAGTTACTTGTGCGGGTTAGATTCTTCCATAGGTTATTATCTTTCCCTTTCCAGAACCATTTGTTTTTTCCCTTATTTTATCTTAGGCTACTATATCCATCAGTACAAGAAAAAAAGTCCGGATACAGGTTCTGTATGGAAAAGGAATAATATCGGGTATCAGATCGTGAAATATGCTTCTGCTGTTTTGACAGCTGCTGTGCTGTGCGGTACCGTTATGTTTGCTGATTTTATCTCCGCAAAATCGCTGTATTGTTCTTCTTCTTATGATTGTGATTATCTGACGATGAATCTGCTTTTTAGAATCGCTCAAAGCTTTGCTGCTGTTATCATCGGAACATGTGTTCTGACATGGATCCCGACACGGAAAAATATATTAACCGTGCTGGGCGCAAGCAGCATGTGTATTTACTTACTGCATCCATTTTTAATCAAAATGCCCTTTGTAACAGGGATTAAAATATTGGAATCCCCGGTGGGAAGATACTTGAAAATGGCAATTCTGGCATTCCTGTTTTGTCTGCTTTTTGCAGCGATCCATTATGCTGCCGGTCATCTTATGCAAATTTTCAAAGAGAGAAAATCATTGGGAAAGCACTGACAGCACAGCTGTGCAGCCTGAACGGATCCTTGTGTGTCTATCCGCCGGATATGTTCAAATGCAAGTAAGCGGCGAAGCGTATGAATTTGAATCAAATGTAAAACGGCACCCATTAAACGGATGCGGCAAATTAAAGGCAGGCACATGAAAAACTATGTGCCTGCCTTTAATTGAGCAGTTTCGGCGCAAGAAGGTTATTTCAGTTTAGGATGACATACAAAGCGGCGCTTTTGCGTGCCGGAACGCATCGGATGCCGGCGCTTATGCCGGCCTGATTATGATATGCGGCATACCGATCGTTTTTGATTTTCACTGACGGTATGAACCTTGCTTTCACAAAAAAACTCCTCCGGATAAAAAGTAAGCACAATAAGCAGCAAACTCTGATCCGAAGGAGGTCAAACCCAATCAATCGGCACAGATGGACCGATTAAAAGGAAAATGCAATATTCTGTTTTGCATGAAAAGTTCAAGTGCCCGCAAGCCGGACACTTGAACGGAACAGGTCAAGATTACAGAGCTTCGACCAAAGCCTTGGTGTCGCGGGCGATCATCAGCTCTTCGTTGGTGCAGACGATCAGCACCTTCACGCGGCTGCCCTTGCCGGAAATATCAAGGATATCGTCGGTGCGCATCAGGTTCTTTTCGGGGTCGATCGAAATACCCAGATAACCCATGTTTTCGCACACGTTTGCGCGCACGCGCTCGTCATGTTCGCCGATACCGCCGGTGAACACGATGCAGTCCAGGCCGCCCATGGCTGCAGAATAAGCGCCGATATACTTTTTGATCTGATAAGAAAGCATATCAATGGCAAGCTTTGCGCGGTCGTTGCCGGCATCTGCGGCAGAGGTGACGTCACGCATATCGCTGGAAACACCGGAAATACCGAGCAGGCCGGATTTTTTGTTCAGATAATCGGCCATTTCCTGTCCGTGGAAGCCGAGCTTCTGTTCCATGTAGGTGACAACGCTGGGGTCGATATCGCCGCAGCGTGTGCCCATAAGAACACCGGCAAGCGGCGTCAGGCCCATGCTGGTATCAATGCACTTGCCGTCCTTTACAGCGCTGATCGAGCTGCCGTTGCCCAGATGGCAGGTGACCATTTTCAGGTCGCTGCAGTTCAGATATTCAGCAGCAGCCTTGCTTACATAGCGGTGGCTGGTGCCGTGTGCGCCGTAGCGGCGGATGGAATACTTTTCGTACATTTCATACGGAACACCGTACATGTATGCCTTTTTGGGCATGGTCTGGTGGAAGGTGGTGTCGAAAACAACAACGTTGGGGACCTTGTCGCCAAAGACGTCCTTTGCGCTGCGCAGACCCTGAACATGAGCCATGTTGTGAACCGGTGCAAGCGGAGCGATCTCTTCGATCTTGTCGATGATCGCGTCGGTAACAATTTCCGATTTGGTGAAGAACTCTGCACCCTGAACCACACGGTGACCGATTGCGGAAATTTCGCTCTTGTCCTTCACAACAGCGCCTTCGCCGGTCGTCATCATCTCAACGACCTTCATAAATGCTTCGGTGTGGGTGGGGAAGGGGACCTCCGCCGTCCATTTGCCGCCGTTAGCGCTGTGAGTGATCATGCTGCCCTCAATGCCGATGCGTTCGCACAGGCCTTTGCACAGGACAACCTCGCCATCCATATCGATCAGCTGATATTTCAGGGAGCTGGAACCGCAGTTGATAACCAGAATTTTCATCCGATATTTCCTCCATTCAAAAAAAGCGTAATGCTGCTTTTTAAAATCGCTCTATTATTATATAATGAATACAGTGTGTTTTCAAGGCTGACAACTTTAAACCCGCAAGAAACGCCGGAAAAAGCGGCAAAAAGCGCAACTTTTGTACGAAACCAGTAAAAAACCACCGGAAAGGAAAAACACGAATGAAAACAGCAGGCATTATTGCAGAATATAACCCGTTCCACGCGGGACATGCCTATCAGATCAGGCGGCTGCGGGAAATGGGGTTCGACGCGGTGGTGTGCGTGTGCAGCCCCGGTGTGGTGCAGCGCGGCACGGCGGCGCTGTTCCCGACACAGGTGCGCGTGCGTGCGGCACTGGCGGGCGGTGCGGATCTGGTTTTGTGCCTGCCCGCACCGTATGCGGCGCTTTCGGCAGAAGGGTTTGCCGCGGCAGGCGTTGCGCTTCTGGATGCGCTGGGCTGCATAGACGCCCTGTGCTTTGGTTCGGAATCCGAAAACGAAACGGAGATCCTGCGCACCGCCGATGTGCTGCTGTCGGAGCGCTTTCCGGCTGTGCTGCGCAGAAAGCTTGATGAAGGCCTGCCCGCCGCTGCGGCGCGTTCGGCTGCGGCGCAGGAGCTGCAAAGCGGTGCGGGAAAGCTGCTGACACGCCCGAACGATATCCTTGGCGTGGAATACTGCAAGGCGCTGCGGCGGCAAAACAGCACGATGCAGCCGATCGCGCTGGCACGCAGAGGGGCTTCGCATGATGCGCCGCTGGATCTCCAAAACGGCGGCTTTGCATCGGCGTCTGCGCTGCGGGCGCTGGCCGGGCGGCAGGATGCGGCGGCGCTTGCGCCCTATGTGCCGCCCGAGTGCCTTCCGATTTACACCGAAGCGGAAAAAAGCGGAGCGGTTCTGGATGAGCATGCATTCGATATTGCGGTGCTTTCCCGCCTGCGGATGATGACGGTGCAGGAGCTTTCCGGCATCCGCGGTGCTGCGGAGGGACTGGAAAACCGGCTGTTCGGTGCGGTGCGGGATGCGGGGACACTGGAACAGCTGATCGGGCAGATGAAAACAAAGCGCTACCCGACGGCGCGGCTGCGGCGTTTTGTACTGGACGCCGCACTGGGATACCGCAGCGATCTGCCCGCAGAGCCGCCGTATCTGCATGTGCTGGGCGCATCGAAAATGGGGCTTTCGGTGCTGAACCGCGCCAAAACAACGGCGAATCTGCCGCTTTCTCATTCGCTGGCGCAGCTGTCGCGCCAAAGTGAAAAGGCCCGGCGGATCGCTGACGCCCATGCCGCCGCCGAGGATCTGACGGCACTGTGCCGGAAAACACCGGCAGCGTGCGGCACGGCCTATACGGCAAAGCCTGTTTTCCTAAATGAGTAATATTTGATAGTGAAAATACAATTTGTATAAAACGATAGCGGAGAAACCTGCGCAAAGCAAAAAAATCCTGTCCGGCTTCACGGGGAAGCGGACAGGATTTTCTGTATACAAAACCTTATGCTTTGTAGCCGACTGCGTCAGCAAGCTCTTTGTCGATGACGACAACAGCGTCGCTGTGCAGCTTGAGCAGCGTGGACGGGTTCTGCGTCGTGATGACGTCGTCCATAACAAGGCCCTTGATTGCCGGAACCTTTGCAAGACCCGTAGCAGCCAGAACAACCTTCTTTGCTGCAAGGATGTCGCCCAGACCCATGGTGATAGCCGTGGTGGGAACATCTTCCTTCTTTTCAAAGAAACGTGCGTTGGCGTTGATCGTGCTTTCGGTCAGCTTTTCGGTATGTGCAACTGCAACAAGGTGATCGCTTGCTTCGTTGAATGCGATGTGGCCGTTGTTGCCGATGCCCAGCAGCTGCAGGTCAGCGGTGCCGCCTTCGTAAACCTTTTCCTCCAGCTCGCGTGCGTTGGCTTCAAAATCGCCCATGCCGCTTGCCACGAAGGTGTTGGCTTTATCAATATTGATGTGATCGAACAGGTTGGTGTTCATGAAGTAACGGTAGCTCTGGTCATGCGTGCCGGGGATGCCGCAGTATTCGTCCAGGTTGACGGTATGTACGCGGGAAAAATCGACTTCGCCCTTTTTGTTCATTTCGATCAGGTTTTTGTAAATGGGCACCGGTGTGCCGCCGGTAGCAAGGCCGAGCTTTGCATCGGGCTTTTCATTGACAAGATCCTTGATCATGTTTGCGATGACAAGGCAGGTCTCTTCATAGCTGTTTGTCACGATTACTTTCATGGGAAAACGCTCCTTTTCATTATTATAAAGGTTTCCATTGCCTTAATCATACCGCTTTTGGCGGGCGGATAAAAGAGGCAAAAGCCTTTAATTTTTGCACAAATGGTTTGCAGGTGAAAAAACGGCTTCGGATTATGTATAAAGTGCTGCTTCCAGATCGTTCACCGCGCCGCCGCGTGCGGTTCCGGCGTGCTGCGCACGGTATTCGGAAGGGGTGAGGCCGGTGTTTTTCCGGAATACCTTGCACAGGTAGTTTGCGCCGGAAAAGCCGGAAAGCGTCGCCACTACCTCCAGCGGGTAATCACGGCGCGCCAGCAGTGCCTTGGCGGCGTCGATGCGCACACTGGTCAGATACTGCCCCGGGCCGACGCCCATTTCCGCGGAAAATACGCGGACAAGGTGGCTTTTGCTCACGCCAAGCTGCGCGCTCAGCTCTTCCACACCGTACAGGCCGGCATAGTTCTGGCGTATGGCAAGCACAGCTTCGGAAACAAGCGGCGAAAGGCGCGGGGCAGAGGAATCCGCATTTGCGGTTTCGCACAGGATGTGATAGCACAGTGCGGAAAGCCCGCTTCTGCCGCCGCTTTCGATGCGGGCGGCAAGCTCTGCCAAAAGCGCTGCCGTCATCGGGCACACCTTGCAGTCGCCGACGATCGGTGTGCTGAGGCCTGCTGCGGCGGTATCGGCGGCAATGCCGCCAAAGCCCGCGGCAAGGATATGACAGTTTGCGTCCGGCGCAAGGGCGACCACCGAGCCGGCACACAGAAAAAGTTCGCCCGCGGAAAGAACGGCCGAACTGCCGGCTGCCGTAATGCTGACAAGGCCGCTGCTGACAAGCACCACCGTGAACGGCGCCTGCGGCAGGGACGAGGAAAGCTCCCCGCTGATTTCGCGGCAGAACAGGCAGGCGCAGATGCTGGTTTCGTCAAATATCAACAATATACACTCCACATCAATATTTTACCATTTAAAACGGCGTATCCGCCTGTTATTATTATATTAGCGACGGAGATACCCGTCAAGTGAATCAATAAAATACATTATGCATATGGAGGCTGAACCCAATGGCAGGCATTAGCTTAAGACACATCTACAAAATTTATCCGGGCGACGTTACCGCTGTTTCCGATTTCAACCTTGAAATCGCTGATAAGGAATTCATCATCCTCGTCGGCCCTTCCGGCTGCGGCAAATCCACCACGCTGCGTATGATCGCAGGCCTTGAAGAAATCTCCAAGGGCGAACTGTACATCGGCGACCGCCTTGTGAACGACGTTCCCCCGAAGGATCGCGACATCGCAATGGTGTTCCAGAACTACGCTCTGTATCCGCACATGACGGTTTACAAGAACATGGCATTCGGCCTTGAACTGCGCAAGACCCCGAAGGACGAGATCGAAAAGCGCGTTCGCGAAGCTGCCCGCGTTCTGGATATCGAACACCTGCTCGACCGTAAGCCGAAGGCTCTGTCCGGCGGCCAGCGTCAGCGTGTTGCTCTGGGCCGTGCAATGGTTCGTAACCCGGCGGTCTTCCTGCTTGACGAGCCTCTTTCCAACTTGGACGCAAAGCTGCGTACCTCGATGCGTACCGAGATCATCAAGCTGCACCAGAAACTGGGCACCACGTTCATCTACGTTACACATGACCAGACCGAAGCTATGACCATGGGCGACCGCATCGTTGTTATGAAGGACGGCGTCATCCAGCAGGTCGATACTCCGCAGAACCTGTATGACTTCCCCTGCAACATGTTCGTAGGCGGCTTCATCGGCAGCCCGCAGATGAACTTCCTGGATGCAACCCTGGTGAAAGAGAACGGCAACTACTATGTCGATCTCGGCGGCGACAAGCTGCTCATCAACCCGGATCGCGTCAAGGCAAACCCGGGCATCGAAAACTATGTCGGCAAGGCAATCAAGGCCGGTATCCGTCCGGAAGATATCAAGGACGACGAAGAGTTCCTCGAGAAGCACAAGGATGCAACGATCGTTGCTCATGTTGACGTTTCCGAGCTTATGGGCTCTGAAATCTATCTGTACCTCGAGTACAAGGATTACAAGATGACGGCTCGTGTAAACCCGGGCAGCAAGGCAAAGAACGGCACCGACGTCAAGGTTGCTATCAACACCAAGAAGCTGCACCTGTTCGATCCGGAAACCGAACTTGCTATCCTGAACTGATCGCTCAGTTCCGAAAATCCGGTGCGCCCGAAGGGCAATCGGCAAAAATGAAACAAGGCAGCATCAGGGCTTATGCTCTGATGCTGCTTTTTTGTCTGTCTGCTTTTCGCTGCCGAACCGGCGGTGCAGACACTTAGCCGGTGCAGCGGGCTGTGCCGCACGGAAATACCGCGGGCGGGGTAAAAGCGTCCCGCGTGCCGGGGGGCAGAGCACACGCCGAAAAGCGGCTGTACGGGAAAGGTGCCGCGGGCGGGCATCAGAACAGTGCATGCCCCGCAGAATGGAGGGCGTCTGAAAAATGCGGATAAAAATGCGCCTGAAAAAATACGGATAAAAAAGGATGCCGCGCAAAAAAAACACCGCACAGCAGCTGCTGTACGGTGTTTTTATTCGGATACGTTTTATGCTTTCGGTGCCTTCTGTGCGCTCTGTTCTTCTTTTTCCAGCCAGATCGTGCCGATCTCCAGCGCACTCCACAGACCACGTTTTTCACTCTGCTTTTTCATGCGCTCGATCGGGCTCTTGGTGGTATCGGTGGAAAGCAGTGTGACGTGCACGCGATCCACGACCTGCATGTTGTTTTCTTCCTTGGTGGTAAGAACCTGCATAAAAATAACGTACGGATCGGATAAACTGCCATAGTAGATATCCTTATCACAGCGTACGAGCGGACGTCCTTTGTATGTGAGCTTGGGTGTAAAAGCCATGGGTTCGGGTCTCCTTTGTGATTATTCGCCGAGATAACTTTTCAGCAGCGCCTGCAGAAGATCATCGCGGTCGATCTTGCGGATCAGCGAACGGGCGCCCTGATAAGTTGTGATGTAGGTGGGGTCTTCCGAGAGAATGTACCCCACAAGCTGATTTATGGGATTATAGCCTTTTTCCTTCAAAGCGTGGTAAACATCCGTAAGAATCGCTTTGATTTCGCGGTCTTTATCATCGTAAATAGAGAAAATAGCAGTTGGTTCGCTCATACTCTCTGTCCCTCCTTCGGTAGTTTTATATTATAACCTATTGTATCCTAAAATAAGAGCAGATGCAAGTATTTGGGGCAAAAACACAAATGTTCGTGTTTTTGCCCCAAGGTTTTGTACGCTTTGCCGGTTAACTGCGCAGTTCGACGTTGATTTCACGAAGCAGGGAAAGCACGCGCTCCACGGCATCCTCCGCTTCCTTATCCGTCAGCGTGCGGTCGGATGCGCGCAGCACAAGGCTGTATGCAAGGCTCTTTTTGCCGGGGGCCATGTGTTCGCCGGTGTATACGTCAAAGAGCTTCAGATCCTCCAGCACCTTGCCGGCACCCTTGCGGATGCGTGCGGCGATATCCGCTGCGGGCACGCCGGTATCTGCCACCAGTGCAAGGTCGCGCGTAATGGCGGGATGCTTGGGCAGCTGGGTGAAGATCGGTGTGCCGCCGCGGTGTGCGAACAGAACGTCCATATAAAGCTCTGCGGCAGCCACGCGGGGCTTTACGCCGTAGTTGGCAAGCACTTTCGGGTGGATCTCGCCGATGATGCCGAGTTTTTCTTCCCCGACATAGATCTCTGCACAGCGGCCGGGATGATACGAAGTGCCGTCGGTGCAGCGCACAAAGCGGATATCCGAAATGCGCGCGGCGGCAGCAAGGGCTTCAACAACGCCCTTCAGCGCAAGGTAATCCCATTTGCCGCCGTATGCGCCGAGCATCAGCGTTTCGGTTTCGGTGGGCAGCTGGTTGGGGTCTGCATTGGGGGTGTAGGTGGTGGTGTCCTCAAACAGGGCACATTCGGCGGCGCGCGCATTGTAGTTGCGGGCAATGACGTCCATCATGCTGGGCAGCGCCGTTGTGCGCATGATGCTGGTGTCTTCGCCCAGCGGGTTGGAGATGACAAGCGCATTGCGCAGCGGATCGTTTTCCGGCAGGTTGACGGCGTCGAAGCACTTGCGGCTGTAAAAGCTGAAGGTCTCGATCTCAAACATGCCGCAGCCGACCAGCATGTTGAGCATGCTGTCGCGGAAGGTCTGGCGCTCGGTGGGGCGTGCACTTGCAACGCCGCGCACGGCGGTGCTGGGCATTTTGTTGTAGCCGACATAGCGCGCCACCTCTTCTGCGATATCACAGTCACGCTCCATATCCCAGCGGTCGGAAGGCACGATCACATCGTCGCCGTCCATGACAAAGCCGAGCGGAAGCAGGATCTCGATCATCTGTTCGCGGGAAAGCTCGGTGCCAAGCAGGCGGTTGACGGCTTCGGGGCGCAGCGGGATGCGGCGCTCGGGGCGCAGCTGCGTGCAGACGTCCACAACGCCGTTCACGACGTCGCCGGCATCCAGAAGCTGCACCAGCTCCAGTGCGCGGTCAAGGCAGCGGCGGCAGCCGTTGGGGTCAAGCCCCTTTTCATAGCGTCCGCTTGCCTCGGTGCGCATGCCAAGCTTCTTGGCTGTGGTGCGCACGGACGGGCCGTTGAACATGGCGCTTTCAAAGACGATCGTCGTGGTGTCCTCATACACGCCGGAATGTTCGCCGCCCATGACGCCTGCAACGGCGATCGGGGCCTTTTCGTCGGCGATGACTAGCATTTCCCCGCTCAAAGAACGCTGTACGCCGTCAAGCGTTTCGATCTCCTCGCCGCTTTTGGCGTTGCGCACGATGATGTGCCCGCCGTTCACATAGCGGTAATCGAAGCAGTGCATCGGCTGACCGTATTCCAGCATGACGTAGTTTGTGATATCAACAAGATTGTTGATCGGACGCACGCCGCACAGACGCAGACGTTCACGCATCCAGCGGGGGCTGGGCTTGACGCGCACATTTTCGACAACTGCGCCGACATAGCGGTAGCACAGATCGGAATTTTCGATATCGACACGCAGCATGCTTTCCACGCTGCCGTGGCCGGGCTTTACCTGCGGGACGTGATCCTTGAACGGAACACCGAAGGTTGCGGCGGCTTCGCGGGCAAGGCCGCGCACGGCAAGGCAGTCCGGACGGTTCGGGGTGATTTCAAAATCGACCGAAACGTCATCCATGCCAAGGGCGTGCATGGCGTCGGTGCCGACGGGCCATTCCTCGTCAAAGACAAGGATGCCGTCCTCGATCGCGTTCGGGAAATCGTGCACCGTCAGGCCAAGTTCGCCCAGGCTGCACAGCATGCCGCAGCTTTCCACACCGCGCAGCTTGCCCTTGCGGATCTCTTTGCCGCCGGGCAGCTTTGCCACATGCAGTGCTGCGGGGACAAGGTCACCGACCTTGAGGTTGTTTGCGCCGGTCACGATCTGCACCGGCTCTTCGGCGCCCACATCCACCTGGCAGATGACCATGTGGTCGGAATCGGGATGCGGGACAATGGAAAGGATCTTGCCGACGACAATGTTCTTGACGCCGTCGGCTTCGCACTCAAAGGTTTCCACCTTGCTGCCGCTCATCGTCATGCGGTCGGCAAATTCCTGCGGAGTGCATGTGAAATCGGCGAATTCCTTCGCCCAGTTGATCGGCATTCTCATGATTTTACCACTCCTTTAGAATTGATTGAGGAAACGAAGATCGTTTTCGTACAGAAGGCGCATGTCGTCGATGCCGTAGCGCATCATGGCGATGCGTTCCAGACCGACGCCGAACGCAAAGCCGGAATACACTTCGGGGTCGATGCCGCAGTTTTCCAGCACCTTCGGGTGAACCATGCCGCAGCCGAGGATTTCGATCCAGCCTTCGCCCTTGCACATGCTGCAGCCCTTGCCGCCGCACTTAAAGCAGCTCATATCCATTTCGGCGGAAGGCTCGGTGTACGGGAAGTGATGCGGACGGAAGCGCACGCGCGTGTCTTCGCCGTACAGCTTTTTGATGAAGAGCTCCAGCGTGCCTTTCAGATCGCTGAACGTGATGCCCTTATCGACGACCAGACCTTCGCACTGGTGGAAGATCGGGCTGTGGGTCGCGTCCACGGCGTCGGAACGGTAGACGCGGCCGGGGCAGATGATGCGGATCGGCGGTTGCTGCTTTTCCATGGTGCGGATCTGCATCGGGCTTGTCTGCGTGCGCAGCAGGACGTTTTCGGTGAAGTAGAACGTATCCTGCGTATCGCGCGCGGGGTGGCTCTTGGGCATGTTGAGCATTTCAAAGTTGTAGTGATCGAGCTCGACCTCCGGGCCTGCCACGATATCAAAGCCCATGCCGAGGAAGATTTCCTTCAGTTCGTTGAGCACCTGCTCGAACGGGTGGCGCTTGCCCACAGCGGGCATGCTGCCGGGCAGTGTGACGTCGATTTCTTCGCCCGCAAGACGTGCCTGCAGGGCGGCGTCCTCCAGTTCCTTTGTGCGGCGCGTGATATCGGCGGTGATCGCCTCACGCACCTCGTTTGCCAGAGCGCCGATCACGGGGCGTTCTTCGGCGGAAAGCTTGCCCATCTGCTTGAGGATCGCGGTCAGCTCGCCTTTTTTGCCCAGAAAGCGAACGCGCAGTTCGTCCACTGCGGCGGCGTCTGTCGCTTTGGCAATCAGTTCGTCGGCCGTGCGCTGAATGTTCTGTAATGCCTCTTTCATTCCATTCTCTCCTTTTTGGTGTACTGAGGGACGAAGCGGAAAATAAAAAAGCCCCGTCCCTGCGCTTTGACAGGGACGAAGCCTACTGTTTTCGTAAACTCCGCGGTACCACCCACGTTTTTGCCGTACATTGTGTACAAGAGCAAACACTCTTTGATCCGATAACGGGAACCCCCGTCTTTTCCTACCGGCATGCGCGTTCAGAAAAGCCACTCGTGAGTGAACTTCG
The DNA here is from genome assembly GCA_020025235.1 of Ruthenibacterium sp. Lineage (GTDB taxonomy): Bacteria > Bacillota > Clostridia > Oscillospirales > Ruminococcaceae > Ruthenibacterium. The sequence goes on from JAHHSL010000002.1 coordinate 24,164, forward strand.
GCATAAATCCGTCCCCGAACGCTTGCAGCCGGCGGCGTTCCTCTCTGTTCAAGAGGCCGGAACCTTATGCGTACTCTCTCAGTCAGCATGTTTAACATGAATATTATACTATTAAAGTGTGGGATTTGCAAGCGCCTTTTCCTGCGTGCGCACTGGATTTCCGCAAAAGAACGCGGTATACTGAAAGAAAACCGCAAAAGGGGGAAAACGGGTGATCGCAGGCATCGGAACAGACCTTGTGCAGATTTCGCGCATGGAAAAAAGCATGCAGGGACAGGCCTTTGTGCAGCGGGTGTTCGGCAGCGGGGAACAGGCGCTTTTGGCAAAAAAGGCAAAGCCTGCGCAGGCGCTGCAGACGGCGGCGGCCAATTTTGCCGCGAAGGAAGCGTTCGGCAAGGCGCTGGGGTGCGGCATCCTGCAGAAATTTTCGCTTTCGGAGGTGCAGGCGCTGCGGGATGAAAACGGCGCGCCGTATTTTGCCCTTTCGGGCAGAGCGGCGGAAATCTGTAAAGAGCAGAAGCTGAAAGCGCATCTTTCCCTGACGCACGAAGGGGAATATGCCGCGGCGTTTGTGGTGCTTGAGCGCGCAGAGTGAAATGTGCGGAAAAGGGAAGTTCCGGTCGGATCCCGCCGCAGTGATTAACGGGGATTTTTTCGTCCAAGATATTCTTGCAGGACAAAACAGGCAATGCAGGGAGGTTTGAATTTTGGAATCGAAAGAACACCGGGAAGTAAAACGCGGCGAAGTGTTTTACGCCGATCTAAGCCCCGTTGTCGGCAGCGAACAAGGCGGAGTGCGCCCCGTACTTATCGTGCAGAACGATGTGGGCAACCGCCACAGCCCGACGGTGATCGCGGCGGCTATCACATCCAAGCAGGATAAGACCAATCTGCCGACACATATCGGCGTCAAAGCGGGCACCGGCGGCCTGACGCGGGACAGCGTGGTGCTGCTCGAACAGGTGCGCACACTGGATAAGCGCCGTCTGCGCGAACGCGCGGGGCAGATCGACGCCGACGTACAGCGCCGTGTGGATGAAGCACTGGGCATCAGCTTCGGGCTGGAAAGCTACTGACGGCTGCACCTGTGCGGCGAACACGGGACAGTGTGACGCAATGCGGTGTGCGCCCTTCAGATGCACACCTGCAAAACGCGAAAAATAAAACGGAGCGTGCACGCGGCACGCTCCGTTTTTTGTTATGCAGATGAACCGGGCTTACCAGCGCGTCATGTTCGTTTCAAATTTTGTGGTGCAGGCCTGTTTCAGCTCCTGTTCGGTGATGCCATAGCACAAAAGCACATCGTTGAAATACATCAGCACATCCGAAAGTTCTTCCACAAGATGACGGCGCGCTTCGCCGTTTTGCATCAGCGGCTGTGTGCCGTTTTCTTTAAAATGTCAATGACCTCGCACGGCATCCACAGCGCAAACCGTGCTGCTGCGGCGTTTTGTGCGGTTTTTGTTGCGGCATGCGCAAAAAGATGTTATGATAGGATAAAATGACAGGATTCTGTCGCAAATAAAGCAAGAGAAGGTTGTTTCATGGATAAAATAGCAGTACTTATCCCTTGTTATAATGAAAGCAAAACCGTGCAGAGCGTGGTGCGCAGCTTTAAAGAGGCGCTGCCCGAAGCGACGATTTATGTATATGACAATAACTCCACCGACGGCACGGACGAGCTTGCACGGCAGGCTGGCGCAGTCGTGCGCTATGAACACCGGCAGGGCAAGGGCAATGTGGTGCGTTCGATGTTCCGCGATATCGACGCGGAATGTTATCTTATGGTGGACGGCGACGATACCTATCCGGCCGAATCCGCGCGCGAGCTGGTGGACGGCGTGCTGAAGCACGGTGCCGACATGGTGGTGGGCGACCGCCTTTCCTCCACCTATTTCACCGAAAACAAGCGCCCGTTCCATAATTTCGGCAATGTGCTGGTGCGCAGGCTGGTCAATATGATCTTCCACGGCAATATCATTGATATCATGACGGGCTACCGCGCCATGAGCCCGCTGTTCGTCAAATCGTTCCCTGTTATTTCCAAGGGCTTTGAGATCGAAACGGAAATGACGATCCACGCACTGGATAAAAACTTCTATGTGCGCAATGTCCCGGTGGGATACCGCGACCGCCCCGAGGGCAGTGTTTCCAAGCTGAACACCTATTCGGACGGCGCGCGCGTGCTGCGCAAGGTGCTCACGCTGTTCCGCAACTATCGTCCGTTCGCTTTCTTCGGCAGCATCGGTCTGATCCTTGCCGTATTGTCGGGCATCGAATTTGTTCCGGTGCTTATGGAATTTTTTGATACCGGCATGGTCGGGCGCTTCCCGACACTGGTGATGTGCGGCGTATGCGCGATCATGGCGCTGCTTTTGTGGGGCTGCGGCCTGATTCTGGATACCGTGATGAAAAAAGAACGCCAGAATTTCGAGCTGGAGCTGAACAAGTTCGCCATGATGTTCCAGATGCAGCGCGACGCGGACAAAACAAAGGAAAAATAAAACGACCCCGCAGACGGATTTCGTCTGCGGGGCTTTTGTTACAGATCAAAGGGCGGGGCGTCGTCATCGGAAAGCGCGGGCGGCGCGTCGGTATCCGCGGGTGCGGGTGCGTCATCCGCGGCAGCGGGGCTGTCTGCATCCGGTGCTTCGGCACTTTCGGCAGGTGCATCGGCATCCGGCACGGCAAGCGGCAGAAAGGGGTTCTGCGCCCAGCGCTTGGGGTCGCTTTCGTACTGCTGTTCGATCCAGCGCTCCGCCTGTTCCAGCCCTTCGGCGTCAAACGGAAATTCGGCAGAGGTTTTCTGTGCGTCATCGGTTTTATCAAAGCAGTACGGCAGCGGCCATACGCAGACGGAAAGTGCCTCTCCGGTGCACTGCAGGCGATACCACATGCCTTTATGATCGCCCGAAAAGCTTTTGTTTGCCTTTAAGTAAACCAGCCCCGGGGTATGGACGGTGAATTTTTCCATACGTTCCTCCTTTTGCACAGATACGATCGGTTACTGCCATTGTATCACATCTGCCGCGCTTATGCCAGAGGAACCGCGCCGAGTGTTGTGCCGGGGTAGTAATGGGCAAGGATCTCTTTGTGGCTTTTGCCGGTCAGCGCAAGGGCGTGGGCACCGTACTGGCTCATGCCGACACCGTGCCCGTAGCCGTGTGTTGTGATTTCAAACAAATGCTCATCGGTCCAGCGGATGGTGAACGCAGTGCTGCGCAGACGCAGCGCGCTGCGCACGGCGGTCCCGGCACAGTCGACGCCGCCGATCGGAATGGTTTTCACATATCCTGCGTCTGTCATCACCGGTGTGCCGAACCATGCGGCGGCGTCGCCGGAAAGCGAAAGGGAAGGGAACACGGCGCAAAGATCCTGCTCCAGCTCCTGCTTTGTCACGGTGAAGCTCTGTTCGTAATCGGGCGCGGTGAGATCCAGCATGGAATCCACGGAAACAAGATACGGCACATCCCGCCCCCAGACGCGGGCGGCGTCTTCGGTTTTGCCGTTTGAAACCGCATGGTAACAGGCAAGCGCCGGCTCATCATTATAAAAAAGAACTTCGCCGAGCACGGAATCCACGATCGAATCCAGACGGCGGACGTTTTCCTCAAATTGATCGCCCCACATGGCGTGCATGGCGGTTTCGGTCACAAAGCCCAGCCGCTGTGCGGGGTTTGCGCTGAAATACGCGCCTTTCAAAGCGGGGTCGGCGGGGTCGTGCTGTGCTTTCACGGCAAGGGCGTAGCTGTGCGCCGCAACGGCCTGTGCGCGCAGGGCTTCGTCCGACCATGTGATCGGCATTTCGGCGGCGACGGCTCCGCGCACGAAATCGCGCACGGGGACGGTCATCACTTCGCCGGTGCGCTCGTCCAGGATCAGCAGCGGGGGTTCGGCCTTCGGGGCGTCGTCCGGCAGGACAGGCGCGGGCACGGGCGCGGCAGGCTCCGCAGCTTCGGATGCGCAGGAGGATGCGTCAAACGGTTCCTTCGGCGGCATGGCGGCGGGCCTTGCGCGCGGCGTGCCGGCAAACAGCAGCGCCGTCATCGGCAGAAGATAAATGCACAGTGCGAACACAAGAATCAGCAGCAATCCTTTTTTCATAAACGGTCCCTCCGGTTTTTTGTGCGAAGCCGCTTTGCTGGGGCGGCGTTTGCTTTGATTTTCCCGCTTGTTTTTTGCACGGCATGATGCTAATATAATGGGTAATGCATCTGACCTTAGAGGAAAGGTCAAAAGAGGGGTGCATTTGAAGGGGAAAGGAGCACTATATGTCTGACACTGGGAATTTTGACAAGACAGGCTCTATCGCATATCTATGCGATGAATATCTGAAACATAACTTTATTGATCCCGAAACATGCGAAAGGCTGGGGGTCAAGCGCGGGCTGCGCAATCCGGACGGCACGGGTGTGCTGGCCGGGCTTACCAACGTCTGCGACGTCGTCGGCTATGATATGGTCGGCGGGAAACGCATCCCGGCACCCGGACGCCTGATCTACCGCGGCATCAATGTCGAGGAGATCGTGGACGCCGCCGTGCGGGAGGACCGCTTTATTTTTGAAGAGGTCATCTGGCTTTTGCTGTTCGGCAGCCTTCCGACGCAAAAGCAGCTTACGGATTTCTGCGGATTTATTGACGAGCTGCGGGAACTGCCCAAGGATTTTGCCGAGGATATGATCATGAAGGCGCCGTCGCCGAATATCATGAACAAAATGGCGCGCAGCGTTCTGGCACTGTATTCATATGACGACAATCCCGACGAGCAGACGCTGCACAATATCCTTTTGCAGAGTATTTCGCTGATCTCGCGTCTGCCGACCATTATGGTGAACGCCTACCAGATCAAGCGCCGCGTGTATGACCGTCAGAGCATGTATCTGCATCTGCCCAAGCCCGGGCAGAGCACGGCAGAGCATATTCTTTCCACCTACCGCGCGGATCAGAAATTCACAAAGGAGGAAGCGCGGCTTCTCGATCTGTGCCTTGTGCTGCACGCCGATCACGGCGGCGGCAACAACTCCACCTTTGCCTGCCGCGTGCTTTCCAGCTCCGGCACGGATACCTATTCGGCCATTGCGGCGGCAATCGGCAGCCTGAAGGGCCCGCGCCACGGCGGTGCAAACCATAAGGTCATGGAAATGCTCGGCTATCTGATGCAGGGCGTAAAGGATTATAACGACGATGAGGAGATCGCGCAGTTCCTGCGCAAGATCCTGCGCAAAGAGGAAGGCGACAAAAGCGGCCTGATTTACGGCACGGGGCACGCAGTCTATACGCTGAGCGACCCGCGTGAAGTGATCCTGCGGCGCAGTGCGGAAAATCTGGCGATCGAAAAGGGCTTTGAAAAGGAATTCCGGATGCTGTGCGCCGTGGAACGCCTGGGCCCGGAAGTCGTAAAGCAGGAAAAAGGGCTGGAGGCCGTGTGTGCAAACGTCGACCTTTTCTCCGGCCTGATTTACCGCATGCTGGATATCAGCCCCGATCTCTTTACGCCGCTGTTTGCCATCAGCCGTATCCCGGGCTGGTGCGCGCATCGTGTGGAAGAAGTGGTGTTCGCAAACCGCATCATGCGTCCGGCCTATAAGTATCTGGGACAGGAACAGAAATACATTGCAATCGAGGAACGCGGATGAAAAAAACAGCTTGCGCGGCACTGCTGCTTGGCAGCGTATTTTTAGGCGGGTGGTTTGCGGCAGACCTTTTCCGGAACACCTCGCCGCAAACCATGCTGATCCAAAGCGGCAGCACGGCGCTTCGGTATATCCTGCCTTTTTTCCTGAGCGCGGTCTGCGTGCTTGCCGGGCGGATGATCCGCCCGAACGAAGCGCTGAAGGAAAGCGCGGTTTCGCGTGCGGCGGCAGCGGTGCTTTCAGTGGCAAGTGCTTCATGCGGCTTTCATATGATGATCCAGCTGTGGGAAGATCGTGAGCCGGATTACGGCCAGCATCGGATGAATCTTGTGCATATCACCGGCATGCGCTTTGTGCTGGGGCTGTGCGCCGTTCTGCTGGTGGTGTATGCGGTGTGGAACGTGTTTTTCCTGTGCGAAACCGGTGTCCAGGGGCACAGCATGCGCCTGATGGTGCCCGGTATGGCGGGCAGCGCCGCATTTTTCATCTATGTGTTCTTCATCGCGTTTGCGCAGCCGGTCAGCGTGTACCGCATCGGGCCGACTATGGAGATCCTTTCGGCGCTTTCGGCGCTGCTGTTCACGGTGGCGCTGCTGCGCGCGGCGTACCGTCCGGATTACAGCACGGCGCTGCGGTCGCTGTTCCGCTCCGGCTGCTGTGCATTCCTGTTCTGCACCTGCATCGGCGCGCCGTATGCGGTGTGGAAATTTGCAAATGGGGTGGAAACGGCGGTAACGCCGCCGTTTTCACTGGTTTTAGGGTTGATCGGCGTGCTCGGCGCAGTGTATGCGTGGAGCGCCGCTTCACAGACAGAATAAAAAAACGCACTGCGAACCAAATTCGCAGTGCGTTTTTTTATGTCAAAATCAGTTTTTGTTGCGGATCACAAGGCTTTTGCCGCCGTTTTCAAACTGTTCGTATTTCGTTTCAAAGGCGCCGGTATAATCGATCAGCTTGTGGAGCTTGGAAAAACCGTAGTTGCGGGAATCGAAATCCGTGTACATGCGCGAAAGCATGACGCCGACCAGCGAAAGCGGTGTGTAGCCGTCCTCATCGGAATCGTGTTCGACGATCTCGCGGATCTTTTCCACGATCTCCTCAAGCGGCACGAATACGGAGGAAAGGTCGGTTTCGTCCTGTGCGGCCAGAAAACGGATGCGGTTTGCCATTTCGTCCAGCACGGGCGGGGCAGACGCCTCCGGTGCGGGATGCCGGGCAATCGCCGCGTTCAGCACATCGGCGGCCTCGTCCACGGGCGAAGGGGTCTCCGCAGCACGCACGGCGGCAGCGGCTTTTTCCGCCTTGGTGTTCTTTTTGCCGGTGCTTTTTTTCGGCTGCGCGTTTTTGCCGCTGCGGGCAGAAGGCTCTGCCGCCTTTTCGGCTTTTTCAGCCTTTTCGCTCCGTTCGGCCTTTTCCTGCGTGGCCTTTTTCTTTTCCTTGGATGCGCGGGCGTTTTCGTTTTTGATGCCCATCAGGACATCCAGATATTTGAATGTGTCGCAGGCGGATTTGAATGCCGTGGGCGTTTTGCTTTCGCCCATGCCGATGACGAACATGCAGCTTTCCCGCAGGCGGGACGCAAGACGCGTAAAATCGGAATCAGAGCTTACAAGACAGAAGCCATCGACATGGTCAGCATACAGGATATCCATGGCGTCGATGATCATGGCGCTGTCTGTGGCGTTTTTGCCCTGTGTGTAGCTGAACTGCTGGATCGGCGTAAGGCTGTGCTCCAGCAGGATCTTTTTCCAGCTTGCCATGGCGGGGGTCGTCCAATCCCCGTAGATGCGCTTGTAGGCCGGCGTGCCGTACATGCTTACTTCGTCCAGAATGATCTTGATATATTGAGGGGATACGTTTTCGGCATCAATTAAAAGTGCAATAACCTTTTCGTCGTTTTCCATAAGAATACCTTTCGGCGGCAAAATGCCGCATGTATTGATTCATATCGGTAAAATGCAGAAGAAACACGTTTATATGTTAATACAAGCGTACCATATCGCGGGACAAGCGTCAACGGAAAGCCGGGATTCCGGCGATAATTTACCCGCACGGCAGGAAAGTGCGCGCGTTCGGCATCTTCCTTATTATTAAGAGCATGCCGAAAGGAACCGAACGCCCCACACAAAGCGGAGGGTGGAGATCCTTCGCCCTGCGGCCATAGCTCCGGAAATTTCCTCAAGGAGTTTGCATTGCTTTTAGCGAAAAAGCGGCAAGGAATTGTGGAAACATTGAAGTTATGCTAAACTAACCGGCGAAAACTTGTACAAATTGACCTAAAACCGATCCGTTCCACTTGTAAAAAAGATAGAAATCCGTTCAGACAGTTGACAAAACGCAGAAATCTTGTTATTATTAGCACAAGATATCAATAAGGAATTAGTTCTCTTAGGCGTGACAGAGCACACCACACTTAGATACTAAAGACACGGATGCTTCAAACTTCAGAGGTTGACATCGTTTTTGGAAAATACTGCAAGGCGCGTCAAGAGGCAAGCTGAAATCCTATATTGAGATTGTAAAATAATAATTTGAAGGGAGACAATATCATGCGAAGCATTACTACATTTGACTTACAGTACGCACACAGATTTTATGGGTTTAAGGGCGAGGCCCAGTACCTTCACGGCCACACCGGTGTCTTGACCATTGAAGTGGAAGATACTGTCAATGAAGGCGTCAATATGGTTTTTCCGTGCAACGAAATTCAGAAGACTGCATGGGATGTTCTGAAGAATTTTGACCACGCTCTGATTCTTCGTGAGGATGATCCCCTGCTGCCTGCTGTTCTGGATGTTTACGAGAAACAGGGCATCAAGAACGGCGCACCCCAGAATACCATGAAGGGTGAGGCTTTCAAAACGGAGCTTGCAACTGCTTACCCCGACTGCCGTGTCGTGGTTACCAAGGAGACCATGACCGTTGAAGGCATGATCAAGATCGTTTACGATCTGCTCAAGGATAAGCTGAACATTGCAAAGCTGACCTTTACCAGCGGCGTCAACGCAGCATCCTGCGAGTACGAAACCAAGAATGATATCGCCCGCTGCCCGCTGTGCGGCATTGCACTGGATGAGAATGGCGTTTGCCCCAAGTGCGGCTACAAAGAATAAAACACCCAAAGAAATTCTGCATGTGCCGGAAACAGTAAAATAAGGACTGCAAAAACTTTTTATCCGGCAATGCAGGGCTGTATAAATGAAGGATTCCGAGGTCGGTTCTAATGAACCGGCCTCGGAATTTTTTGTATCCGTACCCGTGCATCCGCATTGAAAGCAGCTTTTTGCAAAATACGGTCAGCCAAAACACGGCAGGTCAATTCCCGGCATAAAAGGAGATTTAGACGATGCCGGAAAAATCCGGGAACCTGCAGGATTGCCGTTTTATGGAACAAAAAAGATACGGTACAATTCCATTTGGAACTGTACCGTATCTTTCAAAACTTCCTTATCGGACGCACCCGAAAGGAAATGCTTTGGTGAGCCATCGGGGATTCGAACCCCGGACACCCTGCTTAAAAGGCAGATGCTCTGCCGACTGAGCTAATGGCTCATATCAATGGGCACACGTTTAAACGCTGCTTCGCTATTATACCAAGATAAAAAGGGAATGTCAACCCTTTTTTTGATGTTTTTTAGAAAATGCAGGGCGCAGTGCAGGGCAAAGAAAAAAGCGGAAAAAGCGCCCGGAAAACAGAACTGTGGAAATTGGGCTTTTCACTATTTACAAATGATCTCATTTTGTGTATATTGTATAAAGATGTACCAATCGGGACGTCTTCGACAAAAATGAAAGAAAACTGCAGGGATCTTCGTTTAATAATAGAGATATGCAGCGGGCCCTGCAAGAATCCGGGCGGCACCAATCGATCTTGTTCAATATTGAATTGAAAATAAATGCAAAATCAACAGGAGAACGATAATGAAAAAATTGCTTGCAACAATAGTATGTCTTGCGATGTCGCTTTCTATGCTTACAGCATGCGGCAAAGCCGAAAATAGCACCAGCACTACGGACAGCACACCGGCATCGGAATCGGCGTCGGAATCCGAACCGCTGCCCCCGCCCGAACCGCCGTATGACCCGGCTGTGCTGACAGGCCTGCCCAAGGACGGCGATTATCCGCAAAACCAGCGTCTGCTGGCTGTTATGATCAACAATATCTCGGACAGCTCCAGCCAGAACGCACGCCCGCAGAACGGCATCGGCAGCGCCGATGTGCTGATCGAAATCAAGGTCGAAGGCGGAATCACGCGCTTCTGCGGCCTGTTCACCGATTATACAACGCTGCCGACTGTCTGCCCGGTGCGTTCTGCCCGCGACCAGTTCTTCCAGCTGTTTGTTCCGTTCCAGCCCATTCACGCCCATATCGGCCAGAGCATCGTCATGCCGCAGTTTATCAAGACCTATAATTACGAAGATCTTGAGGCAAACTTTGACGCTATCGGGTTCAAACGTGTGACGGACCGTCCGGGCGTTGAGGTGGAGCACCGCGCTTATATCGACGCAGAGGCGGTGCAGAAGGCGATCGATAAGCTTGATATCGACACCCGCCGCGAATACAACAGCACATTCTTTGATTTTGTAAATTATAACGAGCCTGCGCGCGTTCTGCCCGGGCCGGACGCTGTGAAGATCAGCATCACCCATGCGCCCCGCTATAAGACCTATTTCGACTGGAACGCCGAAACCGGCAAGTATATGATGAGCCAGTACAGCCACTATCAGCGCGCTGTGCACGAGACGATCGACAAAAATACAAACGAACAGCTCGGCTTTGAAAACGTGCTGGTTATTTTTGCTCCGTTCTCGGTTTGGCCCGATCCGGGTCATTCCGGCTATGACCTGCAGAATGTGGATTACACACTCGGCGGCGTCGGATACTATTTCAACGGCGGCAAAGCAGAGGAGATCCACTGGGAAAAAGGCGACGCCTTTACACCGCTGCGCATTGTGAACGCAGACGGCACCGACAACACGGTGAAGTTCAATCCGGGCAAAACATATGTTGCGGTCGTAAGCACCGAGGAAGCTCCGAATTTCTCGTTTGATACCGGCATCGCGCCCGAAGCGGAATCTGCATCCGAACCTGCAGCTGCAGAATAATGTGCTTTTCCGTCTTTGAAACCACACGGAAGACCACACAGGTGCCAGCGAAAGGGGCAAAGTACATGAAACGAATTACAGCGATCCTGCTTGCGGCGGTGCTGGCTTTTGCAATGACTGCATGCGGCGGCGATGCGCAGTCCGGCGCAAAGCCCGCTGAAGAAGAGCACAGTGCGGGCAGCGGACCTTCCGCACCGGAATCCGAACTGCCGGAACGGGATCTGATCACGGGCGGCGCGCTTTCCGATTATACAAAGGAGGGCGGCCGTCCGGCAGCCATTATGATCGACAACGCGCGCGCCGCACTGCCGCAGCGCGGGATCGGCTCTGCAGACGCGCTTTTTGAAATGGTGGCAGAGGGCGGAATCACGCGCCTTATGGCTCTGTTTTCCAACCCGAACGATGTGCCGCTGATCGGCCCGGTGCGTTCCGCGCGCGATCAGCATCTGCAGTGTGCGCTGCCGATGCGCTCGCTGATCGTGCACATCGGAACGAGCATTTATGCGGAAAACCTGCTCAGCCAGTATGCGTATCCCACGGTGAACGGCCTGTATCTGGGCACGACGTCCTTTGTGTTTGACGAAGGGCGCAAAAACGAGGGCTACCATAACGAACACTGCTGGTATACCGATGCGGAAAAAATCGCAGCCGGTATTGAAAAAAGCGGGATCGATCCGAATGGTGCGGGCAAATCCCTGTTTGCATTTGTGCCCGAAGGCAGCGACGCGGTCGTGCCGGAACAGGGCGATGCGCCGGAGGTTGCCGTCAGCTTTTCACCGTCTGTGGCTGTGACGCTGACATATGACGGGGAATCCGGCAAATACGGCAAAACGGCATACGGGGAACCGCATCTGGACGCCGAAACTGGGGAACAGCTTTGTTTTGAAAACGTGCTGGTGCTGTTTACCGAAGTGCGGCGCAAAAATCCGGATGACCCGAACAATATCGTAATGGATTTCGATATGTCGTCCGGCAGCGGCTACTACTGCTACGGCGGCAAGTACCGCAAAGTCGAATGGAAAAAGGGCGCGCCGGAAGACCCCATTCGCTTTACGGATGAACAGGGCAATGCCGTGCAGATCAACACCGGCAAAAGCTATGTGGCAATTGTCGGCAACGACTGCCGCGAAACACTGCTGCTGGGCGGCGTGAACCCGCAGGCGGCAGAGGGCGGCGAAACGCAGGACGCTGCTTCCGAAGCACCCGCAGAATAAAATAAAGACAGAGTTCCGGCGCGGGGCGGCAGATGCCCTGCACCGGATATAAAAAGGCAGTATCGGGATGTTCCGATACTGCCTTTGTTTCATCATAAGGATGCAGGAGTGCGGCGAAGGCGTCAGCCTTCCCAGCGGATCATTTTCTTTGCGGCCTTGTAGATATCGCCGCAGCCGAGCGTGATGACAAGATCGCCGGGCTGTGCATGCTGCATAACGTGCTGCACAACTTCATCAAACGTGTTGTACCAGACGCTGCCGGGAATCTTTTCCGCAAGGTCTTTGGTGCGGACGGTGTAATCCTCCGCGCGCTCGCGGCTGCCCATGATCTCCGTCATCACGACATGATCGGCGATCTGCAGGACGCGGGCAAAATCATCCAGAAGCATTTCCGTGCGGGTGTAGGTGAACGGCTGGAACACCGCCCACACGTTTTTGTAATCCATTTTCTTTGCCGAAGAAAGGGTGGCCTCCAGCTCGGTGGGGTGATGTGCGTAATCGTCGGCGATCGTGATGCCGTTCACTTCGCCCAGAAATTCAAAGCGCCGGCCTGCGCCGCGGAACGCCTTGATGCCTTCGGCACATTCGACCGCCGTGCAGCCGCACAGCTCTGCACAGGCAAACGCAGCCAGTGCGTTGTAGACATTGTGGCGGCCGGGGACAGAAAGCTCGATGTGGATAGCTGGGATATCGTGCACAAGCAGATCGAAGCAGTAGAACGACGGGCGGTATTCGTGCACGTTCACCGCTCGGTAATCCGCACAGGTGTCGATGCCGAAGGTGCACACGTCGCGATCCAGATTGGCAATCACTTCGACGGTGTTTGCGTCATCCAGGTTCGCAACGATCTTATGCGACGTTAAAAGCGCGAATTTGCGGAACGATGCTTTCAGGTTTTCCATGCTCTTGAAAAATTCAAGATGATCGGCGTCCACGTTCAGGATGACCGAAATATACGGGATCAGATGCAGGAACGTATTGTTGTATTCGCACGCCTCCACGATGATCTCGCGTCCGGTGCCGTAGCGTCCGTAGGAATCGATCAGCGGAAGCTTGCCGCCGATGATCGCGGCGGGGTCTGTTTTTGCCATGATCATGATCTGGGAAAGCATGGCGGTGGTTGTGGTCTTGCCGTGCGTGCCGGCAACGCAGACCGGATGCGGGTAGGTATTGGCAACATAGCCCAGCAGTACGCTGCGTTCTGCCGTGGGGATGCCAAGGCGTTCGGCTTCGGCAAGTTCAGGGTTATCGTGTGCAATCGCTGCGGAATACACGACAAGCTCTGCGCCGTGCACGTTTTCGGCGCGGTGCCCCATGGTGACGGGGATGCCCATTTTGCGTTCCCGGTCAATGATGTCGCCCTCGTTGACGTCCGAACCGGTGATCTCGTATCCGACAGCGTGCAGGATCTGGACAAGCGGGAACATTCCGCTGCCGCCGATGCCGATAAAATGCAGCTTCATCTTGCCGTCCAGCAGTGTGCTGTTAAAACCATTCATTACATTCACCTCGTAATTAGAAGTATTGCTGATACCATTATAGCTTGAAATCAGGATAAAATAAACATATTCATGTAAATTTGGCGCATCATCATTTTTTTGGTATACTGAAAAGGAAAAAATGTGCAGGAGGTACGATGCAGCATGGATCGGGACTTTGCCGGGGCGCACATGACCTGGAACAATATGGTGCGGTGCACCGCAGAAGAAAAAGAAAAATATTACAAACAGGACAGCGAACGCGTTTTAAAACTATTTGTATTTACGGCGGAGCACCGCTGCAGCGTGGAGGCGGATACCATGCATGCGGCGCTTTCGGCGGCGCCGGGAATCCGGGCACTTTCGGGTAAAACGGCGGGCGCGGCGGCACAAAGGCTGCTGCTTTCGCACGGGCCCAGGGCGCTTGCCATGCTGGTGGAACGGGGAGCGTATCAGCCGTTCGGCCTGCCCGCGTGCCATGCGGATACAAAAGGGATCGCACTGCTGCCGGAAAACAGCGCCGTGCGCTGGCAGGTGTTTTTGCGCCGGTGCCGTGTGCCGGTGCAGCAATATGAAAAAATAGCGGCGGCGCTTTCACTTCCCGCTGCGCCGCAGGACGTCATGGCGGTCGAGACGCTTGCGCAGCTTTCCGCACCGCCCGAAGATGTGCCTGCGCTCAAGCGGCTGCTGAGCCGTCTGCCGGCTTCGGTGCCTTATGCGGCCGCGGCACAGATGCTTGCATACGGCGATGGACGCTGGGCGGGACAGGCGGCGCTTTATGAAACGCTGCTCGCTTCGCATGAGCCGTATCTTTTCGGCCATCTTGCCGTCACGCGGGCAGAGCTGCTTGCGGAGCATATCCCAAGCCGGAAGATCCCGCATGTGATGCGCGGGCTGCTGGACGCCGTGATCGCCGCGCCGCAGATCAATTACCCGCAGGCGCTTTTGGAGCTTGCGCCGCTGTTCGTGCGGCTGTGAATGCTTGCGCAAAGCGGAAAACATCAGTATAATACTATGGATAGGGAAAGAGAAGGGTGCACGGCGGCAGCCGTGCGGTGAGGAGTTTATTTCGTGAGAAAACTGCTTGGAATCATTTTGGTGCTGGCGCTGTGCGCCGGGCTGACGCCGGCCTTTGCGGCGCAGCAGGGTACACCGCCGCCGGTTACGGCACAATCGTATCTTGTTATGGATGCGGATACCGGACAGGTGCTGGTGGAAAAAGGCGGGTATGAGCAGCGCTATCCGGCCAGCATCACCAAGATCATGACGCTGGCGCTTGCCATGGAAAGATGCGGCGGGGATCTGTCGCAGCAGGTGACCGTCAGCTACCGCGCAACGCATGAGCTGGAAATGGGCTCTTCGCATGTGGCGCTGCAGCCGGATGAGGTGGTGACGCTGCAGGATCTGTTCAACGCGACGATCCTTGCCAGCGCAAACGACGCCGCCAACGTGCTTGCGGAATATACGGCGGGCAGCATCGAAGCGTTTGTCGATCTGATGAACGCCAAGGCGCAGGAGCTGGGGATGACGCAGACGCATTACTGCAATCCGCACGGGCTGCACGCCGACGGGCACCACACAAGCGCACATGACATGGCGGTGCTGACGCGCTGGGCGCTGAGTGTTCCCGGCTTTCGGGAAATGTTCGGTGCGACGCAGTATACCATGCAGCCGACGAACAAGCAGGAAAAACAGCGCCTTTGGGGCACGGACAACTGCATGCTGGTGCCCTGCAAATATGAATATGAGGGCACAACAGGCGGCAAAAGCGGCTGGACGCATGAGGCGGGCTACACCATGGTGGAAACCGTCACACGCGGGGATGTGACGCTGATCAGCGTCGTGCTGGGCTGTGCGAAGAAATACGATAAATTTGCCGACAGCGTGGCGCTTATGGATTACTGCTTTGATAATTTCACACGGCAGCAGATCTCCGCGGCACAGATGCAGCCCCCGCAGATCCCGGTGTACTATTCCGAAACCGAACCGAGCGTCGGCACCGCGCCGCCGCAGCTGGCGGAAAGCTACCCGCTTTTGCTGCACCGGGATGTTTCGCCGGAAAATGTTGCCGTGACGTTTGAAGCGCCGGAATCCTACATGGTGGATACGCCCTTTCAGGCAAAAATGCATTTTGCGCTCAAAGAGGGCACGGCACAGGGCAGCATGGCGGAAGATCTGGCAACGTATACCGTCGGTATCGATCAGAAAGCCGTCATGGCGCTGCTGGATGCCAATGCACAAGTATATGTAGATCGCCCGTCGTGGATGAAAATTTTGAAATGGATCCTCGGCGCGCTGTTCATTCTGGTGCTGATTCTGGCGGCACTGGTGGAAGGGCGCATTGCGTATGTGGCCTATATCAAGGCACAGCGGAAAAAGCGCCGCATGGCACGCCGACGCGCCGCCGCACAAAGCGCGCAGCAGGGCGTGGGCCCGCAGGTGCAGCAGCCGCGTCCGGTAAAAAGCCCGGCGCTGACACGGCAGACGGCACAGCGCAGGGCGCGGCACTATACGGCACAGCATGCACGGCAGCCGTCGCGTGCGAAACAGCCGCCCAATACAGCGCGCGGACGGGATTGAAAAACAGACAGGCAGCTTTTCCGTGGGAAGGGCTGCCTGTTTTTTGCTTTCAGGCACAGGAACCGGCGTCCGGATGCACAAAACCGATATTTGGATGCTGTCGTATACTTGCGAATCATGCGGAAACCGATTATACTATAATAGGTTATACCTTGTGTGTGGGAACCGGCGCAAATGTACATAGGAAAGGAATACAGGATATGGGATTTCAGTCTGCACCGTTCTTTCTTCTTCTGGCGGCAACGATCGTTCTTTATTTTACGGTCCCGGTTAAATTTCAGAATTATGTTTTGCTGGCGGTCTGCTGGATCTTCTATTCTTACACCAGTTTTAAAAATCTTCTGCTTCTGATTGCGCTGACGCTGCTTGTCTACGGGGCGTCCCACTGGCTGACACACCTCAGGTCAAAGGGAGCGCGGCGCTGTCTGCTGACGATTTCACTTTTGCTGCTGTTTTCAAACCTTGTCTTTTTTAAATATTACGAGCCACTGCGCACAAGCTGCCAGCCGCTGTCGGCGCTGCCCTCGTGGGGGCGGCTTGCCGCACCGCTCGGCGTAAGCTTTTATACCTTCATGCTGGCGGGCTTTTTGATCGACGTTTCCCGCCAAAAACAAAAGCCGGAACGCAATTTTGTCCGCTTTTCGCTGTTTTCCAGCTTCTTTCCGATCATCTCTTCCGGCCCGATCGAGCGCGGCAGAACGCTTCTGCCGCAGTTTGAAGCACCGCACCGCTTTGAGTATGAAACCTTCTGCTGCGGCGCATCCCGCATGCTGTGGGGATTTTTCAAAAAATTTGTACTCGCGGAAATGATCAGCATCAGCGTCAGCCGCGTGTTTTCCAATCTTTCGGTCTATCAGGGGCCGTTCCTTCTGCTTGCGGCGCTGATGTATTCCTATCAGCTTTACTGCGATTTTTCGGGCTATTCGGATATCGCGATCGGCACGGCGCGTCTGCTGGGCTTTACGGTGTGCGAAAACTTTGCGCGCCCGTTTGCCGCGCGCAGCTTTCAGGAGCTGTGGCGGCGCTGGCATATCAGCCTGACGTCCTGGTTCCGCGATTATCTGTATTTCCCGCTCGGGGGCAGCCGCAAAGGCACGCTGCGCACCTATGTGAATATTATGATCGTATTCCTGGCAAGCGGCATCTGGCACGGTGCGGCGCTCAATTTTGCCATTTGGGGCGCGATGAACGGCGTGTTCATGGTGCTTTCCCGCGCGGCGCAAAAGCGGCGCAGGGAAAATCCGCCGAAGGAAGGCTCAAAAATGCGCAGGACGCTTTCGGCACTGGTGCGCATTGCGGCGGTGTATCTGATGTTTACCGCGTGCATCGTGTTCTTCCGCGCACAGACAACGCAGGATGCGCTGTATGTGTACGCCAACCTGTTCACCGGCTGGAAGCAGGCGCTGCTGGATCCTTCGGGCACGATCGCGCTTTTGAAGACCATGAATATCGGCCGGGTGTCGCTGCTTGTTATGGCAGGCGGCGCGGCACTGGTGGAATGGGGCGAATGGCGCGCGGAAAAAGCACATATGGAAACCGGCGAATGGGTCCGGATGCACAAGCCTGCGGTGCGCATTGCACTGTACTATGTGCTTTTGCTGGCGCTTGCCTTCTTCGGTGCGCTGGGTACATCGAATTTCATCTACTTTGATTTCTGAGGAGAAGATCATGAAACGAGTTTTGAAATCTTTCCTGATTTTTCTTCCGTTTGTTCTGCTCATTGTCTGCGTGAATGTCTATGCGGACCCGGCCAATGTGCTGAACATCGGCTATGAACGGCAGGTTGCGGAAATCCTGACGCAGGGGAAGAATGTCGAAAACCTGCGCAATATGGACGACCGCGCCTTTATGGGGGAATATGCTGCCATGCGCACCGAACCGGTGGGCACGCTTGCGCTCGGCTCCAGCCATTCCATGCAGCTGACAAAAGAGCTGACGGGGGATGAAGCCTTTTTCTGTGCGGGTGTTACCGGCGCGGATATGCGGGACTGCATTTCCATTTACCGCCTGTTCAAAAACAAGGGGCTGCTGCCAAAGCGTGTGATCCTTTCGGTGGATTACTGGTTTTTGAGCGAGGGTACGTTTGAAACGCGCGCCATGACGGACGGCTATGTACAGTTCTGCCGCGATCACGGTCTGCAGGCGCTGCAGGCCGATTGGGTCAACAGCGTGCGTCAGAAAATCGAAAAACGCGGACAGGCGTTTTCGATCCCCTATTTTCAGAAAAGCCTGAAATACATGCAGAAGGGGCTGCACCGTGAAAGCGAGCCGATCCCGACAGATGTACATAAATCTTCAGGCAATATGCGGCGCGCGGATGGCAGCTACTGCTATGAGGAATGGTACCGCGATGCCCCGCAGGAGGATATCAACATCCGCGCAGAGGGCAATATCCTGTCAAAGCCAAGCTTTGCAAGCGATTTTACCGGCGTGTCGAAGGAGCTTGTCCGTCAGATGGAGGTCTTTTTGCAGGAAATGCAGGAGGACGGCGTGCAGGTTGCAGTGCTGTTTGCCCCGTATCATCCGGCCTATTACGACTTCATGGCTGCGTCCGATGACAACTATGTCGAAATCCTGGATACCGAACGTCTGGTGACAGAGCTTGCGCAGAAAAACGGGGCAAAGGTGTTCGGTTCGTTCAATCCGCATGTGCTTGGGCTGACAGAAGCGGATTTTTACGACGGCCTGCACTGCAGCGAAGAAGCGATGTATCGTTTTTACCCCGAGGATCTTTTTGAGATCCAATAACTGCACAGCGGCTGCATAAGGGCGGCTGTGCGCGATCGAAACTGTATCGTTTAGAAAACGGAGGAAAGGGCAAAGAATGCCGGATTGTATTATTATCGGCGCTGGCGCAGCCGGCCTTTTTGCAGCGGGAAGTGCGCTGCAGCAGGGCAAAAGCGTCGTACTGCTGGAGCATAAGGAAAGCCCCGGCAGAAAACTGCTGATTACAGGCAAGGGACGCTGCAATGTGACAAACAACTGCAGCGAGGAGGAATTTCTCAAAAACGTCCGGCGCAATCCGCGCTTTCTGTATTCGGCTCTGGCGGCATGTCCGCCGTCCCGCGTCATGGAAATCTTTGAAAACGAGCTGAACGTCCCGCTGAAAACCGAGCGCGGACGCCGCGTGTTCCCACAGAGCGACCGCGCCGCCGATATCCTGAACGCGCTTTTGCGCCGTGCACAGGCAGCGCAGATCCGGTATCAGGGCGCAAAGCGGCTGTGCATCGAAAACGGGCGCTGCACGGGCGTGGAACTGGAAAACGGCGAAATATTGTCCGCACCGTCTGTCATCGTGGCGACGGGCGGCGTTTCGTACCCCACGACGGGTTCCACGGGCGATGGCTACCGCTTTGCACAGCAGGCGGGGCATACGGTCATCCCGCCGGAGCCGAGCCTTGTCTCACTGGTGGAGCGCGGCGGCACATGCAAGCGCATGATGGGCCTTTCGCTGCGCAACGTGGAGCTGACGCTGTGGGAGGGAAAGAAAAAGCGCTTTTGTGAACAGGGCGAGATGCTGTTTACGCATTTTGGCGTATCAGGGCCGCTGGTGCTTTCCGCAAGTGCGCATATCCGCGATATGAAAAAATACGGCTACCGGATCGAAATCGATCTGAAGCCGGCGCTTTCCCCGGAAAAGCTGGACCGCCGCGTGACAGAGGATTTTGCACTGCTGGCGGGCAAGGAGGCTTCGCACTGCCTTGTGAAGCTGCTTCCGGCTTCGATGCAGCCCGTTATGCTGGAAAAATGGGGCATCGAACCCGACCGAAAAGTGAACCAGATCACGCGCGAAGAACGCAGAAGGCTTGTGGAACTGCTCAAGGCGTTCCCGATCGAGCTTTCCGGCAAGGGCGACCTTGCGCACGCTGTTGTGACAAGCGGCGGGGTATGCGTGAAGGAAATCGACCCGAAAACCATGGAAAGCAAGCTGTGCAGCGGGCTTTATTTTGCGGGCGAGGTGCTGGACGTGGACGCCTACACCGGCGGCTACAATCTGGGCATCGCGTTTGCAACGGCACATGCCGCGGCAACCCACCTGCACGGATAAACAACGGCGGCACATCCGCCTTTAAAGGAGAGATAGCATGATTTCAATTGCAGTTGACGGCCCGTCCGGCGCGGGAAAATCCACGCTTTCGCGGCGGCTTGCCGCAGAGCTTGGCTATATTTATGTTGATACCGGCGCCATGTACCGCACCATTGGCCTGTATGCGCTGCGCAAGGGCGCCGACCTGGACAGCGAAGCGCAGCTTGCGGCGCTTTTGCCGGAAATCCACCTGGAAATGCGCTATGTGGACGGCGTGCAGCATATGTTTTTGAACGGGGAGGACGTCTCCGGACTGATCCGTACCGAGGAAGTTTCCATGGCGGCGTCGCATGTTTCGGCACATCCGGCGGTGCGTGCGTTCCTGTTGGAAACACAGCGCGGCCTTGCGCGGGAAAACAATGTCCTTATGGACGGACGCGATATCGGCACTGTCGTGCTGCCCGATGCGCAGGTGAAGATCTTCCTGACGGCAAGCGCGGAGGAACGCGCCCGCCGCCGGTATGACGAGCTTGCGGCACGCGGCGAAAACGTAAGTTATGAACAGGTGCTGGCCGATGTGCGCCAGCGCGATTACAATGATACCCACCGCGCGGCGGCACCGCTGTGCGCGGCACAGGACGCAGTGACGGTCGATACGACGGGATGCGATTTTGAACAGTCGTTCCAAATGATGCTGGATGTGATCCGCCGCGCGCCGAAGCAGGAGGACTGATTATGTGGTTTTACTGCATTATCGTACCCGCGGCATGGCTGGTGTGGCACCTTGTGTTCCGCATCAAGGTGATCGGAAGGGAAAATCTCATCCGTGACCGCGGCTTCATCATTGCGGCCAACCATATTTCTGCCATTGACCCGGTATTTATCGTGATTTCGCGCTTTTGGGGCAAGCCGATGGTCATCCTGGCCAAGGAAGAGCTTTTCAACATCTGCGGGCTGCTCAACTGGATGTGGAAAAAGGTGGGCGTCGTGTGCGTGCACCGCGGAAAAGGCGACACCACCGTTGTGGAAAACACGGTGCGCGCCGTGCGCGATGAAGGCCGCGGCGTGCTGATCTTCCCGGAGGGAACGCGCACAAAGGACGGCAAGCTGGGAAGGCTGAAAAGCGGCGCATTTGTGATCGCTGCCGAAACCGGCGTGGATATGATCCCGTGCCGCATCATCTACAAGGGTGGAAGGATGAAGCTTTTCGGCCGGTGCACGGTGGTGTTCGGCAAGCCGATCCCCGCGGAAAAGCTGCAGCTGGGCGAACCGCGCAGCGCTGCACGCCTGCGGGAATGCAAGGAGCTGCTGACGCAGGAACTGGAAAAGCTGCTGGAAGAAAATAAACAATACTTATAATCGAAGCCGGAATGCATACACTAAAACTGCATCCGGCTCCGCTTTTTGAAACGGAGAACAGAATGGAAATCATCAAAGCCAAAACCGCGGGCTTCTGCTTCGGGGTGGACCGCGCGGTGAAGCTCACCTATGATCTGCTGCGGGAAAACCGGAACGTCGCAACGCTCGGCCCGCTGATCCACAATCCGCAGTGCGTGGCCGACCTTGAAAAAAAAGGTGCGGTCATCGTGGATTCGCCCGCGCAGGTGCCCGAAGGGTACGAGGTCGTCATCCGCAGCCACGGCGTGCCGCAGCATGTGTACGATGAACTGGCACAGCGCAAACTTGTGACGCACGACGCCACATGCCCCTTTGTGGCGAAGATCCACCGCCTTGCAAAACAGGCGGGCGAACAGGGAAAAACACTGTTTGTGGCGGGCAATGCCGATCATCCCGAAGTGCAGGGGATCGTGGGACACACCGCCGGACCGGTGTTCGTTTTTTCCTGTTTGGAGGAGCTGAAAAAGCTTTTAACACCAGAAAATACCAAAAATGGAATTTTTATGGTAGCGCAAACCACTTTTGAGGTGAAAAAGTGGCAAGAATGTGCAGAGTTTATAAAAAAAGTATATACAAACGCCGCTATATTTGATACAATATGTAATGCAACATGGGCGAGGCAGCATGAGGCGGAAAGTCTTGCAAAGAAGTGCGATTTAATGGTCGTCATCGGCGGAAGACAATCCTCCAACACTCAGAAACTCGTATCGGTCGCCGCGCGTTATACAAAAGCTGTCACCGTGGAAACAGCACAGGAGCTGGATCCCGAATGGTGGCACGGCGCAGGCACGGTAGGGGTGACGGCGGGTGCATCCACGCCCTCGTCTATTATTGAGGAGGTACTGAGCAGTATGAGCGAGGAAATTCGTGAAGAGGAATTGAGCTTTGAGGAAATGATTGATGCTTCCATGAAGCCGGTATATAATGGAAAGGTTGTCAAGGGCATCGTTACCAGCGTGTCTCCCAGTGAGATTCAGGTTGATATCGGAACGAAGCAGACAGGTTTTGTCAAGCTTGAAGAACTCACAAACGATCCGTCTGCCAAGGCAGAGGAACTTGTCCAGAAGGGCGACGAGCTCGACCTCATCGTTACAAAAGTGAATGACCAGGAAGGCGTTGTCTATCTGTCCAAAAAACGTCTGGACGAAAACAAGGGCCGCGAGGCCGTTGCAGCTGCTGTTGAGAGCGGTGAAATCCTTGAGGGTTATGTAACCGAATCCAACTCCGGCGGTTTGGTTGTGTTGGTGAACAACGTGCGCGTATTCGTGCCGCGCTCCCAGGCTACACTTCGTCACGGCGAGGATTACACAAAGCTGGTTAAGACAAACGTCCGCCTGAAGATGAAGCAGTGCGAAGGCCGCCACATCGTGGGTTCCATCCGCGAAGTGCTGGCTGCAGAAAACGACGCAAAGCGCGAAGAGTTCTGGGCAAATGTTGAAATCGGCAAGAACTACACCGGCGTTGTCAAGAGCCTGACGAACTATGGTGCATTCGTGGATATCGGCGGTGTGGACGGTCTGGTTCACATCAGCGAGCTGTCCTGGAACCGCATCAAGCATCCGTCTGAGGTTGTCAGCGTAGGCGATACGATCGAAGTTTATGTCAAGGACATCGACACCGAAAACAAGAAGGTATCGCTGGGCTACAAGAAGGCTGAGGACAATCCCTGGGAAAAATTCAAGGCCGAGTATCCCATTGGCAGCACGTTCACGGCTCCGGTCGTTTCGATCACCAAGTTCGGTGCATTCGTGCGCATCATGCCGGGTATTGACGGTCTGGTTCACATCAGCGAAATTTCCAACGACCGCGTAGAGAAGGTCAGCGACGTTCTGAGCGTTGGTCAGGAAGTTGAAGTGAAGCTTACCGACGTGGACTTCGAGAAAAAGCGTATCAGCCTTTCGATGAAGGCTCTGCTTGCAGCAGATAAAGAAGACGCTGAGTAATTTCCGAAAAGCGCAAAACAGCTATGTGGTGTTGCCGCATAGCTGTTTTTTTGTGAAAGGTTTGTAACTCTTTTTTAACGTTTCGGTGAAATTTAAATCCGCTTTTCATCGTATTATAGATATGCAGAGCAAAAAGTGCAGGGTAAGCCGTGCCGGCGGTGCTTTGGGAGAAGGGGAATGAAATTGAAAAAATTTGCAAAATTGCTTGCGGCTTTTGCAGTGGGTATGATGATGCTTGTGCTGCCCGGATGCGGTGAGCAGTCGTCGGAATCAGAATCGCTGCAACCGCTTGTGGCGGAGCTTCCGGAAAATGCAAAGAATGAGGAAGGCATCGTGCTGGATGTTTCCGACGGGCAGTTCATTCTGCGCAGCATCGGGGGCACGGAGTATGTTTTCCGCATGCGGGGTGCAGAGGATCTTACACCGGAGGGAACAAAGCCCGGGCAAATGGTGCGCGCGTGGTATGACGGCGTTCTGTCCGGTACAAATGCCGCAAACGTGAAGCTGCTGCGTATTGAGCCGATCGAAGAAGCGGTGCGGGACATGCTGTCGGAGGACTGCGTGGCGCAGGGCATCGTCACAAGTGTGGACGAGCAGGCGCTTGCCATCCGCACAAAGGACGGCACGGAGCATACGTTCGCGGCGGCGGAATCGCTGCGCAGTATTCCGGACGGCGCAAAGCCGGGCCAGTGGGTGCGCATCGTGTTTGACGGTACACCGGAAATGCCGGTGGTTAAGGCGGTGACGCTGCTTGCGCAGGAAGCGGAAAGCTATATCATGACGGGCGCGCTGCGAAACTTTGACGAAGCGAAGAAAACGCTTGAGATCCAGGCGGATGCCGGCGGCGTGTATGAGTTTTCGTATGAAAATGCGGAAATGACATTCCCGAACGGGATGAAAAAATGGAGCCGCGTGGATCTTGTCTATACCGGACATGCACAGCCGAAGGGTGCGGAAAACAACAGCGCAGTGCTGATTTCGGCACAGCCGGAATCAAAAGCAAAGCCGCGTCAGATCGCGGTGACAGTGCAGAACGTGACGAAGAATCGCGGGAATCTGGATGTGGTGACGCCGGACGGACGTGCGCTGAAGTTTTATGTCGACGCCAAGCTGACGTCCGGCAAAAATGCGCTTGCCGAAGGGGACGTCATCTGTATTTATTACACCGGAAGCATTGCTGCGGAACAAACCGGTTCGGCACGTATCGTTTCGGTGGAAAGGCTCGGTTTGGACAACAAACGGCTGTTCGGCACGGTAAAGAGCATGGGGACAGCGGAGCTTGAACTGCAGACGAATGATGGACGAACGCTGACGCTGAAGATGCCGGAGGGAGAAATGCTGCCGCAAACTCTGAAGCGGGGAGACGATGTCTGCATCCGGTACACAGGCGTGATCGTGCATGATGATGCGCAGAATGCACAAATCAAATCAATTTCATATTTTTACGAATAAAAATGAGCCATCGGGAAGAAGAAATGACTTTCCCGGTGGCTTTTTCAGTCAAAATAATGTAATATAGTAAACATACGAACAAAAACAGTCGGTTTACGGAAGGAACGGATCGCAATGAAACAGAAAAAGAAAAGACAGAAGGATCCGCTTCAGTTTGCGGCAAACCTGACGGCTGCGGCTGCACTGGTCTATCTGGGGGTCGCGGCGCTGCTGCGTCTTGGTGCGGAAAAATTCATGCAGACGTTCAATCCAAACGCAACATTGAACAATCCCATTGCCGTGCCGGAATGGGTGCTGGGCTTTATCAATATCATCATGCCGGCGCTGGCGGTTCTGGCGGCGTTTTTCCTGATTCGCGTCAGCGTTGCCAAAACGCCCCTGCGGCTGAATATTTCGTTCCGGATGCCGCGCGATGTGCGTCTGTGGCTGTTTTTGCCGGTGTTTCTGGGTGTGGGCATCCTGTGCAGTGTGATGACGGCTGTTTTTCAGCGCCTTTTGGGAAGGTGGAGCGGATATTCCGTGCCGGACCCGATCCGTCTGCCGCAGGACCCCTTTGCAACGTTTTTGTATTTTGTCGCGGTCTGTGTGGTGCCGGCACTTCTGGAAGAGCTGTTTGTGCGCGGTGCGGTGCAGTCGATTTTTTCGCGGTGGGGCACATGGTTTTCTATCGTGGTATCCAGTGTTGTGTTTACGCTTTTGCACGGCGATATCGCGCAGATGCCCGCACTGTTCCTGATTTCGGTGCTCATGGGGCTTGCAGCGTACTGTACCGGTTCTCTGGCACTGGGCGCCGCGCTGCATTTTGCACATAATACCATGGTCTTTCTGTTCACGCTGACGGAACAGAGAATGGACGGCATTTCCGCACTGGCGTTTATCGTATGTCTCATCGTGATTTTTGCGCTCGGCTCGATCGTATGCGTTATGCTGATCCGCCGTCTGGGTGTTATGAAGAACTTCCGGCGCATCCCGCGTGTGTATGACCCCAAAAACCGGCAGAGCCGTCTGGAACGTCTTGCCAAAGCGCCGGTCTATCTTATCGTTATGGTGTATCTGGCGGTGCGCGCGCTTGTGCCGCTGTGGAAATGAATGGAGAAGGTATGACGGATACGGAATTGATGCGCCTTGCGCTCCGGGAGGCACAAAAGGCGTTTGAAGAAGGCGAAGTGCCGGTCGGCGCGGTTGTTGCAAAGGACGGCGTGCCGGTCGCTGCGGCGCATAATACAAGGGAATCGCAGAAAAACGCAACGCACCATGCGGAGCTGCTGGCAATCGACGCCGCGTGCCGCGCGCTGGGCGGGTGGCGGCTGTGGCAGTGCGAACTGTTCGTGACGCTGGAACCGTGCCCGATGTGTGCCGGTGCGATCATCAACAGCCGCATCCGGCGTGTGGTATACGGCGCGAAGGATACAAAGGCAGGCTGCTGCGGCAGCATCACCGATCTGTTTTCCATGCCGTTCAATCATCATCCCGCAGTGGAAAGCGGGCTGCTGGAAGAAGAATGTGCCGCACTTCTGGGAAAGTTTTTTGAGCGCCTGCGTCAGCAGCGCAAAGAGGGGAGCAAACCGAAATGGAAAAAACCGCAGTCGTAACCGGTGCTTCGCGCGGGATCGGCGCAGCGGCGGCGATCGCGCTGGCAAAGGAAGGATACCGCGTTGCCGTGTGCTGCAATACACAGCTTGAAAAGGCGCAGGCCGTTGTGGAAACGATCCGCGCCGCGGGCGGCACCGCGCAGGCGTTTGCCGCAGATGTGGCGGACGAAGCAGCCGTAAAGCAGATGTTCGCGCGCATCGAACGGGAACTGGGCAGCGCGGATGTGCTTGTCAGCAACGCGGGCATTGCACAGCAGAAGCTTTTTACGGATATCACGGCGGCGGAATGGGACAGGATGTTCGACGTCTGCGTCAAGGGCGCGTTCCACTGCTGTCAGGCCGTGCTGCCGCACATGATCGGCGAAAAGCACGGGCGCATCATTCTGGTTTCCTCTATGTGGGGACAGGTCGGCGCTTCGTGCGAGGTGCACTATTCCGCGGCAAAGGCGGCGCTGATCGGCCTGACAAGGGCGCTTGCCAAGGAGGAAGGCCCCAGCGGCATCACAGTGAACTGTGTTGCGCCGGGCGTGATCGAAACGGATATGATGGCGTCCTTTTCCGAAGAAGATAAGCGGGAGCTCGCCGACGAGACGCCGCTGTGCCGTCTGGGCACACCGCAGGATGTTGCGGCGGCCATTGCGTTTCTGGCATCGGATGCCGGTGCATTCTTTACCGGACAGGTCCTGGCGCCGAACGGCGGCTTCGTGATCGGATGAACGGATAAAACAGAAAAACCACAGAAAAGACCGAAAGAGCCGCTCTTTCGGCCTTTTGTATAGAAATTGTAAAATCTGCGCATCTGCGCGAAATTTTGAAGCAAAAGAAAAGAATGGACCGTTACATAGATAACACAGGACGACGCTGTGATGAAAGGAAAGAAAAAGACGTCTCCCTAAGGCATCCCGCACGCGGGATGCGAGTGGGGGCATGGGATAAGGAGCCAGAACTGCAATGAAGGATATTGGATATGTGCTGGGTAATTTTTTTACCCATAAAGATTATCTTGTCCCGGCGGATCAGATCCCGGGCACAATGTACACCCCGCTTCATTTTATGTTTGAAGCGGCTCTGCTGGTGCTGATCGTCAGCGCCGCCGTTTATATTGCCAAAAACAAGCAGTACCGCAAGCCGGTGTTCACGGCGATCTGGGTCATTCTTATGGTCTGGGAGGTCGCGATCATCGTGTGGGACAGCACCGCGGGCAAACGGCAAGGGCTTGACCCTGCCATTAACCTTTCCCTGTACCCGTGCAGTATCTTTCTGTATACACTGCCGTTCCTGATCTGGGGCAAAGGCATCGGGAAAAAAATTGCATACGGCTATGTGTGCACGCTGGGCATGCTGGGGGCGCTGATCAATTTCCTTTACCCGATCGCGCGGCTGACAACCTATTCCTGCATTTCGTTCGCGGGGTTCCATACGTTCTTTTTCCACGGCAGCATGCTGTTTGTGTATCTTGTGGTGATTTTGTCCGGCGAGCACCGGTACCAGAACGTCCGGCACTGGTGGGAGCTTTTCCTGCCGTGTGTGGCAAGCCTGATCGTTTCGATCCCGGCCAACATCGTGAACTATTCACCGGTCAATGCGGATTATATGTATTTCAAGGGGCGCTTTTTTGTGCTGGCCATGCTGTTTGGAAATCTGTCCGAAGTGCAGATCACGGCGATTTTGTATCTGCTGTACATTTTCGTGCCCGCCTGCTTTTATCTGCCGTCCTATCTGCGCGGAAAGCTGCGCAAGCGGCAGATGAGTGTCAGCGTCTTTGCATAAAGCATAAGGCCCGGATCGCTTCGATCCGGGTCTTTTTTTGCGCACATTCCCGATTCCGTGCCGCCCGCGTGCGCGTTCCGGCTTTGTGCGGGAAAGCGGGCGGGCAAAACCGTCGGCTTTGGAAGAAGCTGTATATATCAGACATACAAAAATGGATAATTGTATCCTGTAAATATACATACAGCGCGGCTCTATGCAAACTGTACAATCTTCTGCCCAAAGATTGTACATGGGAAACAACCTTTTTACATAACAATATCTTTAAAAAATACGACAGGTGTGTTAATATTTTTGTATAAGTTGCTGACGTGTATTTTTACACGCAGGAGAAGAGGGTTGTTAATAATGAATTACATGAACGATCATATCCGAAACGTATTGGTTGCAGGCCACGGCGGCTCGGGCAAAACGAGCCTCGTCGAAGCACTTTTGTATGCCTCCAACGCCACAGACCGTCTGGGCCGTGTCGAGGAGGGAAACACTGTCTGTGATTTTGACCCTGAAGAAGCAAAGCGCCGCGCATCGCTGGCCCTGGCAGTTGCCCCGGCAGTGTATGATGGCGTAAAGATCAATCTGATCGATACTCCGGGTCTGTTTGATTTTGAACTGGGCGTTTATGAGGGCATCCGCGCCGCAGAAAGCGTCCTGATCACCGTATCGGCGCGCAGCGGGCTGACCGTCGGCGCACAGAAGGCGTACCGCCTTGCCGTAAAGAACAACAAAAGCCGCATGATCTATATTTCCAAGCTGGATGCGGAAAATGCGGATTTCTATAAGGTGTTTGAAGAACTGAAGACCGAATTCGGCCCTTCGGTGTGCCCGGTTGTCGTTCCGATCGAACAGGCCGGCGGCCGTGTGTTCGTCAACCTGATCGAATCCAAGGCATACAGCTATGTGAACGGAACCCCGCGTGAAGTTCCGATGCCGAAATACGGCCACCGTGAGGACGGCCTGCTGGAGGCAATGCGCGAAGCCGTTGCCGAAACCGACGAAGCCCTTATGGAAAAATTCTTCGAGGGAGAACCGTTCACGCAGGAAGAGCTGACCGAAGGCGTCCGCATGGGCGTCAAGACGGGTGCGATCACGCCGGTTCTGTGCGGCTGCAGCACAACGCTGGCAGGCACGGATATGGTGCTGCGCTACATCAAAAAGCTGCTGCCCAGCGCGGCGCGCGGCGCAGGCTGCGTGGCAGAGGACCGCGACGGCAACGAAGTGGAGATCGCATGCAATGCACAGGATCCGCTGTGCGCTTATGTGTTCAAGACAGTTGCCGATCCGTTCGTCGGCAAGCTCAGCTATGTCAAGGTCATCAGCGGCGTGCTTAAGCCGGATACGCCGGTCATGAATGCGCGCACGGGTGAACCCGAACGCCTGGGCAAGCTGGTATTCGTCAAGGGCAAAAAGCAGACGGACGCAGAAGAGATCGGCGCGGGCGATATCGGCGCGATCACGAAGCTTGCCAATGCGCAGACGGGCGATACGCTGTGCGTGCCGTCCCGCATTGTGAGCCTGCCGCGCCCGACGTTCCCGAACCCGACGCTTTCCATGGCGATCCGTGTAAAGCAGAAGGGCGACGAAAGCAAGATCAGCGGTGCACTGCAGCGCCTGATCGAGGAAGATCCCACCCTTTCGTACACCGTCAATTCGGAGACGGTCGAACAGATCCTCTCCGGTCTGGGTGAACAGCATCTGGACGTTGTGTGCGCAAAGATGAAGAGCAAATTCGGCGTCGAGATCAGCCTGACCGAGCCGCGCATCGCATACCGCGAATCGATCCGCAAAAAATGCAAGGCACAGGGACGCCATAAAAAGCAGACCGGCGGTCACGGACAGTTCGGTGACGTGTGGATCGAATTTGAACCGACCGACGAAGGCGAATTTGTATTTGCCGAAAACGTGTTCGGCGGCAGTGTGCCGAAGAACTACTTCCCCGCTGTTGAAAAAGGTCTGCAGGAGGCTGTGCGCCACGGTGTTCTGGCGGGTTACCCGGTGGTCGGCCTGAAAGCGACGCTGCTGGACGGCAGCTATCACCCGGTCGATTCTTCGGAAATGGCGTTCAAAATGGCGGCAAAGCTCGCCTATAAAGCGGCGCTGCCTGAAGCAGAGCCGGTTCTGCTGGAGCCGGTGGGCACCTTGATGGCAACCGTGCCCAACGAAGTTATGGGCGATATCATG
Organism: Ruthenibacterium sp.; assembly: GCA_020025235.1. Classification (GTDB taxonomy): domain Bacteria; phylum Bacillota; class Clostridia; order Oscillospirales; family Ruminococcaceae; genus Ruthenibacterium. The sequence continues at coordinate 54,532 of JAHHSL010000002.1, forward strand.
GGCGAAGTGACCAAGCGCCGCGGACGCGTGCTGGGCATGCATCCGGCAGACGACGGCGAGCAGACCGTGGAAGCGGACGTCCCGATGAGCGAGATGCACGATTTCACCACCTATCTGCGCCAGCTGACGCAGGGACGCGGAAGCTTCCGCTTTGCCTTTACGCGGTATGAACCGCTGCCCTCGAACCTGGAAGCAAAGGTCATCGAGGACGCAAAGAAATTCATTGATGTAAAAGACGACGCTGAATAATCAAAAGCCAAGTCACCACAGGAGAGGAGCTTGTTCCTCTCCTGTGGTTCTGTTTTGGCGTTTTTCCGCATAGAATCAAAGCAAAAGGGAAAATAATAGATAAAGAAATAATTCGATATCGGTGTATTTTGTATAATTTTGCTTTTTTGCTTGACAGTGATATGCAAAAACACTATAATATCTCTTATTGCACGAGGGTGCTGTGATTGTGCACCATATTTTGTGCTGAAAAATGGCGATTTGTCAATATCTGCGAAGGAGTACAGAGAGTTGGAAAAAGAAATAGTCATGACCTATGCCGGCCTGCGTGCACTTGAAGACGAGCTGGAACATTTGAAAACCGTAAAGCGCAAAGAGGTAGCGGAAAAGATCAAAGTCGCCCGCGGTTATGGCGACCTTTCGGAAAACAGTGAATATGATGAAGCAAAGAACGAACAGGGCCTTATGGAGGGCCGCATCGCTCTTTTGGAAAAAATGCTGAAAAACGCGCGTGTCGTGACGGAGGATGAACTGTCCAACGATACCGTCAGCGTCGGCAGCCATGTCCGCATCAAGGACGAGGACGGCGACGAGGACGAGTACGACATCACCGGTTCGGCTGAAGCAGACCCGCTGGAGGGCAAAATTTCGGATGAATCCCCGATCGGCGCAGCACTGATCGGCCACGGCGTCGGCGACAAGGTGGATATCGCGCTGCCCAACGGTGCAGTGGTCGCTTACGAAATTATGGAAATCGGCCGTTCTTCGCTGTAAAAAGCAGTATAAAACAACGTTTTTTCAAAAAGCAGGTGCGAAAGCACCTGTTTTTTTTGTGCTGTTTGTGTTATACTGAATAAAGCTAATTTGTAAAAGGAAAAGTGGAGGCTCACTATGGCTAATGAATCAATCGAAATGCAGGGCACTGCCCCGCAGAATGTCGAAGCCGCTGATCAGGCGAGCGAACAGGAATATAACGAACTGGTAGCGATCCGCCGCGAAAAACTGCGCAGCCTGCAGGAAGCCGGCAACGATCCCTTTGAGCAGACAAGCTATCCGCAGTCTGACTTTGCGGATGAAGTGAAAGCAAGCTTTGTCGATCTGGAAGAAGGGGAAGAACCGCGCAAGGTCTGCATGGCCGGGCGTATGATGAGCAAACGTGTTATGGGTAAGGCCAGCTTTGTGGATCTGCGTGATACCACCGGCAATATCCAGCTTTATGTCCGCCGCGACGACGTCGGAACGGACGAATATACCGCATTCAAAAAGTTTGATATCGGTGATATCATCGGCATCCGCGGCTTTGTGTTCCGCACCAAAATGGGCGAGATCAGCGTGCATGTGCAGGAAATCGTGCTGCTGAGCAAAAACCTGCTGCCGCTGCCGGAAAAATTCCACGGCCTGAAGGACCGCGAAGCGCGCTATCGTCAGCGCTACGTCGATCTGATCATGAACCCCGAAGTGCGCAAGACGTTTGAACTGCGCTCGAAGTTCATCCGTCATCTGCGCAATTATCTGGATGACCGCGGCTATATGGAAGTGGAAACGCCGGTGCTCAACACGATTTCCGGCGGCGCTGCGGCACGTCCGTTCGTCACGCACCACAATACGCTGGATATCGATATGTACATGCGCATTGCAACCGAGCTGCCGCTCAAGCGTCTGATCGTCGGCGGCATCGACCGCGTATACGAAGTCGGCCGTATCTTCCGCAACGAGGGCATGGACCCGAAGCACAACCCCGAGTTCACGTCGGTGGAGCTGTATCAGGCGTACGCGGATTTCCACACCATGATGGACCTTGCGGAAGGCATCCTTTCTTCGGCTGCCATGGAACTGCACGGCACCTATGAAGTGGAATGGATGGGCGAAAAGATCAGCCTTGCTCCGGGCTGGCGCCGTCTGACGATGGTGGACGCTGTCAAGGAATATGCAGGCGTTGATTTCAGCGCGATCACCGATGATGCCCAGGCGGTTGCCGCAGCAAAGGCGATCGGCGTGGAACTGCCCGAAGCGGCTGAACCCACATGGGGCAATGCGCTGTATGAATGCTTCGATCAGCGCGTGGAAGAAAAGCTGATCCAGCCGACCTTCATCACGATGTATCCGGTCGAGGTTTCTCCGCTGACAAAGCGCAGCAAGGAAGACAAGCGCCTGACCGAACGTTTTGAACTGTTTATCTGCCACAGCGAGCTGGCAAATGCATATTCCGAGCTGAACGACCCGATCGACCAGCGCGGACGCTTTGAAAAGCAGGCCGAACAGCGTGAACGCGGCGATGACGAGGCCGAGATGCTGGACGAAGATTTCATGACCGCACTGGAATACGGCATGCCCCCGACGGGCGGCATGGGCATCGGCATTGACCGCTGTGTCATGATGCTGACAAATTCTTCCACGATCCGCGACGTGATCCTGTTCCCGACCATGAAGCCCCTGAACAAAACGGCAGAAGCAAAAGCAGACGAAAATAAAGAGGCAGCTGCCGTAATCGGCGGCGTGGATGACAAAACAGCATTCTATTTCAACAATGAGCCGATCGACTTTTCCAAGGTGGAAATCGAACCTCTGTTTGAGGAATTTGTCGATTTCGATACCTTTGCAAAGTCCGATTTCCGTGCGGTAAAGGTGAAGGAATGTTCCGCAGTGCCCAAGTCCAAGAAGCTTTTGAAGTTTGTTCTGGACGACGGCACAGGCACCGACCGCGTCATCCTTTCCGGCATCCACGATACTTATGAGCCGGAAGAACTGGTCGGCAAGACGCTGATCGCAATCACCAACCTGCCCCCGCGCAAGATGATGGGCATTGATTCCTGCGGCATGATCATCTCCGCTGTCCACCAGGAGGAAGGCGTCGAAAAGCTGCACTGCCTGATGGTCGATCCGCATATTCCGGCAGGTGCTAAGCTGTATTAATGATGTACCGTTTTGCTATTCAAAACGGGATGTTCCGTAATTCACGGAAACCATAAAAAACTACATCATACATCAAAGTTACATCAAATGATGCCAAACTTTGTGCAGCAAGAAAAAAACGCATAATTGTGAAATGGGCAATCTCTTGATGGGGTTGCCCATTTTTGTTAAAATGCATTTAGAGCAGAGTGTTAACTAAATCAAAATAAACTTAACAGATATATTGTAGAAATGGAGAGTTGAATAATAAGAAAATAATTTTTGGATTACTTTTAGCTGTAATTGGCTGCATGTTTTCAGCTTTTTGATTTTTCTATGCCGTAATGACCCTTGCGTGTAAAATGGGATAGGCGGATCGCGTGGCGCATTTTTGGATGCAGATTTAACTGTCCCTTTTGTCATTGCAATGCTTGTAATGATTGTCGGTATTGTAATTTGTGGAATTGAGGCATTTAGAAAAGATACCCACAACAAATAAAAGTGTCAGACCTATTCTGATTTTCCGAACAGATGAATTTTGAAAGGAGTCGAACATGGGCGATCATAAATTTACCTAATGGAAAAAGCCAGGGCTAAAATGGGCTTTTCTGACAGCTGGCATTTTGCAGGGGCTTTTACTTTATGAAAAAATTAAAGATTACCAAATGGTCATAAAGGCAGGAATATAAAAAAGGAGGACGGTATGTCGAAAAGAAAAAATGGAGTTGTATTACTTCTATGTGTAATTATCCTGTTTTTAGGCAGCTATGTTATTGTTTCAGAATGCAGAAATCAGAGAAGAAAAGAAATATTTATTAATGAATCATACTTTCTGCTCAAGGATTTACATTCTGAGATAAACGATTATGATATGGGGTCTCTAAAGTTATCTTCAAATTTAAGTGAAATCTTGATGGAATTAGATTTGAGGTGTGTTTTACAAAGCCAAGAAATGTGGACAGCGTTCTCATATCCCAGGCCAGGGGTATTTGAATTGATAAAATCAAATATTAGCAATGGTGTTTATACACAGGATGAATTGGAAGAGTTGTCTATGGATATCCAGGTGCTGATTAATGAATTGTCAGATGAAACCGGAAGTGCTGAGAACAGTAATCTCAACTACAAAGAGCTTAATGGTATTTTAGAGGTTTTCTACAGAAAGTGGGGAACAAACTGATTGTTCTTATGAGCAAAATGGGACTATACAAATAGCAACATCCTAATAAATACATAGCAGTCATGCTCTACGGTATGTGGCTGCTTTTATTTTACCAAGAAAGGAGCAGATGCGAATGAAATTAGTATTGGCTGAGAAACCCTCAGTCGCCCAGAGCATTGCAAAGGTGCTTGGGGCAAACAAGCGTGAAGATAGTTGCCTTGAAGGAAACGGCTACATCGTTGGTTGGTGCGTGGGTCATCTGGTAGAGCTGGCAGAACCGGAAGCCTATGATGCCAAGTACAGCAAATGGACACATGCAGACCTTCCAATCTTCCCGATGGGCTGGAAGTATGAAGTGTTCCTCCGGTACAAAGAAACAGTCCGGTATCTTAAAAAAGCTCATATAATGCTTCTTGATTTTCGGCACGAATTAGATATAATAAGTAAAGTACATGAGGTCAAGAAACATATTTAAGCCCCAAATCGTACATCATACATCAAACCGGTACAGGTCGATGCCGAGAAGTACCGAGGAACACAAAAACGAGGAATATGCAGTCGCATATAGGGCGAAATAGCGGGTTTTGTTGAGCAGGGTCCTTTTTCAACGAAAATCCCCACCATGAAGCCCCTGAACAAAACGGCAGAAGCAAAAGCAGACGAAAATAAAGAGGCAGCTGCCGTAATCGGCGGCGTGGATGACAAAACAGCATTCTATTTCAACAATGAGCCGATCGACTTTTCCAAGGTGGAAATCGAACCTCTGTTTGAGGAATTTGTCGATTTCGATACCTTTGCAAAGTCCGATTTCCGTGCGGTAAAGGTGAAGGAATGTTCCGCAGTGCCCAAGTCCAAGAAGCTTTTGAAGTTTGTTCTGGACGACGGCACAGGCACCGACCGCGTCATCCTTTCCGGCATCCACGATACTTATGAGCCGGAAGAACTGGTCGGCAAGACGCTGATCGCAATCACCAACCTGCCCCCGCGCAAGATGATGGGCATTGATTCCTGCGGCATGATCATCTCCGCTGTCCACCAGGAGGAAGGCGTCGAAAAGCTGCACTGCCTGATGGTCGATCCGCATATTCCGGCAGGTGCTAAGCTGTATTAAAAACGGCGCTATCCCGAAAACGGTACAAAAGAATATCCTGCGCCCCGCGATAGGGGCGCAGGATGAAAATGGCATCATTCCGTAAGGGGCAACCTCATTTTGAGGCTGCCCTTTTTAAAAGATTTGCCGGAAACGCATCGAAGAAAATGGAGCCGGATATATCAAACCGCCGGAAACATGCGGAAGGGAGCAATCGAAATGGATATTCAAACGTTTGTTGCAGCCGTTCTGCGGCAGGATGCTGCGGCGATGCGTACATATTTCCACCCGGACGCCTGCATCAACTGGCATAACACCAATGAGCATTTCACCTTGGAAGAATACATCCGGGCAAACTGTGAATATCCGGGCGATTGGACCGGTGAAATCGAAAGAGTGATGTACGCGCAGGATACCATTGCAGCGGCGATCCATGTGATAAGCACGGATCATAAAATCTCCTGCCACTGTACTTCGTTCATTCGGCTGGACGGAGATAAAATTGCCTGCATGGATGAATACTGGGGCGATGACGGGGATGTACCCCAGTGGCGGAAAGAAAAGCAGATCGGTACGCCGATCAGGTAGAAACGATGCCGCGCAGATGAAGATATCGGGGCAACCGGCAAAACAGGCGCTGTGTTGGATCCGCGACGGCAGGCAAAGGGGAAACTTTGTGCAAAAGCGCTGCTTCCTGTTTGCAAAGACGCACAAACACCGCATTGGAAATGTATTAAAGGGTTGAAAAGAGGATTTATGAAAAAAACCACAGCTGCGCAAATAGGAAAATCAAAAAAAATATCCTGCATCTTCTGTATTTCCGCATGGGCGGCGGCGGCGCTTTTTGTGCGGCAGAACCTGCTTTTATTTGTTCTGCCGCTTTTTTTGGCTGCACTGGTCTGCGTGTGCACCGTCAAGGGAAAAATGCACCTGCGCCGCAATGCGGACCCGGCAGAAAGGGCGGCGGCGCTTGTTTTGACATTGCTGGTGCTCCATGCGGGAATTGACGGCTTTGCAAAAACGTGGATGCCCTCCGGCAAGGCGGCCAGACTGGCGGCAGTGCTTGGAATTTCGACAAAAACCCTGCTGACGTCGATCGCGGTGTGCGGCGCGGCGATTGCCGCATATGCGGTAAACAGAATCATACAGCTGGGATTTGTTCTGCTTGCGGATAAGCTGGGGGCGGATAAGGGCGGCAGGGTCGCGCGGAAAATCGCGTTCTGCGTGTTTTTCACGGCGTCGGCCTTTGTATTTGTCGGAATCAGCAGCGATTTTGCTTCTCCTTATAAAATCGTGCTTGGATTTACGGTGGCTGCGGCAGCTGCGATATCCGGAAAAATGTACGATACCCTGAAAAACCTGCGGCAGAATGTGGAAATCCGCATCGGGATCGTCCTTACGGCGGCGGGCATTTGCCGCTGGGCGGGGGTCCGGCTGATGCGGGAAATCATGATACGCGTGCCCGAAGCGGCGCAGAATGAGGGGTACTATACCCGCGCGGCCGTGATAGCAGGGATTCTTTCCCTGTTTTTTGTGTACTGCTGTCTGAGCGTGTTTGCAGATTTTATGCAAAAGATCGTTGAGGAAAGCGGCGTTTTTTCCGGCATCCAAAAAGCGGAAATCATACTGTATGGAATTTTGCTGGCACTCAGCATTCTTTTGATCGCACTGGCATTTACAAGGTCAAATGCTTTTTACGGTTCGGACGTACAGTTTGATGTCATCTATACAAGCGATTCCGTCTGGCACCAAAGGACGAACAGCTACCTTGCGCTGGCGAATACGGAAAACGATATCCGACAGCCGCTGTTTGCTGTTTTTGCTGCGCCTTTTGTGGGGATCGCCTATCTGTTCGGCAGCTTTTTCGGGGATACGGTACAGGCGATCTGTGTGGCGTCCGGTCAGGCGGCGCTGCTTATGCTGACAAACTTCATATTGGCAAAAATGCTCCGGCTTTCCCCGATAAAGCGTATGGGTTTTATGCTGCTGTTCAGTTCCAGCTACATGTATATTTTGTCGATACTGATGCTGGAACAGTATATCACCGCCTATTTCTGGCTGATTCTGTGTATGTATCTGCTGTGCGAAAAACACAGTGCAGACAGCTTTGTTATGTGCAGCGCAGGCGGTACACTGCTGACAAGCCTTGCACTGGCACCGTTTTCATCCAAAGAAAAGCCGCACAAAAACTTTGGTGCGTGGTTTAGGGATATGGTTCGGTGCGGCTGCATGTTTTTGGGGCTGATGCTGCTGTTCGGCAGAACCGATGTTCTGCTTAACAGCTTGAAAAATGTGGAAAAGCTTGCGCAGTTCACGGGCAAAGAACTGACCTTGTCGGATAAGATTTACCAGTATTTCGGGTATATCCGAAACTGCTTTTTCGCCCCGTATGCGGGCGTGGATGAAACTACCTATACGCATGCATCCTGGCAGATGAAGCCGATTGCGTCGATCAGTGCAATCGGTGCTGTGATTTTGGCTCTGGTGGTTTTGTGCGTTGTGCTGGACAGAAAGCGTACCAGTACTCTTGCCGCAGGGGGCTGGATCCTGTTTTCGATGCTGGTGCTTGTCGTGCTGGGCTGGGGCACAAAGGAAAACGGGCTGATCCTGTATTCGCTGTACTTCGGCTGGACGCTCCCTGCGCTGCTGTTCCGGCTGGCTGAAATTGTGCAGGAAAAACTGAAGCTGAGGCATTTTGCGCCGGCACTAGCCGTTGGCTTTTCTGTGATATTGGTCGTACAGAATGTACCGGCTGTGTGGCAGATCGTACAATTTGCGGCACGGTATTATCCTGTGTAAAGAAGGTGAAAGCGTGAAACCCTATCTGAAACTGATGCGGGTGCATCACTACATCAAAAATCTTTTGATCTTTGCTGCACTGGCATGCAGCGGGCAGCTGTTCAGCAGCGGAAAATTCCTGCTGAACCTTGCCGGTTTTGCGGCGTTTTGTCTGGTTTCTTCGATCGTGTACATCATCAATGATATCCGCGACAGTGAAAAGGACAGGATGCATCCTGTCAAATGCAAACGTCCGATTGCAAGCGGGCAGGTCAGCACAGGCAATGCGTCGATTCTTGCGTCGATTCTTGCCGCAGCGGCAGCGGGGCTTTCCGTATGGATCGGGGACCCGATGGCAGGCTTGATACTGGCTGTATATTTGCTTATAAATATTGCGTATAGTAATGGGCTTAAGGACGTTCCGCTGTTGGACATCGTGATTCTGGTTTCAGGCTTCCTGCTGCGTGTGCTGTACGGTTCGATCGTATCCGATATTGTGATTTCAAACTGGCTGTATCTGACGGTGCTGGTATTGGCCATGTATCTTTCACTGGGAAAGCGAAGAAACGAATTGAAGCAGCTGGGCGGCGGAAAAACGCGGAAGGTGCTTAAAGCGTACCCGATCGGATTTTTGGAGCAGGGTATGACGATGTGTCTGACGCTGACAAATGTGTTTTATACGCTGTGGGCTATGGATGATGCAACAGCGGAGCGGTACAGCAGCGGACGCATGGTGCTGACAGTGCCGATCGTACTGCTCATCACCATGAAATACAGTATGGACGTGGAGGGCGCGTCCGACGGCGACCCGGTCGAGGTTGTGCTGCATGATGCGGTATTATTGGCTTTGTGCATAATCTACCTTGCCGCTATGATGATGATCCTGTACGCATAAAGGGAAATAAGCAATGAATGTATACGATTTTGACGGAACGATCTATGCCGGCGACAGCACGGTGGATTTCTTTTTGTATGCAGTAAAAAAGCATCCTTCTCTGCTTCGGTATGTTCCGCGGCAGGCGTATGGTTTTTTGATGTATGCGTGCAGAAGGATCGATAAAACACAGCTGAAAGAATACTTTTACAGTTTTTTGAAAGGTATTGACGCGCAAACGGAAGCAGCTTGCTTTTGGAAAACGCACGAGAAAAAAATCTACGGCTGGTACAAAGCGCAAAAGACGGGGCAGGATATCATAATTTCGGCTTCGCCGTTTTTTTTGCTGCAGCCTGTTTGTGAAGCAATGGGTGTTTGCAGAGTGATCGCATCCGGGGTAGACGAAAAAACGGGAAAAGCAACCGGTGCAAACTGCCGCGGTGAGGAAAAGGTGCGCCGTCTTTGGCAGGAGTATCAGGTGGATGAAATCGATCGGTTTTATTCCGATTCCAATTCCGACCTGCCGCTTGCACGCCTTGCAAAGCACCCATATCGCGTGAAAAACGGGATCCCGCAGCCGTGGAACCCGGCAGACAGCCGATAAGGCAGATCACACATGCGGCGAAAAGAACGGCAAAAACGAATCTGCGCATCCAAGACAGGAAAGGAAGGGTCTTATGAAGATCATGGCAGTCGATTACGGGGATTCCCGCACCGGCATCGCGGTGTGTGATAAAACGGAGTTTCTGGCAGCTCCGGTCGGAATCATCAAAGAGAAAAATATGTTCAAGGTGGCGGATAAGATCATTGAAGCGCTGAAGGAGCAGCAGGCGGAAATGATCGTGCTGGGTCTGCCCAAAAATATGGACGGCACCGAGGGTGCACGCGCGCAGAAAAGCCGCAAGCTGGCAGAACGCCTGCGCACCATGACAGAAGTGCCGGTAGAAATGTGGGATGAACGCCAGACGACGATCACCGCGGCGGGCATCCTTTCGGAAAACGGCACGTTCGGCAAAAAACGCAAAGAGGTGCTGGACGCCGTGGCGGCGACCGTCATTTTGGAAAGCTATATGGCGTACCGGAAGAACACCGGGAAAAATCAATAAAAGGAACGCCCCCGATGTGCTTCGGGGGCGTTCCTTTTATAGCAGTCACAGCAGGCTGCAGATCAGCTGCACGGCGTCGCCGATATATTCGGCAAGCGGTTTTTCCGGCAGGCCGGCAATATGTGCACCGCACTTGCTTACGGGGATCAGCACCTTCTGTGCGGGGCTTTCCGCCACGGCGCACGCCATTGCGGGGCTGCATTCCCCCAGCATGCTGTTCGCCATGACAAGCCCGATCGGCCCTGCCAGGATCTGCGCGCGTGCCGCGTTCACGATCACGGCGTTTTCACCCGTTGCACCGGCGCTTGCCCCGGCCTTCAGCATGGCAGAGGTTGCGAGCGCATTGGTCCCGACCGCGACGATCTCGTTCTGTACACCGGCTGCACGCAGCGCGCCGATCAGCGCACGGCCGAAGCCGCCGCCCTGTCCGTCGATCACAACAATATCCAACAATGGTTCCTCCTTACAGAAGCGGCGCAAAAAAGCGCATGAAAATCTGGGCAAATACCTTATACAGCGGAATGTGCTGTGTTTGTTCCAGCGTTACCTCGTGACATTCCTGCATCACGGCACGGATGTCATCCAGAACGTTCTGCACGATCGCCCCGCCGTAGAAGGCGCAGCAGTTTTCAAAATGCAGATACAGGCTGCGGAAATCGAGATTGGCTGTGCCCACGACAGCCTCCCGGTCATCGCTGACGAACATCTTCGCATGCATAAAGCCCGGCGTATATTCATAAATATGAACACCGGCTTCCAAAAGGCGCGGATAATAGCTCTGCGTTACCTGATAGACAAAGAACTTGTCCGGAATACCGGGCGTCAGGATGCGCACGTCCACGCCGCTTTTGGCGGCAAGGCACAGCGCAGTCATCAGTTCGTTGTCGATGATGAGATACGGCGTTGTGATGTACACATACCGGCGCGCGCGGCGGATGATGTTGATGTAGGCGTTTTCGCAGACGATCTCGCTGTCCAGCGGGGAATCGCAGTAGGGCTGCACATACCCTTGTGCCGGAACGGCACATTCGCAGCGGTAGGCCTCATAATTGCTTTTGGTTCCGGCAACGTAGTCCCACATCGTCAGGAACGAAACCGTCAGGGAATACACGGCGCTGCCTTCCAGCTTTACCGCGGTATCCTTCCACACGCCGCAGCGCAGCTTCTGGTTGATGTATTCATCGGCAAAGTTGATGCCGCCGGTGAAGCCGACGCGCCCGTCGATCACGGCGATTTTGCGGTGATCGCGGTGGTTGAACATCTTGTAATCGGAAACGTGAATAGAAAAGTGCAGCGGATTGAAGGCGCGGCACTGGATCCCCATGCGGCAGAGCTGCGCGTCATAATCATCGGGCAGCGTGAACATGGAACCGAAGCCGTCGTAAATCACCCGAACATCCACGCCTGCGGCAGATTTTTCGCGCAGAATGGCAAGGATCGGGTCCCACATCTGTCCTTCTTCCACAATGAAATATTCCAGAAAAATATATTTTTCTGCTTTGCGCAGTTCGGACAGAAACGCGGGAAGAAAATCTTCGCCCATGGGGTAATATTCCGTGCGGGTGCCGCTGTAAACGGGCGCGGCGGCGTAATTGCGCAGATATTCGACACTGCGGCGGAAACCGGGTTCTTCCTGATACAGCGCCTGCGTGACGGCGGGGTCCTGCCGGAAGGCGCACGCGGCATCTTTTTCCATTTGCTCCAGCTGGCGGGCGCGCTTGGGTGGGATGCCATGGCGCCCCCACCACAGATAGCACAGCGGCCCGGTGACCGGCATGGCCACCACGATCAGAAGCCACATGATCTTATAGGCGGGGTTGATATTATTGCGTTCGACGACTGCGATGATCACAAGTGCGCTGACAAGCGTGATGATGATGTATGCAACCGTGCCCGCGCGGCGGAATATCAGCATCAGCCATGCAAAAATACCCAGCTGACACGCGATGAGAACGCCGAATAAAAACGTGTGGGAAAGAAGAAAACGATGCAGCTTTTTCATGCCGTACCATCCTTTTTATAATCAGATACACATGCAGTATAGCATATTCCGTGCCGAAAAGATAGCACGCAGGCGGGAAACGCCCGCAGCAGGCAAAGCGGAAAAGAAAAAAGCAGCGCCCTGCATCGGTGCAGGAACGCTGCCTTTGGCTTGAATGAAGTTTTGGTGTTATTCTGCCGGGGCGGCGGAATACGTTCCGACCGTGATGCTGTTGATGATGACGTCCTCTTCCGGTACTTCGTCATCGCCGCAGTCCACGGCGGCAATTGCGTCCACAACGTCCATGCCGCTGTACACCTGCGCAAACACGGTATCCAGGTTATCCAGATACGGCACGCCGCCCACGGCGCGGTATGCATCCACAACTTCCTGACGCACGCCGTTGCTCAAAAGGGTATCGCCGATTTCCTTATCGACGGAATTCTGCGCGCTTTGCACGATGTAAAGCTGGCTGAGATTGCCGCCGTCGCCGCTGCGGGGATGCGCAAAGGCGACCGCACCGCTGTAATGATGCAGCTGATCGGAAATCTCGTTCGGAAAATCCCTGCCGTTCCAAATGGAATCCCCGCCGCAGCCGGTTTTGGTTGCGTCCCCGGTCTGGATCAGAAAGCCTTCCACAACACGGTGAAAGGAAAGCCCGTCGTAATAGCCGTCCTGTGCAAGACCGGTAAAGTTTTCCACCGCCATGGGGGCAAGCTCCGGATACAGGATGATCGAAATATCCCCCATGGAAGTGGAGATCGTGGCAATGGGGTCGCCCTCTTGCGGCGAAACGAACTGAAGCTCATTGAGCCCTTCAGGACGGGTGCGATGCTTTGAACCCGAGGCAATGCTTCCGTCTGCACAGCCCGAAATCAGAATACACAGGGACGCTGCAAGGCAGCAGATCCGTAAAAATTGCTTTTTCACAAACGGTTCCTCCTATATTGAGGGAATATGCCCGAAAAGAAAAATCGGGAACTGAATCTGATTTATTTTATTATACACAAACCGCACCGAAAAGAAGTGAATGAACTGTAAATTTGTATCCACTACTTGACGGGAGTGTGCAGATTGGGTACAATAAAAACAGAAACGAAATCCGACCGAATGAAGGAGGTCAGTTCCAATGTCCCAGGATGAACAGTTTGACGACTACACCCCGGATATTATCACCCTTTGCAATGATGAGGGCGAAGAATTCAAGTTTGAAGTGATCGACGCTGCCGATTTTAATGATACACGCTATCTTGCCGTTGTTCCGTATGCAGATACCGCTGCAGAACGTCTGGAAGAGGATGCGAACATCATCCTGATGCGCGTAAGCGAAGAGGACGGCGAAGAATATCTGGACGTTGTGGAAGATGACGAAGAACTGCTGGAAGTGGGCGATATGTTTGCCGCCCGTCTGCGGGATCTGTTCGATATCGATCTGAACGACCTGAAATAATTTTGCCACAGCCTGCGCTGTGCGATTTGATGTGCCATATATTAATCCTACTAATCACCTAAAGGGAGCCCGGAGTCCTTGTGAGGGGATTGCAGACCTCCCGCTTAGCGCTGCTAGGGCGCGGCGGACGAAGGGAGCGTGAAACTCCGGCAGGGCACCCACCTGCCATAAAGGTAGGTTTTGGTGTGGCACAGACGGCAGGGCAGGTTTGTATAAAAAAAGAGAGCATGTGCTTTTTGCAAAGCACATGCTTTTTTGTTTGCCGTTTTCAAAAAATGCCCTCCGGCTTTGCGCCGAAGGGCAGATGTCTTTTATAAACGCATCCGGTTTTCCGCAAATCCAAAGATTTTGTTGAAAACTCAAGCGCCTGCAAAATCGTCCGCAAGAATGATGCGGGGCAGCTCCTGCAGAGAGCCGATCACCACAGCGCCGGTTTCGGCAAGCGTTTCGCGCAGCTGATGCCCGCCTGCAAACAGCACGCAGGAAACGCCCAAGGCCTGTGCTACCTCAAAATCGTGTACGCTGTCCCCGATCATCACGGTACGCGCGGGGTTTTGTCCGCTTTCACGCAGCCATGCAAGGCCGATTTCCGTCTTGCTTTTGGCGTAAATGTCCGAAAGCCCCACAAGCGTATCAAAATAAGGCGTAAGGCTGTGATGTACAACATGGCTTTGCAGAAGCTCTTTTTCCGATGCCGAAAGAATGACCTGCCGCAGCCCGCGCTGACGGAACAGGGAAAGCACGCTGCGCGCATGATCCTGCAGGGCACAGGAAAGGCTCTGCGGCGCGTACAGCTGCATGTATTCTTTGGAAAGCACGCAATAGGGGGTGCGCGTAAAATCGAAGCCTGCGCGCTCGTAGTAGCGCTCGATCGGGAACCCGAAGATACCGCGGTATTCCTGCAGGCCGGATACCGGCGCATAGCCGTAGCGTGTGAGCATCGTGTTCAGCAGATCGACACACAGCTCCACGTCATTCAGCAGTGTGCCGTTCCAATCCCAAAGAATGGTATCATACAAAGCCATGAAGCGAAAAACTCCTTCAAAAAAAGACGTCAGTCAAACCAGCGGCGCAGCGCGGGCTTCTTTTCGATGAAGCGGATCATCGGCAGACCCAGCACGCAGCAGGAGATGAACTGTCCCAAACCGACGCTTGCCGCATGGAACAAAAAGCCGGTCAGGCTGCGCGGGCCGAATGCCCAGGTAAGCTCGGCACCGACCACAACGGCGTTGAACAGGATCGGCGGAACGGCGGCAAGAAGGGGCAGCCCTACTGTGCGCACCTGTGCCAGATAGCGGGTGGTAAGTGCGGCCAGCAGTGTTGCAGCCGTGCCGAACAGGATGTCCAGCGCGCCGAGGACGTTGGCCCCAGTGAATACGCCGACAAGGTTTGTCAGAAAGCAGCCGAGCGTAACGCCGATGACGGCGTCCGGCGTCAGCACGGGCAGAAGTGTCAGCGCTTCGCTTACGCGCACCTGAACGGTCGAAAAGGTGATCGGCGCCAGCGCAAGGCTGATCGCGGCGTACAGCGCGGCAATCAAGGCACAGCGCACGAGGGTGTGAGTGTTCGTCTTTTTCATATTCATTTCTCCGGCGGCTGTATTTTATCCTGCTCGGTGCCGCCGGTCCGAGAGGGTGGTCCGCATCCGGGATGCGGCGGGCACAAAATTCAAAGGAAGGCGGAGCCTCCGAAGTTGCCCGACGGCATAAAACCGCTTTTTCCAGTATAGCATAAAAATAAGCGCGGCGCTATCCCCACATAGCGTGCAGGCTGTGCTTTTTTTCGCAGAAAAAGAAAAATCCCGCCTTTGCAAAAGCAAAAGCGGGAAAAATGCATGTTCTGCACCGCAGAATGTTCAGCGGCGGCGCTGATCGTACTGCGGCTTTTTCTTCTTTTTGCGCACGGAAAAACCGAAATCGCCGATTTTCCGGCCCAGTGCGAAATATTCGCCGTGGGCATAGGTGCAAAGGCCCGCCTTTGCAAGGCACAGCTTGTCGTTTTCGTCCAGAAGCTCCTCGTCGACATTCACGGCGACGATATCGGCGATGAACATATCATGCGTGCCGCCGAGCGGGACGATATCGGTAACACGGCATTCCAGATTGACCGGGCTTTCCCCGACAAGCGGGCACAAAACCTGCGAAGCGGCCAGCGCGGTGAGGTGCTGGGTTTCAAACTTGTTTTCGTTTCGGCCGCTTTTTACGCCGCAGTAATCAATTTTGCGCACCAAGGCAGTGGTGGGCAGATTGATGACAAATTCGCGGCTTTCGGAAATCAGTTCGTGGCTGTACCGTTCTTTGCGGATCGAAACATAGGTTTTGGGCGGCTGGGTCTGAAGCATGCCCGTCCATGCGGCCGTCATAACGTTGGGCGCCTGCATTGTGCCGCAGCTGACGAGTACGGGCGGCACCGGCGCGACAAGGGCGGAACCCTTCCAGATCTGTTTGCTCATTTGTTATCCTTTTCCATTGTCGTCTCGCTGATGATGAAGCGGGGACGGGATTTTGTTTCGTTGTAGATTTTGCCGATGTATTCGCCGATGACGCCGATGCTCAGAAGCTGCACGCCGCCGATGAAATAAACCGCACAGATCATGCTTGTCCAGCCCGTGACGGTGAAGCCGAAGATCTTGATGATCAGGGTGACGATGATCGCAAGGAAGCTGCAGGTGCTGACAAGGATGCCCAGCAGCGTGATCAGGCGCAGCGGCTTGACCGAAAGGCTGGTGATGCCGTCGAACGCAAAGGCAAGCATCTTTTTCAGCGGATAGTGGCTTTCGCCTGCAAGGCGTTCGGCGCGTTCATAATACACGCTGGAGGAACGGTAGCCCACCAAAGGGACAAGACCGCGCAAAAAGAGGTTTACCTCCTTGAACTGCGCAAGCCCTTCCAGAGCGCGCTTGGAAAGCAGGCGGTAATCGGCATGGTTGAACACGACGTCGGCACCCAGCATTTTCATCACGCGGTAGAAGCCTTCGGCCGTGGTGCGCTTGAACCAGGTGTCGGTATCGCGCTTGGAGCGAACGCCGTATACGACGTCCGAACCGCCGAGATATTCCTCGATCATGGCATCCATGGCGTTGATGTCGTCCTGTCCGTCGCAGTCGATCGAAATGGTGATATCGGCAAGATCCTTTGCCGTCATCAGGCCGGCAAGCAGTGCATTCTGATGCCCGCGGTTGCGCGAAAGGCAGACGCCGCAGAAATGCCCGTCGGTTTCGGCAAGCTCCTGAATGATCGCCCAGGTGCGGTCTTTGGAGCCATCGTTGACGAACATCACACGGCTTTCGTCGGAAATTTTTTGTGCGGCGGCAAGATCGGTGATCTTTTTCAGAAACATTCCGCTGGTTACCGGAAGAACCGCCTCTTCATTGTAGCAGGGAATGACAATGTACAAAACAGGTTTATCCATGAAAATACCCCTTTCAGAAAGAAACGTCAGCGCGTGCGTGCTTCACCGGTGAAAACAATGGCGACCGCATTCGGGCCGGTGTTGCTGGCAACCGCAGCGCCCAGCAGGAAGGTGGAGACAGGCGCATAGCCGAATTCCTGGCGGCACATGGCGGCAAGCATCCGGGCGTTCGATTCATCGGTTGCGGCGATCATGTATTCCCCGTTGGGCACCATGCGCTTTTTGGCATAGCTGACAAGCCCCGGCATCACGGAGTTATCGCCGCGCACTTTTGCAGCGGTGTGCGTTTCGCCGTCGATCATGCTGATGATCGGGCGCAGACCCATAAGCTCGCCGGCAAAGGCCGCAGCGGCGGAAATGCGTCCGCTTTTTTTGATGAAGCGCAGTGTGTACACGGAAAGCACGATCTCCACGCGGGAAAAGCAGTCCTCCAGATATTCGACAACGCTTCGTGCATCGGCGCCGCAGCTGATTTTGCGCGCCGCTTCGCAGACGAACCAGCCGTAAGCCATGGAATAGGTGTGGCTGTCAACGATGTGGACATTCATCGTGCAGCCCGGGCGTTCTTCCGCAAGTGCCCGAGCCGCCATGCATGCGGCGTCATAGGTGTTGGAACCCCCCGAATTGATCGAAACATAGATCAGATCGGTGTAGCCGGAATCGGCATATTCGCAGAATTTTTCCAGAAAACGAATCATCGTGATCTGCGAAGTTTTCGGCATGCCCTCTGCCTTTGTCAGCAGCTCATAATATTCCTCGTTGGTAAAATCAACACGCTCGGTATAGGATTTTCCATCCAGAACAATGCTGAACGGAAGAATATCAATGTGATATTTTTCCTCAAGCTCACGGGGGATATCACTGGCAGAATCCGTCAGTACGGCAATTTTACTCATAAAGTCACTTCCATTCATATCCACGCAGACGCCCGGTATCGAGCAGCCCTGCAAAATCGCGCTGGCGAAGCGCTTCATAAACGCCGATCGCCACCGTGTTCGATAAATTGAGACTGCGCGCATCGGGGATCATCGGCAGGCGCACGCAGAAATCCTGGTTTTGCACCAGCAGTGATTCGGGCAGGCCTGCATCCTCACGCCCGAATACAAGATACGCGCCATCGGGGTATTCGATATCGGAATAGCGATTGGGCGCTTTGGTTGTAAAATAGTAAAAAGGGCCTTCGTTCCGTGAAAAGAAATCATCCAGTCCTTCATAATATGTTATATCAAGCAGATGCCAATAGTCAAGCCCGGCGCGCTTGAGCTTTTTGTCGTCGATCGCAAACCCCATGGGCTTTACAAGATGAAGCCTTGCGCCGGTGGCGGCACAGGTGCGGGCGATGTTGCCGGTGTTCTGGGGGATCTGCGGTTCCACCAGAACGATGTTGAGCGGTTTCATAAAAAGAACTCCTTACAGATTGATGTTATCCCAAAAAGCCGGGGCAAGGCGGCCGAGCAGCGGTTCAAACCGGACGCCGAAGCGGGTATCCCCGCCGGTTTCGGCAGTTTCCCGCACCGCCAGCGCGACGAAATCGGCGCTTATGCGGCAGGCGTTTTCCACATTCTGCCCCTGCAGCAGCGCGCCGGTGAATACGGCGGCGAACAGATCGCCCGTGCCGGGATAGGACTGCGGCACGACGCAGTATGGAAGAAAGCGAATCTGCCCTTCATGGCAGCACAGGTTGCCAAAGCGGCCGTCAGCGTGCTGCACGCCGGTGACAACTGCCGCGCGGAGCAATGGATACTGCTGCATCAGGGCAGCCATGCGGCGGTGCATCTCGCCTTCGCTCCACGCGTGCTCGGCGGGGTCTTCGCCCAGCAAAAGCAGGGCTTCGGTGGCGTTGGGTACGATGATATCCGCCTGACGGCACAGCTGTGCGATCGTTTCGCGCAGCGGCGGCGTCATGGAAGCATACGGTCTGCCATGATCGGCCATGACGGGATCGACGAGCTTCAGCGCATCCGGGCTTTGCCGGAAAGCGCGCTGCACCAGCCCGATCTGCCCCGCATCGGCAAGATAGCCGCTGTACACGCAGGAAAAGCGCAGCCCGAGGGAATCGTAATGCGAAAGTGCGCGGGCGATAAAATCGCTTTCATCCGTGACGGCGGGGCTTTCAAATGCCATGTGCGCGGAAAGCAGCGCAGTGGGCAGGGGACAGGGCTGAACACCCATGGCGGCAAGTGCAGGCAGAACGACGGCAAGACTGCATCGTCCCACACAGGAAAGATCCTGAATGCACAGTACGGTAGGCTGCTGGGGCATGAACCGGCCCTCCTTTTGCAAAGGATCCGCAAAGCACAGGCAAGGTGCAGCGGAAACGAAGATTTTAAAATGAAAAACGGGCAGCACGGCGCAGAAAGGCGCAGACTGCCGAAAACAGAATCATTCAGCGTCTATTATAGCATATTTCCCCGCTGATAAATATGCCTTTTCTTTGAATAATGGAAGAATCTCCCGTGAAATTTTTGTGTGCGGCGGGCATACTATCATCAGCGAAACAATTTCGTGACGCGTTGCATGGAACAAGGAGGAAAACAAGATGCGTAAAAATACGGAAACGATGATGAAGGGTGCAGCTATGGGCCTTTTGGCAGGCGGCTGTGCCGGCGCGGCCGGTGCCTATATGATGCAGCAGAACAACAAAAGCGTGAAAAAGATGATGAAAAAGGCGTCCTGCGGTGCCGAAAAGGCGCTGGATACGCTCGATCACATCCTGAAAAGCTACTGATCCTGCCGGGGGCGGGCAAAGCAAAAGGGACGGTGCCGTACACCGTCCCTTTTTTATGCTGTATCCGGGTTATTGCGTTATTCCGCGGCGTCTGCTTCCGGAGCAGGGGCAGGGGCCGGTGCCGGGGCGGGAGCCGGGGCTGCCGGACGGCTTGCGCCGGAACGGGCGTTATCGATGATCGAAGAAATATCGAACATCATCGAACCGTCGGATGCAACCGAAGGCAGCTTGCCGTCCCACTTTTCGATCCACTCCATTGCGAGGGTCTCTTTCGTGATCTCCTGATTTTTCAGGCGGAAGCTTTCGGCTTCGGCGCGTGCTTTTTCCACCTGCTGCTGTGCTTCGACCTTGATGCGGGCCAGATCCTGCTCCGCTTTCAGCGCATTCTGCTGGGCTGTCTGCTTTGCTTCGATCGCGGCGTTGAATTCATCGCTGAACTCAAAGCTTGTGATGTTGAACACTTCGATGTAAAAACCGTAAGGCTCGATCTTTTCCGCAAGGGCTTCACGCATGAGCTCGCCGACTTCCTGCCGGTTGGTGATCAGCTCTTCGGCTGTGAAGCGTGCGGCTGCGCTTTTGACACATTCCTGAATGGCCGGATTGATCAGCACGTTTTCAAAATCGGTGCCGATGTTCTGGTACACGCTTGCGGACGATTCGCGGCTGACGCGGTAGTTCAGCGCAATGGTGCTGCTGACCGTCTGCAGGTCCTTGCTGGCAGAGCTGCTGGAAACTTCGGTTTTCAGCACGCGGTTATCCATTTTGATGACGTGGGAAACGACCGGGATCTTGAAATGCAGGCCTTCGCTCAATACGGTATTGCTTACCTTACCGAACGTGGTCACAACACCGGTATGGCCGGCGGGGACCGTTGTGATGCTGGAAAGGATCAGCAGGACGGCAAGCGCTGCGATCAGGATAATGGGGACAATGCGGCGTTTTTTGCGTTCTTTCATTTCGGGCATAATAAAACTCCTTCAAATATATGCGGCATGCTGTGCACCGATTGCCGCGCAGAATGATTTCGGTGGTACCGAACCGTTCCGTATGCCAATATTATAGCGGAAAGCATGCGGCGGCACAAAGGCGGAAAAACGTCGATTTCGGCGTTTTTGGGCGGCGGGGCATGATTCGGGCAAGGCTTCTCGCCCGAGCGCAGGCGGGAACATCCGCACGAAGCGGCGGATGCTCCGCCGATTTCCAAAACGGCAGAAATAGCACAAACGGGGCGTCCTGCATACGATAAGGGCAGAAGCGGGAATGAGGCATACCGCTGCAGAGAAAAACGGAATGCCGCCTGCCGGAAAACGTCTGCCGCAGGCAAAGCGGCAGGAAGGAGGAAGCTATGGCGGAAATTTTTGAAACGGGACTGGATGTATCCCGCTATCAGGGCGGGATCGACTGGAACGCCGTTGCGCGGTCCGGACGACAGTTTGTCATCATCCGCGCGGTATCATCGAACAATGCGGGCGTTTATGTCGACCCGTATTTTGAAAGAAATTATGCAGGCGCCAAAGCGGCGGGTCTGCGCGTAGGGGCGTACTATTTTACATACGCACAGACAAATGCCTATGCGGACCGTGAGATCGATCTGCTGTGTCAGGTGCTGCGCGGCAAGAAATTTGAATATCCGATCTTTGTGGATATGGAAGCGGAAAGCGTTGCGGCACTGGGGCGTGAGCGCACGACAGAGCTTGCCGGATATGCGCTGGAACGTCTGCGCCGCGAAAAATTCTATGCAGGGCTTTACACCTATGCGGCGTTTGCAAGAAACCGCATCGACATGCACAGGCTTTCGGCATATCCGCTTTATATTGCGGATTACACGGGCAGCGTGCAGTATCCCGGCGCATATCAGATGTGGCAGTATACCGGAACGGGGCGCGTGCCCGGTGTGAGCGGGAATGTGTGTCTGGATTATTCCTACCGCGATTTCCTGCCGGAGATCCGGCAGTGCGGCTTCAACGGGTATGAGGCACAGGCGCCGATGCCCATGACGCCGGTGCCCGGTCTGGAACTGGAAGTGTACGGCAGCGTGAACTGTCAGTATTTCCACACGCCCGATGTTTATGACGTTGCGGGCACGCTTATGCCGGGGAGGTATCCGGTGCTGGCACAGTCCGTCGGATGCTACAACGGCTTTACATGGCTCACGGTGCGGCATCAGGGGCAGATCTACTGGACGACGCTGCTTTCTGACCGCTGTTTCCTGCTGCGCCTGTAGTCTGCACCTGCAAGAGTGCGCACAGGGTATTGCAAAGACGGTTCGGTTTGGGGTACAATACTAGCAAGCACCGAACCGGTGCATGATTTCATAAACAGAGAGGTTCAACTTATGAAGATTACAAAAGATACACTGCTCGGCGACATTTTGGATATTGCACCGCAGACCGCACCGATTTTCATGTCGATCGGCATGCACTGCCTGGGCTGCCCTTCCGCACGCAGCGAAACGGTGGAGCAGGCCTGCTGGGTCCACGGCCAGGACGTGGATGATCTGCTGGCAAAGCTGAATGCAGCCATTGAGTAATTTGCACAAGATCCCTGCGCTGGATGCGCGCCTTGCCGCCGCTGCCGCCTATGTGCGGCAGGGCTGCACGGCGGCGGACATCGGCTGCGACCACGGCAAGCTTTCCGTGGCGCTTGCGGTGCAGGGACGCTGCAAAAAAATCATTGCAGGCGATATCCGCCCCGCTCCGCTTGCCTCGGCACAGCGCCTTGTTGCAGAATACCACTGCGGCAGCGTTGTGGAATGCCGGCTCGGTGCGGGGCTTTCCGTGCTGCATCCGGGCGAAGCGGACGACGTCATCATTGCCGGCGTTTCGGGTGTTACGATCTGCGAGATCCTGCAGGATGCACCGCGGGGATTTTATGAAACGGAAAAAGAACTGCACTTCGTCTTTGTGCCCGCAACAAAGCATCCCGTGCTGCGCCGCTTTCTGGCGGAAAACGGGTTTCACCTTCTGGACGAAACACCGGTGCGCGCCGCGGGGCGTTATTACACCGTGATGCATGCGGTTTACACCGGCGTGCCGGAAGCGCACGATGCATTCTGGGAAGTGACGGGCTGCGCTGTGCACGGCGCCGATGCGCGGGAATATCTGCGGCACGAAGCGGAACTTTTGCGAAAAGAAGCACGCGGTGCTTCCGAAGCGGAAAAAGAACGTCTGGAAACACTGGCGGCCAATGTGGAGGAGGAAGCGGAACGATGCAGCTGAACGAACTTACATCTTATCTGGAAACCCTTGCGCCGCATGAACTGACGGAAAGCTGGGACAACACCGGCCTTCTGGTGGAATGCGGGCAGGAAGTGACGGGCGTGCTGTGCGCGCTGGACGTCACGCCCGAAACCGTGCGCGAAGCGCAGGAGGAAGGGTGCAGTGTGGTCGTGTCGCATCATCCGGTGATCTTCCACCCGCTGCGCACGCTTTCGCAGCAGGATGTTCCGGCGCTGCTGATGCGCGCGGGCATTTCGGCGGTGTGCCTGCACACGAATCTGGATAAAGCACACGGCGGCGTCAACGATCATCTGGCGCAGCTGCTCGGCTTACAGGATGTGGCGGAATTTGCGGACGGCATCGGAAGAACCGGTATGCTGAAAGCACCTATGCGCGCGGACGACTTTGCGGATTTTACGGCAAAGACGCTCGGCACGGCCGTCAAATTCACGGACGGCGGGAAAATGCTGTCGAAGATCGCACTGGTGACGGGCAGCGGCGGCGATTTCGTGCGCGAGGCCGCAGCCGCCGGAGCGGACGCGCTTTTGACAGGGGAAGCGGGACACCACGATGCGCTGGATGCACAGGCACTGGGCGTTACCCTGGTGGCGGCAACGCATTACGCAACCGAAACCGGAATTGCGGATGTGCTGGCACAGCGCCTGCGGGAACGCTTTCCGGGGCTGCATGTCGTGCGAAGCCGGACAAACCGCGATCCGTTTACTTATATTAAATAATGTATTATATATAATAAAGAAAGGCGCGCGCGGGGACAAGCGCCGCCGAATCACCGCAGAACCAAAGGAGAACTGAAATGGCATTGGATGCTGCCACCCTTGCACTGTGTGCCAAGGAGCTTGCTGCCGAACTGAAGGAAGCAAGGATCGACAAAATTTTTGAGCCGACGCGCGATGAAGTAGTGCTCAACATGCGCACCCGCACTTCAAATCCGCGCCTGCTGCTTTCCGCACGCAGCGGATCGGCGCGTGCGTGCCTTACAAACGAAACGTTTGAAAACCCGATGACGCCGCCGTCCTTCTGCATGCTGCTGCGCAAGCACTACACCGGCGGACGGCTGATCGACGTGCGCACACTGGACGACGAACGCATCGTTTTCTTCGACTTCCAGTGCACGAATGAAATGGGCGATACCGTCGTGAACACCATGGCGGCAGAGCTTATGGGGCGCTATTCCAACCTTGTGCTGGTGCAGAAGAAAAACGAAGCAAACCCTGAAGCACAGGGAAAGATCATCGACGCGCTCAAGCGTGTGGATTTTGAGGACAGCGATGTGCGCCAGCTTCTGCCGGGGCTGCCGTACACACTGCCGCCGAAGCCGGAAAAGGCGTCGTTCCTTACAACCAGTGCAGCAGGCATCGTTGCGGCGGCCGCCGAAAAGGAACTGCACATATCGCAGGCGCTTATCAAAACAACGGGCGGCGTCGGGCCGGTGGTGTGCCGCGAAGCGGTGTACCGCGCGCTCGGCGGACGCGACGTCATCGCAAGCGAGATGACAGCCGAAGAAAAGGCGGCGCTTGTGCGGTCGATCGAGGAGATCCAGGACATCTACCGGACAGGCGGACGCCCCACGGCGGTGATCGCAGAGGATGGACGCCCCACGGAGTTCAGCTTCCTGCCGCTGACGCAGTACACCGGCGGCGCGTCTTTGGTGGAATACAGCAGCTATTCCGAAATGCTGGAAGGCTATTATGCAACCAAGGATAAGGCCGAGCGCCTGCATCAGAAAAGCCGCGAACTGGCAAAGACCGTGCGCAATCTGCATGACCGCGCCGTGCGCAAAGCGGCGGCACGGCGGGAGGAGCAGGCGCAGAGCGAAGCATCCGATCATCTGCGCGTATACGGCGAGCTTTTGAGTGCAAACCTCTGGGCGATCGAACGCGGCGCAAAAAGCGCGACGCTGACGAACTACTATGACGGCAGCGAAGTGACGATCCCGCTGGATGTGCGTCTTTCGCCCAGTGCGAACGCGCAGAAGTATTTTAAGGAATACAAGAAAAAGCAGACCGCGGCGCGCATGCTTACCGAGCTGATTGCGGAAAGCGACGCCGAGGCGGAATATCTTGCCACGGTTCAGTATGAAGTGGAGACGGCACAGGGCGAAGCGGCGCTCAACGAGATCCGCGCCGAACTGAAAAGCCAGGGCTATCTGAAATACTACAAGATGCGCGACAAAAAGCAGAAGCCGGCGGATTTCCTGCGCTATGAATCGTCGGACGGCTTTTTGATCCTTGTGGGACGCAACAATGCACAGAACGACCGGCTGACGCTGAAAACGGCGCGCGGGCGTGATGTGTGGTTCCACGTCAAGAACGCGCCCGGCAGCCATGCCGTTGTAATGAGCGAGGGGCGCGACGTGCCCGACACAACCAAAACGCAGGCGGCCATTCTGGCGGCGGTGCATTCCAGCCAGAACGGCGGCGCGAAGGTGGAAGTGGATTACACGGAAGTGAAAAACGTCTGGAAGGCAAACGGCGCAAAGCCCGGCATGGTGCTGTATGACCCGTATGAAACGGCAGTCGTGACGCCCGATCCGGAGCTGGAAGAGCGCCTGCGCATCCGCAAATAAGCATCATTACAAAATAACTAATTAAAATTCGTGATAACGCACAATTCTGTACAAAGCGTAGAATCACATCTTTTTTATAAATTTTATCGAAAACCCTTGCATTATGCAGGGGTTTTTGGTATTATTATAGAGCGACTGCGAATGCCCTGCATTTTCGCAGGGCACCGATATGCGATGACGCGGGAGGTTGCCGTCCGAAGGACGGGTTTTTCCGCCGAGTATGTCCGATCAATGAACCGGGCGAAAGAATACTGAATGCAAAGGGATACGTTTACGGGAAGTTACTCCCCGCACAACCAATGTCCACGTTAATTTGTTAAAATGGATTCCGGGAAGAACTGCATGGCGGTTCACCGGATTTTCTGATACGATGACGTGGTACACCCGGCACTGTGTTATGTATTTATCGAATGGTTCGTCCCATGCAGAATTTTAAGGAGGCGAAACAAATGGCAGTCAAGGAGAAAATCAGAATTCGTTTGAAGAGCTACGATGCATCCCTCATCGACAATGCAGCAGAGAAGATCGTAGAGACCGCAAAGCGCACCGGCGCTCGCGTGTCCGGCCCGATCCCCCTGCCCACTGACAAAGAGGTCATCACGATCCTGCGCGCTGTGCACAAGTACAAAGATAGCCGCGAGCAGTTCGAAAACCGCACTCACAAGCGTTTGATCGACATTCTGAAGCCGTCCAACAAGACGGTCGAGGCTCTTACGAGCCTGCAGCTCCCCGCCGGCGTTGACATCGAGATCAAGCTGTAATTCCGGTTTAAACGGATAATACAGCAGATCCGCAAGGTCAGCTCTCGCAGGAGAGGTCACGTTGGTGTCCCGTGAAGGCATCAACCAATAACCTGTTAGGAGGCAATATCAATGCAAAAAGGAATCATCGGCAAAAAGATGGGCATGACCCAGATCTTTGACGAAAACGGCAAAGTCGTTCCCGTCACGGTTGTGGAAGCAGGCCCCTGCACCGTAGTGCAGAAGAAGACAGTTGAAAGCGACGGCTACGTTGCAGTTCAGCTCGGTTTCGGCGACATTTCCGCAAAGAAAGTCACGAAGCCCGCAAAAGGTCATTTCGACAAAGCCAACGTCGCTCCGAAGCGCACGCTTCGCGAGTTCCGCCTGGACGACATCAGCGCCATGAACGTGGGCGATGTCCTGAAGGCTGACGTTTTTGCCGCCGGCGATCACATCGACGTCGTAGGCACAAGCAAGGGCAAAGGCTATGCCGGCGTTATCAAGCGCTGGAATCAGGCTCGCCTGCGTGAATCGCACGGCACCGGCCCGGTTGCCCGTCACCCCGGTTCTATCGGCTCCTGCTCCACGCCGTCCCGCGTGTTCAAGGGCAAGCACATGGCAGGCCACCTCGGCGCTGTCCGCGTGACGATCCAGAACCTGAAAGTCGTCAAGGTTGACGCAGAAAATAATCTGATCGCTATCAAAGGCGCAATCCCCGGCCCCAAGGGCAGCGTGGTTTGCATTTCCGATAGCGTGAAGGCGTAAAGGAGGAAAGCATCATGGCAAAATTTGACGTTTTAGATATGAACGGCAAGAAAGTTTCCACGGTTGAGCTTTCCGACGCCGTCTTTGGCATCACTCCGAACGAAAAAGTTATGCACGCGGCTGTTGTGAATTTCCTCGCCAACCAGCGCCAGGGAACACAGAGCACCAAAACGCGCAGCGAAGTTTCCGGCGGCGGCCGCAAGCCGTGGCGCCAGAAGGGTACCGGCCGTGCTCGTCAGGGCTCGATCCGTGCTCCGCAGTGGACACACGGCGGCATCGCTCTGGGCCCGAAGCCCCGCGATTACAGCTACCGTCTGAACAAGAAGGTAAAGCGTCTGGCTCTTCTCTCTGCACTGAGCAGCAAGGCTCAGAACGGCGAGATGATCGTCATCGACGAGCTGAAACTCGAGGAGTTCAAGACCAAGACCGTTGTGAACATGCTCAAAGCAATCGGTGCTGATAAGAAGGCTCTGATCGTTACTCCGGCTGTTGACGCAAAGCTCGTTAAGAGCGCTGCAAACATCCCGGGCGTTACGACCGAGGTCGCTGCAAACATCAACACCTATGAAGTGCTGAACGGCGGCAAGTTCGTCATCAGCGTGGATGCCGCTAAGAAACTCGAGGAGGTATTTGCGTAATGAAAACTCCCGCTCAGGACATCATCCTTGCCCCGGTCATCACCGAGGCTTCCATGGCCGGCATCGGCATGAAGAAATATGTCTTCAAAGTTGCTCTGGATGCAACGAAGGTTGACATCGCACGCGCAGCAGAAGAGCTGTTCGGCGTAAAAGTGGAAAAGGTCAACACCATTTCCGTCCGCGGCCGTTTCCGCCGCCAGGGTGCACACGCAGGCTACACTGCAAAGGTCAAAAAGGCTATCGTCACCCTCACCAAGGATTCCAAGGGCATCGACTTCTACGAATCCATGGTCTAAGCACACGCTGTGTGCGCGCTGGATTTCAGCGCCAAGGCCCCTTAGGGGCCGCCTATGGAGATATGACTCCGATAATAATGTCATAAGACAAGAAAGAGAGAAAAGACATGGCTATCAAAAAGTATAAACCGACTACTCCGGGCCGCCGTGGTATGACAGTTATTGATTACTCCGGACTGTCCAAAGTAGCACCGGAAAGAAGCCTGCTCGAGCCGATGAAGAAGGCTGCCGGCCGCAACAACACCGGCCGCATCACCGTTCGTCATCACGGCGGCGGCAACCGCACGAAGTATCGTGTCATCGACTTCAAGCGTGACAAGGTGGATATGCCCGCCGTTGTCAAGACGCTCGAGTACGACCCGAACCGTTCTGCACACATTGCACTGGTTCAGTACGAAGACGGCGAAAAGCGCTACATCATCGCTCCGGAAGGCCTGAAAGTGGGCGATACCGTTATGAGCGGTGCAAAGGCTGATATCAAGCCGGGCAACTGCCTGCCGTTCATCAACATCCCCGTTGGTACGGTTATCCACAACATCGAGCTGTATCCCGGCAAGGGCGCTCAGCTCGTCCGCAGCGCCGGCAACATGGCTCAGCTGATGGCAAAAGAGGGCAAATACGCTCTGGTCCGTCTGCCGTCCGGCGAAATGCGCAACATTCCCCTGAACTGCATCGCAACTGTCGGCGCTGTCGGCAACGGCGATCACGAGAATGTGAACCTCGGCAAAGCCGGCCGTAAGCGCCACATGGGCTGGCGTCCTGCTGTTCGCGGTTCTGTCATGAACCCCTGCGATCACCCGCACGGCGGCGGCGAGGGCAAGTCTCCTGTTGGACGTCCCGGCCCTGTTACCCCGTGGGGCAAACCTGCTCTGGGTTATAAGACTCGCAAGAACCATGCGCGTTCCGATAAGTTCATCGTGAAACGCGCCACGAAGTAAGGAGGATAGCTGTCATGGGTAGAAGTGTTAAAAAAGGACCTTTTGTACAGCCGGTGCTGCTGAAACGCGTGAAAGCAATGAACGAAGCGGGCGAGAAGCGCGTGCTCAAAACATGGAGCCGCTCCTCCACCATTTTCCCCGATTTTGTCGGCCACACGTTTGCTGTGCATGACGGCCGCAAGCATGTCCCCGTGTATGTAACCGAGGATATGGTTGGCCATAAGCTGGGCGAATTCGCCCCCACCCGCACCTTTAAGGGTCATGCGGGCGGAAAGACCACCGGTCGATAAAAAGGATAGGAGAGGATTACAATGGAAGCAAGGGCACATCTTAGATACGCCCGCATCGCGCCCCGCAAGGTTTCCGTCGTGCTGGATCTCATCCGCGGCGAAGAACTTGACAAAGCGCTGGCGATTCTGCAGTACACCCCGAAGGCCGCCTCTGAGCTCCTTTACAAACTGGTGAAATCTGCCGCCGCCAATGCGGAAAACAACCACAACATGGACAAGAACAACCTGTACGTCGCAGAGTGCTTCGTCACTCCGGGCCCCACGCTCAAGCGTGTACGTCCCCGCGCACAGGGCCGTGCATTCCGCGTTCTGAAAAGAACCAGCCACATCACGGTCGTTCTGAAAGAGAAAGAGTAAGGAGGTAAAACAGTATGGGTCAGAAAGTTAATCCCCACGGCATCCGCGTGGGCGTTATTAAGGATTGGGACAGCCGCTGGTTTACGTCCAAGCGCGACTTCGGCGACACGCTCGTTGAAGACTACAAGATCCGCAAGGTGCTGAAAAAGCAGCTTTACAATGCCGGCGTGCCCAAGATCGAGATCGAGCGCACGATCGACAACGCAACCAGCAAGCCCCGCATCCGCGTGACCATTCACTGCGCAAAGCCGGGCATGGTCATCGGCCGTCAGGGCGCTGAAAAGGAAAAGATCCAGGCTCAGCTGTCCAAGATGACGGGCAAGGACGTTCTGGTGAACATCGTGGAAGTTACCAATATTTCCACAAATGCACAGCTTGTTGCTGAGGACATCGCTTCCCAGCTCGAGCGTCGTATCGCATTCCGCCGTGCCACCAAAATGGCAATGCGCAATGCAATGAGCCCCCGCCGCGGCAGCAACGCTGTTGCAGCAAAGGGTATCAAGATCCAGATCGGCGGCCGTCTGAACGGCGCTGATATTGCCCGCAGCGAAAGCTACCATGAGGGTACCATTCCCCTGCAGACGCTGCGTGCCGACATCGACTACGGCTTTGCCGAGGCGAACACCACCTACGGTAAGATCGGCATCAAGGTTTGGATCTATCGTGGCGAAGTGCTGAAAGGCGCTCAGCCCAAAGCACGTAAAGAAGGAGGCAACAAATAATGTTACTGCCTAAACGCGTTAAATACCGTCGTGTGCATCGCGGCCGTATGACCGGCAAGGCCATGCGCGGTAATACAGTTTCTCAGGGCGATTTCGGTCTTGTTGCCCTCGAGCCCTCCTGGATCACTTCGAACCAGATCGAGGCTGCTCGTATTGCCATGACCCGTTACATCAAACGTGGCGGTAAGGTATGGATCAAGATCTTCCCGGATAAGCCCGTTACCGAGAAACCGGCTGAAACCCGAATGGGTTCCGGTAAAGGCAGCCCCGAATACTGGGTGGCTGTTGTAAAGCCCGGCCGTGTTATGTTCGAAATTGCGGACGTAAGCGAGGAAACCGCACGCGAGGCTCTGCGCCTTGCAGCACACAAGCTGCCTGTAAAGTGCAAGTTTGTGAAACGTGAAGGAATGGAGGAAGCGTAAATGAAAGCGAATGAACTGCGTGATATGAGCGCGGCTGAGCTGACCAAAAAACTGGCCGACCTGAAAGAAGAGCTTTTTAACCTCCGCTTCCAGCACGCGATCAATCAGCTCGAGAATCCCGGCCGTATTGAAACCGTCAAGAAAGACATTGCCCGTGTGAAGACTGTCATGCGCAGCAATGAGCTGAAAGACGCACAGTAAGAGAGGGAGGAAAAGCAATGGAAGAACGCAATTTGAGAAAGACCCGCGTGGGCGTCGTTGTGTCCAACAAAATGGACAAGACGATCGTTGTCGCTGTTAAGGACAGCGTTAAGCACCCCCTCTACAAAAAGATCCTGAAGCGTACAGTGAAGTTCAAGGCACACGACGAAAACAACGAGTGCCATGAAGGCGACCGTGTTGAAATCATGGAAACCCGCCCCCTGAGCGCTCAGAAACACTGGCGCCTGGTGCGAATCATCGAAAAGGCGAAATAAGCTACCAGCTTTGAAAGGAGATTCTGTCTTATGGTACAGATGCAAAGCTATCTCAAAGTGGCTGACAACACCGGTGCGAAAGAAATCATGTGCATCCGCGTGCTGGGCGGCTCCCGCAAGAGATATGCCGGCATTGGCGACGTCATCGTAGCTTCGGTTAAGAAAGCGGCGCCCAATGGCCAAGTGAAAAAAGGCGATGTGGTCAAGGCTGTTGTGGTTCGCAGCAAGCACGGCCTGCGTCGTGAGGACGGTTCCTATATCCGTTTCGACGAGAATGCCGCGGTTATCATCCGCGACGACAAAAACCCGAGAGGCACTCGTATCTTTGGACCGGTGGCACGCGAACTGCGTGACTGCGGCTATCTGAAGATCGTCAGCCTTGCTCCGGAATCGCTGTAAGGAGGTTTAACAGAATGGCTAAGATTCATGTTAAAACCGGCGACACCGTTATGATTATCAGCGGCAAAGACCGCGGTAACTCCGGTAAGGTCCTGCAGGTCAGCCCCAAGGAAGGCAAAGTGATCGTGGAAGGCCGCAATATGGTGACCAAACACGTGAAACCCCGCCGCCAGGGCGAGCAGGGTGGTATCGTCAAGGCCGAAGGCGCTATGTACGCCTGCAAGGTCATGCCGGTTTGCCCGAAATGCGGTAAGGCGACTCGCGTCGGCCATATCGTAAAAGACGGTAAAAAAGTTCGCGTCTGCAAAAAATGCAGCGCAGAGTTTTAAGAAAGGGAGTAAAGAATAATGGCAAGATTAAAAGAAACCTACGCCAAGGAAGTTGCTCCCGCTCTGATGAAGAAATTCAACTATAAAAGCGTGATGCAAATCCCGAAGCTGGATAAAGTTGTAATCAACGTCGGCTGCGGCGAAGCCCGCGATAACCCGAAGGTCATGGACGCTATCATGGCGGATCTGGCCAAGATCACCGGCCAGAAGGCTGTCCTGTGCAAAGCTAAGAAGAGCGTTGCTAACTTCAAGCTTCGTGAAGGCATGCCGATCGGCGCAAAGGTTACCCTGCGCGGCGAGCGTATGTATGAATTCGTGGATCGCTTCTTCAGCGTGGCTCTGCCCCGCGTTCGCGACTTCCGCGGCATCAACGGCAACTCCTTCGACGGTCGCGGCAACTACAGCTGCGGCGTGAAGGAACAGCTCATCTTCCCGGAAATCGATTACGATAAGATCGACGCCGTACGCGGCATGGATATCTGCTTCGTAACGACCGCAAAAACAGACGAAGAGGCCAAAGAGCTGCTCAAGGCTCTGGGCGCTCCGTTTGCAAACTAAGGGAGGGTATGAGATTTGGCTAAGACAAGCATGAAAATCAAACAGCAGATGGAGCCGAAGTTCAGCACCCGTGCTTACAATCGTTGCAAAATCTGCGGTAGACCCCACGCCTATCTGCGCAAATACGGCATCTGCCGTATCTGCTTCCGCGAACTCGCTTACAAGGGCGAGATCCCGGGCGTTAAAAAGGCCAGCTGGTAAGCGAAACGCTTATCCAAACTACAACAGATTTTACAAGGAATTTAGGAGGTTAGTGGCGTGAATATTACTGATCCTATCGCGGACCTGCTCACCCGCATCCGCAATGCCAGTACAGCCAAACACCCTTCTGTGGACATTCCGGCTTCCAATCTGAAGAAAGCAATTGCTAACATTCTGCTGGAAGAAGGCTACGTGAAGGGCGTACAGGTCATCGCTGATGACAAACAGGGCATCATCCGCATCGCACTGAAATACACCGAGACCGGCGCTCCGGTTATCTCGGGCATCCGCCGCGTGTCCAAGCCGGGCCTGCGTATCTACACCAACTGTGAAGATATGCCGAAGGTCATGAGAGGCCTTGGTACCGCGATCATCTCCACCTCGAAGGGCGTTATGACGGACAAATCCGCACGTGCAAACAACGTTGGCGGCGAAGTCCTCGCCTTTGTGTGGTAAGAAAGGGGCATAGACAATGTCGAGAATTGGAAGAAAACCCATCGTCATTCCCGCGGGCGTTGAGGTCAGCATCGATGGCCAGAACGTAACCGTTAAGGGCCCCAAGGGTACACTCAATTCCAAGATCCATTCCATGATGACTGCCAAAGTGGAAAATGGCGAAGTAGTGGTTACCCGTCCCAATGACGAAAAAGAGGCACGCAGTCTGCATGGCCTCACCCGTACCCTCATCAGCAACATGATCGAGGGCGTAACCAATGGTTACAAGAAAGAGCTGGAGATCCAGGGCGTTGGCTACCGTGCTGCAAAGCAGGGCACCAACCTTGTTCTGAACCTGGGCTTCTCTCATCAGGTTATCATGCCTGAAACCGACGGTATCACGATTGACGTTCCCGATCCCCTGAAGATCGTTGTCAACGGTATCGACAAACAGCGTGTCGGCCAGTTTGCAGCGGAAATCCGCGAAAAACGTCCGCCTGAACCCTATAAGGGCAAGGGCATCCGCTATGTGGGCGAATATGTTGCTCACAAAGAAGGCAAAGCCGGCAAGGGCGCTAAATAAGAGAAGGAGTGAACGACAATGGTTAATAAACCGGATAAGAATGTGTCTCGTCTTCGCAGACACCGCCGTGTACGCGGCAAGATCTCCGGCACCGCAGCGTGCCCGCGTCTCGATGTGTTCCGCTCCTCCAAACATATTTATGCGCAGCTCATCGATGACGTTGCCGGCGTAACGCTGGCAGCAGCATCCACCATGGATAAAGATTTTGAAGGCTTCGGCGGCAACATCGAAGCTGCAAAGAAGGTCGGTATGACCATCGCAAAGCGTGCTGCCGACAAGGGCATCACGAAGGCGGTTTACGACCGCGGCGGCTTTGTGTATCATGGCCGCGTCAAGGCTTTGGCTGAGGGTGCCCGTGAGGGCGGCCTCGAGCTGTAAGGAGGATACAAATGGAAATGATTGACGCATCCACTTTGGATTTACAAGAGAAGGTTGTTGCCATCAACCGTGTATCCAAGACTGTTAAGGGCGGCCGCGTAATGAAGTTTTCCGCTCTGGTTGTCGTCGGTAACGGCAACGGCATCGTTGGTTTCGGTATGGGCAAAGCTTCCGAAGTTCCCGAAGCAATCCGTAAGGGCTGCGAGGCTGCAAAGAAGAACCTGCACCGCATCAACATGAAAGGCACCTCGATCCCCCATGAGACGGTCGGCGTGTTCGGCGCAGGCCGCGTGCTGCTCCGTCCGGCTCCCGAAGGTACCGGCGTTATCGCAGGCGGCGCAGTTCGTGCCGTTCTCGAGCTCGCAGGCATTCAGGACATCCGTACAAAGTGCCAGCGCACCAACAATCCCTGCAACGTGGTCACCGCCACGATCAACGGTCTGTGCAGTCTGCAGAGCGCAGAAGCTGTCGCTGCAAAGCGCGGCAAGACCGTGAAAGAAATTCTGGGTTAAGGAGGCAGTGATCCATGGCTGAAGAGAAAATCGTTGCGACTGAAGAAGTCGTAGAGAAGAAAAAAGCTCCTGCTAAGAAAGCTGCCGCTGCAAAGAAGGCACCGGCGAAGAAAGCTGCTAAGACGACTGGCAAGCTCACCATTAAGCTCACGAAGAGCCTGATCGGACGCACCGAAAAACAGATCGCAACCGCCAAGGCTCTGGGCCTGAAGAAGGCGGGCGACGTTACGACGCAGCCCGACAATGCCGCAACAAACGGCAAAATCAACAGAATCTCTCACATGGTAGAGGTTACCAAAGCGTAATAGCAAGGAGGTGCACGCAATATGATGCTTCATGAATTAAAGCCCGCCGACGGCGCGAATAAAGCTGCAAAGCGCAAGGGCCGCGGCGCAGGTTCCGGCAACGGCAAGACGGCAGGCTACGGCCACAAGGGCCAGAAGGCGCGTTCCGGCGTAAAGAAAGCTGGTTTTGAAGGCGGCCAGATGCCTCTGCAGCGTCGTCTGCCTAAGCGCGGCTTCAAGAACATTTTTGCCACAACTTATGCAACCATCAATGTGAGCGACCTCGATAAGTTCGAGGCAGGCAGCACGGTGGACGCAAACGCCCTGATTGAAAAGGGTCTCATCAAAAAGACGCTGGACGGCGTCAAGGTTCTCGGTAACGGCACGCTGGACAAAGCGCTCAACGTTAAAGTGAATGCTTATTCCGCTTCCGCTAAGGAGAAAATTGAAAAGGCAGGCGGGAAGGCTGAGGTGATCTAAGGTGTTTGAGACATTTCGCAATGCTTGGAAGATCGAGGATCTGCGGAAACGGTTGCTTTATACACTTTTTGTCATCGTCATCTTCCGCCTCGGCTGTGCAATCCCTGTGCCCTTCATCGCCCCTGCGGCGCTGCAGGGCTGGATCGCAGGTCAGAGCGGCAGCATGCTCGGTTATATCGACATGCTCACCGGTGGTTCGTTCTCGCGTGCAACACTGTTCGCACTGAGCGTTACCCCGTATATCAACGCATCTATCATCATCCAGCTGCTTACAGTGGCGATCCCGTCGCTGGAGCGTCTTGCAAAAGAGGGTGAGGATGGACGCAAAAAGATCACACGCATCACGCGTTACGTCGGCGCGGGCATTGCACTGGCGCTGGGCATCGGATACTACTTCCTGCTCCGCGGCCAGAACGCCCTCGTGTACGGCCACAGCGCACCCATGTTCGCACAGATCTTTTCCGCGATCGTTGTGGTGCTTGCGTTCACCGCAGGCTCCATGCTCATTCAGTGGCTGGGTGAGCAGATCGACGTGAAGGGCATCGGCAACGGCATTTCGATCCTGATTTTTGCGGGCATCATCTCCCGCTGGACCAGCATCTTCACCACGGTAAAAACGTGGCTCGGCCTTGCCGCGGGCGGCGAAGTGAAGTATTACTTCCTGATTCCGCTGTTCGTTGTGCTTGCGATTGCAGTTGTTGTGTTTGTTGTAATCCTCAACGCTGCAGAACGCCGCATCCCGGTCATGTACGCAAAACGCGTCGTCGGCCGCAAGATGTACGGCGGTCAGAACACGCACATCCCCATTAAGGTGAACATGAGCGGTGTTATGCCGATCATCTTCGCCAGCGCACTGGCTTCGATCCCCGGAACGATCGGCGGATTCTTCCCGAATCTGTACAATCCGGCGGATCACCCGTTCGCATCCAGATTCCTTGGCGTGTTCCGCACGACCGGCTGGGTCTATGCAGTGATCTACTTGCTGCTCATCATTGCGTTCAACTATTTCTATGTGGCGATGCAGTACAATCCTGTTGAAATCGCCAACAACCTGCGCACAAACAGCGGCACCGTTCCCGGCTACCGTCCCGGTAAGCCGACAAGCGATTTTATTTCCAAGGTGCTTGGCAAGATCACGTTCATCGGCGCTCTTTTCCTGGGCGTTGTGGCGGTCCTGCCGATCGTGCTCGGCGCGGTCACGGGGGTCAACATCTCCCTGGGCGGCACAAGCCTGCTGATCGTCGTCGGCGTTGCGCTGGATACGTCGCGCAGTCTCGAATCCTATATGCTGATGCGTCACCACAAGGGCTTCCTTGAGTGAGCTCAGTAACGTTGAAGGGGGAAGGTTAATATGAAACTGATCCTTTTGGGCGCGCCCGGCGCCGGCAAAGGTACACAGGCGGAGGTCATCTGCGATAAGCTTGGAATCCCTGCCGTGAGCACCGGTAACATTCTTCGTGAAGCGATGAAAAACGGAACGGAAATGGGCATGAAAGCAAAGTCCTATATCGATTCCGGCGCGCTTGTCCCCGACGACGTGATCATCGGTATCATCAAAGAACGACTGGCACAGGATGACTGCAAAAACGGTTTCATCCTGGACGGTGTACCCCGTACCGTGGCACAGGCCGAGGCCCTGGAAGCAATGGGCATCGACATCGACAAGGTCGTGGACATCGAGGTCGCGGACGAATGCATCATCGAGCGTCTTTCCGGACGCAGAGTGTGTTCGGCCTGCGGGGCAAGCTACCATACGACGGCAAAGCCGTCTGCTAACCCCGATATCTGCGATCGCTGCGGCGGCGCGCTGATCACCCGCAAGGACGATCAGCCGGAGACCATTCTGGAGCGTCTCAAGGTTTACCACGAGCTCACCGAGCCGCTGGTGGATTTCTATCGGGAACGCGGAAAGCTGGTTGTTGTCGAAGGCGTTGAAGGTGTTGCCGAGACCACGAAGGTTCTGTTCGAGAAACTGGGGGTCAGGCTGTGATCCTTATTAAAACAGCAAAAGAGATCGAGGCCATGAAACGGGCCTGCGAGATCTCTGCACAAGCGCTCCGGATCGGCGGCGAAGCCGTCAAACCGGGCGTCACGACAGCCCAAATCGATAAAATCATTTATGATTATATCGTCAGTCAGGGGGCACGACCCAACTTTAAAGGGCTGGGCGGTTTCCCCGGCAGTGCATGCATTTCCGTGAACGATGTCGTGATCCACGGCATTCCGTCTCACGGGATCGTGCTGCACGAGGGCGATATCGTCAGTATTGACACAGGCGCCGCCATTCATGGCTGGAACGGGGACAACGCAGCGACATTCGCATGTGGAAAAGTTTCTGATACGGCGCAGCGTCTTATGGACGTCACAGAGGAATCCCTTCGCCGCGGCATTGCTGCTGCGGTGCCGGGAAACCGCGTGGGGGACATCGGCGCGGCGGTGCAGCAGTACGTGGAAGACGCGGGATTTTCCGTCGTTAGGACTTTTGTGGGGCACGGCGTAGGCCGAGACCTGCACGAAGACCCCGAAGTGCCGAACTTCGGCAAAGCAGGGCGCGGGCCGCGTCTTGTGAACGGAATGGTGATTGCCATTGAACCGATGGTAACCGAAAAAAGCCACGTCGTAAAAACCATGTCGGACGGATGGACGACCAAGACCGTTGACGGCGGCCTCGCTGCTCATTTTGAGAACACGATCGCCATCACGTCGAATGGGCCGGTCATCCTCACACAGCCAAGGAGGGTGTAGAAGCTTGTCCAAAGAAGACGTCATCGAAGTAGAAGGTGTCGTGGTAGAGGCCATGCCCAATGCGATGTTTCTCGTGGAGATTCAGGGCGGGCACCGCCTGCTGGCACACATTTCCGGCAAGCTGCGTATGAACTTCATTCGCATCCTGCCGGGAGACAAAGTCACATTGGAGATGAGCCCCTACGATTTGACGAAGGGCCGCATCACATGGCGCTCGAAATAATTTGAGCGCAGCTTGAAGGAGGTACCAAATATGAAGGTGAAACCTTCCGTAAAACCTATTTGCGAAAAGTGCAAAGTCATCAAGCGCAAAGGCCGCGTCATGGTGATTTGCGAAAACCCGAAGCACAAACAGCGTCAGGGTTAAGATTTAACAGCATTCCAGCCGCATAAGAACGTCCTTATCCCGCCGGGCTTATCGCGGCATGATTCACCAAGGGGATAAATAAATCAGGAGGTGCTAAAACCATGGCACGTATCGCCGGAGTTGACTTGCCCAAAGAAAAGCGAGTCGAAATTGGCCTCACTTATATCTACGGCATTGGCCGCAGTGCTGCGGACGAGATCCTCGCCGCTACGAAGATCAATCCCGATACCCGAGTGAAGGACCTGACCCAGGACGAGGAAGCATTGATTCGTGATTATATCGATCAGCATTTCATCGTTGAGGGTGACCTGCGCCGCAACACCGCGCTTGACATCAAACGTCTGGTAGAAATTCAGTGCTATCGTGGCACGCGTCATCGCAAGGGTCTGCCTGTGCGTGGCCAGCGTTCCAAGACGAACGCACGTACCCGTAAGGGTCCGAAGCGCACGGTAGCCAACAAGAAGAAGTAATCCATAAGGAGGACAGTTAGATGGCAACAAAAGCCGCTGCAAAAAAGGGCGCCGCTGTGCGTGGCAAACGCCGCGAGCGCAAAAATATTGAACGTGGCTGCGCACATATCCAGAGCACATTCAATAACACGATTGTTACAATTACCGATATGCAGGGTAACGCTGTCGCTGCGTCCAGCGCCGGCGGTCAGGGCTTCCGCGGTGGCCGCAGAAGCACTCCGTTTGCTGCACAGACTGCTGCCGAGGCAGCTGCACGCGCAGCTATGGAGCACGGCATGAAATCGGTAGAAGTTTATGTTAAGGGCCCGGGTTCCGGCCGTGAAGCTGCGATCCGCGCACTGCAGGCTACCGGTCTGGACGTCACCATGATCAAGGACGTCACCCCGATCCCGCACAATGGCTGCCGCCCGCCGAAGCGCCGCCGCATCTGATCATAGAAGGAGGTTTTGACACATGGCAAGAAATATGCAGCCCATCGCAAAGCGTTGCAAAACGCTGAACCTTTCTCCTGCGGTCATGGGCTATGCCAAAAAAAATACGAACCGCAATCCGAAGGGTCAGATGCGCAAAAAGCAGTCTGAGTATGCCCTGCAGCTGAACGAGAAACAGAAAGTCAAGTTCATCTACGGCATCATGGAGAAGCAGTTCAGCAACTATTATGAAAAAGCATCCCGTATGCCCGGCAAGACCGGTGACAACCTGCTGAGCATGGTTGAACGCCGTCTGGACAACGTGGTGTTCCGCCTTGGCTTTGCCAAGACCCGCCGCGAGGCTCGTCAGCTGACCACTCACGGTCATTTCACCGTGAACGGCAAGCGCGTTGACATCCCCTCCTATCTGGTGAAGGCCGGCGACGTGATCGAAGTTTGCGAAAAAAGCCGCGCTTCTGTCAAGTTCAAGGGTCTGCTGGGTGAGGATGCTCCGATCGTTACTCTGCCCAAGTGGCTGACCCGCGAAGACAACACCCTGAAGGGCACTGTCATCGCTCTGCCGCAGCGTGACGATATCGACTACGAAGTCGAAGAGCATCTCATCGTCGAGTTGTACTCTAAATAATCCCCGTGTTCCTCATCACCGTATGCGAACTATTTGGCAGGCGGCATGCCGCCTGCCTGTACTAAGGAGGGTTTTAGAATGATGGAGATTGAAAGACCCAAGATCGAAACTACCAGCCTTTCCCCGGACGGCCGTTACAGCCAGTTTGTTGTGGAACCGCTGGAACGCGGTTTCGGCACAACCTTGGGCAACAGCCTGCGCCGCGTGCTGCTTTCCAGCCTGCCGGGTGTTGCAGTCACCAGCATTAAAATCGACGGGGTCGTTCATGAGTTTTCGACGATTGAAGGCGTTAAAGAAGACGTCACCGAGATCGTTTTGAATGTCAAAGGCATCACCGCAAAGCTGTATACCGACACCCCGAAGACTGTCCGCATTGAGGCGAGCGGCGAGGGCGAGGTTACTGCCGGCAGCATCCAGCAGGATGCTGAAATCGAGATCCTGAATCCCGATTGGCACATTGCTACTCTGTCCGAAGGCGCAAAGCTCGTTATGGAGCTTGTCTTCGATAAGGGACGCGGTTACGTTCCGGCAGAACGCAATAAGCAGGCTGCGGAGCAGGCGTCCTTGAACGCTTTGCCGGTCGACAGCATCTATACCCCTGTACTCAAGGTCAATTACACAGTGGAAAACACCCGTGTGGGCCAGATCACGGACTATGACAAGCTGACGCTGGACGTTTGGACGGACGGCACGATCAATGCGCAGGAGGCTGTCAGCCTTGCAGCGCGTATCATGACCGAACATCTGAACCTGTTCGTCACGCTTTCGCAGGAAGCGATGGACGCTGAAATCATGGTAGAAAAGGACGATAAGGGCAAGGAAAAGGCTCTGGAAATGACGATCGAAGAACTGGATCTGTCGGTTCGTTCCTTCAACTGCCTGAAGCGTGCGGGCATCAACACTGTTGAAGACCTGACAAACAAAACCGAAGAAGAGATGATGAAGGTGCGCAACCTCGGCCGCAAGAGCCTTGAGGAAGTTATTGCGAAGCTGGATTCTCTCGGCTTCTCTCTTACAAAAGACGACGAGTAAACTGTAAAGGAGTGAAATGGGATGGCCGGTACAAGAAAACTTGGCAGAGCCAGTGATCACCGCAAGGCGATGCTCCGCGCAATGGTGACTTACCTGTTTGAAAATGGTAAGATTGAAACCACCGTTACCCGCGCAAAGGAAGTACGCGCAATGGCGGAGAAAATGGTGACCCTCGGTAAGCGCGAAGATCTGCACGCAAAGCGTCAGGTATTCAGCTATATCACGAAGGAGAGCGTAGCGAAAAAGGTTATCGACGAGATCGGACCGAAGTACGCTGACCGCGACGGTGGTTACACCCGCATTATCAAGACAGGTGTACGCCGTGGTGACGCCGCTGAAATGGCGATCATCGAACTGGTTTAAGTTCTGTTTATAAAAAGACCCTGCATCCTTGGATGCAGGGTCTTTTTTTGTGCAGCCGGCAATTGTCCGGTGCGGCGATATCCGTATAGGAAAAGAGAGGTCGCACGGATAAAATCCGTTCCGGCGCAATAGGGTTCAGGATAAAAGATTTGCGCGGAAGCTTATTCCGCTGTAAGATCAGAATATTCCGGATGCTTTTCAAACCATTTCTGGGCATAGCTGCAGGATGCAACGGCCTTGCGGTTCGTTTCACGCAGCGAAGCCGCCACACGCTCCATCATCTGGCCGGCGGTACCCTGACCGCGCAGCGATTCATCCACGAAAGTGCGGTTGATGTCAACAACGCCGTCGCCGCAGGCGGGAAAGCGCACTTCTGCAAGAACGGTTTCGCCCTCTTTGCATACGATCTGGTTTTCCGATAAGGTAAATGTCATAACAATCATCCTTTCTTATTGCAATAGAGTGTATCATGAACGGAAAGCGGACGGCTTTTATTTCTGCTGGCGCATTTCCGATGCACGGGTTCGGTAATGATGGGGAGAAATCCCGTATTTTTTGCGGAACAGACGGGAAAAATAGGCGGCGTCGACAATTCCGACCCGCGCAGCGACCTCCGAAACCGAAAGATCCGTCTCATCCAACAGACGGCAGGCGGTCTGCAGGCGCAGCGTGTGAACGTAATTCGTCAGAGTTTCTCCGTATTCCCGGCTGAACTGTGCCGAAAGATACGCCGCATTGAAGCCAAGGGCATCCGCGATATCGGCAAGCGAAAGATCGTCGGACAGATGCAGATTGATGTAGTTCAGGGTGCGCTGCACCGCAAGGGAATATCCGCGGTGTGAATTGTTCTGCACCAGATGGCAGTAGCGCCGCAGCATGTCAAGCGCAAGGCATTTGGCTGAAACCGGGTCTGCCGTCTGTTCGATTTTGACGGCAAACGCACCGGAAAGCCGATCCAGATAGACCGGATGCACGCCGCCCTGCTCGGTTGCCTTGCGCATCAGCGTGTTCAAGACGATCAGCATGTTTTTGTGATCGCGCAGAACGTCATCGGTGCGCGGCATCAGCGTAA
Organism: Ruthenibacterium sp.; assembly: GCA_020025235.1. Lineage (GTDB taxonomy): Bacteria > Bacillota > Clostridia > Oscillospirales > Ruminococcaceae > Ruthenibacterium. Next base: position 96,945 of record JAHHSL010000002.1, read on the forward strand.
AGCTGGCAAAATGGCGCAGATGCCGCACGGCCGCGTCATAATCACCGTGCGAAATGGCATTGAGCAGCGCATTTTCATTGCGGTACCGCTGTTCCAGAAGCTCCATAGAAAAGCGCAGGCTTTCGTCAGGCTGTTCCGTGACGGAAACAACGGAATCCAGATTTCGATAGGTGATGCGGGCGGGGTGATCGTACAGCACGCGGGAAACTGCATGGGCGGCAGCCGTCATGGTCGGCTCCGGCACGACCGGCACGGTGCTGTAAAAAATCTGCAGTGCGGCGGCGTCGCTTTTGTCAATGTGATTTTTGGCAAGGATGCGGTCAAGAAAATCACCGGAGGGTGTCTCATACAAAAAGGGACCGAACATCAGAAATTCACCGCACGGGGCATCCGGCATCGGAAACAGCACATAATGAAGTTTCAGCGTGTTATGCACAAAGCAGATCGTGTCCGCTTCCATTTCCGAAAGTGCGGCGGCATTGAACAGATCGTGATAATCAAAATCCGATTTCAAAATGAGTGACAGCCGGTAATCCAGCAGACTTTCGTCCGGATAGGGTGGGACAAGATGATGCATTTCAACGCCGAGCGCGGCAGCGATGATATCCCGGATAAAGGAAAGCAAAGAATCACGCAAGCGATACATCTCCTGTATTATTTTTTTGTTATTTGAATATTACACAAAAATAGTGCAAATGTCAATGGAATTTTCCTAACGGAACTTCCGGCCTTTATGATATAATTCAAAATAAGGTATCCAGATCCGCATCGGGATAGCGGACGGCATCGTTTCTGCTGTCCGGGCGGGATTGGAGCCGCGGAGGATAAAAAAACCGTTTTGCGGCGGTTGTTCCGTCCACAAGGGCGGAACCAATAGATCAGGAAAGGATGATTCCGATGAAACACATCGAAGAGATCAATCAGGGCTGGGCATTCGTAAAAAACTGCGCGAACGTGCCTGCAGAGATCCCGTCCGAGGCAGTTCCCGTCGATCTGCCCCACACATGGAATGCATTGGACGGACAGGACGGCGGTTCGGACTACTGGTGCGGCCCGTGCTGCTACATGAAGAAGATCTGCAGACCCGAGGGCAAAAACGTCTATGTTGAGGTCGAGGCAGCGAGCAGCTGCGGCAAAATCGTGATCAACGGCGTGGAAAAAGAACTGCACAAGGGCGGCTATTCCGCATTCCGTGCCGATATTACGGCAGACCTGAAGGACGGCGAAAACCTGCTGGCCATTTGGGTCGATAACAGCCCACGCACCGACGTTTATCCGCAGACGGCGGATTTCACGTTCTACGGCGGACTGTACCGCGGCGTGAAGCTCATCACCGCTGATGATTCCCGCTTCGATCTGGATTATTTCGGCGGCAAGGGTCTGATGTTCTCCTCCGACGTGAAGGAGGACGGCGCTGCTGTGATCAGTCTGGACGCCTACATCACCAATCCGCAGGAAAACCAGAGCGTTGAATTTGTGATCCGCGATGCACAGGGCAAGCCGGTTGCAGATGCAGTCCGTCCGGCAGCAAAGGCGGTCCACGCAGAGATCCGTCTGGAAAACCCGCACCTGTGGCAGGGCGTGGAAGACCCGTATCTGTACGAGGTGCAGGCGCTTCTTATGGTGCACAATGAGCCGATCGACGAAGTATGCGGCAATCTGGGCATCCGCACCTATTATGTCGATCCGGCAAAGGGCTTCTTCCTGAATGGCAGGCTGACCCCGCTGCGCGGCGTATCGCGTCATCAGGACCGCCTGGGCGTCGGCAATGCGCTGACCCGCGCCCAGCATGAAGAGGATGTGGCGCTGATCCGCGAGGTGGGCGCCAATACGGTGCGCCTTGCACACTATCAGCACAATCAGTATTTCTATGATGCATGCGACCGCGCAGGCCTTGTCGTGTGGGCAGAGATCCCGTTCATCTCCGTGATGAGCGAAGACCCCGCCGCACATGAAAACTGCCGCAGCCAGATGACCGAGCTGATCGTGCAGAACTACAATCACCCGTCGATCTGCTTCTGGGGTCTTTCCAATGAAATCACGATTGCAGGCAAGCGCCCGGGCATGACGGAAAATCATCAGGATCTGAACAAGCTTGTCAAAGAGCTGGACCCGACCCGCCTTACGACCATGGCTGCTGTTTCCATGCTGCCGATGTCGAGCGATTTGAACCAGATCACGGATGTCGTAAGCTACAACCACTATTTCGGCTGGTATATGGGCAAGCTGGAGGACAACGAAAAATGGTTCGATAACTTCCACGCACAGTATCCCGACCGCGCGATCGGCATTTCCGAATACGGTGCAGAGGGCATCATCAGCTTCCACAGCGATGAGCCCAAGTGCAAGGATTACACCGAGGAATATCAGGCGGTGTACCACGAGCATATGCTGCGCATGATCGAAGACCGTCCGTGGCTGTGGGCAACGCACCTGTGGAACATGTTCGACTTCGGCTGCGATTCTCGCGACGAGGGCGATGTGAAGGGCCGCAACAACAAGGGCCTTATGACGATCGACCGCAAGGTGCGCAAGGATTCGTTCTACCTGTATAAAGCATACTGGAGCGATGAAAAGTTCGTGCACCTGTGCAGCCGCCGCTACGCACAGCGCGTGGGCGACGAGACGACCGTAAAGGTCTATTCCAACCTGCCGAAGGTCACGCTGACGGTGAACGGCCGCGTGTTCGCAGAGCAGGAGGGCAGCCGTGTGTTCGTGTTCGAGCATGTGCCCATGGGTGAAGGCTTTACGTTCATCGGCGCAAAGGCCGGCGAATACTCCGATTCCATGACGCTGGAAAAGGTTGCACAGGCAAATCCGGCATACACCTATGTCGACCCGGACGAGGATGATTCGGAGGGTGCAAAGAACTGGTTTGAGCTTTCCGGCAGCCAGGAGGATGAAGTGACCGAACTCATCGTGAATGAGGGCTGCTTCTCGGTATACGATAAGATCGGCGATATCATTGCAAGCAAGGACGCAGGCGACGCGCTGGTGCAGTTTGTTTCGATGAATATCGGCATGAAGCTCAAGAGAAGCATGCTCGGCATGATGAAGCACATGACGGTGCTGGAGCTTGCCAAGAAGGCGGGCCAGATGATCGGCAAGAACGGTGAATCCAACGAGGAAGGCAATATGAAGCTGCTGATCCGTCTGAACGAAGTGTTCAATAAGATCAAGAAATAAGCTTCCATGCTTTATGCAAAAGCGCCGCAGACATTTGTCTGCGGCGCTTTTTTCATGCTGCGGCATAAGGGTGCACTGCGCCCTGACCGTTTTGCATAGACGGTAATCCCTTTCGACTGCTGAAACAGTTTCTAATTCACAATATTGCCTGACTTTTGGGGCCGATTCAATGTCTTGTTTCGGCGTGTTTTTGTTCGCTTAACTTTAGTGTAAGGATGTACTCGGCTACGCCGGGAAACCTGACAGCGGTATCTGGCATGCATCTGGTTTTGCGATTTCACGGTTCTGAACCGCCGTTGCCGTGCACTATACAAAGCGGAATGGAATTTGATGCACGAAAAATCTATCAGAACTTGGCCGCAGATATGGGCAACAGATGCCTCAAAGCAGGATTTGGGCATGTGCAGAGCATAAAAAGAAGTAAAACGCTTTTATAGAAAAACAGTCGTGAAAATAGAAAATTTCTTCTGAAACAGGCCATTCGAGTAAAAATAAGCGATAGAAAAAAAGAAAAAGCTAGTATAGATGGTATAAAAAGGCAAAATATTCAAAATGTTTAGTAAAATAGCAATCATTATAACTGAAAACGTGGGATCTTTTTTAGCGATTATGAAGGCTATCCTATATGAAATATCAAAAAAGCACAATTCTTTTGTTGATACATATAATAATTGTTTACAAATGAAATAAAAACTGTTCATTAAGTATACAAGGTGCTATAATAATGGCAGAAAGAACAAAAACAGTTTAACGGCTTAGATCATGCGGAATGGAGGGTCGGTATGAAACGTGTAACGATCCGTGATGTCGCGGAAAAGGCCGGATATTCCATAACAACAGTCTCGATGGTGCTGAACAATAAGCCTGTCAGTATTCCTGAAAAAACCAGAATCAAGGTGTGGAAAACGGCGGAAGAATTAAAATACCGCCCTAACCAGCTGGCGGTCAGTATGATCACCAAGCACTCCCATGTAATCGGACTGATTATTCCTGATAATAGCAATGCGTTTTTTGCCGAGCTTTCCAAAGAGGTGGAACTCGCGGCACAGCGCGAGGGATACGGGGTGATTTACGGAAATTCCAACAATGATTCAAAACGGGATATCTGTTATATCAGGATGTTTGCAGACAGGCAGGTGGACGGTATCATTTTTGCGCGTTCCAGTTCACAGACTCAGGAGGATGAACTGAGACTGCTGCGCGTTGTCAAGGAACTTTCGCTGCCGCTTGTTATGATTGACCGCCAGATTGACAACAGTGACGCATGCGCGGTGCTGTTGGATCATTTCAAAGGTGGATATCTTGCAGCAAAGCATCTGATCCGGCTGGGGCACACGCGCATCGGTGCATACACTGGGCCGCGCAGTTTGCAGAGCAGCAATGAACGGCTGACAGGATACCGCTTCGCATTGGAGGAATCGGGGTTGCCGTATGACCGCTCGCTTGTATTCGAGGGAAATTATACCGCGAGCGGCGGCGAAGAAGCGCTGCGATATTTTCTCAATCAGCGCGCAAGTGCTGTGTTCTGTTTTAACGATTTAATGGCGTTGGGGCTTTACCGAGAAATTGCCATTGCAGGGCTGAGTGTTCCGGATGATATTTCCATTATCGGGTTTGACAACAGCTTTCTCAGCGAGATCATTCATCCAGCACTGACAACAGTGGAACAGCCCATTGCCCAAATGGGGCGGCGCGCAGTTTCGTTCCTGCTGCGGCAGATCGAAGGCAGGGAGATTCCTCCCGAGCAGCGCCGTGATATCTTTGAACCCAAGCTGGTTATTCGTGAAAGTGTGGAAGAATACGGAAAGGATTGATGTTGATGAGGATACTGAATATTGGCTCGCTGAATCTTGATAAGGTATACGATGTAGCTGAATTTGTAACTGCCGGAAAAACGATCCTTGCCGAAAATTTCGCTTCGTACTGCGGTGGAAAGGGGCTGAATCAATCGATTGCGCTGGCAAAGGCCGGTGCACGGGTGTTTCACGCTGGAGCCATTGGGCCGGACGGGATGGCATTGAAAGAAAAGCTGGAAAAATCCGGCGTAGATGTTTCCTTGATTCGTACAAGTGAAATCCCGACAGGACACGCCATCATTCAAGTGAACGCGCAGGGGCAGAACAGTATTATTGTATACGGTGGTGCAAATCGCACGATCACACAAGGGGATATCGACTGCGCACTGGAGTCATTTGGCAGCGGAGATCTGCTTTTGCTGCAGAACGAAACCTCAAATACAGCGTATGCGATGCAGGCGGCGAAGAAAAAAGGAATGCTTGTGGCGTTCAATGCCTCCCCTGTTACGCCGGAAATGATGGATTATCCGCTTTCGCTTGTAGATTATTTTCTGATCAATGAAACAGAGGGCCAGGTACTTTCCGGCACGCAGAGCACTGCGGATGAAGACATCCTGGATGCAATGGCGCGCAGATATGATGCCGCGATTGTGTTCACTGTGGGCAGCCGGGGAGCCTATTATCAGAAGGGGAATGACCGTTTTTACTGTAGGGCCTGTGAGGTCCCAGTAGTGGATACTACGGCGGCAGGAGATACGTTCTGCGGATATTTTCTGGCCGGAATTGCACAGGGCATTTCGGCACAGCAGGCACTTTCATGTGCAGGTGCGGCAGGTGGCCTTGCCGTCAGCAAAAAGGGAGCTTCAGACAGCATCCCTGAAAAAGGGGAGGTATTGGGGGCAGAACAGCTGCTCAGGCAATCGGCAGCGGTTCGAGAAAGGGAATAAATCATGCTGGCAATTTCACAAAGTACGGCCATTGGAATTGAGTTGATTACAGCTTTTTTGTGGGGCTCGTGGTTCCAGACCGTTAAAAAAACATGTGGATATCCACTTGCGTCCTTTATGATCTGGCTTTATGTTTTTTCAAATGCACTTGTATGGGGCGTCATGTGGATCTTTCGCGGAGTGTTTGTGCCGGAAGGAATCGAAAATGCGCTTTCTGCCCGTCCGCAACTGATTTGGGTGATGCTTACGGGTGGTGCGCTGTTTGGAATTTCAATGCAGCTTTCCATGATTATCATGAGTCAAATCGGAATCATTCTTTCAGTTTCTGTTACATCTACGCTGCAGATTTTTACGGGAACTTTTATTCCGATGCTTCTCTCTGGCCTGCCGAATCACATCACCAGCTGGCATCTGGTATGCTGCGCGGTAATCTTTCTGTCGGCAACCATGCTGTGTCAGTTTTCCGGCGTTGTACGGGATAAGGATAAAAGCAAAACAAATCATCAGACTGCACCGAAAAAAAAGACAGGCCGAAAAATCTGTTATCTCTTTGCGCTCAATACAGTTTTAGGATTCGGATATCCTGTTTCAATGAGTTTAGGAATGCGTTCAGTGACAAATCCGGACGGGCTTCCGCCGCTTCTGGCATGCGGATTGCTGTGCTTGGGCGCATTGATCGGTACGCTTGTCTTTTCCGGAATTCGTCTTGCTCGCAGCAGACAGCTGAACACGGTGTTCAGACCGGGCGCACGTGTTATCGGGCTTTCGATGTGGGCTGCGTGCGGACATTTTGGAGGAAATATCACACATATGATTGCAGCACCGGTTTTAAGCCTTGCGGTTGCATGGCCTCTTACGACAACCAGCAACGTGTGGTCATATTTCTGGGGCATAGCAATCGGGGAATACAAAGGCTGTTCGCGCCGTGCCGCGGCGCTGCTAGCAGGAGGAATGCTTACATTCCTGATAGGAGTCGTGTTTGTGTCACAGGTCATTTACGCGCCGTGACTAAGATTAAAAAGGAGGAAAGATTATGAAACGCTGGATTTCCATTTTGTTGGCAACGGTTATGATATTTTCACTGGCAGGCTGTCAGACAAAGAACCCCGGATCGGATGAGCCGGTCAAAACAACCGGTGAAGCTGATCCGAATACCGTTTATCTGCTGAACTCGGTGCTTTCCACACCGGAGCAGGAACAGGCGTGGGCAGAAGTTCTGGCTGCGTTTGAAAAAGAATCCGGCCTTAAAGTGGAGGCACGCTATCAGGGTACATGGGACGAATATCCTCAGATTCTGACACAGGCAAAAATCGCGCAGGAGCCGGTGGATGTGGGCGTCACGGGTGTTGGGCTCGTGCAGTCACCGCTTGGCCCTGGCGGCATGATCATGGATATGACGGATCTTGCTGCTGATCTGACTGACCGTTATGAGGACGGTGTGCTGGATAGTTCTGTAATGGGCGATAGACTGTGGGTACTCCCTTTGGCAGACGGCGGATGCACCTGCATGCTGTATAACAAGGATCTGTTTGAGGAACTGAATCTGGAAGTCCCGAAAACCTTCGATGAGATTGTGGAAATCGCAAAGGTCATCAAAGAAAAAAAGGGCATTACGCCGATGATGATTCATGGCAAGGATGCATGGGCATGGCCGATGATGTATTTTGATACCTATGCGCAGGCGACAGGAAATAAATCGGTTGAAAATGTGGAAGAATTTCTGACAGGCAAAAAGAAATTCGATGGTCAGCCTGAGCGCGATGGCTTTGAATACATCAAGATGCTGTTTGACGAAGGTGTGATGGAGACCGACAGCTTCGATACCAACAGCGACGGCATGGTTGCGGCGTTTGCACAGGAAAAGGTTGCTATGCTGTTTACGTTGGATGCATATATTGCATATATCCACAATGCTAACCCCGAACTGAACATCGGCGTTATGGAATATCCGCTGATGAAAAAGGGCGTACGTTCCGAACATGCGTTTGCTGTGGGTGACGGCGCGCTGTTCATTCCGGCATTTATTGAAGATTCCAGATTGGATAACGCAATGCGTCTAATCGAATTCCTGACGCGACCGGAAAACGCGGATAAGCTTCTGAACTGTGCAGGACCGACGAAGTTCCGCATCATGAAAGATGTGGAACCGGGCCATTCGGAAATCAACGATGCGCTCAACGAATTGATCATGCCCAACACCCGGATTTATCTGGACTGGCTGTGGCCGGCAGAGGTCAACGATGCGTTCTGTCAGGCAATACCGGCTGTCATCAGCGGTACGCTCACTTCACAGGAGGCAACAGAGCTTGTGCAGGGAGCCTATGACACCGTTGTGAAAGAGCAGGATTACCGTTATGACTGGTGGAATACATTCACCGAAGAACAGCTTGAAGACATTACGCCGGATCATATTCCGGATCTGAAGCAGTTTATGAAGTAACAGCAAGGTATCAGGGTCCGGAAAAACCGAAAAAGAACGACTGCTGCATGGGAGGAATGAAGATGAAAAAATCAGAGAGGATTAAGGACAAGGCCTTTCCTTACCTGATGTGTTTGCCGGCCTTGATACTTTTTATTGTTTTTGTTCTGCTCCCGTTCTTTACGGGTGCGTATACAAGCTTTCACAAATGGGACGGATATGGCGAAATGACATGGACTGGCCTTGAGAACTATAGGTTTGTGATCGAGGACGATGTATTCTGGCTGGCCATGAAAAACACAGCGGTTTATGCCGTTCTGGTAACGATTGTCAAGAATGTTCTGGCGCTGGGGTTGGCATTGCTGTTGGTGCGCAAAACACCTGGAACAACCCTGTTCCGCACGGGCATTTATATGCCGGTGATGATGTCGTATGTAGTCATCGGTATTCTTTGGGTGTGGATCTATAACCCTACATTCGGCTTGCTGAATAAAATGCTTTCCGCACTGGGTCTGGACTCTTGGATCGTTGGCTGGCTGAGCGACCCGAAATATGCACTGTTAAGTGTCGTCTGGGTGGATATCTGGAAATGGACGGGCTATCACATGGTTCTGTACGCAGCAGGGCTTCAGGGAATTCCGAAAACGCTGTATGAAGCTGCCGAGATGGATGGCGCCAATATCTGGCGGCGATTCTGGGCCATTACTGTACCGCAGCTGAACAGCACCATCGTGGTGAATGTGCTGATGTCCCTGACAGGTGCTTTTGTATCGAACTACGATATCGTCAGCATCATGACGGGCGGCGGACCGTTCCACAAAACAGAAGTTTCGCTTACTTATATCATGACAACTGCGTTCAAGTATTCCAACATGGGCAAGGCTAGCGCAATGAGTATGCTGCTGTTTGTGTTTGTGTTTGTATTCGGTTTTTTGCAGCTCCGTGCAATGACGCACGAAGAAAGCTACGATTGAAGGTGCGGATATGAAAACAAGAAAAAAAATCACGAATATTCTGGCTGTGGTGATTCTTTCGGTGTTTTTTATCGTCTGCGTGTATCCAGTTGTCTGGATGGTGGCGGGTTCGTTTAAAAATAATTCCGAATTTTACACCAATATTTGGGGCTTCACAATGCACCCGCAGTTTCAGAACTATGCTGTGGCATGGAAACAAGGCGCACTGGGTGAAAAATTCTGGAATAGTATTCTGGTCACCGCGTGTTCCATTGCTATCATGATCCCAGTGAACTCCTGTGCCGCATATGTCATCGGCAGAATGGAGTTCAAAGGAAGAATGCTCATTTATTCCATTTTGCTGTTGGGAATTATGATTCCGGGCGGCGTGCTGGGAATCCCCACCTTTCAGGTCCTGCTGGGGCTGGGGTTGAATAATTCACGCGTTGGACTGATTCTGGTGTATGTTGCAGGCTCTATCGCTATGGGCGTGTTCATCATGCGTTCGTTTTTTATCTCGCTGCCAAAAGGGCTGGAGGAAGCGGCCATGATCGACGGCTGCACGCGCTTCCAAAGTTTCCGCAAGATCATTCTTCCGTTGGCAAAACCCGGCATTGCGACGCAGGTGATCTTTTCGGGACTCAGCTTCTGGAATGAATACTATTTCGCCAATATGCTGCTTTCTAAACCGGAATTGCGCACACTCCCGGTGGCGGCGGCAAACTTTATCGGACGCCACGGTGTGGATTATCCGGTGCTGTTCGCGGCACTTACTATTATTACCGTACCGGTGATTCTGCTTTATATCTTCGCACAGCGAGGATTTGTGGAAGGGCTTGCTTCTGGAGCAATGAAAGGATGAGTGGAACTCAATGGATTTTAGAAAAAAATATGCGTTTACAATGCCGGCAGATACCGTTAAAAAGACGATTATAGACACCGATGCAAAAAATGAGGCGGATGATCCGTTTGCAATCGCCTATACGCTGATGAGCCCGAGCGTGCAGGTTCTGGGCGTAATTGCAACTCATTTTGGCCATGCGCGGATTCAAAATTCGATGCAGGCAAGCTATGAGGAGGCACAGCGAGTTTTGGACAGAATGGGCCTTGCAGATGTAATACCGCTTCTGCATGGCGGTGCAACTGCGGTGCAGCCCACAACAAAGCCGAGCTTTTTTGCAGGGTATGATCCGGTGCCCAGTGAGGGAGTGGATTTTATTCTGGAGCAGGCACACAGGATCGGCAGCGAAAAACTGTACATTGCCGTGCTCGGGCCGCTGACCAATGTTGCATCCGCCCTTCTGATAGAACCGGACATTGCAGGAAAGATTGTTGTCATCTGGAACGGCGGCGCGACCTATCCGGTAGGCGGACGGGAATTCAACCTGGTGAATGATATTGCGGCGGCAAACATTGTGTTCGGTTCTGGCGTGGAGCTGTGGCAGGTTCCCACACAGGTTTACGGCCTGCCGAAGGTCAGCCTTGCCGAACTGCAGCTGAAGCTGCGTCCGCACGGGAAAATCGGAAGATATCTGTTCGACCAGCTGCTGGAATTCCTGCCGTTGGCAAATGCAAATGGCTGGCCGATGGAGGAGTTTTTCACCATATGCGATATGACGGCTGCTGGGCTGCTGATGGATGAACAGGCATTCTGCTATGATTATTTGCCGGCACCGTATATTTCACAGGATATGTTCTATTTCCCGAGGGAGAACGCAAAGCCGATCCGTGTATACCGAGACATGGATCTGCGTGTGATTCTGGAGGATTTCTTCTGCAAGCTTGCAATCTGTTATCCAGAAAACGAGGTGTAACGCTATGCGCAAGGTGAAAGTACAACCGTTGACAGCAGAAAGCTTTGCGCAGTTCGGCTCGTTCGCAGATTTGCTCAGGCCAGAGCGTCCGTGCATAGGCAGCAGCGCAGTGTTTTATCCGGACTGTGTGCGAACGGTCAGCTCTGGTTCGTGTACAGGATATTCTGCAGTTGTGTGTGAATACACGCAGAAAATGATTGTGACCGAGGCCGAACAGCACAATTACACGACGGAAGTATTGCTGCCGCTGGACGGGGACGTTGTCTGCTTTGTTTCGCCGGCACTTACAGATCGTTTCGCGCCGGAGCTGGCGCAGGCGTTTCTTATTCCGCAAGGAACAGTGATTGCACTGAATCCGGGTGTATGGCACAAGGCACCATTCCCCGTAAAAGAGGGAAAAACCAGTACACTGGTGGTGCTGCCGGAACGAACCTATGCGGTGGACTGTTTTGTGGAAACACTTGTGCAGGAAAAACAGATTGAGCTGATGCTGTAAAAAACATGCAGTATAGAACGCCCCGAATGATGAAATTGAAGTGACCCAAAAAGTCAGGCAATAATTTGAGTTAAAATTTTTTTAAGCAGCTAAAAGGGCTTGCTGCCTGTGCAAAGCAGGCGGCAGGCCTTTTTGGCTTTGCATTGATTCGCTTATTACTGCAGCGATCCAAGACTCAATCAATGCGGTTTGAAAATGCCCATTGACCGAAATTTTGGAAGAAGGAGCAAGTCGCGTTTGAACAAGCCGGAGAAATTTTTAATCACAACATTGTCCACACAGTTTTGTTTGCGGCTTATGATCTGCGGATGCCCTTGTTTTTTAGTATTTGCAGGTATTGTTTGTGCCGCTGCTTTCAGCCTTTGACGGAGTGAAGAACCAATGTTGGGGCGGCTTGTGCGGGCAGCCTGTACTTTTCCGTCAAGGTTGTTGATTGTACAAGCCTTCTGCTCCTTTTTCGAGATAATTTTATTTCCAGTCACGAATACGGTGGTGAATGATTCCGTTAAATCTTAGTGTTAGATGTATTTGAATAATAGGATAAGATAAGATAGGCGTGGAAGAGCATGAACATAAGAAAAGAAATATGCAGTTTGCTGCTGTGTATCTTGGGAACAGTTCTCTCCCTCTTGGGGCTTAATGCGTTCAATCAAACTATACTCATGAAACTGCCCATGGGCATCAGGATGATCAGCATGATTGTAATCCATTGGGGAATCATGGTGGTTCCGGTACTCCTTATTTTTGAGGGTAAAGAAAAATTTACCGCCTACGGAATCCATAAAGATAAACTCGGTACACAAATCATCGTTGGAGTTCTCGTCGGTGTATGTCTGTCTTTCCTGTTAACAGCAATACCGATCCTCTTGGGATTGGGTGATATGGTCGGTGAGAAAACAGAACTGCATTTATGGAAAGTGGCATTTAATTTCATGTACTGCATTGCGGGAATCTCCTTGGGTGAGGAGTTTGTATTCCGTGGATTTGTATATGAAAAAATAAAGAGAATTACAAAGAAAACATCTTGTGCAGTTATATTATCTTCCCTGTTATTTGGATTGGCTCATATACTCAGCGGCAACCCTATACAGGTAATTATGACTGCTGGATTGGGTGTCCTATTTTGCGTTTGCAGATTGAAAATCCGAAACTGTACACTTGTATCTCTGGTTTTTGCCCATGGCATTTACGATGCGCTCATCAGCCTGTGGGTTTCAGTTTTGGTATAATACCATTCTCTCTGTTTTGATAACCTTAACACTCAGATTATCAAAATTCACGGTTATGAGGCTTACGGATATAGAACCCTAAAAAACACATAAAAAGAACAGCAGGTGTCGGTATATTCCAACACCTGCTGTTCTTCTTAAATTCCTTATGATGTCCCCCTGCGTTTGGCTTCGGGGTGTTCAGCTATGGAGCGGATTACGAGGCTCGAACTCGCCA
>JAHHSL010000020.1 GCA_020025235.1 Ruthenibacterium sp.
AATTGTCAACACCTTTTTTGAATCTTTTTTCAGTTTTTTGAATCGGGTGCAATTCTTTTGCTTTTAGCCCTTGCACCGCTGTTCTCTTTATATTACTATATATAAGGAAATCTGCTTTGCGGGAAGGAGCCGTCCTCGTGATTCTTACTATCAATGTCAGCAATTCTAATGTTCTGATCGGCGGATATCAAAATGGCGAACGGCATTTCTGCTCTGCCATGCACACCAATGTGCAGAAAAGCGCGGATGAATATGCAGTTCAGCTGCGCGCTCTGCTTTCCTTATACAGGATCACCCCATCCGATCTCGACGGCGTGATCCTGTCGTGCGTTGTTCCCGCCCTGCTCGGATGCATCCGGAAGGCGGTTTCGCATCTTTATACCGGACGCATCTACACGGTGGGCCCCGGGCTGAAAACCGGCCTGCAGATCCGCATGGACGATCCGGCCCAGCTTGGCAGCGAGCTTGTCTGCATTGCCGCCGCTGCGCAGAGCCTGTATCCCCTGCCCTGCATCATCATTTCCATGGATACCGCCACATCATTTGTTGTGCTTGATAAAAAAGGCACACTGCGCGGCGGTGCCGTCGTACCCGGAATGAAAATCGGGCTGGACGCCCTTTGCGCCCGAACCGCACAGCTTCCGCAGGTGGACATCTGTGCCCCGTCCGGCGGTGTTCTGGGCACAAACAGTGTCAGCTGCATGCAGTCCGGCGTTGTGTTCGGCACTGCTTCCATGATCGACGGTATGATCGACCGCTTTGCATCCACACTTGGCGAATCGCCTTTCTGCATCGCAAGCGGCGAGCTGTGCCCCGTCGTTCTTCCGCACTGTACGCATCCGATCCAATATCACGAACACCTTGTTTTGGATGGCTTGTATCGTCTGTACCTTAAAAACACAAAATAATCGTTTTGGTGTTCCCGTCCGGCGTATACAAATTGTATTTTTGCATAACATGTATACCATACGGCGAGTACATAAATCAGTTTGCGCTGTATCCGCGTAAGGCGGAACGGCAGTAAAGGAGTACTCTTATGAAAAACACGAAAACCACATCTCTTGTCCGCATCGCATTGCTGATGGCGATCACGATCGTGCTGGCCGCAACCCCGCTTGGCTATATCCCGGCAGGCCCGCTTTCGTTCACCATTATGGTTCTGCCGGTTGCGATCGGCGGTGTACTGCTTGGCAGAAACGCCGGTCTGATCCTTGGGCTGACCTTTGGCATCACCAGTTTGATGAGCGCCCCCTCGCAGGCAATGGGCCAGCTTCTTCTTGCTCAGAGCGGAATCCTGACGGCTGTAATCTGCATTGTTCCGCGCGTTCTGGTCGGGTTGATCGCCGGCCTTTTCTTCCGGGTGCAGTATAAAGACGGCAAACGTCCGCTTTGGGTTTACCTTGCCGCAGGCGGTGCTGCATCGTTTGCCAATACCGCGCTTTTCCTTGGTCTGCTTTATGTGTGCAGTCATGAGCTGATCGAAGGGGCTTTCGGTGTCGCGGTCTGGTCGTCCACCCTGATCGGCGGTGTTGTGGAGCTTGCAGCCAATGCAGTTCTCACCATGGTCATTGCAAAAGCGCTGGAGCGCACCACTGCGCCCGCAGCATGATGATTTTATATTCCGCAAAACGCGCTTTCGGAAAACGAAAGCGCGTTTTTTCTTACCGCAGCCGGCCTTTGTGCCGCATCGGTGAAATTCTGATTTTTCCTCGACAGAAACCTGCACAAAGCACTTGCAAAATGAAATTCTTATGTTATGATAAATAGTGTTCCTTTATTTGAAAGGATCTATGCGTCCGTAGCTCAGTTGGATAGAGCGTTCGGCTCCGACCCGGAAGGCCGCTGGTTCGAATCCAGTCGGGCGCACCAAGCTTCCCTTATACGAACCGCTATTAAGTTCGTATAAGGGAATTTCTATTTGACCCTCTTGTGTGTTGCACAGGAGGGTCATTTTTGTTGGCTGACCTTCATCGTTTTCATACAAAAAAATCTTATTGACAAAAACATCGATCAGGCCTCTTTTCCATGCTAAAGTATGTGAACGTCTTTGGGTGATACCTGTTAAAAAGAACTCATATTCAGCTGCCGAACTGCCGTATTCCTTTTTCAGCAGTTCGGCAGTGTCGCGTTGGAAAGACAGTCTTTCGGCGTACAGCCCACGATCAGCTGTCTGCCGTCGGAATACCCTTCTTCACAGCCCGCCAGTGTGTCGATCAGATGCCTGCGCAGCTCGGCAATGCGCGCCTGATGCTGCGGCTCGCAGATCGCATTATGCGTTTCGTCCGGGTCGTTCACCAGATCGAAATACTGTTCCTCTCCCGTCTGCGAAAACCACACATATTTATCCGTCTTGGTCACGATGAACTGATGCGACTTTGTGCCGTAGGCGTGTTCGCCGTGCAGCCATTCACGGCTGCATCCGTGCAGGATGCTCACGCCGTCCAGCGTGGAGGGAATGGGCGCATCGGCAATATCAAGCGTCGTCGGCATCACGTCACGCAGCTCCACCAGGCTTTCATCCACAACACCCTGCCGCCCGATCAGGCTTTCCGGCCCGCTGATGATCATCGGGATGCGGATGCTGCCCTGATACGGCACCGATTTACGGTCAAGACAGTGATCGGACAGCATCTCCCCATGATCGGAGGTAAACAGGATAATCGTGTTATCCATAAGCTTATGCTCGATCAAGGACATCAGGATGCGCCCGATCTGATGATCCACATGCGTGATGCAGGCGTAATAGCCGATCATCTGCTGACGGATCAGTTCCGGGTCTTTCGGGCCGGTGATGTTGTTGAAAATGCGTCCCGTTTTTTCCAGAAGTTCGGTGTCATCCCAATCGCCCTTCACAGGGGGGCGCAGCTGCCGGTCTTTATACAGATCGAAATAGTACGACGGCGCATCATAGGGCGCATGCGGACGCACAAAGCTTGCCATCAGGAAAAACGGCTGCCGCGGATCGCGCCGGCGCAAAAAATCAATGCTTCGCTGTGCCACCCAGTTCGTCGGGTGATATTTTTCCTCGTACGGCCACGGGCGCGCCGTCCAGCCGTTGCAGTCCATGCCCGTATCCGTCACATCGGCCTGTGCGCCCAGCTCGGTGCGCAGCCAGTGGAAATAATCGTCGGCCTCCAGCTGATTTTCTTCACTCAGCACATCCGGGAAACGGTATTCGTGCAGATAGCCGTCGTGCAGCTCCACATGATGAAAGCCCGCGTAATGGCGCAGCGGATGCACATGCATCTTGCCCACGCACTGGGTATAATAGCCCGCCTTGGAAAGTTCGCCCGCCATGGTGCAGCCGTAGTTCCAGTCCACGCGGTCCTGATAGCCCACACGCCCTGTATGGCGCTGCGAAAGCCCCGTGTGCAGCACCGCGCGTGCCGGAACACAGGTTGGGCAGGATGAATATGCATTGGGGAAATACACGCCCTTTGCCGCAAGGCTGTCCAGATACGGCGTCTTGACGTCCGGATGCCCCGCAATTCCCATGCAGTCGCCGCGCATTTCATCCGTCATAATCAATACGATATTGGGACGCTGTTTCATTGTGTCCTCCTTTTCCTGTTCCATGCAAAAAGACCCCGAGAGCGTTCCCGGGGTCTTTCCGAAAGATCCGGCCGGATCACACAGGCCGGAAGTGTTTTTTCGATCAGATCTCGTACCAGCGGATCTCGTTGGAATCCAGATGCAGATCAAAGCTGCTGCCGTCGCCCTTGTAAACCGTCGTATCCTGCGGTTCATAGGTATTGTTTACAACGCAGTATTTGCCGTTTTTCACATAGGCATGAACTTCCACATTGTAGTTCGAGGAGAACCATTTCGTCAGGCTTTCCTCATCGTGGCTTGCCCACAGAATTGCACGGTACAGCACACGGCTGTTTTCAAAGGTATAGGGCAGGCCGCTGATGTAAACCGAACGGCCGCTGCCGAACTCGTTTACTGCCATCTGAACCTCTTTGTCGCGCTGAACCAGCACGTCGGTGCCTTCCAGTGCGTAGATGCTCTTTTTGCCCTCGCCGAAGTTCACATCGCCCTTGCAGTCTGCCAGAATGAAGTGACCTTCTTTTTCGTCCCAGTTGTATTTGTCATAGTTGAGCGTGTTGCCGGTTTCCTTTTCCACACCCAGAACGCCTGCCAGCTGCAGGAAACGTCCCTGGTACTGATGTCCGGAAGGCTCGCCCACGCCGATGATGCCGCCGCCGCGGTGCACAAATGCCTTGATCGCAGAAGAAATTGCGGGATCTTCCCACACTGCGCCGCCGGTATGTGCGGTATCGGCGTCGCCGACATTGATGATAACGTCGATCGAATCCAGCAGCTTCGGATCGTCCTTGATATCGTCGAAGCTGATGAACTTCACGTCAAACGGCGCGCCGCTCAGTGCTTCGATCACGCCGGCATAGCTGTAATTCTGCTTCTGATACAGTGCGTGATGCACCATGTGGCAGCCCCAGCTGCGTGCGCGGCCCCAGCTGTTCAGCACAGCAACGGTCTTGACGCAGTACGGCGTAGTGCCCTTGATATTGGTGTACAGCAGACGGAATTCGTTGCAGACGCTTTCAACATAATCCATGAAATCCGGGAACTGCAGCGCCAGCTTCAGGTATCCGCCGTAGCCGATGCGGTCGATCGGGCTGCGCAGGATCGCGCGGCGTGCCGTCACCCAGTTTTCCTTTGCTTCGCGCACGGGGTCGCCGCCCTCGTGGAAGGTATCGGGGAAGAAGTACGGCAGGAAGCGGCCTTCCGTGTACTTGACGCCCGGAATATCGGAAATCAGGCGCAGGGTGGAACCGTTGCCGACGCTGCCGACCACGGCGTCCAGACCGATCGTTGCAAATTCCGGCATGAACGGCTCGGTGCCGATGAAGTGGTCGCCGAGGAACATCATGGCTTCGCAGCCAAGCTCATGCGTGATATCGACCATTTCCTTGGCAAGCTTTGCAACCTCGCGGCGCTGGAATGCCATGAAGTCCTTGAACTCCTTGCTCGGCACACGGTACTGGTTGTTGTAGTAGCCCTGATCGACAATGTATTCCGGACGGAATTTGTATCCGACCTCTTTTTCAAACTGTTCCAGGATATACGGCGAAACGCTTGCGGAATATCCGTACCAATCCACATACTTTTCACGCTTGAGCTCGTCGAAGATCAGCGTGAACTGGTGGAAGAACGTGGTATAGCGGATGACGTTGACATACGGATGCTCTTTGATGAACTTGCGCAGACGCTCCATGGTGAACTTGTGCGTCTTGGGCTGGCGGACGTCGAACGTGATCTGATGCTCGAAGTTTTTCCAGCCGTTCGTCACGGCATTGTACATGTGGACGGGGTCCCAGATCAGATAAGCAAGGAACGCCACGGTGTAATCGTGGAACGGTTCGGTTTCGATCGTGACAACGCCGTCGGCATAGCTCCATTTATCGGTGGGCACGACCTCGCCGGTGGTGCGGTCCATAACTTCCCACCAACGCTTGATATCGTCGCGGGTGTTCACTTCCATAAGCTCACGGCTGATGCCCTTCATCAGGGTGATGTCAAGGCTGCTGCCGTCAGCGGTGTGAAAACCCGTCATGATGTAGCACTGCTGCACTTCATCGGGGTTTGCCTTTGCCCATGCATTATCCTTGCGCGTGGTATAGTAGGTGGAATAGATCTTTGCGTCGGCATTTTTCAGCTCTTCCGGGAACTCGGTTCCATCACAGTCACGAATTGCATCCGCGCCCCATTTTTCCAGAACTTCCAGTGTTTCGGGGATAACGTCCATATCCGTAGGGATCGTTACGCGGCCTTTTTTCAGATTATCACTCATTTTGCGGTACTCCTTAACAGCAGACATTTTCTGCTATGAATTGATACATATTGAATAAGCGCAGAGCATCAGCCCTTGACGCCGCCGGCCGTAATACCGGCAATGATTTTTTCGGAAAGGAACAGATAGATGATGAAGGTAGGCATGAACACGATGACAACGGCTGCGAACAGACCGCCCATGTTGCCGTTGCTCTTCATGGCCTGCACCATGGAGAACAGACCCATGCCGACGTTCTTGAGCGAATCCGAAGATGCAAAGATCATCGCCATGAAGTATTCATTCCATACAGCAAGGAAGTTGAAGATGCCCACCGTGACAAGACCCGGCTGTGCAAGCGGCATCATGATCTTCCAGAACGTGCGGATCGGGGTGCAGCCGTCAATGGCCGCCGCCTCTTCATATGTGTGGGAAAGCGAGCCGAAGAAGTTCAGCAGGAACGTTGTGGTGAACGGAACGTTCAGGCAGATGTACAGGATGATCAGCAGGCTGCGTGTGCCCGTCAGGTGCATCTGGACGGCTGCGCTGTACAGCGGCAGGATGACCATGATGGACGGAATGCTCATCGCCACGATGAAGCAGTTTTTCAGCAGCTTGTTGCCCTTGAACATAAAGCGTGCCAGCACATATGCCGCCGGTGCGCAGATCAGCTGGATGCCGATGAGCGAAACCGTTGCGTACAAAACGCTGTTCATAAAGAATACGGAAACGTTCTGTGAATTCCATGCCGTGATATAGTTGTCAAAATGGAATCCGCTTGCGAATTTCAAAACCTCGCCGGTGTAGATCTCACGGCTGGTGGAAAGGCTGGCCGCAAAAATCCAGCCCAGCAGAACAAAGGTGAAAATGACCCAGAAAACAACGATCAGATATGCGGGAAGCTGCGACAAGCGCAGTTTGCTGCCGGCATCCTGATTTTTTGCCTTGGCATGTTTGGTTTTCATTGCCGCAATCCTCCTTACAATTCGATTTCGTCATCTTTGATGAGCACGTTGAACAGCGTAAAGGCAATCAGTACGCACAGTGCCAGCAGCACGCCGACCGCGGCGCCGCTTCCGGCCTTTGTCTCGGTAATGCCCTTTCCGCCGAAAACAAGGTTCATCATATAAACGATCGGGGCCATGGTGGACATTTCGGAATCCACCGGGCTGAACATCTTCGACCATACGAAGAAAGTAATGGTATTGATCGTCCAGAATGTCAGGTTTGTTTTGAACACACTGCGCAGGAGCGGCAGCGTGATGTGGCGGAACTGACCGATCTTGGAAGCGCCGTCGATCGTAGCGGCCTCATACAGATCCGCGGGGATCCGTTCGATGCCGGAAAGGAAAATCAGCATATAGTAGCCGACTGCACCGAAAATAAATGCAATCAGCATGCTCCAGAATTTCATGCCGCTGCTCATCCAGTTGACGGCCTTGCCGCCGAACAGCTTGATGACATGGTTGAAAAGGCCATATTTGCTGCTGAACACATACTGCGTCCACATAATGGCCAGAGCCACGGCGCTTACAACATTGGGCAGATAGATCACTGCACGGAAGAAGCGTTTTCCCTTGATGCCGCTGGTGAGGATCACCGCAAACAGAAGACTGATCGACAGCGTAAAAATACCGCCGACAAGCCAGATGCGAAGAATGTTCATCATAGCGCGACGGAACGTAACATTAGAAATGATATCGATAAAATTCTGCAGACCCACAAACTGCCAGGTGCTTACGGGGTCGGTGACGTTTTTCACCGAAAACATGCTCATGATCACCGTACGGGTAACCGGATACAGAAACATGAGGCCAAATGCAAGCACTGCAGGGGTAAGGAATAGAACGATCATCTTCTTATCCTGCTTCATTGTCCTAAAACACTTCCTCCATTAAAAAAAGGATACGGCGGCGTACGCCGCCGTATCCGGTGTGTCTTGAATCAGAACGACTTATTTGTACAGAGCGTCCATTTCTGTTACGAAGCCCTCTGCATCCAGGCCGCCTTCAAACAGCTTGTTGATGACGTCGTTGATTGCTTCCTTCAGGTTTTCGTTTGCGTTCAGACCCATGTTCCATTCGTAAACGTCGGTCTGTGCGTTGAATGCCTCGCGGACATTGGCGATCATTTCCGGCCATTCTTCGTTGCGGGTGTCTGCCGGGATGCCATTGCATTCCAGAGCCATCTTCTGGTCAAATTCGCCGCTGGTTACCGTCATGATGAAGTCGAAAGCTTCCTGCGGATGCTCGGACTTCTTGTTGACTGCCATAGCCTGTGCGCCGATGTTTGCAACGGTGCTGGGGTCCTTATCCTGTGCCGTCATGCTCGGGAAGTTGAACATGCCCCAGGTTTCGTCGAGCTCAACGTCGCCCTCTTTCATGTTGTTGGTGATTTCGCCCGGGACCCAGGAAGCGTTGACAAGCATAGATGCCGTGCCCATGCCCAGTTCGTTTTCGCCGTTGGGGTATGCGTCCGGAGCGGTATCGCTCAGGTAGCCTTTTTCACGCAGATCAACAACAAACTGTGCTGCCTGCTTTGCCTGTTCGGATGCTGCCCAGCCGCCGTTCATGGCAAGCTCTTTCACGCCGTCTTCGCCAACCATACGGGCAAGGATGAAGCCGAAGGTGTACATGGTGTAAGCGTCGTCCTGTGCAAGCGGGGTGTAGCCTGCGTCTTTCAGCTTCTGGCATACATCCATGAACTCTTCCCAGGTTTTGGGTTCAGCCGTGATATTGGCTTTTTCAAAAGAGCTCTTGGTGTAGAAAACGCCGGAAGTGTACGGCTGATACGGAATAGCGACCAGCTCGCCTGCCCAGCCGCGGACTGCTGCGGGCAGTGCTGCAACTGCGAAATCTTCGTAGCCGGCTGCCTTTGCCATGTCTTCCAGGCTCAGGCAGTTGTCAACAAACTGCTGGGAAACACGCTGGAAGTCGTCGTCGAAGACGTCGATCTTCTCGCCTGCGTCCAGAGAAGCCTTCAGGACCTGAGTGATGTCGCGGCCCTTCCATTCGATCTTAACGTGCACGCCGGTCTTTTCCTCATAAGCAGCAGCGGCCTGTTTGATGACCTCGCTCTGGGGTTCGCCGTCGTTCCACATGGACCAATAAACGATCTCCTTGTCGGATGCAGTGGATTCGCTTCCAGATGCCGAGTTTGCGGTGCTCTCCGTGCTTGCGGATTCACTTGTGGACCCGGAAGATGCAGCGCCGCCGCAGGCAACCATGCTGAATGCCATAGCAGCGGACAGAATCAACGCGATTACTTTTTTCATTGCGAAGTTTCCTCCTTGAAAATGTGTTTTTTCGTCATATCGGGCTTTCTTTTTTCTGCGCCGCAGGTTCTGTCCCGATCTCAGACCTGCTTGCTACACTCCTAGCATACTTGCTTCCGTGCACTTATTCAAGGTCACTTATTGACATAGATTTTAGATATATTGACTTAAAAACTCCAAAAATGCAAAAATGAATGAAAAAACAGGCTTTCAGCGTTATTTTTTATGGAAAGTTCCCTTTGTTTCCGAACGATATGCTCCAAAATTTGCCTTTTCGGAGCTATTCTCGGACTTGTTTGTTGACGGATATGTGCTTCCGTGGTACAATTGTTACAAAAGTGTGGCATATTGTGCACACATTTGTCGATTAAAAGGAGAAAACGGGAATCATGAGCAATACGCGTTTTGATTTTATTTCCACCCCTTCTGAATCGCAGCCGTATCATCTGCTGTATGTGGCTTCTTCCTGTTACGATAAAGACTGGAACAGCCTGATGCACACACATCAGTGTGCCGAGCTGTTCTTCTGCGTACAGGGGCAGGGGCGTTTTCACACGCCGGAGCACACCTTTTCCGTGCGCCGCAACGACCTTGTCATCATCAGCTCCAACGTCGAGCATGCCGAATCCAGCATGAAGGCAAACCCACTGGAATATCTGGTGCTTGGGGTGCAGGGAGTGAACTTCCAGTTCGATCATTCCGGCAGCATCCACCGGTACGGGCTGCTGAATTTTGAACGCTACCGCGAAGAGATCCTGTTTTATCTGCAGACCATTCTGCGTGAGGTCGATACGCAGTCGCCCGGATACGAGGACATGTGCCAGCGTATTCTGGAGATCCTGCTGATCTATGTGCAGCGGCTGACGGACGTCAAGATCTGCACCAATGTTTCAAGCCATGAAAGGGATCACTCTGCCAACCGCAACTGCGCGCTGATCCGGCAGTATATCGACGAACATTTCAGCGAACCGATCACACTGGATTCGCTCGCGCAAATGGTACATATCAACAAATGCCATCTGGTGCGCACGTTCCAGAAGGAATACGGCATCACGCCGATCAATTATCTGATCGAGACCCGGCTGAAGGAAAGCCGTTTCATGCTGGAAAACACGAACTATTCCACCTCGCAGATCGTGGCGCTTTCCGGCTTTTCCTCCGCGAGCTATTTTTCCCAGTGCTTCCGCCGAAGGGAAAACATGTCCCCTTCGCAGTACCGCGAACTTCACGCGCACAAACCGGCCGTCCTTCCGCTCCCGGCGGAAAGCGACCCGCCGCGGTAGGCAAACGCGCGGGCGGTGCATCTGTTTTCAGCTGTCTCCCTCAAAAGCCGTTTTCCCGGCGGCTTTATCTTCTTTCCCCCCAAAAAAGCAGCGGTTCGCTTTCCGGCGAACCGCTGCTTTTTCTTATCCATTCTGTTTTTCCGCTTCCGGCTCTGCCGCAGCCGCCTGCGGCTGTGCTTTGGTAAAAAGCGAGGCCAGCAGCACCGCAAGGATGCCGCCGATCAGTTTTGTTACAAAATAGGCGCACATGCCGCGGCTGTCTGCCGCATTTGCAACAAAGCCCATCTGCCCGCCCAGTATAAAGACGCCCGAAACCGTGAACGCCGCGTTCATCACCTTGCCGCGCACATCCATTTTGGAATAAAGCGGCAGCATGGAAAGGTTGGAAACAAGGCTTGCCAGCAGACCGAGCACCGCATAATCGTTCACGCCCAAAAGCGCCGCCGCGCGCCCGATCCAGCTGCCGCACTTTGCAAGCAGCAGGCGGCTTGCCACAAGCGAACCGCACACCACCGCCGTGATGCGCAGCACGATCACAAGCACTTCTTCGATCAGCGCCTGCTCCACGACAGCATGCTCGGGCGCAAACAGCCCGAACACGACAACGCAGAACAGGATCAGCCCCAGCCAGCGGACGATCTCGCCCACAGCCACCAGCACCCCCACGCACGCGCGCGGCACAAAGCGCAGCGCCGCACAGAACACCGCGCACAGCACGATGACCGGCCACAGGTTCTGCGCAAGCTCCCGCACGGAAAGCCCCAGAACCACTCCGCCGCCCAAAAGCGCTGCGGGCAGCGTGATCACGCCCCAGACGATGCCCTGCATAAAGCCCATTTTTTCATAGCTTTTCAGGCTGCCCATGGAAACCGGCAGCACAAAGCTGATCAGGCAGCCAACGGTCGAAGCGGCCAGCAGGCCGGAAAACACCGCCAGCTGCGGGTCTGCGGCAAGGATGCGCGCCGCCGCCCAGCCGCCGAGATCGCATGCAAGCAGCATCCCGGCCGGAAGCGAAGGGTCGAACGGAAGCGTTTTTCCCTGCAGCATTTCGGCAAGATACGGCGTCAGCTTCACGGTCATGCAGTAAATGCCCGCCATGGAAAGGCACAAAGGCCCCATGGACGCGATGCCGCGGCGGAAATCCTCCACGACGCCCAGCTTTCCGCCTAGCCCTTCGTCCAGAACGCCCAGCACGGCAAAGCACAGCAGGGCCGCGACGCAGAAGTTCATCTCTTCAGCGGCGCGCAGGCATTTTCCAGCCATGCGCGCTCCTCGTCAGAAAGCAGCGCGTCAAGCTCGCGGCGAACCATGGCGTGATAATCGTTGAGCCATTCGATCTCTTCGTCCGTCATCAGCTCTGTAAGCAGCGGACGCGTATCGATCGGGCAGTAGGTAAAGGTTTCAAATCCGTAAAACTTTCCGTATTCCGTCTCGCACACGGGCACGCAGATCAGCTCGCTTTCGATGCGCACGCCGTATTTGCCCTCGGTATAAAGCCCCGGCTCGTCCGTCACCGTCATGCCCGGCACAAACGCCGTCGTGCTGCGCGTGGAAAGCCCCTGCGGCCCTTCGTGGACCGCGCCCACAAAGCCGACGCCGTGGCCGGTCCCGCAGCGGTAATCCAGCCCGCGCCGCCACAGCGTTTCGCGCGCAAGGATGTCGATCACCTGTCCGGACGTGCCCTCATGGAACACGGCCCTTGCCGCCGCAATATGGCATTTGAGCACCAGCGTGTACGCTTCGCGCTCCTCGTGCGTCAGGCTGCCGAGCGCATAGGTGCGCGTGATGTCCGTCGTGCCCATGCGGTACTGTCCGCCGCTGTCCACCAGAAGAAAGCCGTGCGGTTCGATCGCTGCCGCCGTCTGTTTTCCTGCGGAATAATGCATCATCGCCGCGTTTGCACCGTATGCGGCGATCGTCTCGAAGCTGAGGTCAAAGCACGAAGGCTCGGCAAGGCGCAGCCCGCGCAGGTATTCGCCCGCCTGCCATTCGTCCCACGCTTCGCCGTTTTCCACGCGGCGGCGCAGCTCCATTTCAAAGCGCACCATGGCCGCGCCATCCAGACGGTGAGCGTGCTTCTGACATTCAAGCTCCGTTTTGTTTTTCACGGCTTTCAGCAGCTGGACGGGGTCGCTGCCCGCTTTGCATTCCACATGCGGGGCGCTCTGTGCCGCGCGCAGCAGCTTCATGCTGGTGCCCGCCGGTTCATACCAGAGCACCGTGCCCGGTTTGAGCGCGCACAGCGCATCTGCCGTTTCCTCATAGCTGCACAGCGCAACGCCCTGTTCTTCCAATCCTGCGCGCACTTCATCCGGCACGCGCGCCGCATTGATGAACAGACGCACGGCGTCCTTTTCCACAAGGCAGTACGAAAGTGCAAACGGGTTGTGCTCCACATCGTCCGCGCGCAGGTTCATCAGCCATGCCACACTGTCCAGACGGCACACCAAAAGTGCATCCGCCTTGTTTTCCTCATTTTTCCGGCGCACCTGTGCGATTTTTTCCGGCGTGGATGCTCCGGCCGCGGCATCGTCCATGCGCCACGCCTGTGTGGCGGGCACCGGCGGGCGGTCCTGCACCCACAGCGCTTCGATGAAATCATGGTCGCGCAGCGTGATCTTCTTTTCCGCAAACGCCTTTTCCAGACGCTGTGCCGCCTGCACATTGGTGCATGCACCGTCCACGGCAAGCGTGCCGCCCTCCGGCAGCTGTTCGGTCAGCCATTTTTCCACCGTCGGTACGCCGGGCTGTCCCATGCGCATCAGTTCGATGCCGCTGCCCGCAAGCTGGCGTTCCGCCTGAATAAAATAGCGCCCGTCGGTCCACAGCGCCGCCTTTTCCTGCGTTACGCACAATGTGCCCGCCGAACCGGTAAATCCGGAAAGCCAGGCGCGGCTGCGCCAGTGCGCCGGAAGATATTCCGTCATATGCGGGTCACTGGAAGGCACATATACGCCGTCCGCCCCGTATTCTGTCATTGCCGCACGCAGCGCGGCGATTTTTTCTGTCACTTTCATCTGCATCTCCCTTTCCCTGCCGTTGTGCCATAGGCACGTCTTTTTTTAAGTATATTCATTCCTTGTTTTAAAGTAAAGAGGAACTGCATGCATTTCTGCATACACAAAAGCACATTCTCATGCAGCATTGTGCCGCAGGCGCATAAAAAGGCGGCGGCCTGTGCCGGGAATCAGGCCGCCGTCTGCTGATTTTTACAATTTTTCGCCGTGCGTCGGTTTCAGGAAAAACAGACAGATGAACCCTGCCGCCGTGCTGATAACGGCGATCCAGTGGCGCGCCGCCATGCTTTCAAATAAGCGCGCCAGCAGCGGAAAGCCCACGCTGCCCACGCTCATGCCAAGTGCCAGAAAGCCGTAGTTGACGCCCGCGTTTTTGCGCCCGAACAGATCGGTGCAGATCACCGGGATCATCGCGGCCTCGCCCGAATAGCAGAAGGTCAGAAGGCTGTACACGGCAAGGACCCACCAGCCCTGCGCAAACGCAAACACGGCGGAAAGCGCGCACAGCGCACCGAACAGGATCCCGTCGGTGCACCGACGCCCGATCTTATCGCTGAGCCACGGCATCAAAAGCCGCCCTGCCGCAGAACCGACCGAGCCCACCACGATGCACCCGAGCGCCGCGGTTTCCTCCAGCCCGCGCTCCTGCGCGATTTCCACAATGCGCGGGCTGAACAGCAGCACCGCCGGCGTCGCCAGACAGACGATCGCCGTCATCAGCCGGTACTGCCGCGTTTTCAGCATTTCGCGCACGGTATAATCCCGCCCCTGCTGCGGTGCCGCCTGCTGCTTTTGCTGCGGGTCGCACAAAAGGATGCTTCCCGCGCCGCAGACAGCCAGCATCAGGATGCCCAGCACAAAAAATGCCGTGCGCACGCCCCAGTTCCCGATCAGAAAGCGCCCGAGCAGTGTCAGCACCCCGCCCGAAACCCCGACGGCGCCGCCGATGATGCCGGTTGCAAACCCCTTGCGCTGTGCAAACCATTTCTGCGCGCACGTCATGACGGCGGGGTACAAAAACGCGCTGCCCAGCCCCACCGGGATGCTGAACGCCGCATAAAATGCCCACGGCTTTTCTGCCGGAAGGAACGCTGCCGCGCAAAAGCCCGCTGCCATCAGCACCGTTCCGCAAAGGCCCGCCGCGCGCGGCCCCGCCTTATCCTGCAAAAGACCGCCCAGGATGCATCCGATGCCATAAAAGCAGATCGTCAGGCTGAAGATCATCGACGCTTCGTCCTGCGAAAAGGCGTATTCGTCGCAGACACTGCGCTGAAACACACCCCAGGACGCCGGAATGCCCGCCAGGATCTGAATGGCGGCGCCCGCGGCAAGGATCACCCACGGACGCTGCCGGACAAACGCGCCGATCTTCGCCGTGCGCGCATTTTCCTGCCCGCTCATAAATCATCCGCATCCTGCACGGGCGTTTCGGTTTCGTCTGCAGGGCGTCCCGTGTAGCTGCCGTTCGGGTCGGTTTCGCTCGGCTTTTGCAGCACGATCGTGCGCACAGCCGCATTTTCGATTTTTGCCGCCGCTGTCTGCGACGGCTTTTGATTCTTTTTCATGGCATTTCCTCCTTTTTGTATATACGATGCACCGCACGTCCATGATATATGCATCAAAGAAAAAGGAGCTGCGATCTGTGACAAAACGAAAAGCATTTCTGATCGGGTTTGCACTTACGATTGCCGTGCTGGTTCCGGTTTATCTTATCGCCGTCTGCGTGATCCTGACAAGGTCTGCCCCCGCCGATACCCCGAAGCAGGGCGTCCCCATGCGCGGGCCGATGCCCGGTGACGCAAAAAACATTCTGGTGATGACCGGTGAAACAGGCCCCGAACAGTTTGTGCTGCTGCGTTTTGATGCGCCGGAAAAGCGCATTGCCGCTGCGGCCCTTGCGCCGGAAACGGTCGTGCTGGCAAACGGGAAAGCACTTGGCCTTGCCCAAGCCGCCGAACAGGCCGGCCCCGCGCAGGCTGCGGCATGCATCCGCGAAACGCTGCGCATCCCGCTCGACCATTATCTTTTCTGCACGCCGCAGCAGATGATCGCCCTGACAAAGGATTTTTCCGCCGCGCATCTGCCGCTTTTTCAGTATCTGACGCGCGACGCCGTGCGCGAGCTGGAACTGGATCTGGCCGGGGAGCAGACGATCTCGTTCACGCCGCAGATGTTTTCCGATGTGATGCACCGCTGCCGCGCCACCTCCGCCGCGCGCGTGATGCTGCGCACGGAGGGGTATCTTGATTTCCTGCGTGCAAATCCCGACGCGCTGGCCGAAGATCTGCCCGATGCGGTGCGCAAGGCGTTCGGCGGGCTTTCCACCAATCTTTCCGCCGCCGATCTCTTTGATTATGAACGCATTTTCGGCTTTTTACAGCGCGAAACGCCGGAGTATCAGCCGATCTCTTTTCCCGGAAAATGGATCAGCGGACGCTTTGAGCTGGCGGAAACCGCCCAAAAAGCCGCCGCAGCCGCGTTCGGTTCACTGCCGGATGAAACCGAAGACACTTGTGCTGCACCCGCAGAGCCGGACTGCCGCACCGAATACGCCCCCGCGCCCGCACCGCACAGTTCAGCGCCCGAAGCCAAAATCGCCGCACCCGATGCGCCGTCCGGTCTGCCCGTTCGCCCGTCGGGCTTTGCCCCTGCCGCATCCCCGCGTATCCCGCGCGCCGGTTCCCTGTAAGCCCGCACCCCAAACTCTTTTCCCAAAAGCAGAGAAACTTCGGTTCTCTGCTTTTTTTCGCGTTTCTTTTCAGTCGGTTTGCTGCATGATCGTTCTATGGCGCATGAAATAAAACGGGAGGTGCATCCTGATGCCGCGAAAAAAACGAATCCTTCTGCTCTTTTTCGGCCTGCTGTGCCTTGCCGCCGCAGCCGCTTTGCAGTACCGCAATTTCTGCGGCAGCCTGCGCGCGGGGCAGGCCGCACAGCTGCTTTTAGATGATCTGAAGACCGCAATTTCCAAACCGGAAAGCCCGCCGCCCCGCCGCAGCACCGATACGCCTGATGCCGAATCGACCTTTCCCGAAAGCGAATTTGCCGGGATCCTTTCGATCCCTTCGCTCGGGCTGGAGCTGCCGGTGTATGCCGAATACAGCCGCGATGCACTTTCCCGCGCGCCGTGCCGCCAGTGCGGCAGTGCCGCAGACGGAAACCTTGTGATTGCGGGCCACAACTTCCGGCGGCATTTCGGCCCGCTCAGCCGGCTCCGCAAGGGGGATGCGCTTCAATTCACCGAAACGGACGGCTGTGTTTACTCCTACACGGTCGCCGCCGTTTCCACGCTTTCCCCCGCACAGGCGCATTTGGTATTTGAAAGCGCACACAGCCTCGTGCTTTACACCTGCAATTATTCCGGCAGGGCGCGGCTTTGCGTTTTCTGCGACGGCACCGCCCCCGCTGATTAGGAGCAGACCGCTGCGCAGTTTTCCACATTTTTCTGTTTTTTGTTGAAAGTCGGACGACTCCCGCACGCCTTTTCGGTAAAACACGGATGCAAAAACGGCAGACGGTATATTCCGTCTGCCGTTTTTTATCGCGCGGGGCGTTTTCTGATGATGCTTATCGGGGCGTCACATCTTCCGTCTGCGTCCCGTAAAGCTGCCGTCCCAGCGCTTCGCCCTGTTCCTGAACCGAAATCACGAATTCACCGTTCACCTGCAGCCCGTATCCGTAATACCGCGTTTCCCCCGTTTCGGGGTCGCGGTAGCAGAACGCCGCGCCGATGGTTTCCTTCCCCTTGGCGGCGTCCTGATCCTGCGCTGTCACGGTTCCGATGATATCCGCCTGTGCGATATCGCAATCGGAAAGGATGCGTGCCGCGGCATACTGCTGTGCCGCATTGATGCGCGTCTTTTCCGCATTGGAATAAATGCGCCGGAACTGCAGCCCCGCGGACGTCCCCGCGATCAGCACCGCCGCAAGCCCCGTCACCAGTGCAAAGCGCATCCGTCTGCCGGAGGAACGGTGCACAAAATCCGAAACCGTCTGCCGCAGCAGCCCGAAAAAAATGATGACAAGCGCGCCGAGCAGCAGAAAATCCGAATACTGCTCCAGCAGAATCTTCGGCACAAGCGAAATGCCGCCGATCGCCACCGTGCCAAAGCCGCCGATCGAAATAATTTTTGCCGCCTGCCGCCGCTGCGGTTCCTGCTGGCGTTCCCCCCAAAGCTGTGCGCACAGCGCCGCCGCAAGCCCGCCGAAGCAGAAAAGGCTGCCCGTGATCGACCGCAGCCCGAACGAAAGCACCGCTGCCGCCGCAAGGAACACACAGCCCGCCGCCGCGGCGCACATCTGAAGGTGCAGCTCTTCCCCGTGTTTTTGCTGTGCCAGCGCAATCGTTTCCGAAACTGCCGCCTGTGCGGATTCCTGCGTCACAGGCTGCGGTTCGGCCTCTGCACGCATCAATTCCACCAGCGTCACCCCCAGTGCCGCCGCAAGCGGCTCCAGCGTGCTGATATCGGGAAAGCCCAAGCCGCGTTCCCAGCGGCTGACGGCCTTATCCGTTACATTGATTTTTTCCGCAAGCTCCTGCTGCGTCATGCCTCCCGCTTTGCGCCGCTGTGCAAGAAATGCTCCGAACTTTTGTGCGTCCATTGCGGTCATCCCCTTTCTTCTTTATTCGGATTGTACCGCACCGCCCCGTTTTGCGCAACCGATGATTCGTAGAGTTGGCTGTCTGCGCGCGTTTTCCGGCATTTTTTCGGATGTTTTATAAAAAAGGCGGCGCCGGAAAACGCTCCGGTGCCGCTTTGGCTTCATCCTGTTTTTTATGGTTCCGCAGAGGATGCCGAACGCTCTGGGCCGGCATATTTTCTGCATGATTTCACAAAAAAACATCCGGTTGAAAATTCAACCGGATGTTTCTGGCTCCCCTTGTTGGGCTCGAACCAACGACCCTGCGGTTAACAGCCGCATGCTCTGCCAACTGAGCTAAAGAGGAATATTTACTTCGCAGTCCGTTCGGTTTTGCGTCCGTTTCGTGACCGCTCATTTAATATACACCTTTTCAAACCGAAATGCAAGTGTTTTTTTAAAGTTTTTTTATTTTTTTGAAAATCCATGCCTGTCTCCGCTGTTTTCAGCAAAAAACGTTCTGCCTTCTGCTTTGCCGGGCGGCGGTGCAGGGCTCTTGCCCACACCGCTTTTTGCCGCAGACTTCCCCCATGCACAGCGCCGCGCATCCCATGCGCCGGCATATCTCCCCCCCCGTGCGGCACACAGCCGCATACATTTTATATGCATATCGTGCATATTTTGCAAAACGTTCCCGAAATTCCCGCAAACCCGTCTTTTTTTGTTTGACTTTTGCCCCGATCTGTGGAATTATAGATAATATTATTCCGCGCAGGACGCCGCAAAACCGGCTGCGCCGTTCTGTGCACGGCGCGCACTGCCTGCCGCCGCAAAACAGGAGGAATCACATTGAACGGAAAACATACATCGGAACGGAAATTCGCAAGCCGCTGGGGCTTTATCCTTGCCTCGGTCGGTTCGGCGGTGGGCATGGCAAACGTATGGGGCTTTCCCAATAAAATGGGCAGCAACGGCGGCGGCGCATTTCTGCTGATCTATCTGTTCTTTATCCTGATTTTCAGCTTTGTCGGCCTGCCCGCAGAATTTGCGATCGGGCGGCGTTCCAAGACCGGCACGCTCGGCTCATATGCCAACGCATGGGAAACACGCGGCGAAAAGCCCGCAAAAGCCGGCGGGCTGCTTGCGTGGCTGCCGCTTGCCGGTTCGATGTGCATTGCCGTCGGCTATGCCGTCATTGTGTCATATGTTTTAAAGGCGCTGACGGATTCCGTCACCGGCGTGCTTATGGAGCGCAGCCCCGCCGAATGGTTCGAGGGCTTTGCCTTTGCGGAATATTCCGTTGTGCCGTTCCACATCATCGTGGTGGTCGGCACGCTGCTCACGCTGTTCCTTGGCGCAAAAAGCATCGAAAAGACAAACAAGATCATGATGCCCGCCTTTTTTGTGATTTTTCTGGTGCTTGCGGTGCGCGTTGCGTTTCTGCCCGGCGTGTGGGAGGGCTACCGCTTTATGCTGATCCCCCGCTGGCAGGCGCTGAAAGACCCTATGGTCTGGGTCACTGCCATGGGGCAGGCATTCTTTTCGCTTTCCATCACCGGCAGCGGCATGATCGTCTATGGCTCGTATCTGGACGAAAAAGAGGACGTTGTCAGCGCATCGCTGCGCACGGCCCTTTTTGATACCATTGCCGCATTTGTCGCCGCACTTGTCATCATCCCCGCGTGCTATGCCTATCATCTGGATGTCGCGGCAGGCCCCGGCCAGCTGTTCGGCACACTGCCGACCATTCTGCAGGATATCCCCTTCGGCCGCCTGTTTGCCGTGATTTTATACATCGCCATGATCTTTGCGGGCGTCAGCTCGCTGCAGAATATGTTCGAGGTCGTGGGTGAATCGCTTGTACACCGGTTCCCCCGGCTGAACCGCAGCCTTGCCCTTGTCATCATCGGCGCTGTCTGCCTTGTGTTCGGGCTGAACATGGAAGCGATCTTCCAGTGGGGCCCGTGGATGGATTTCGTGTCGATCTACATTATCCCGCTGGGCGCAATGCTCGGCGCGGTTTCGTGGTTCTGGGTCATGAAAAAAGATATTTTGCTGGATGAAATCAACAAGGGCGCAGAAAAAAAGCACGGCAGAGCATGGTACGCCATTGGCCGGTATCTCTATGTGCCCATGACGATCGTGCTGTGTCTGATCGCACTGCGGCTGAAAATCGCATTCTGATCCTGCCGCGCCGCAGCTATAAAAAAAACGGAAGTCCATGCGGACTTCCGTTTTTTTGCAAGCTGTTTTATGCATCCCCCTGTATGGGGCGCCCTGCGGCTTTTTAGCCGAGGATGATCTTCGTCAGCTCTACCGGCTCTACGATCTTGCCGTCTTTGTAGACGCGCATGTTGCCGGAAGCGATCTCATCGATCAGGATGACTTCGCCGTTGTTGTAGCCGAACTCGAACTTGATGTCATACAGATCCAGATCCTTCTTTGCAAGCTCTTCTGCAACGATCTTGGTGATCTTGAGGGTCTGTTCCTTCATGCTGTCGTACATCTCGGGGCTCATAACGCCCAGTGCGACAAGCGCATCCTTGGTGACAAGGGGGTCGCCCTTTGCGTCATCCTTGAATGTGGTTTCGACATAGCCGCCTTCCAGGACTGCACCGTCTTTGATGTAATTGCCGTAGCGGCGGATGAAGCTGCCCGTTGCCTTCAGGCGGCAGATAACTTCCAGACCCTGACCGAACACGGTTGCCGGCAGCACTTCCATCGTTGCATCTTCGAGATTTGCGGAAACATAGTGTGTTTTAATGCCCTTTTCCTTCAGGATCTCGAAAAACTTGATCGAGGTCTCAAGGTTTGCGCGGCCGATGCCTTCGATCGTCAGACCGACAGCATTCTCACCCGGATCGAACACGCCGTCTTTACCGGTGCAGTCGTCCTTGAATTTCAGAAGAACATTACCGTTCTCAAGCTGATAAACGTCTTTTGTTTTACCTTTATAGAGCATTTCCATCAAAAATCCCTGTCCTTTCTGTTCCAAAAAACGGAAAAACGAAAAATAGCAACCTCTTAAAGATTACTGCAAAAACCGCATTTTCGCAATACTTTTTGCAAGAATCATCATTTTGAACAATCGCCGGCAAAAATCGCGAATTTCTTTTAGATTTTATCCACGACACAAAATCCGGTTCTGCTGCACGGATTCAAAATTCACCGCGTTTGTCCACTTGCGCATGCGCGTGTGAAATGGTAGAATGATTTTAAATTCAATATGAATGGAGGACATTGAAATGCAGGATAACACGTTACGCAAACGCAGCGAAGTTCCCGAAGAATCTACATGGGACCTTCGTGATCTTTTTGAAAGCGACGAAGCATGGGAAGCCGAAAACGAGGCGCTCAAATCCATGCCCGCACGTTTTGCCGAACTGGAAGGTCACCTTGGTGACAGCGCTGCATCTCTGCTGAACTATTTCCGTCTGGATGACGAAGCCAATCTGCGCGTATCAAAGCTGTACGGCTATGCCAGCTGCAAGGGCGATCAGGATACCGCAAACGGTTTTTATCAGAACATGCGCGGCAAGGCCATGGGCACGCTTGTCGCCATTTCCAGCGCAGGCGCTTTTGCCTCTTCCGAGCTTATGGCGATTTCGGACGAAACGCTTGACGGCTTTTTTGCACAGGAGCCCGCGCTCGAAGAATACCGCCGCACGCTGCACAAGCTGCGCCGCCGCGCTGCGCACATCCTTTCCCCCGCAGAGGAAACCCTGCTTGCCGCAGCCGGTGAAATGTCCGATGCACCCGGCAATATTTCCAGCGTGTTCGGCAATGCCGATATCCGCTTCCCGGATGTTGCGGACGCACAGGGCGAAATGCATCAGCTGACGAACACAACGCTTGTTCCCCTTTTGGAAAGCGCGGACCACGTGCTGCGCCGCAATGCGTTCGATACGTTCTACAAAACGCTGGGCGGCTTCCGCAATACGGCGGCTGCCACCATGGACGCCCAGTTCAAGCAGCTGCGCTTCTTTGCCAACGCCCGCAGATACGACAGCACGCTGAGCGCTTCCCTGGATGCGACCGAAGTGCCGACCGAGGTATATCTGAACCTGATCGAAGCCGTGCACGCAAATCTTGATAAGATGTATAAATATGTGGCGCTGCGCAAGAAGATGATGGGCGTGGACGAGCTGCATATGTATGACGTCTACACCCCGATCGTCGCGGACGCCGCGAAAAAGATCAGCTTCGAGCAGGCGAAGGAAACCGTGCTGGAAGCGCTTGCCGTTCTGGGCGAGGATTATACCGCTTTGCTGCGCGAAGGCTTTGAAAACCGCTGGATCGACGTTTACCCCAACGAGGGCAAGCGCGGCGGCGCATATTCTTCCGGCAGCTCGTATCCGCACCCGTATGTCCTGCTCAACCAGAAGGATACGCTGGACAACATGTTCACGCTGGCGCATGAAATGGGCCACGCGCTGCACAGCTACCACAGCTGCAAATACCAGCCGATCAGCACAAGCGGCTATGTCATCTTTGTTGCCGAGGTCGCTTCCACCTGCAACGAAGTGCTGCTGATGCGCTATCTGCTGGGCAAGACGACCGATAAGAAAGAGCGCGCCTATCTGCTCAACCACTTCCTCGATCAGTTCAAGGGCACGGTATACCGCCAGACGATGTTTGCAGAGTTCGAGCTGGAAATGGGCCGCATGGCCGAGCGCGGCGAGACCCTGACCGCCGAAGCCCTGAGCGAAAAATATCTGGAGCTCAACAAGCTTTACTACGGCCCGGATATGGTTTCCGACGAAGGCATCGCAATGGAATGGGCACGCATCCCGCATTTCTATTACGATTATTATGTGTTCCAGTATGCAACCGGCTTTTCGGCTGCTGTGGCGATCGCAAACCGCATCCTTTCCGAAGGCGAGCCTGCCGTGCGCGATTACAAGAAATTCCTTTCCGGCGGTTCCAGCAGCGACCCGATCTCCCTGCTGAAGCTTGCGGGCGTCGATATGAGCAGCCCCGAGCCCGTCAATTCCGCCCTTGCCCTGTTCGGCGAAATCATCGACGAACTGGCAGAGCTGGAAGGCTGCTGAGTTTTCCGATCTGTTTGTTTCCAAAAGGCGTCCGGTGCACCGGACGCCTTTTTTGCAGCGTTTTTCGTATCTTTTTTACACAAAGAAGCACCGGAAATTTTGGCAGACGGTGCATTGACAGCCGATGCATTTGCCGTTATTCTGAAATCAGAAGATGCTGCATCGTCTGATTGTTGCCGAAAGCCGCCCGCCATTCCGAACGGCTCCGTTTTCCCGGATGCCGTTTTTTACGAAAGGAGCTGCGACTATGAAAAAACGTTTTATGCTTTTCCCTGCCGTTCTGCTGACTCTGCTGCTTTTGGTGGGCTGCGGTGCAAAAACGCCCCCGAAAGAGGCCGAATATCAGTATACGCCGCTTAATGAGACTCCCGGTTCGGCCGCCTATAAGGCGATCGAAGCGATCTGCTCTGACGAAGATGCACAGCATCTGAGCGAAGATTTCTACGACGAAGCAAAGCTTTGGCAGTGCACGGCGCAAAAGGAAGTCTATGCAGCCAAGGACAAAGAATACCTGACGGCAGACATCACAATGAACATCTGTGAATACAAAGGCTATATGGCAGTGTACTCTGCATCCGACTATGGCTTTACAGACCCGGAGGATATCTGGGAACCGGTATCCGAACAGTTTATCAAGATCCAGAACAGTGAAACTGCCGGAAAAGCGCCGGATGTGACTTTCGGCGTAACTGTCATCGAACATCGGGGCGATAAGGGGATCCCCATTGTGTGCACGTTTTATCCCGATGTATCGGACGCATAAAACATCAGCTGTGTTCCGAACCGC
Source organism: Ruthenibacterium sp. (assembly GCA_020025235.1). Taxonomy (GTDB): domain Bacteria; phylum Bacillota; class Clostridia; order Oscillospirales; family Ruminococcaceae; genus Ruthenibacterium. The sequence goes on from JAHHSL010000020.1 coordinate 23,788, forward strand.
AGACAGACGGGTGCGATCCTGTTTTTCTTCCGCTTTGGATGCACCGCCGTCTATACCGAACGCATATCGTAAAAAAAAGCAGAGCGCCGCGGCGCTCTGCTTTTTTGTTTATACCGTTCCTGCCGCACAAGCGGCAGGCGTCACGCTTTTTACATTGATGCAAAGATCATATCCACGATCTCGTCGATCGGGATATCCTCGGCGCCGCAGGTTTTTTGAACGATCATCCCGTCCAGCACCGCAAGGATCAGATAGGAAAGAGCGCGGTTATGCTCTTTGTTCTGCGGCATGGTGCGGTCCAGCGCCTCGCGGATATTCTGCCGCCATTCCTCGTAGCGTCTGTGGAATTTTTCCGCAAGCTTCGTCCCCTCCACTGCGGCGTCGTTCAAAAGCGACAGGTGCAGCCGCCCCTTGGTCCCGGAGGAGACAAGCTTTTCAAACGCGGTTTTCAAAAGCTGCTGCGGCGATTGTTCCCGATCCGCATGGCGCACCCACGCCATAAGCTCCTCGGTGATCATCGTCATGTTCCGATCCGTGATATCATAGATGATATCTTCTTTTGCACAATAGTAGTAATACAGCGTTCCCTTGCTGATCCCGGCCGCCTGCGCAATGTCCTTCAGGCTTGTCGCCTTGACGCCTTTCTGGAAAATCAGCTCCGACGCCGTATCCAGAATGTGCTCGCGCACCTCCTGACCGGAGCTTTTTGCCTTTATTTTCTCTGCTTCACTCATTTGGCTTTGTCTCCTTGACCGGCTGCTTTTTTGCCCTGCGTTTTTTTCTGCGGAAAAGCACGGCCAGCAGGATCACAGCGGCTGCGCCCGCAGCGCCTGATGTGCCCAGGATCAGCGGCTTTTTCGAGGGCTGTGCCAGCACGCATACGCCGCGCATCGCAGCGTCGTAATCAAACACAAGATAGCTGCCATCCATTTGGAACTCCCGTTCGGTCCATTCGCCGTTTTCATCCACGGTAAAGAGCCTGCGGTTCAGATTTTGCGCCAGATCGACGCACGCAACGCGCAGCTTCGTCACCTCTTCGCCGTCAAAATCCGGGATCGTCCATGCAGCATCGGGCGTTCCCGATTCTTCCTGCGGACGGTTATCCATTTCCACGGTTTCGATCTGCTGCGTGCGGACAAACACGCCTTCTGCCAAAAGCACGGGCTTTCCGTTTTCGCCCTTCTGCCCGCTTTCGATCGTCTTTAACAGCGCCGTATATTCAGGCACGAACTCATGGTCGAAGCCCGCCGTTTCCTTCGCGGCTTCTTCAAGACCTTCCCAGCGCGCGACAAAGCCTTCCTTCTGCGGGACCTCCGGCACAGCGGAAACATCCATCGCTTCGCCGAGCGGCACGCTCTGCTCACTCAGCTTTTCGCCTTCCTCGTCCCAGAAGGTGATCACCGCGCTGCCGAACAGCGGCGGCAGATTTTCCAGTGCAAGGAATTCATCCTTCGTCATGGACTGCGCAGTGCCCGCGTAGCTCACGCCGTCAATGCCGCCCTTGTCGCGTCCGACGCGCAGATAATAGTTCCCGCTGATCTCCTTTTCGTCGATCGGCCCGCCGTTATCATAAACACCCAGGATCGAACCGAGCCGTTCGGCGCCCTTGCGCAGCTGGGTCATGCTGCGGCAGTCCGTCACGGTTTTTGCCGTACCGGCAATGCCGCCGATCGTATTTTTGCCGGAAAGCGCGCACTTGGCAAAGCAGCTGCGGATAAAGCCGTAGCTTTCGCCCGCAATGCCGCCTACTTTTTCTGCGGTCTCTGCATCCACAAAGCCGGTGTTGGTGCAGTCCTTCACCAGACCCAGACGCATTTTGCCGACGATGCCGCCCGCGTTTTTCTTTTTCGCTTCGACCCTTGCGGCGTTTTCGCACGATTTGATGACGGAGCGCAGCTCGCAGTCTGCGTTCAGCGATTCCCCGCCGATGATCTCACGGTCGTCCTCCGGGTCCAGATCGTTTTCCTGCGCAATGATGCCCGCGATGCCGCCGACGTTCAGGTCGCCCGACACCGTGCCGCGGTTGACACATTCCAGGATCTTGCTGGAATTGTCGTCATCTGTATCCTGATCGGACACATCGGTGAACGTCACGCCGACATTCTCCTGTGCCCCCGCGATCGTCTGGGACATTGCGTGCACCTGATTGGTAATCGCCTTGATGTCGCTTGTCAGCTTATTCGCGCCGCTGCGGGAGGTGTTCAGCATATTGTCCACCGTGCCCTGCATCTGCCCCATGCTGTCCTCCAGCGTGTTCTTTGCTGCGGTGATGCGGTCCGGGTCGGGGAAGATCGAATCATTGTCCTTAAAAAGGATTTCGCCCACAGCCTCTGCCGAAACCTTTGCCTGATCGTGCAGGCTGTTCATCTGGCGGTTCAGTTCCTGCCCGTTGCTGTTGGCGCGGTCGGAAGCGCGGTCGGCAAGCGACGCGGTCTGCTGCAGCTGTCCCTGCAGGATCTGCAGCGTATCCGGCGCATATTCGATTTTGATGACAGGCTCAAGCTGGCCTGCAATGCCGGCGATCTCCTTGCGTCCGCTCACCTTGCCGCTGTTTGTGCACTGGGCGATCAGGCCGCTGTTTGTACCGGCAATGCCGCCCACGTTATAGCCCATGCGCTGATAGCCCACGGTGCCGCGGTTGGTGCAGCTGCGGATCACACCGCTGCTGCTGCCGGCAATGCCGCCCACGTCGGTGACGGTATTGGCGGATTCGGTGCCGAGGATCGTATCACGGCTGATTTCCGAAAGCGAGATCTTTTTTTCGCCCGTTGTCGTATTCACGGCCGCCTTGTTGGTGCAGCTGCGCACCACGCCGAGGTTTTTGCCCGCGACGCCGCCTACAAAATGGTTGCCGGTAACCATGCCTTCCGAAATGCAGTTGTCGATAACGCCCGAAACGCGGTTCATGCCGACAAGCAGACCCACGGAATCGTTGCCCGTGACCGTGCCGTTGAAGCTGCAGTTTTCGATGCGTCCCGCGTTGCTGCCTGCGATACCGCCGATGTTCTGGCGGCTGCCCTCCGGACGAATGGTGCCCTGCACGGAAAGATCCTTTACAAGAGCCGTGTCCGTCAGATACCGGAACAGCCCCAGCACCGAGCCATCGGTTTCGATGCGCATGCCGCTGATCGTATGACCGCCGCCTGCAAAGGTTCCGGCAAAAATCGGCACACCGGCAAACCCGATGCCCGTCAGGTCGATATCCTTTTCCAGACAGACCAGCATATCTTTGCTGTAATCATCCTTGCGGCAGTTTTCGGCAAACGCCAGAAAATCCTCCACTGAACCGATCGTAACCGTCTGTGCGGGCTGCGGCTCGGCTTCGGCGGCGTATGCGGGAAGCATGCCCAGCGCAAGCGATGCAGTCAACAGCAGGGAGATCAGGAATTTACTTACCTTCTTCATGTTCCGTACCTCCTTCATCCGGTTCTTCCGATGCGTTTTCCGTCACAACGGATGCGTTCAGATCCCCGCGCAGCAAGCCGTCGAAATCGGCGTCGACCATGCCCGAAACATAGCCGCGCACATGACCCTTCAGGCGCATCGTGCCGGTTTCGCTCTGCATTTTGCGCTCCACGCCCTTGAAGCGGAAGCTGGTGCGTTCGATCACCGAATCACCCAGCACCAGAATGGCGGGCAGGATGCACAGGACCAGAACGATCGAAATGATCGTGCCGCGTCCAAGGCAGGTGCCCATGATCGAAATGACCGGGTTTGCGGAAAGGTTGCCGATCAAAAGGCCGGCTGCCGCCATGATCGTGCCGGAAGTGAACACCGTCGGGAACGACGCGTTCAGCGCGTTGATGATCGCCTTCTTGGGCGGCATTTCCTTTTTCAGTTCCTGATAATGGCTGGAAATAACGATTGCATAGTCGATGTTCGCGCCCATCTGGATCGCGTTTACGATCAGATAGCCCAGGAAATACAAGGGCTGATGCATCAGGGTCGGGAACGAGAAGTTGATCCAGATACTGCCCTGAATGACGATGATGAGCAGCACCGGCAGGCCGACCGACTGGAACGTGAACAGCAAAACCAGAATGACGAACAGCGCGGAAAGGATACTGATCATCAGGTTATCCTTGATGAACGAAGACGCAAGATCGCGCGAGCTTGTGGATTCACCCACGACATAGTAATCCCCGTCGTAATAGCGCCCCATGATCCGGCGCATTTCCGTAAGGAAGTTAAAGGTTTCATCGCTTTCCTGCGGCAGGTTCAAAAACACGACCATGCGGCTGTAATCGTCGCTTTTCAGCTGACGCTGCGCGCTTTCCAGCTGGTCGAACAGTTCATCCATCTCGTTTTTGGTTTCGCCTTCCAGCAGGATATTGTTCGCCTGGATTTCGTCTTTCAGGAACAGGAACATATCAAACAGCGGCACCTCGTACTGCGTCAATCCGCTTAAAATTTCGCCGTACTGATTCTGTTCAAACGCATAGGCGGTGTAAAGCCCCTTTGCCACCTCGTAATCCAGGTCGATCAGCTCGGAAAATTCACGCGGGGTCAGCGAATCCGTCAGGCTGTAATCGTCAAAGACGTCCATGCTGGAAAGTGCCAGTGTGCTTTTTACCTCCGGCCTTGCCTCCAGCTCCTGCATAATGGCCTGTTCCGCCGCATAATTGCCCCCCGGCACAACAAGCGCCACCATATTGCTTGTGCCGAAGGTATCGCGAATCTTCAGATGCTGCATCTGATGCTCTGACACCTTGGCTGTTTCGATATCGTTATAGCTGTAACAGTACGGGCAGCGGTTGGAAAGAACGAACGCGCCGCAGATGACGACCACAAACAGGATCGGCATGATATTGCGCGCCGCAACCGCAAATTTGCCCAGCGCCGTGATGTTCGGCAGCAGCTTTTTGTGCTTTGTTTTGTCGATCCAGCGGCTGAACAGCACCAGCAGTCCCGGCATCAGCGTGAACACGGAAAGCAGGCTCAGCAGAACGGATTTGATCAGCACCATGGACATATCAAGACCGATGCCGAACTTCATGAACGAAAGCGCGACAAGGCCGCTGATCGTCGTCAGCGAAGATGCACTGATCTCCGGGATCGCCTTTGCCAGTGCGTCGATGCACGCCTCACGCGTGGGCTTTGTCTCATGCTCATCCGAAAAACGGTGGCACAGAATGATCGCATAGTCGATGGCGAGCGCAAGCTGCAGCACGACGGCGATCGAGTTGGAAATAAAGCTGATCTTGCCGCACAAAAAGTCGGTTCCCTTATTGAGCAGTGCCGCCGTGCCGAACGTCAGCAGCAGAACGGGCACTTCGGCGTACGAGCGCGAAGTCAGCGTCAGCACAATGACGATAATAATGACGGCGACGATCAGGATCGTGGACATTTCCTGATTCAGCTCTGCAATTTCATCACTGCCGATCGGCGTATCGATCGCAACATCGTATCCGCTCAGTTTTTCGCGGATCGTATCCATCGCTTGCAGACAGATTTCATCGTCCGGCTCACCCTCAAAGTTCAGGTCATACAGGGCCGATGCATCCCGATAGTGGTTTTCGGTATCATCAAAGGATACCAGCTGGACCCCTTCCACGTCTTCCAGTGTTTCGCGGATCGCATCGGCTGTTTCGTATGTGATGTTTGAAACCATGATCTTTGCCGATGCGTACGTGGTAAAATTCGCATTCATCACCTCAAGGCCCTGCCGTGTCTCGGTATCCTCCTGCAGATAGGTCGTGACGTCGTTTTCGACCTCGACCCACTTCATGGAAAACACACTGAATGCCAGCGCAAAGGCATACAGCAGGAAAAACAGCGACTTTTTATCGACAATAAAAGTCGCCAGCTTGTGGATGAAATTGTTTTGGGACTGCTTTTCTTTCATTTTGTCCTCCCCATCTCATCCCGGACAAACCGTCCGCGGAAAATCACGGCGCTTTTGCGGCGCCCGCCGCCCGATGCGGCATTTCGTTTTTCTCTGTCAGCCGACCGACCGACAAAATTATGATAAAACCGCTCCGCATGAAAGTCAATACCGATCCCACTTGTTTGCGAAAAGTTTACAAATCGGCAATGCGTCCGCCGCAAAGCCGCGGCAGCAGACAAAACAAAGATCCCCGAACCGCCAAAGCAGTTCGGGGATCTTTTCATCGAAACGGATTCCGATGTGATTATTTTGCCTTCGGGCCGGCTTCGCTGATTTCCTTGGGCATGTTCGGATACTTCTTAGCGAAGTTGTCTGCGAACATGACAGCCAGCTTGTTAGCCTGCTCGTCGTAAGCATTCTTGTCTGCCCACAGGCCGCGTGCATCCAGCATCTCGTCGGGAACATTCGGGCAGTGCTCCGGATAATCCACGTTGAAGATGTCGTGATGCTTCCACTCGCCGGTGAAGCTGTCGTTCAGAGCTGCGGTGACCATTGCACGGGTGTAAGCAAGCTTCATGCGCTTTGCGCCCATGGATGCGCTGCCGCCTGCCCAGCCGGTGTTGACCAGGTAAACCTTCGTGCCGTATTTTTCCAGCTTTTCGCCGAGCATTTCAGCATAGACGGACGGATCCATCGGCATGAACGGTTCGCCGAACAGGGTGGAGAAAGTGGGCTGGGGCTCGGTAACGCCGCGCTCGGTGCCGGCCAGCTTGGAAGTGAAGCCGGTTACGAAGTGGTACATAGCAGCGTTCTTGTCCAGACGGCTGATCGGGGGCAGTACGCCGAATGCGTCAGCGGTCAGGAAGATAACGACCTTCGGGATGCCGCCTTCGCCCGGGATCTGGCTGTTGGAGATGTAATCAACCGGATAGCCGACGCGGGTGTTCTCGGTCAGGCTGCCGTCGTCGAAGTCCATTTCACGGGTCTCGGGATCCATGACAACGTTCTCGACCAGGGAGCCGAAGCGGATTGCGTTGAAGATTTCGGGCTCGTTTTCAGCCTTCAGGCCGATGCACTTTGCATAGCAGCCGCCTTCAAAGTTGAACACGCCGTCCGGAGACCAGCCGTGCTCGTCGTCGCCGATCAGCTTGCGGGCAGGGTCAGCAGACAGAGTGGTCTTGCCGGTGCCGGACAGGCCGAAGAATACAGCGGTTTCGTGGGTTTCGGGATCCATGTTTGCAGAGCAGTGCATGGGCAGAACGTTCTTCTTGGTCATGACATAGTTCATGGTGGAGAAGACGCTCTTCTTGATCTCGCCTGCATACTGGGAGCCGACGATCACGATCTTGTGTGCTTCGTAGTCGATGATGATAGCAGCTTCGCTGTGAACGCCATCGATTTCCGGGATGCACTTGAAGCCGGGAACGACCAGGATGGTGTAATCCGGATCACCGTAGCTTGCCAGCTCGTCTGCGGACGGGCGGATCAGCAGCTGGTGGATGAACATGTTCTGGCTTGCCAGCTCGTTCACGATGCGGAACTTCTGGGTGTATTTCTTATCAGCACCTGCGTAGCCATCAAAGATGAAGACTTCGCGGCCCTGCATGTAAGCAGCAGCCTTTGCCCAGATTGCGTCGAACTTTTCGCGGGAGATCGGGCGGTTGACCTTGCCCCATGCGATATCATTGTGCACACCTTCGGTGTCAACAATGAACTTGTCGTCGGGGGAACGGCCGGTATACTTACCGGTGGTGACGAGCAGAGCGCCGGTCTTTGTCAGAGTACCCTCGCCGCGGCGCAGAGCTGCTTCAGTCAGCTGAGCCGGAGTCAGGTTGCGATAAACAGCCTTCGGAGCGATGATGCCCAGGTTTTCGATGCCATAGGTTTCCATTCCAATTACCTCCATGATAAACATGATATCTGTTTCCAACGTCCCTTAGAACTTTGGTGAACAACTGTATAAAACGCACGAAACGGCGCTTTAACCAAGGATATATTATATCCGAACGTCCGCTTTTTACAAGGCTTTTCGACGCTTTTCGTCGCATAGGCCAAAGCAGCGGATTTTGCTTCATGCACTTTGTGAAAAATGCAACAAAACAGGATATTTTTTTCGGCGGCAAATCCGTCCCAAACGATTTCCCGCCGCACGGGAAGCATTTTGTTTCTTTATGCAGCACCGGAATATGCGCTGATTCTCAATAAAGAAAGTCCTTTTCTTACCCATTTTATATTTTATTCAAATCACAAGTATTTGTCTATACCTTTTCGCGTCTTTTTCCGTTTTTAACAGAAAATTCACGGCTTATTCCGGCAAAGGCGGCCCCGTCCGGCATGTGCGGCATACAAAAGTGCAGGTTCTGCGGATGTTTGTGCACATGGCATCCCCGCCGCATGATGCATCTTCCGGTTTCAGCTGCATTGTTCCGGTTTTGAATCAGCTGCGGCATGCGGCCTTTTCACCGCACGGCGGCGTGTACGATCAAAATTTTTTCCGCACGTCATTTTCCTCTTCCTATCCGCTCATTTTTATGTTATACTTTCCGCGAAAGACGCAGAAAACCGGGAAAATGCGGATGAAATGAAATATTTTCCGGTTCCGCGTCGTTTTTTAATCGCAAGGAAGGCCGTTTGCGGCACACCGCCGTGTTCTGCCCCTTTCGATTCGGTGTATCCCTTACTATTGAAAGAGAGATGATGTGAAATGGAAGAAAAGAAAACTCCGCGCCAGGAAAACCTGGTGGCCGGCATTGTCGGCGCACTGCTCGGCTCACTGCTGGGCGTTGCATGTATCGTATTTGTCGGCCAGCTTGGATACGTTGCGGCGGTCTCCGGCCTTGTTATGGCTGTGTGCGCACTGAAAGGCTATGAAAAATTCGGCGGCGCCCTCAGCAAAAAAGGCATTGTGATCTGCTGTGTGATCATCCTTGCCATGACCTATTTCGGCAACAAAATGGACTGGGCGCTTTCCGCAAGCAGTGTTCTGGAAATGAGCTTTTGGGATTGCTACCGTTCGATTTCCCTGTTTATTGAAGAAGAAGTGATCGAGGCGTCTTCGTACTGGGGCAACCTTGCCATGCTGTACTTGTTTACCCTTCTGGGCGCGGTTCCCACGATCATCAACGCTCTGCGCGGCCCGGCAGATGCGGCCTTCACCGGTGAAGCCTTCACTCCGGAGCTTGCCGAAGAAGCCGCCGGCATGACGGTGTACGGCGTCGACCGCAAGTGGCTGCGTCCGCATCAGACATGGAATATCATCTGCTCGCTTACCCCCGTGGTTTTCATCTTTATGCTGATGTTCACTCCGGACATTTCTGCAAATGCACCCGTGTTCATGTTCGGTTCGCTGTGCTTTTTGCTGGTTCTGATGATCGTCCGCCTGTGCGTCTGCCTGCCGTTCACGCAGACACGCTCCGTGATCTTTGTCCGCCGCGGCCGTACGCTGTGGCGTGTTGATCTGTCCCTGCTGAACCGTCAGCACGGCTATACCTTTATGCCCGTTTCCAATACCGCACCCGCATGGTATGCACTTACCGCAGACAAGCAGGCCGCGGCAAGACGCTCCATTATCCAGGCCATGAACGCAGTGGAGCGCGAGGATGGCTCCCGCAGCACTTCTCTTGCCCGCTGCGTAACACCCCTGAAAGAGCTGCAGGTCGTGAAAAACACTTCCAAAATGTGGACGGTTCAGTACGAAACGCCGCAGGGCAAGGTAAAGAAGCTCAAAATTGCAAAGCTCTATCCGGACTTTGCACCGACCTCCGATACCACACCGCCGGAAAAGGGCGCACGCGTCAATATGCCGTTTGCGCTGGTCACGCTGCTGTGTTCGTTCCTGCCGCTTGCCACTCTGGTGATGCCGGAACCTTCGCCCGTATCGAAAATGAAGACACAGCATGATCTGGATTCGATCCACTTCCGTCTGGATTCCCGCATTGAAGAAGACACCCCGGGCATCTACATCGACCCCAAAAGCGATACCTATTATTATGTATATCCCACGGTGTATGAAGCACAGCCGGAAGATCTGCGCCCGTATCTGCAGGCACAGCTGGATGAACTGGATGAAAGAGTCAGCCAGCGTTCGCACCGCTTTGCCGCCGAAGACGGACAGCTTGCCGAGCTGGAAGGCCCCAATGGCAAAACCTATCAGTATGACGGCTTTGTGTTTGCCGCCATGGACAATACCGTTCTTCTTTCCTATATCGTATATCTGCCCGAACAGAATGTCGCAGTCCTTGCCGAAGCCATTCTGGACAACGAGCCGACCGAAGATGTGGAAGCGCGCCTGCTTGCCCTGCTGAGCTCTGTGGAAGTAGACGCCGACGCCGAGACCGTTCCGTTCAGTTCCCCGGTGGAGCTGACAGACGAAAACTACCAGACGTTCTTCGCCCCCGCCTATGATTACGGCTACGAGCATGTAGGCCGCGGCTTCATCAAAACGCCGGAAGGCATGTTTGACGAAGACAGCTATGCCGACGCCTTCCTGACCTTCAGCCCGAATCCCACATACAGCGAAGACGGCACCATCATCAGCAGCAATGCACACGGCGTTGAAATGATGGTCTTCATGGTTCAGCATGACGGCACCTCTGCCGATGTGGTGCAGGATGTTGCAAAGCAGGTCGCCCTTGCCAACGATGAAGAGGTAAACGGCGAGCTGGTTTCCGACGATGCACTGGACGTTTCTGTATGGATCAGCGCCCACATGGAAAACGGCAAACCCGCACCGCGTTTCTGCTATGCGGATGTAAAACAGCCCGGCTGCTATCTTGCCGCCGTGTTCACCTATCACCCCGATGAAGCGGATGAGTTTACAGACGCTCTGCTCGAAGAACTTTCCGACGCTTACGGTCTTACCCTGCCGGGAATTTCCGAGTTCGATGCCGCAGCCTGATTTTCTTTCCGAATATCCCGTGTAATCATCCGGGCCGCATGCGATATGCGGCCCGGATTTTTTTGTGCCGCGCCCCGGTCGGAACGTGTTTTTTCAAAAAAGCTTTGCGTAAAGCCGTCCAGGGCTTGAAACTTCTCACCGCTTGTGCTAGTGTAGTCTCATACTGCATTGTATGTTAGCCGCACCCCGTTTTTCGTGTGCGGTTCTATATATCAAGGAGGTTTTTATTCATGAAATGCATCAACTATGCTCACCGCGGTTTCAGCGGATGTTATCCGGAAAACACCATGCTGGCGTTCCGCAAAGCAATCGAGGCCGGATGTGAAGGGATCGAACTGGACGTGCACCTGACGAAAGACGACAAAGTCGTCATCATCCATGATGCAGCGATCGACCGCACTTCCAACGGCAGCGGCCTTGTAGGCGATATGACGTATGAGGAGCTGTGCCAGGTGGATTTTTCTGCAGCCTATGCCGGAAAGGTCCCGTTCCAGAAGATCCCCACCCTGCACGAATATTTCGAGCTGGTGCGCGATCTGGACATCATCACCAATATCGAACTGAAAAGCAGCGCTAATGAACATTCCGGCATCGAGCTTGCCGTCTATGGGCTGATCCGCGAATTCGGTCTGACAAAGAAGGTCATCATTTCGTCGTTCAACTTCCGTTCCCTGCAGCGTATGAAGGCGATCGCCCCCGAAATCGAGTGCGGCTTCCTGATCGATTCCGCCCTGCCGGACGCCGGCGATTATCTGCGCGCACACGGCATGGATGCTTACCACCCGCAGTTCCGCACGCTCACCGGCGCCGATATGCTGGAGCTGCAGGAACACAACGTCAAAACCAATGCATGGACGGTCAATGAGCCGGAGGACATCCGCATGATGATCGAACTGGACGTGGACGGTATCATCGGCAATTTCCCCGACCGCACCGCACAGGAGCTGCGCCGCGCCGGTCTTCGCTGAACACATCGGCACTCCGCGCACCCGGCGGGATATGCTCCCGTCTGTCTTTAGCCATGAAGAAAGGACTGCACCCGACCAGGGGTGCAGTCCTTTCTTTTTCGTGCGGCTCATTCACGTCCTGCGTTTATTGTGCCGCAGGCAGGCAGAATACAGCCGGCATGGACGACTGAAAAGCGCCTTCGGTGCAGCACGGGGGGATCCCCCTGAAATGCGCATCCGGACAAAAAGGGATCGTTTTATTTCTGCCGCATTCTTTTATATCCGTTTGCAGCAAAATAAACAGTGCATCCCTTTGCGTATACCTCTAAAAACAAAAAGCGGCTTGAAACATTCGTTTCAAGCCGTTTTTCATGGCGGAGAAGGAGGGATTTGAACCCTCGCGCCG
>JAHHSL010000021.1 GCA_020025235.1 Ruthenibacterium sp.
AACCGGGAAGCATCTTTTGCGCTGTGCGCAAAATGTGCGCCCGGTGTCCTTCAGAGGCTGTCGAACTTTTTCGACAGCCTGAAGGGCGCGTAACACGCGCCCTTTTTTCAACAAATTCTGCTTTTTTGTTTAAAACTCATCCGGATCTCCCTTATGCCGGTGCTCGTAGACTGCCTGCCGCACAACAGCCACCATGCCGCACAGGATGCCGCCGACGGCAAAGATCCACCACTGCGTGCCCCATCCTCCGTTGCGCGCCGCAAGGCCGATGTACAGCGCCGTTGCGATCATCATAATAACGCCGCATGCAGCGCCCGTAAGGCTGCTCTGTCTGCGGTATTCGGGAGAATTTTCAACATTATACTTCTTGATGTTGAATTTTTCCTTCTGGATGCCGGCCCACACCAGCACGGAAACCGCACCGCCCAGCAGCCAGAAAAAGCCCGCCATAAGCTCGCCTTCATACCCTGCGGCCTGCGCCCATTTTTCCATAAGGAGGATCAGGACCACATCGGCAAGGATCGTCCCGACAGGCGCGGCGATCAGCCAGACAAAACGGCGGGCAAACGCGTCTTTTTCCGTCCGCGTGTAAAAATCCGGCAGCTCCGGATACTTCTTGCGCAGCTGCTCGTCCCGGATGCCCATAACGATGAAAAGCATCGTCGCAAACAGGATGCACAGCAAAAGCACGGCCGAGCCCACGTCTTCCGTATACGGGGAAAGGTGCAGGCGCCGATAAAGTCCTTCCCACAGCGAGACGAATCCCACCCCGAACAGGATCAGGAATACGCCCCCCGCCACGGCGGCAGCAGTGCGGCGGTTCAGTTCGTCATACGCCTGTGTGCCCTCCAGTGAAAGCGTGCTCACATCGCCGCGCATCATTTCATCCAGCGTCACCTCGAACCGGTCGCACAGCGTGATCAGGGTTTCGGTTTCCGGAAATGCCGAGCCGGATTCCCATTTGCTGACGCTCTGGCGGCTGACGCCGAGCTGTTCCGCCACGGCCTCCTGGCTTAACTTGTGCTGCGCGCGCAGCGTCTGCAGATTGGCTGCAAAGCAGTTCGTTTTCACGTCCTGCGTTTCTTTCATAAGAATCATCCCTTCTGTTGTTGTGCCCTTATTTTAGCATGCGCAGCCCCGCAGCTGCTACCGATTTTGTGTTGCTTTTTAAGAAAAGCGCCGCAACTTTACGTTGCGGCGCCTGATTTTGCCCCTTTTTCGGCGGATTTGGTGCATTTTTGCCCTCACCCGCTTTTTGTTTGTTCCGGTGCGGAATTTTGCCCCCGCCGGATTTTCCCCGGCATGCCCGCCCGAGGCTGCGCGAAGGTTTTCCACAAAAAATCACTTTTTGTGGAAAGTCAGCCGGTGCGTTCATTCCGGCTGCATCTGCGTCAGCACTACAAGGTTCCCGTCCCGAACCACCTTGAAGGGCATGTTTTCCCCAAAGCGCACCGTTTTGTTCAATTCCACGGCATAGCCCAGTGTTTCGGCATAGCCGCAGACGGCAGCCTCCACACGGTCCCCTTTTACAAAGATCATCTGCTGCATGCCTTCGCTGACGGTTTCGGGGATGCTGCCCCCTTGTACGCCGAGCGTCTGCCGAATGGTTTCTTCGGACGTGTACGGCGGGAACGTCCAGACGGCGTCCCATTCAAAGGGCACCACCTCGTCCAGTATCACGACGTCACTGTTTACTGCAAGAACGGCTTTCTGCAGCTGTTTTTCGTGCATGCGCTGCACCGGATGCAGCCACAGCACCGCTGCCAGCACCGCCGCCAGCACAAAAGCTATGAAACAAAGTGCGGTTTTTTTCGTTTTCATACTCGCATCCCCCTTTTTTCGGCAGGCTGCGCTTCAAAATAAAACCAATTCTGACGCAGCCGCTGTGTTCTTCCGTACCATTTCCGTCCCGCCCAGTTCCAGTATCGCCCCTGCGGGGAAAGGACGGTTTCTTCATTCCGAAAGGCGCACGGGACGTCATCCGGCGAATAATAACAGCCGGAGATCTGCCCGCCGCGGTGCGAAAGCACAAATTCCGTCATCGGGTGCCGTCCGTCCCATGCATGGAACGCCATGATGCCGATATCGGCGGGAATGGCGCCGTTCGCCTGAATACATTCCTCCAGCTGTCCGGCGTGCATCATGGTGAACTGCACCGCACGGCTTTTCGGGTGCGCAAGCCCCAGCGCCGCTGCAAGCGACAGCACCAGCATCAGCACCGCCGCCGCAAACTGTCTTTGTCTCTGCTTCATACAACACGGCTCCTTTCCGCCGTTTTTCCCGAAAATGGGTGCAAAAAAGCACGCGGCATCCGGGAATGCCCCCAATGCCGCGCGCCGCAGAACTGTGATAGAAAAAATCAGCGTTCCTCGATCGTATAGGTAAATTCGTACACTTCCTGCAGTGCCTTTACCTGATCCTCGTTATCCTCGATGAACGTCGGCGTATAAACGGATTTGCCCTCTTTTTTATACGCGTCCATGATTTCCTGCAGCTTTGCCCAGCATTCATCTTTCTTTTCGTAATCTTCCGCAAGGTTGATGATAAATTCGCGGTGTTTGGGAATACGTGCTTTCATGATGATTTCTCCTTTTGTGGTCAGAATCGGTCTTACCAAAGGAGATTGTACATAAAAAGTCGCGCTGCGTCAAGTATAATCGCCGCTGTGCACGATCCGCACCGCCGGTGCCGGTTCGTTTTTTTCAAAATATTCGTTATATGCTTCGATGCCGTTTCCCACCGGAAGCAGGCACAGCAGCGTGAACAGCACCGCACCCAGCACCACGGCAAAGCGCACAAGCTCCACATGCCGCAGCTGCATCACGATCACGCCCGCAAATACCGCCGCCAGCCAGACAAGGAACACCGAAACCAGCACGCGCTTTTCCGTCAGGCCGTATGCGGAAATATAAAGCGCCATTTTCGCCGCGGCCGTCGTCAGCAGCAAAAGCGTCAGCGCCGAAAGCAGGATATTCATCCGGCGCAGTGCGCGGTTTTCGCTGCGCGGCGTGCGGCAAAGCCCGTTTGCACCCAGCAGGATGCACAGGTTCACGGCGGCTACGCGGCACAGTTCAAAGAAACCGTGCCGTGCGTATTCCGCATACGAAAAGCCCTGCGGCAGCGTGCCGAAAAATGCGCCGAACAGATAATTCGCCTGCACGGCGATAAACACGGCGTATACGCCGCACAGCACCGCCAGCGCGGTATTCGCCGTGATGCGCGGCACGATGCGCAGACCTTTTCCCAGCTGCGGGTCGCGGAGCGAATCGATCTGTTCAAGATACCGCCCGTGGATGCATCCGTACACAAGGCCGTACAGGAACATCGCCGTCGGCACCGTGAAGAAGATCTGCACGAATGTGCTTTCCAGCCATTCTGCCGAAAACCAGTGACTGAACCATGCGCCGATGCTGCTGAATGTGCTGTTCCACAGCGCTTCAAACCCGGCGTCTGCCGAAAGCAGCTGCGGCACCACGATCATCAAAAGCAGCACCGCGACGCCGATGCCCCCAAGCGCCGCCCACAGTGTGCTGTGGTTTTGCTTTGCACCCTGTTTTTTCTGCCGGGCGCGCTGTTCGCGGCACTGGCGCAGCCATACATACGGAACGGCGAATATCCGCCCGAAATTGCACCACGGCAGGACAAGCACCATATGGATCACATCGAAAAAGAGATAATTTGAGCTTTTGCCGCCCGCCACAAGACGCCCGGACGCCGAAAGCACCCAGTAGCTTGCCGCGGCAAGCAGTGCCATGTAATGCACAAGACCCAGCAGGTCGCCGCCGTACGGCAGGGCAAACGCCCCGCCCAGTGCCGCCGTGATGCCAAGCCAGAACCAGCTTTCCTTCGTGGGGCGTCGGCCGGAATAATAAAGCCAGCCCAGAACCGCCGCCGCAAAAATCGGAACAAACAGAAAGATGCCGATGTTCTGCGTTCTGCCGGTGTTGTGAAACCACGGTTCGCCCAAGCCCAGAAGATTCTGCATCCGCCAGAAAAGCCACGCCACCACACACCAGATGCCGGCAAATACGGCGTCAAGGCGCGTTGCGGGCGGTTCCTTATGCTTTGGCGGCGCCGCATACAGCGGCGCCGGGTCCGGCGTGCTTTCCGCGGCACTTTTCACTTTGCTTATGCCCGCTGCGGGTTCGGGGCTTTCCGCACCGTCCGCCGCTTTGCTTATGCCCGACGCTCCGGCGGGTTCGGCGGCGGCTTCTGCGGCAGGCATTTCCGTTTCCGCTCTGCTTTCGCCCGACGCGGGTTCGGCGGGCTGTTTTGCAGCTTCGGCAGAGGCTTCGGCTTTGCTTTCGCACGCAGCTTTGGCCGTTTCGCTTTCGGCGGGAGCATCCGTTTTTTCGGGAGAAAGTGCCGCTTTTTCCGGATTTTCTTCGATTTTTAGCGCACTTTCACAGGGCGGGCGAAAATCGCTCACCTTTTTTTCTTCTTTTTTCATCGGTTATTCCTCCACGTAATCCAAAAGATCGGCGGGCTTACATTCCAGTGCATGACACAGCGCTTCCAGCGTGGAAAAGCGGATCGCCTTTGCCTTGTTGTTCTTCAGGATGGAAAGGTTTGCGGGGGTGATGCCGATGCGTTCGGCCAGCTCCCCTGCGCTCATTTTCCGACGCGCCATCATCACGTCGATATTTACCACGATCGGCATACAGGCACGTCCTTTCTATATCGTATAATCATTTTCGTCCTTCAGGCTCACCGCTTCGGCAAACACGTTTTTGACAACGCGCAAAATCAGCCCGATAAACGCCGCCGCCGCGCTGATGTAAAGGAACGGCGGGTAAAACAGCACACTGGCAAGGCAGATCAGCCCCGCCGCAATGCAGTACCACGAAAGCCGCCGCAGGATCGACACGTTCTGCGGGATGAACACCTTGCCCTGCGAAATGTTGGAAAGCATGCGGCGCAGCTCCCACAAAGCGCACGCCGCAGGCACCGCCGCCGTGTACGCCGCAGCCAGAAACAGCGGCAGCTTTGTCATGGATTCATGGCGCAGGGTGATCAGCCAGCGGAACAGCCACGGCGCCAGCACGCACACCACCGCCAGCACTGCCATATAAAAATATACGCAGAATTTGGAAAGTTTTACGCTTTTATCCTCGTTCCATTTCATAACAAGTCTCCTTCGCCGTTTTTCTTTGTTTCAATATATCATTCCGTTTACTGAAAGTCAAGTATTATTTATCGTTATTCAATAAATAATTATTCTTTTGCAGTGTTTTCCCTGCCGATATGCCGCCCCTTGCGCACACGGGGCATCTGCCGCACACGGCAAAATGCGCCCCCTTGGGTCTGCCGTGCGCGCGCCGGTTTGCGCCGTATTCTTTACTTTTTGCCGTTTGTGTGCTATGGTATGGGTGAATTTTTCTTTTAATCCGAAATCCAATCTTTTTTGTGGAGGTTTTGCGCATGAAAAAACGCATCATGCTGTCCGCTGCCGCCGCTTTGCTGTGTGCGGTGATGCTTGCCGCATGCGGCGGCAATAAAGCCGTCAAAGCTTACTGGATCTCTGTCACCAGCTGCTGCGATACAGCCATAACGCAGGAAAACGTGCCGTACACCGTTGAACGCACGGCCTTTTTGAAAGACGGGCTTGTCCGGAACATCGTATCCGGTTCGTACACTCCCCGCGAAAAAACATGGGAGCAGACAACCGTTATGAAGGGCACGCTGCGCCGCCCGGAGCTTGCCGTGCAGCAGAAATTCGACGGAAAAACAGGGCTGCAGCGCACACTGGAATATGATTCCCACGGAAAGCCTGTTGAACCCGAACCGGAATGGGCCGAAGCCGACTGGCTGAAGGATCGCCCTGCGGGGCTGCGCCTGCTTGTGCCCGATGAGCTGTTCCGCCCGCGCGATTTTTTGGAATGCCGCCTTTCGGATGACGCCGAAACCGGCAATGTCGTTTATAACTTTTATCTTTCGTCAAAATCGTTCCAGCGGTACAACCGCATCTTTGCCGAAGAATACGAATCGCTGTGCGCACTGGATTCGTTCACGGGCCAAAGCCCGGATGAATCCGAAGCAAAATCCGAACCGCAGCCCGAAAAAAAGGAAAGCCCGCTTGTGCTGCATGACGGAGCGCTTTACGTCACCAAAGCGCCGAACGGGGACGTCCTGAAAATCAGCCTTCAGTACACGCTGTACCGCGATAACGAATGGGCGGGCGGCTATGAGGAAACGCTGGAACTGTCCCGATAAGCCGTTTTTTCCGCACGCAAAAATCCCCGTCTGCAAAAAGGCAGACGGGGATTTTTTTATTTGATCGGTTTGCCGTGTGAATTACAGGATAACGACCGGCTTGATCAGATCGCGGGGCTTATCCTTCATCAGCAGCAGGGCTTCTTCCATGTGCTCGAAGCCGTTGAAGCGGTGCGTGAGCAGCGGGGAAGTATCCAGACGGCCGGTCTCCAGAAGGGAAGCCAGCTTTTCCATGCGCAGACGTCCGCCGGGCATCAGGCCGCCCGCGATCGTCTTGTGGCCCATGCCGCAGCCCCAGTCAAGACGGGGGATCTGGATGAAATCGCCGGAGCCAAGATAGTTGACGTTGCCGATGCGTCCGCCGGGCTTGAGCATCTTGACAGCCTGTGCGAAGGTATCGTTGTCGCCGCCCGCGATGATGACGCGGTCAACGCCCTTGCCGTTCGTCTTTTCCAGGATCTGTTCGACGATATCGCCCTCACGGTAGTTGATGATATCGGTTGCGCCGTAGTTGCGCGCTGCTTCCACGCAGTTCGGGCGGGAACCGACTGCAAACAGTCTGCCTGCGCCGCGCAGTGCTGCGCCGGCAACGCTCATCAGGCCGACCGGGCCGATGCCGATGACGCACACGCTGTCACCGAACTGAACGTCGGCAAGCTCTACACCGTGGAAGCCGGTGGGCACCATATCGCTGAGCATAACAGCTGCGGCGGGGTCCACGCCTTCCGGCAGAAGTGCAAGGTTGGCGTCCGCTTCGTTCACATGGAAATATTCCGCGAAAACGCCGTCCTTGAAGTTCGAGAATTTCCAGCCTGCCAGCATACCGCCGGAATGCATGGAATAGCCGGCCTGTGCCTCCAGGCTGCCCCAGTCGGGCGTAATGGCCGGAACGATAACACGGTCGCCGGGCTTGAGGTCGCGCACGAGCGAGCCGACTTCCACCACTTCGCCCACGGCTTCATGGCCGAGGATCATGTCGGTGCGCTCACCGATCGCGCCTTCCCACACGGTGTGGATATCCGAAGTGCACGGAGATACGGCAATGGGTTTCACAATGGCGTCCAGCGGGCCGCAGGCGGGTACGTCCTTTTCGATCCAGCCGGTTTTGCCGATACCGAGCATTGCAAACGCTTTCATTTTCATTGGGGTGTCCTCCTTAAAATTTTCTTCTGTTGTATTTTGATTGATATGTTAAAATCTTAACGATCAATACATTATGGATAGATATTATCAAATAGCACTTGGTTCTGTCAATAGGATTTCCGGAAAAAAGCCGGAATCCGCACACTGAAAAAAAACAGCGCTTTTCGTTATTTTTCACAGTAGCTATTTTGCATCTGTTACGCTATAATGTTAAGTTACATTACAGCGCTGTTTTCCTGCCTTTCGCCCATGAAACGGAACATTACACGCGCTTTGCAAAGGAGTTTTTTCATGTACGAACAGGACGGCTGCTTTCCCCTTTTTGAATTTGACGACGACCGGGACGCCGTTCTCGCGCCCGATCACGAAAAGCTTGCGGTAACGCTGCCGGAAAAGGCGGTTTTCGCCTTTCTGGGCGAGGAGATCGACCGCTTTGCGGCAGCCCATTCCTGCCGCAGGGCGGCGGAATTTGTCAGCGTGACCAAAGTGTTCCCCGTCTACACGGCCTGCATCGGCGGCGAGGAGGTCGCGCTGTGTCAGGCGCCCGTGGGCGCTGCCGCGGCGGCGCAGCTGCTGGACTGGCTGATCGCATACGGCGTGCGGAAGATCATCTCGGCCGGAACGTGCGGTGCGCTGTGCGATTTTCCCGAAAACACGTTCCTTGTCCCCGTCCGCGCGCTGCGGGACGAGGGCACTTCGTATCATTATGCGCCGCCCTCCCGCTTTATCGAGCTGGATGCCGAAGGCTGCCGCGCGGTGCGCGCCGCACTTGCCGCACACGGCCTGCCCTGCACCGACGTTGTGACATGGACGACGGACGGCGTTTTCCGTGAGACGCGCGCGAAGGTGCAGCGCCGCAAAGATGAAGGCTGCGCCGTTGTGGAAATGGAATGTTCCGCCCTTGCCGCCTGCGCCCGGCTGCGCGGCGCGGTGTTCGGCATGCTGCTGTTCACTGCCGATACCCTTGCCGACCCCGAACGGTACGATGCGCGCTCATGGGGTGAGGATTCCTTTTCCCCCGCCCTTTCGCTGTGTTTGGAAGCGGTGCATCTGCTGTGATTTCCAAAAGAAGCAGGCGCGGGTGATTTTCCACAAAGCTTCAAAAAATGTTGAAAACAAAGGCTTTTCTCCGATGAAAAACGCCGCTGTCCCATACCGGACAGCGGCGTTTTGATTGCTTTGCCTGCACATTATACGATTCGGAATATTTTTTGATTGTTATACGGCACGTTTTTTTCGATAGAAGAACGCCGCGGCGGCGATTTCGACAAAATAGACCGGGACAAAGAGCACCTGTACCTGCTGCGCCTGTTCCCGCGCGCGCTCGCGGTCCTGCACGGTATAGACCGTGATCGGCAGCACCGTGCCCTTTTTCGGGCTGTAACTCATGCCGGTGCAGTTTTCGTTGCGCTTGATATATGTGCACACGACGTTGCCGTCCTGATCCTCCAGCGTGCGGGTGCGCGCCTGTTCTTCGGTGATCTCGTTGCCGTTTTCGTCGTACCAGATTTCCGGTTCCGTTTCCTCGGGGCCTGCATATACCGGGGCCTCGGGCGGCAGACCGCGGACGGGGGCTTTTTCGTCGCGCTCCATATATTCAACAAAACTTTCGTAATCGTTGAAAACAAGGCCGCTCCGATACATCTGCTCCTGCGAAAGCAGCCCGTGCAGCATGCCCGTAAAGCACAGGACAGCGGCAAGAACGCCCGCCGTGATATTCTGCAGCCTGTGATTTTTCCGATAGCGCTGCGCTTCGGCTTCGTCAAGCGTCCACAGGCCTTTTTCCATGCAGACGTCATTGCACCGGCGGCAGACGAAGAACGATGCCGCAAGCGCCAGTACCGCCAAAATGCCGCCGTACAAAAGGAAGGCGTCGGCCTGCAGCCCCGCCGAAGCGGAAAAGTCCGAACCGATCACCGCCAGCAGCGGCAGTGCTGCCGCGAGCAGCACCGCCGTCAGCGTGAAGGACCTTTCGGCGGTTTTCACGATGCGCCTGTGGTACGCATGCAGCATTTCGTCGGGCAGCTCGGCATCATCCACCGCAAGGAATGCACGGTTCAGCGCAGCTGCCTGCACAATGACCGCCGCCACGCTGAACAGCGCCGCCGCGCCGAACGCAAGCACCGCTTTCAGCAGCCCGAAATTGAGGATAGCCGCCGTCAGAAAGCCCGCAGCCGAAACGCCCGCGGCGATCCAGCTGAGCATTTTATACTGGGATTCACTCTTTTTCAAAAGACGCGTGCGCTGTTTTTCGGTTTTTTCCGGATTTGCCGTGCGTGCGCCCGCTTCGCCTGCCCGCTGTTCGGGCGAACGGCGCTCCCCGCACAGAAGCTCATCACAGGTGATGCCGAACACCTCGGCAATGACCGGCACGAGCGAAAGCTCCGGCAGGCCGTCGTCCCGTTCCCAGCGGCTGACCGTCTTATCGGAAACATTCAGCTTTTCGGCAAGCTCTTTCTGCGTCATTCCGTTTGCACGGCGCAGCGCGGCGATCAGTCCGCCGATCGTTTTCTTTTCCATATGCTCTTCCTCCTTTGGAACGGCATTTTTTCTGCCCTTATTCTACCGTTTCGGGAGAAAGAACGCCACCCCGGATGTGCGGAATTTCTCTCGGGATCCGGGAATCTGCCGTCAAAAAGTGTTTTTTGTGCCCGCAAGGGCGCGCGCTGCCCATTCTTTTCAACAAAATATAAGATTTTGTTGAAACTCCCGCGCAGCCTGCGTTTCAGGCTGCAAAAAAAGCCGGGAAAAAATTTCCCGGCTGATTGGATGCTTTGGCTTTTTACAGCTCGATCTTGCCGTACAGCGGCAGATCTGCGCCGTCGTTGATCGTTTCGGTGCGCTTGGGCACGATCGGAGCCGCCTGTTCGTCGCGCGGACGATCGGCAAATTCGCGTGCCGGCGTTGCGGCGCGCGGTGCACGGTCGGAATCGCGGCGCGGTGCGCGCGGGCCGCGGCCTGCACCCGGACGTCCGCCCTTATTGGCGGGACGGCGGTTTGTGCTGCGTGCCGGACGTGCGTTCGGGTCAGTGCTGGAAATCACCACGCGGCGGTTTGCACCTTCCCCGACCGATTCGCTCTTGACGCCTTCGATCTCGCTGATTGCGGAATGGATGATGCGGCGTTCATACGGATTCATCGGTTCAAGCGTATGGCTGCGGCCGGTGCGCTGCACCTTTGCGCCGATGCGCTTTGCCAGTGCCGTCAGGTTTGCTTCGCGTTTGGAACGGTAATGGTTGATATCAAGGCCGATCTTCATGTAATCGCCGCCGGAGCGGTTTGCCACAAGGCTTGTCAGGTAGCTGAGCGCTTCCATCACTTCGCCGCGGTGGCCGATCAGCGTGCCGGCGCCTTCGCCCTCCACCTTGAGGATCACGTTTTCACCCTGCTTTACGGGTGTTACGGCGATTTCGCCCGCGCCCATTTTCATGCAAACGTCCTTCAGATACTCGACGGCTTCCTTCGCCTTCGGGCATGCTTCCAGCTCGATCGGCTCTTCGGGCAGTTCGGGCTCTTCGGGCTTTGCCGGGGCCGGCTGCGGCTTTTCGGGCTGCTTTTCCGGCTGGGGCTTTTCTTCCTTGTTCGGGGCGGGTTTTTCCGCCTTCGGGGCTTCCTTCTTCGGCGCGGGCTTTTCCGCCTTGGGTGCCGCCTTTACGGGCGCATCCTTTTTGGGGGCGGGCTTTGCCGCTTTGGGTTCGAATGAATCGTCCTCGATATACGCGCGCACCTTTGCGGGAACTTTCTTGAACAGAAATTCGCGGCGCGGCATCTCCAGGATTTCAATGCAGGCGTCGTCTGCGCTGACGCCAAGCTCTGCCAGTGCGAGCGCAGTGGCTTCCTCCACCGTTTTCGCTGTCTTGATCACTTCACGCATGTATGATCCCTCCTACAATCCTTTTTCGGATTATTCGTCCTTATATCGTTCGTCATCCAGTTCCCGTGCACGGGCAAGGCGGATGCGCGCCAGCTCTGCTTCGCTGACTTCCTTCATCTTTTCCTCGCCGGACGACGTGATGACCTTGACCTGCTTTTTGCGCTTTTTCGCCGCGCGCTTTTCGGCAAGTTCGGCTTCGATCTGCGCACGGATCTCTTTGGGGTTGTACATCTTGTTGAGGATGATCGACTGCAGCATCATCAGCACGTTGGAAACCGTGTAGTACAGCGAGAAGCCGACCGGAACGGTAAAGCCGAAGTACACGAACATGATGCTCATCATCCACGGCATCCACTTCATGGCGCCCTGCATTTCCTGGCCGCTCATCTTCGTCATAACGACCTGGCTTGCCAGCATCGTGACGATCGAAAGGATCGGGATGATCATCAGCACGATGCTTGCGGCGTCAAATGCAAAATGGGGCACCTGCGAAAGATCGATGCCGAAGAAATTGAAGTTGAAGCTGGAGATCGCGCTGATCTGATCGGCATTGAAAACGCTTTCAAACGTGCCGGGGTTTGCCTTGACGGCATTGATCAGCTGATTCTGCACGATGAAGTTCTGCGGCGCAAGGTTCATGCCAAGCGCGGTGTTTGCAACCTCCACGGCTTTTTCGATCAGTTCTTTCGGCACGCGCAGGATGTACTGCAGCGGGCGGTAAACAACTTCGATCAGGCCGAAAAGCACCAGCATGTTCAGCATCATCGGCATACAGCCTGCTGTCATCGACATGCCGGTTTCTTCCTGGAACTTCATCAGCTCTTCACTCTGGCGCTGCTTGTCGTTCGCCCATTTTTTCTGGATCTCCTGCATCATGGGCTGGTAAGCCGACATGCGGGCGGTGCTTTTCTGCTGCTTGATGCTCAGCGGGAACATGAGGATACGCGTAAGCAGCGTAAAGAGGATCAGCGTCCAGCCGTAGTTCTTTACCAGCTCGTAGATCCATTCCATGATGATGCCGAGAACCGGTGCGAGGAAACCTAAAATGTTCATAGTTCCTGTCCTTGTCTGCCCTGCGCAAAGGCGTTATTTTTTATGTTGAGTGGGACACGCCGTGCGCATTGCAGCGTGTATTTCGGTGTCGGATTCATCCGGCGCATCTTCCAGTGCGGCAAGATAATCAAGCGCATCGGTTTTCGGATGCCGCAGCGGCGTCGGGGGATCGTTGCGCCATTTGCCCTTCGGCGGAACGGGGTCGCGCCCGGGACGTCCCAGCGGATTGCAGCGCAAAATGCGCCACGCCGCAAGCAGCGTGCCTTTTGCTGCGCCGTGGATCTCGATCGCCTGCACCGCATACTGCGAACAGCTCGGCGTAAAGCGGCAGTTTCTGCCCAGCAGGGGCGAGATCCATTTCTGATAACATTTTATAAGAAAAATAAGAAAGCGCTTAATCATGGTTTTTGCCCGGCAGCACCCCGGCGCCGGCCAGCAGCTTTGCAAGCGTTGCTTCCAGCTTTGTGCTTTTCATGTGCGGGGTGCGCCCGCGCGCGACAAGCACGATATCGTATCCGCCGATCTCGGCGGGCATCACCGCCGAAAGCGCCGCGCGGATGACGCGGCGCGCGCGGTTGCGTGTGACGGCATTGCCGATCTTTTTGCTTGCCGTGATGCCGACGCGCGTATGCCCCAGACGGTTTTTGTTCACATATAAAACGATTTGCGGATGAACGAACGATTTGCCGCGCGTATAAGCGCGCGTGAAATCCTTATTATGGGTCAGGGGTGTATAACGCATGGGAAAAGCCCTTTCTTTTCATTGTATACGCAAAAAGGCCACCTTGCAGCGGCCTTGCATACGGCGGCGCCTTGCGCGCGCCTTTTTCTTTTTGCGTCCGCAGGATAAACCGCGGATGCGGTGCATGTCCGCATGACCGGCGTGCGCCGGCTGTGCTGCGGCAAAGCGTTTTGTGCTGAAAAAATCAGACAGTCAGCTTAGCGCGGCCCTTTGCGCGGCGTGCAGCCAGAACTTTGCGGCCGTTGCTGCTCTTGCTGCGGGCAAGGAAGCCGTGCGTTGCAGAGCGATGACGCTTCTTGGGCTGGAAAGTACGTTTCATAACAAAGCTCCTCCTTTGATGGGACCGCAAGAAATTGCAGTACCGTGTTGACTCTCGTACGAAAGGCCGGATCTCCGAAAGACACAACCTTGCATCTTAAGAGTATACAAGAAAATCACAATGCTTGTCAACACCTTTTTGCCTTTCTGCGGCGGTTTCGGCGGCTTTTTGTGCTTTTTTCCGTGTTTTTCTGCCAAATGCATCCGCACTGAAAACTATTTTGTATTATATATAAAGTAATATATCGGAAATAATTGTCCTCAGACGAAAAATGTGTTATAATCGTATCAATAATGCAACGAAATGTTTGGGAGTTGTTGTTCGTATTATGAATTCATTCGATGAGGTCTTCGTCGCCGTCAAGGAATACTGCAAAGAACGCCTTGTTCTGGCGACCTATAATCTTTTTATCGACGGGATCGAGCCGGTTGCATTTGAAGGCAACGAGGCCACGCTTTCCGTCCGCTCTGATTTTGTCAAGGGCATTGTGGAATCGCGCTACAAGGATCTTTTGTCCGAAGCCTTCAAAGAGCTGCTGGGCTTTGACATCAGCATCGTGTTTACCGTGCCCGATGCCGTGGAACAGACGCCCGCCGAAGTTCCCGGCGGCGGCAATTACGAATTCACGTTTGAAAACTTCATTGTCGGTTCCACCAACAAATTTGCTCACGCGGCGGCACAGGCCGTTGCGGCCAATCCGTCCGGCGCCTATAACCCCTTATTCATCTGGGGCGGTTCCGGGCTTGGAAAAACGCACCTTCTGGGCGCAATTCAGTTTGAGATCCACAAAAATTTTCCAAACTACAATATCGTGTATGTAGACGGCGAAAAATTCACGAACGAAATCATCAGTGCAATTCACGACAACACAACCGCAGAATTTCACAATAAATACCGTGCAGCCGACGTGCTGCTCGTGGACGATATCCAGTTTATCGGCGGCAAGGAATCCACGCAGGAGGAATTTTTCCATACCTTCAACACCCTGTATAATGCCGGCAAGCAGATCGTTCTTGTCAGCGACCGTCCGCCGAAAGAGATCAAAAGCCTGGAAGAGCGCCTGCGCACCCGCTTTGAAATGGGCCTGACGGCTGACATCCAGCCGCCGGATTTTGAAACGCGCGTGGCGATCATCCGCCGCAAAGCCGATCTTCTGAATCTGGAGATCCCCGACGAAGTGGCCGAATACATTGCAAACCGCCTGAAGAACAATATCCGTCAGCTGGAGGGCGCCGTCAAAAAGCTGAATGCGTACCGCAAGCTCGAGGGCATCCAGCCCGTGATCGGTTCGGCACAGAACGCGATCAAGGATATCCTCAACGAGACCCAGCCCATGCCGATCACCGTGGAAAAGATCCTTTCCGAGGTGGCGCGCACTTATAATACAACACCCGACCTGCTGCGCGGCGCTTCGCGAACGGCCAATGTTTCCAACGCCCGTCAGGTGAGCATGTATGTCCTGCGCGAGATCAGCGGCATGAGCATGGAGGATATCGGCAGCGAATTCGGCGGGCGCGATCATTCCACCGTCGTCTATTCGATCAAATGCCTGCAGAAAAAGCTGGAAAAGGACGCCCGCCTGCGCGAAACCGTCGAAGATATCATCAAAAACGTGCGCGCGTAAGGCTTTTTAAAGCCGTTTTTCGGGGCAGAATAGACATGTTGAAAAGTTTTCAAGTTTTCAACACAGTTTTCAACTTTCAACATTAGTTTTCCACAAGTTTCCCGCGGCGAAAAAATGCATGTTGAAACTTAACAAAAATTCAACACCGTTTTCACGGTGGAAAAAACAGAAAAGATGGTTGAATTTCGCGGCCTCGCGGCACACATTCAACAAATCAACACCCCCTATTACTATAACTATTCACATATTTCTCTTTTAGCAGTAAAACTGCAAAAACGGAAAAAAGGAGAATCCTACGATGAAAATAATCTGTGACCGAACCCTGCTTGCCAATGCCGTAGCCGGCGTTTCCAAAGCGGTGACGCAGCGAAGCAGCATCCCCGTGCTGGAAGGCATCCTGATGAAGGCGACCGGCTTCAACCTTGAGCTTACCGGATACGACCTCGAGATGGGCATCACCACCAATATCGAAGCCAACGTCCTGGAGCCGGGCGAAGTCGTGCTTTCGGCAAAGCTGCTGGGCGATATGGTCCGCCGCCTGTCAAGCCCCGAAGTGGAAATCACCACGACCGAAACCAATGCGGCGACGATCCGCGGCGGCATCACCGAATTCAGCATCATGGGCATGAGCTCCGGCGATTTCCCCGAACTGCCCGCGCCCGGCGCCGACCAGACACTGGATATCGACACGCCCACCTTCCGCGAAATGGTGGAAACTACGCTGTTCGCGGTTTCGCAGGACGACAAAAAGCCCGCCCACACCGGCGAACTTTTCGCGATCGAACACGATAAACTCACCGTTGTGGCGCTTGACGGCTACCGCCTTGCCATTATCGAAAAGCCGATCATGGCCGCAAAAGAAATCAACATCATCATTCCGGCGAAAACCCTCGCCGAAGCGATCAAACTTTTCACAAATGATGAAGAGATCCTCCACATCGCGGCAAACCGCCGGTTCGTGGTGTTTTCCTCCGCTTCGTACACCGTTATCAGCCGCCTGATCGAAGGCGATTTTCTCGATTACAAGCGCGTGATCCCCGAAGGCTGCCACACCCGCGTGACCGTGGATGTGCGCGATTTTGCCAATTCGATCGAGCGCGCAAGCCTCATCATCACCGAACGGCTGAAAAACCCGCTGCGCGTGACGTTTGATGAAAACATCACCGTGCGCTGCCAGACGACACTGGGAAAAGTGATCGACGAACTGGACGCCGAGATCGAGGGCGAGCCGGTGGAGATCGGTTTCAACAACCGGTATCTGCTGGATGCGCTGCGCTATTCCCGCTGCGACAAGCTGGTGTTTGAACTCAGCGGTCCCCTTTCGCCCGTGAAGGTGCTGCCCAAGGACGGCGGCGACTTCCTGTTCCTTGTCCTGCCTGTGAGGTTCAAAAATGACTGATCGTATCGTTATCCACACCGAATTTATCAAACTGGATGCCCTTTTGAAGTACGCGGGCCTTGTGGAAACCGGCGGCGAAGCGAAAGCGTGCGTCCAGGAAGGACTGGTGTCCGTCAACGGCGAAGTGTGCACCATGCGCGGCAAAAAAATCCGTCCGGGCGACCGCATTTCCTTTGACGGAAGCGAAATCGAGGTTGCATCCGCGTGATTTTAACATCGCTTTCGCTCGAAAATTACCGCAATATCGAACACGCGGAATTTGAACCGGGGCGTGAGCTGACCGTGATCTGCGGAAAAAACGGTCAGGGAAAAACCAATCTGCTCGAAGCCGTATGGCTTATGACGGGCGGAAAAAGCTTCCGCGGTGCAAAAGACGCCGAGCTGATCCGCGAAAATGCCGAATATTCGGTGGTGGAAGGCACGGCGGAAAGCGCCGAACGCGAAAACCGCATCCGCATTTTCATCGGAAGCAGCACCCCCGGCGGCCGCCGCGCCCGAACCGCAAAGGTGAACGGCGTCGATTACGGCCGCGCTACCAATGCGGCGGGAACCTTCACCGCCGTGGTGTTCGACCCCGGCCATTTGAGCCTTGTGAAAGGCAGCCCCGACGGACGGCGGAAATTTCTGGATGCGGCGCTTTGCCAGCTTTATCCCGGATATGTCACGCTGTTTCGCCGGTATACCCGGCTTGTCACGCAGAAAAACGCCCTGCTGAAAAAATACCGCGAAACGCCGGACGCCGAAGCGATGCTGGACGTGTTCGACGAAGAACTTTCCCGCACGGGTACGCAGGTGAGCGAAAAACGGCAGGAATATCTTGCTTTGATCAAACCGGAGATCGTCGGGACGTATCACGACATTTCCGGTGCAAGCGAAACACTGGATGTGCGCTATGAACCGTGCTGCACCGAAGCGGAAAGCCTTGCCGAAGTGCTGAAAAAAAGCCGTCCGCGCGATCTTGCCGCCGGTTTTTGCACCGAAGGGCCGCACCGCGAGGATTTTTCGTTTTTTCTGGACGGACGCCCCGCAAAGGTGTTTGCAAGCCAGGGTCAGCAGCGCAGCGCCGTTTTGAGTTTAAAACTGGCCGAAGCCGCCGGCGCACAGAAAATTACGGGCGAACATCCCGTGATGCTGCTGGACGACGTGCTTTCGGAATTGGACGAAACGCGGCAGGCATATCTGCTCAGCCGCATGGAATACCGGCAGACCATCGTCACCGCCTGTGATCCGGATCTTTTCCGGAAAACGAGCGGAAAAGTGTACCGCATGGAATCGGGCGTTCTGCGCCCCGTTTGAAAGGAACCGTTATGTATTTGCATCTGGGACAGGAAAGCATCGTGCGCACCAAGGATATTCTGGGTATTTTCGATCTGGATACCGCGACGATCTCAAAGCACACGCGCGATTATCTCACCGCCGCCGAAAAAACGGGGCGCGTTGTCAATGTCACGTCCGAGCTGCCCAAAAGCTTTATCGTGATGACGGGTGAAAATCCGACGGTCTACATCAGCCAGATTTCCGCCGGCACGCTGAAAAAGCGCAGCGGCTATCTGGAGGATATCAGCAATATCGAAAAGTGATCCGCAAAGGGTCATATAAAAAATATATGGCTCTTTAATTTTATAAATTTCAGGAATCAAAGGGGTATATGAAAATATATATACCTTGTGCATTTGATCCCGACAGAACGATCCCCTTTCCGCCCTCTTGATGTTTTTCAAAAAAGCGCGGATGGCGGAAATCTATAAGTTTGGAGAATGTGTCATGGCAGAACAGCAACAGCAGCATGAATACGACGGCAGCCAGATCCAGGTCTTGGAAGGGCTTGAGGCCGTCCGCAAGCGCCCGGGCATGTATATCGGCTCGACGGGTCCGCGCGGACTGCATCATCTTGTCTACGAGATCGTGGATAACGCGATCGACGAGGCGCTCGCCGGATTCTGCGACCATATCGAAGTGAGCATCTTGAAGGACAACGTCATCCGCGTACAGGATAACGGCCGCGGCATCCCCGTGGATATCCAGCCGAAACTGGGCATCCCCGCCGTGACGGTCGTATTCACGATCCTGCACGCAGGCGGCAAATTCGGCGGCGACAATTCCGGCTACAAGGTGGCCGGCGGTCTGCACGGCGTGGGCGCAAGCGTTGTCAACGCGCTGAGCGAATGGCTGACCGTCGTTGTCAACAAGGACGGCACCGCTTACCGCCAGAGCTTTCAGCGCGGCGTTGCCGACGCCGATCTGGAAACGCTGGGTGCGACAAGCGAGCCCAACGGAACGATCGTCACCTTCAAGCCCGACCCCCAGATGTTTGAGGTTCTGGAATATGACTACAACACGCTGATTACCCGTCTGCGCGAAGAGGCATTCCTGAATGCGGGCGTGCGCATCACCCTGCGCGACGAACGCCCCGGCTGCGAGCAGGAGGAAAGCATGTGCTATGAGGGCGGCGTGAAGAGCTTTGTCGAGCACATCCACCGCAAGCAGCAGCTGGAAGTGCTGCATCCGGACGTCATCCACCTGAAAGGCCAGATGAACGATTCCATTGCGGAGATCGCTCTGCAGTACAACAATTCATACAAGGAACTGATCCTTTCCTTTGCCAATAACGTCAACACGCCGGACGGCGGCACGCATGAAGAGGGCTTCAAAATGGCCCTGACGCGCGTGTTCAACGATTTCGGGCGCGAAAAGGGCTACATCAAGGATAAGGACGACAACCTTTCCGGCTCTGACGTGCGCGAGGGTCTGACGGCCGTGATCAGCGTGAAGCTGACCGAAGCACAGTTTGAAGGCCAGACGAAAGCGAAGCTTGGCAACACCGAGATCCGCACGCTGGTTTCGGGCATCGTCTACGATAAGCTGAAAGAATTTTTTGAAGAAAACCCCGCCGTTGCAAAGGCGATCTACGAAAAGGCCATGCAGGCGGCGCGTGCGCGCGAAGCCGCAAAGAAGGCGCGCGAGCTGGTGCGCCGCAAATCCGCGCTGGAAACGAGCCGCATGCCCGGCAAGCTGGCAGACTGCCGCGAAAACGACCCCGCGAAAACAGAACTGTACATCGTCGAGGGCGATTCCGCAGGCGGCAGCGCCAAAATGGGGCGCGATTCCAAAACACAGGCGATCCTGCCCCTGTGGGGCAAGATGCTCAACGTGGAAAAGGCGCGCATCGACAAGATCTACGGCAACGACAAGCTGACGCCGGTGGTGCTGGCGCTGGGCTGCGGCCTTGGCGAAAACTTTGATATCACCAAGCTGCGCTACCACAAAATCTTCATCATGGCCGATGCGGACGTCGACGGCAGCCACATCTGCACCCTGCTTTTGACGTTCTTCTTCCGCTATATGCGCCCGCTGATCGAGGGCGGATATGTTTATATCGCACAGCCGCCGCTGTTCAAGCTGCAGAAAGGCAAGCAGGTACGCTATGCGTTCGACCCCGACGAAATGTCGGCGATCAGCGCGGAAATGGGCCAGGGCACAAAGGTGAGCCGATACAAAGGTCTTGGTGAAATGAACCCCGAACAGCTGTGGGAAACCACCATGGATCCCGAAAACCGCGTGATCGTGCAGATCACGATCGAGGACGCCATGGCAGCGGACGAAGCCTTTACGATCCTTATGGGCGATAAGGTCGAGCCGCGCCGCGAATTTATCGAACAGAACGCACAGTATGCAAATCTTGATATTTAATGCGCATTTACGCTTGAAGATAGGAAGAATGAAATGACAGAGAACGAGACTAAACAAGGAACGAGGGTCATCGTCCGCGATATCAAGGACGAAATGGAATCGGCGTTCATCGATTATTCGATGTCCGTTATCACGGCCCGCGCACTGCCGGATGTGCGCGACGGTTTGAAGCCCGTACACCGCCGCATTCTTTACACGATGTACGAGCGCGGCAACGACCCTGCCCACCCCACCAAGAAATCCGCCGATACCGTCGGCGCGGTTCTGGGTTCGTATCATCCGCACGGCGACGCATCCGTGTATGACGCCATGGTTCGTCTGGCACAGGATTTTTCGATGCGTTACCCGCTTGTGGAAGGACAGGGCAACTTCGGTTCGATCGACGGCGACCCCGCGGCTGCCTACCGTTACACCGAAGCCCGCATGAGCAAGATGAGCGTCGATCTTCTGCGCAATATCGAAAAGGAAACCGTCGATTTTGTGCCGAACTTCGATGAATCGAAAAAAGAGCCGAGCGTTCTGCCCTGCCGCGTGCCGAACCTGCTGATCAACGGCAGCACGGGCATCGCGGTCGGCATGGCAACAAACATCCCCCCGCACAATATCTGCGAAGTCATCGACGGCCTTGTTGCGCTGATCCATGATCCGGATATCGAGCTGGCGGGGCTTATGGAGCATATCAAGGGGCCGGATTTCCCCACCGGCGGCGTCATCATGGGCCGCAGCGGCATCCGCGCCGCCTATGCGACGGGCCGCGGCAAGATCACGCTGCGCGGACGCGCCGAGATCGAGGAAAAATCGAACGGACGCTTCCAGATCGTGATCACCGAGATCCCGTATATGGTCAACAAATCCCGCCTTGTGGAAAGCATTGCCGATCTTGTCAAGGAAAAGCGCGTGGAAGGCATTTCCGACCTGACGGACGAATCGAACCGCGAGGGCATGCGCATCGTGGTGGAGCTTAAGCGCGACGCAAACCCGCAGATCGTGCTCAACCAGCTGTACCGCTTCACGCAGCTGCAGGATACCGTCGGCGTCATCATGCTGGCGCTGGACGGCGGCGTGCCCAAGATCATGACGCTGAAAGAGATGCTTTCCAAGTATCTGGAATTTCAGGATCAGATCATCCGCAGACGCACGGTGTTCGATCTGAAAAAGGCGCAGGAACGCGCACACATCCTGGAAGGCCTGCACCGCGCGGTGGATATCGTGGACGAGATCATTGCCACGATCCGTTCGTGCAAGGGCGGCAAATCCGAAGCAAAGCTTGCCATTATGGAAAAATTCGGGTTCGATGATCCGCAGGCAACTGCGATCGTCAACTTCCAGCTCGGTCAGCTGGCCGGTCTTGAGATCTTGAAGATCGAAAATGAACTGGGCGAGCTGCACGCGAAGATCAACGAGTGGAACGAGATCCTGGCGGA
This sequence comes from Ruthenibacterium sp., assembly GCA_020025235.1. Classification (GTDB taxonomy): domain Bacteria; phylum Bacillota; class Clostridia; order Oscillospirales; family Ruminococcaceae; genus Ruthenibacterium. The sequence goes on from JAHHSL010000021.1 coordinate 21,482, forward strand.
CGACGCCAAGGTCCTGCAGGTCGTGGAGACCGAACTTCTGGAAATGCGCGAAAAATACGGCGACGACCGCCGCACCGAGATCGCGCACATTTCCGGCGAACTGGATATCGAGGATCTGATCCCCGAGGAGGAGTGCGTGTTCACCCTGACGCACGCCGGTTATATCAAGCGCCAGCCTGCGGATACCTATCAGGCACAGCGCCGCGGCGGACGCGGCATCACGGCGCTTTCCCGCAAGGACGAGGACTTCGTCGAAGAGCTGTTCATGGCTTCGACGCATGACCATATCCTGTTTGTCACGGACCTTGGGCGCATTTACCGCATGAAGGGATATCAGGTCTACGAGGGCAGCCGCACGAGCCGCGGCACCAATATCGTGAACCTGCTGCCGCTGGCAGAGGGCGAAAAGGTCACGACCATGCTGCGCGTGGCGGACGATGCACAGGACGAAGGCTTCATCACCATGGTGACAAAGGGCGGCGTCATCAAGCGCACCCCGCTTTCGCAGTACCGCAACATCCGCAAAAGCGGCCTGATCGCCATTAACCTGAACGAGGGCGATTCCCTTGCATGGACGCGCATCACCACGGGCGAGGATGAGCTGATCGTTGCAACGCGCAACGGCATGGCGATCCACATTTCCGAACAGGATGCACGTCCCATGGGACGCAGCGCCACCGGTGTGCGCGCGATCCGCCTGAAGCCGGGCGACAGCGTGGTGGGCGTCGGCCTTGTGCGCGAAGGCGCAACCGTGCTGACGGTTACCGAAGAAGGCAAGGGACGCCGCACGAACGTGGAGGATTACCGCATTCAGAACCGCGGCGGCCTCGGCATCCGCAACTACGGCGACAAGGGCCACGTCGCGGGCATCAAGGTCATCGACGAAACCGACGATATCATCCTCATCAGCCTTGCGGGCATCATCATCCGCATGCATGTTGCCGATATCAACGTGCAGAGCCGCTACGGCTCCGGCGTGCGCGTGATGCGCCTGGGCGAAGACGACCGCGTTGTAACGATCGCCCGCACCGAGCCTTCGGACGAGGAAACGGCAAAGCCCGAAGCGGACGAAGAAGAGATTTCGGCCGAGGAAATGGCTGCAATGGAAGCGGAAGAAGCGGAAAATGCAGCGCAGGACGAGCTGGAAGCGCCCGCCGATGACGAATAAAAAAGGAGACCTGCGTTATGGATATGAGAAACTGGAATGTTGATAAGACACAGATTGCCGCGCAGCAGGAATCGCTGAAAAAGACCATGGAATTCAAATACATCGGTCACGGCCCGCGCGCAACGGGCTTTCTGGCAAAGGACTTCAAGCGCAAGCCCGGCCTGTATGCCCGCTGCACCGAATGCGGCTATTATATGCCGCTGGACGCAAAGGGCGAGGAAACCTGCATCTGCGGAAATCTGCGCCGCGACGAGCGCACGTTCAAAAGCGAGCTGCCCGCGACGGAAGTGGAGATTTTCCGCGGCACCAAGCGCTGAACTGCTCTTTTCCACGAAGAAAACGGCCGTCCGCAGCACGGGAATGGCATGCCCATTTCCGGCGGACGGCTTTCCGTGTTTTTTCCTGTGCGGGAATTTCGGAACAAAAGAGCGGCTTTTGCCGATAACACAGCGCAATACGGAGAATGCTTTTTATGACAGAAATCGAATATATCGAACAGGACCCCGTGCAGAATGCGGATTTGCTGGAACTGGTGCGCCGCGGCCATTACGAATGTCTTTATGAAGGCGGCGACGCGGCAATATTTCACGACCCCGTTTACGGGCTTTATACCGTGTGCGGCGGCAGCGAAGCAGACGTGCGCGCCCTTTTGAACAGAACGCCCGCTGATGTGTCATACATGGCGCACGGCGCGCTGTGCCGTGATCTGGCTGCCAAAAAAACCGGCAGCCGCGGCAACGCCCCGTGCCGGCAGGCGCGCTACTGCAAAGACACTGCGCCGCAGATCCCGCAGGAATCGTGGGACGGCGTAGAGCTGCGCGATCTGGATGAATCGCACATCGAAATCGTTGACCGCGTGTACGGCACGCCCCACAAAACGCAGGATATCGTCGAGCGCATCGAAAAAAAGGCGCTGTTCGGCGCGTTTATCGAAGGCAGACTGGCGGGCTTCATTGGCTGGCACCCCCAGGGCAGCATCGGCTATCTGGAGGTATTCCCCGAATACCGCCGCAGGGGTCTTGGCTTTTTGCTGGAAAGCGAAGCGCTGCGCCGCACGCTGGAACGCGGGCAGATCCCCTTCTGCCACATTTACCACACGAATGAGATTTCCATGAACCTGCAAAAGAAAATGGGCTGGGAATTTTCAAAGGAATATATCTACTGGATGTTCTGATTTTTTGCGTTCTGCACGAAAAAATCAGTGCTTTTCTGTGTGCATTTTTGCCTGCGGCGCCAGAGCACGGCATGCAGGAGCAGAAAAGGAGCCGAATATGAAAAAGAAAATCGAGGTCTGGTATCTTCTGCCCGCGGCGGCGCTGCTGCTGGAGCTTTTGCCCGTGAGCGCGGTGCTTATTTTTGCACATCCTTCTGCGGACGGACAGCTGCAGTATACAAGGCAGTATTTTTCCCACATCAGCGGTACGCTGATCGGATACGGCAATTTCGGGCCGCTTTTGACGGCGCTTGCCACCTGCCTTGTGCTGATTCTGCTTGTGTGCTTTTACATCACAAAGCGCACCGGGCTGCGCAGCGCGGCGAAGATCGTATGTGATCTTGCGGCGGCGGCGTCGCTTCTGCCGCTTGTCATGGGCGGCACGCAGCTTTTGTGCATCGGCGGCATTGCCGTCACGCTGCTGCTTTTGGCAGAATCCATTTTGCTGTATCAGGCGGGGCGCGCAAAATAAATGCGCACCCGTCTTTCCTGAATTCCGGGAAAGGAGTTTGAGCCATGGCGGAAGAAAAAACCGTTGCGGCAATTGCAACACCGCCGGGCACCGGCGGCATTGCGGTGATCCGCATTTCGGGGGATGAGGCATACGCGGTCGCTTCGCGCGTCTTTGAACCCGCAAATCCAAAGAAAAAACTGGCCGATGCAAAGGGATATACGGCTCTTTTCGGCCATTTTACCGAAAACGGCGTGCACTGCGACGAAGTGGTGGCGCTGTGCTTTCGTGCGCCGCACAGCTATACGGGCGAAGATGTGGTAGAGCTTTCGTGCCACGGCGGCAGCGCCGTCAGCGAACGGCTGCTGCGCGCATGCTTTGCCGCAGGGGCGCAGCCGGCGGGCGCGGGCGAATTTACAAAGCGCGCGTTTTTATCCGGGCGCATTTCGCTGACGCAGGCCGAAGCCGTTATGGATATGATCAACGCATCTTCGGTGCAGGGCGCACAGGCGGCGGCCGCCGCCATGGAGGGCGCGCTGTACGGCAGGATCAAGGCCGTGCAGGATACGCTCATCACGCTGGCGGGACACATCGCCGCGTATACCGATTACCCCGAGGAGGACGTGCCGGAGCTTTCCATGCAGGCGCTGACGGAATCGCTCGGGCAGGCAAAGGACGTCATCGACCGCCTGATCGCAGGCTACGATACGGGCGCGGTGCTGCGCCGCGGCGTGGATACGGCGATCATCGGCAGCCCGAATGTCGGCAAAAGCACGCTTTTGAACCTGCTTTCGGGCTTTGAACGCGCGATCGTAACACCGGTTGCGGGCACCACGCGCGACGTGGTGGAACAGGAGATCCAGCTGGCGGGCATCCGTCTGCTGCTGGCGGATACCGCGGGCATCCGCGATACGGACGACGTGGTGGAAGCCGAGGGCATCCGCCGCAGCTATACGCATCTGGAGCGCGCGGGGCTGATCTTTGCCGTGTTTGACGGCTCCTGTCCGCTGCAGCCGGCCGATCTTTCGCTTGCGGAAAAATGCGCGGGACGCCCGGCCATTGCCATTTTGAATAAAACCGATCTGCCGCAGCTGGCGGATACCGAACAGCTGCGCCGGTACTTCAAGACCGTTATCCACATCAGCGCAAAGGATCCGTCCTTTCTGCCGAGCGTGGAGGAGGCCGTGCGCTCGGTGCTGCATCTGACGGGGCTTGACCCCGACGCATGCCTGCTTGCAAACGAACGACAGCTGCATGCGGCGCGCGATGCACAGCAGGCGCTGGGCGATGCGCTGAACGCCGCGCAGACGGGCATGACACTGGACGCCGTGGGCGTGTGCATGGATGACGCGCTGTATGCGCTGTATTCCCTGACGGGCGAAAACGTGCGCGAGGACGTTGTGGAGGAAGTATTTTCAAAATTCTGCGTCGGCAAGTAATTTATACGAATAGTAATATTCTGAATTTATACAAATTGTATAATTGCAGAATGCAACAATAAAACCGGATAGAAGAAAAAGCCGGAAAACGAACAGACAAAGCAAACGGGCACTTTGCCGCCGTGGTGCGGCAGAACGGGAAAGAGGAAACGATTTTGGATCATTTGGGCAGCTATGAAGTTGTGGTGATCGGCGCGGGACACGCCGGCATCGAAGCGGCGTGTGCCGCGGCAAAGCTGGGCGCAAAGACGGCGCTTTTCACCATGACGCTGGACGGCGTGGGAAACCTGCCGTGCAATCCGTCGATCGGCGGCACGGCAAAGGGACATCTTGTGCGCGAAATCGACGCACTGGGCGGCGTTATGGGCATTGCGGCGGACGCAACATTCCTGCAAAGCCGCATGCTGAACCTCGGCAAAGGGCCGGCGGTTCATTCGCTGCGCGTGCAGACAGACCGCCGCAAATACCGCGCGTATATGAAGCATCTTCTGGAAAAAACGGAAAATCTGGAGCTGAAACAGGCGGAGATCGTCGCCATAGAACTGGACGAAGAACACCGCGTGTGCGGCGTGCGCACGCATCTGGGCGCTTTTTACGGCGCAAAGGCCGTCGTGATTGCAACGGGCACGCATCTGGGCGGGCGTATTTTTGTCGGCGAGGCAAGCTATGCCAGCGGCCCGGACGGCGAACACGCCGCGTGCGAGCTTTCGCAGAACCTCAAATCGATCGGCGTTCCCCTGCGCCGCTTCAAAACGGGCACACCCGCGCGTGTGCACCGGCGCAGCATTGATTTCAGCGTGCTGACGCGCCAGGCCGGCGACGAAAGCATCCAGCCGTTTTCGTTTATGACGAAGTGCGAAATGAAAAACCGCGTGGACTGCTTCATTGCCTACACCAACGAGGAAACGCACCGCGTCATCCGCGAAAATCTGCACCGCAGCCCGCTGTACGGCGGCATGATCGAGGGCGTCGGCCCGCGCTACTGCCCTTCGATCGAGGATAAGGTGGTGCGTTTTGCAGATAAGCCGCGCCACCAGATCTTTGTGGAGCCGTGCGGCGAGGACACCGAGGAAATGTATCTGCAGGGCATGAGCTCCAGCCTGCCGGAGGCCGTGCAGAACGAAATGTACCGCACCATTCGCGGGCTGGAGCATGTGGAGATCATGCGCCCCGCGTATGCGATCGAATACGACTGCGTCGACCCCACCGCATTGCAGCCCACACTGGAATTCAAGACGATCGGCGGGCTGTTCGGCGCGGGACAGTTCAACGGCAGCTCCGGCTATGAAGAAGCCGCCGCACAGGGACTGCTTGCGGGCATCAACGCCGCGCGCAGCGTGCAGCACAAGGAAGGCGTGATCCTGCAGCGGCAGGAAAGCTACATCGGCACACTGGTCGATGACCTTGTGACAAAGGGCGTCATGGATCCCTACCGCATGATGACGAGCCGCAGCGAATACCGCTTATATCTGCGCCAGGATAACGCAGACGAGCGCCTGACGCCGCTTGGGCGTGAAATCGGCCTTGTAGATGACGCCCGCTGGGCGGAATTCAACCACCGCCGCACGGTGCGCACCGCCGAGATCGAACGGCTGAACACGACGGTCATCCGTCCGTGCGATGCAAACCCGGTTTTGGAAGAAAAGGAAGAGCCGCTTTTGACAAGCGGCGCCGCCGCGGCGGAGCTTCTGCGCCGTCCGGCACTGAAATACAAGGACGTGGCGCGCATGCTGCCCGTCAACGAAGAAGTGACCCCGTTCATTGCGTACTGCATCGAAACGGAAATCAAGTACGAAGGATACATCCGCCGCCAGCGCAGCCAGATCGGCGCGGTAAAGCGGCAGGAGGACACCGTCATCCCGGATGATTTCGATTATGCGCCGCTGACGGGGCTGCGTTTGGAAGCGCGCGAAAAGCTTTCCCGCATCCGTCCCCATTCCGTGGGACAGGCGGCACGCATCCCGGGCGTCGGGCCTGCGGATATCGCGTGCCTGACGATCGAGCTTGTGAAGCTGCGCAGATCCGCAGGAAAGGAAACAAAATGATTGATACACAGCGTCTGATCCGCAAGGCGGCGGAATACGGCATTGACGCCGCAGCCGTTGCCGAACCGCTTGACAAGTATGCCGAAATGCTTGTCGAATACAATCAGCACGTCAACCTGACGGCGATCACCGACCCCGAGGGCATCGAGGACCGCCATTTCATCGACAGCCTGCTTTTAGCAGCGTGCCCCGAAGTAAAAGGGCGCGTGGCGGACGTCGGCACCGGCGCGGGCTTTCCGGGCATCGTGACAAAGCTGTTCCGTCCCGAAATCGACCTGACGCTGATCGAACCGACCGGCAAGCGCGTGGAATTTCTGAAATACGTCTGCGGGGAACTGGGACTTTGCGCCGAATTTGCCAAGGAACGCGCCGAAGAAGCCGCCCGCAAGCAGTGGCGCGAAAGCTTCGATACGGCAACGGCGCGCGCTGTCGCCGCCCTGCCCGTACTGGCGGAATACTGCCTGCCGCTTTTGAAGGTGGGCGGCGTATTCATCGCGATGAAGGGTTCCGGCGCGGACGAGGAGATCGCCGCCGCGAAGGGCGCGATTGCAAAGCTGGGCGGGAAATACAGCCGCCGAAAAGACGTTACACTGCCCGATGGTTCGGCCCGCACGCTGATTTTCTATGAAAAAATATCGCAAACTCCGCGTGTTTACCCCAGAAACGGCGGCAAAATCGCAAAAGCGCCGCTGAAATGACAGCGAAACGTCGAAAAAGATAAATGGAAATTTCTGGTACAAAAAGCGCATCCGTGTTACACTTCTTTTGGATAAGAAGCGGACAGGGATGCGCTTTTTCTTTTTGGCAGGGCGTATTTCCCGCAAAAAAAGGAGGAATTCGTTTTGGCAAAGCAGAAATTATCCCAGCAGACAAAGGTGTGGCTGCTGCCGATCGAGCAGATCGTGCCCTCGCCCTTTCAGGCGCGAACCAATTTCGATGAAGTGGAAATCAAAAAGCTTGCTGTCAGCATCCTGCAAAACGGATTGCTGCAGCCGATCAGCGTGCGGCCGCTGCCGAACGACCAATATCAGCTGATTGCGGGCGAACGGCGGCTGCGGGCGTGCCGGCTTGCGAATATGGAGACGATCCCCGCGATCATCTATCATTTTGAGGATGAAAAAACAGCGGCGTTGAGCCTTTTGGAAAACCTGCAGCGCGAACAGCTCGGCCCGTTTGAACAGGCGCGTGCGCTGCGCGATATCCTGAACCTGTGGAACTGCACGCAGGAGGCCGGAGCGCGGCGGCTTGGCATCGCGCAGCCGACACTGGCGAACAAGCTGCGGCTTTTGACGCTGACGCAGGAACAGGAGGATATCTGCACCGAAGCGGGGCTGACAGAGCGCCATGCGCGTGCGGTTCTGCGTCTGCCGACGTCCGATCTGCGCACCAAGGCGCTGAAAACGGCGGCAGAGCGCGGCTATAATGTGCAGCAGACGGAAGCACTGGTCGCCCGCGCACTGGGCAGCCGCAAAAAGCACAAGCGAACCGTTATGGTGCGGGATGTGCGCATCTTTGTGAATACGATCGACCGCGCCGTAAAGCTGATGACCGGCAGCGGCATCCATGCCACGGCGGAAAAGCACGAGGAAAAGGATTATATCGAATATGTGGTGCGCATCCCGACAGATGAACCGGCGGCCGAAGCGCAGGCGGAAGGCGCACCGGAAGAAACGATCGAAGCGGACGCACAGGAGCTTGCCGAAAGCGAAACGCCCGCAGAAACGAGTGTATTTGCCCCAAAAACGGAACGACCCGCCGTGCGGGATGCGCTCGAGCCGGTCATCAGCGTGATAAAAGCGGACAAGCCTGCCCAAGGCGCACCGCAGGAAGGCGCCCCGCACACGCAGCGCGAAGCCTTGGCACAGGGCGGCACACTCCCCCGCCCTGCCGCAGCGCGGGAAACAGCCGGCGCGGCTGTGGATGTGATGGATCCGGAGCACGCCGCACCCCAAACGGTGCAAAACGATAATGCAGACAGCGCGGACGGTGCACAGGGCGGCAGAGCAGGCACATTTACCGGATTTGACGGCAGCGATACGGCAGCAGAGCCGTTTTTTACGCACGACGGCGATGCCGGAGCAAAACCCGAAGCAGAACCCCGCCGGGATGCACCGGCTTCCGGAACGGCAAAAAAGGAAAATGTGTTTTTTTCCGTATTGCGGCATAGCACAAAGCCGCAGGAGGAGGATTCCTTTGAAAAGCAGTTTGAAAAGCTGCCGCCGATCCCGGAAAAATTCTTCCCGAATCGGTGAAAATGACGGAAAAAAGCAGTAAAACCGCGCAAAACAGAGAAGTTTGTCTTTTTATATTGACAGAAACGATCCGTATATTATTATAGTGGTATAAAACATCAATTTGTTTTCTTTGCCGGAGAAAGGGGCAGAGTGCGGGACTTTCCGCGGCTTTTACAGCCCGACGGCACAGGACAGCAAAAAAGAAAGGATCTGACAGCGTATGGACGAAACCAACAACGAGAAAAAAATCTGGTTCTGGAAAAAGATGTTTATTGTACTGGCGATTCTTTCTGTTGTAATGCTTTCCGCCTTTCTTTCGGCGAAAGGATTCGTTTCTTGGTACGGCGGGCTTGTGTACGGTGATCCTTCCATGACGCCGCAGGAAATGAATGAACAGCCCGAACAGGGCGATTCGCTGCGGCGGGATCTGTACCGCTTGGAAGTGGAATGTCAGGAACTGCAGGAACGATTGGAGGCACTGGAACATGGAGAAGAATAAAACGAAACCCGTTGCGAACACCTCCAAATGGAAACCCATTTCGATCGTGCTGATGATCGTTCTGGCTGCTTTTATCGTGCTGACGGCAATGGAACTGACGAAAATCGGCCCCATTCGGGCAGATGAAAGACAGCTGCAGGCGCAGATCACGGAAATGGAGCAGAAACGGGACGAGCTGAAAGAAAAAGTCATGCTTGCACAGCTGCCGAAACATAACGATTGATAAAGCACAGCGGGCGGCAGGGATTCTGCCGCCCGTTTTTGCAAAGCACTTTTCTGCTGCGCTGCTGCGCGTCAATACGGCGGCTGGGAAAAAATATTCTGCTGACAGGCAAAAAGAATGTGTACTTACCGGATCAGCTGCTCAAGGGCTTTCGCAAGAAACAATACAACGCACACGCATAACGGCTGCAAAAAAATAAAAGACGGCAAAGGCACGGGAATTGTTCCGTGCCTTTGCTTATAGGCGGAAAAACCGGCGACACTGTAAAGGATGCCTGCGGTGCACCTTTCCCCTGCCCTGCCGAAAAAACAGAATTGTTCCACGTGGAACAATGAATCAGAAAACCAGATTCCCGCCGAAGAAAGATAAAATGTTCCACGTGGAACATTGCAGAAGAAATCCGAAAGCCTTTCCGGAAAAGAAAATTGTTCCACGTGGAACAATCGAAACGAAAAAAACAGGGTTTCACGCTTTTTCTGCACCCAAAGTGCCGCATATGGAACATTTTACCGCAAAAGACTTTCAAAAAAAGACGCACTGTGCTATACTGAAACACGAACAACACATTTTTTACAGTAAAAAGACCGGAGGCATAGCATTGGGAAAAGTAGTTGCAGTGGCAAACCAAAAGGGCGGCGTCGGCAAGACGACAACGGCCGTGAACCTTGCAGCCAGTGTTGCGGCGCAGGGCAAGCATGTGCTGATTATCGACCTTGACCCGCAGGGCAATACCACAAGTGGTTTCGGCGTGACAAAACGCAGCGTGGAAACCAGCGTTTACCAGCTTTTAATGGGCGAAGCACAGGCAAAAGATGCCATCGCCCACACCAAATACCGCGTGGACATCATCCCGACAAACATCCAGCTTTCCGGCGCGGGCTTCGAGCTGATCAATATGGATCGCCGCGAAGCGCGCCTGCGGGAAGCGCTGACGCCGATCATCAATGATTATGATTTCATTTTCATTGACTGCCCCCCTTCCCTTGATCTGCTGACGCTGAACGGACTGTGCGCCTGCGATACGGTTTTGGTGCCGATCCAGTGCGAATTTCTGGCTTTGGAAGGCCTTTCCGAGCTGATGAACACGATCCGCAACGTGAAAAAGCTGTATAATCCGTATATCGGCATCGAAGGCGTGCTTCTGACAATGTACGACGGGCGTTTGAATCTGACGCTGCAGGTCGTGCAGGAAGTGAAAAAATATTTCGGCAACAAGGTGTACAAAACCACCATTCCCCGCAATGTGCGCATTTCTGAAGCACCCAGCTACGGCATGCCGATCAATTTCTATGACGGAGCATCCCGCGGAGCAGAGGCGTACGCCTATCTTGCAGCGGAATTTATCAAAAACAATAAAAAAGAGTAAGAAAGGCGGTGCGTAAGGCATGGCAAAGAAAGGCGGGCTTGGCAGAGGGCTGGATCTGCTGTTTCAGGATACCGGCGCCGGCAGCGAAGAGGGCATCAGCACCCTGCGCCTGGCGGAAATCGAGCCGGATCGCGACCAGCCGCGCAAGGCGTTTGACGACAGTGCACTTTCCGAACTGGCGGACAGCATTGCAGAGCACGGCGTTCTGCAGCCGATCGTGGTGCGTCCTTCCCCTATGGGCGGATACACGATCGTTGCGGGCGAACGGCGCTGGCGTGCGGCGCGTCTGGCCGGATTGACGGAGATCCCCGCGATCATACGCGATTTAACGGACAGCGAAGCCATGGAGATCGCGCTGATCGAAAATCTGCAGCGCGAAGACCTTGATCCCGTGGAAGAAGCACTGGGATACCGGCAGTTTATGGAGCGCTGCGGCTATACGCAGGAGGCGGCGGCAAAACGGCTTGCAAAAAGCCGAAGCGCCGTGGCAAACAGCCTGCGGCTTTTGAATCTGCCCGAAAAGGCGCTGGAATCGCTGAAAAGCGGTGCGCTGACGCCGGGGCACGCAAAGGCGATCCTTTCATTGGAAACGCCGGAAATGCAGCAGCAGGCGGCAGACCTTATTATAAAAGAGGGGCTGAACGTGCGTCAGGCCGAGGCTTTGTGCAAAAAAATGGCAAAAAAGCCGCGCCGGAAGCCGGAAGTCCTTCTCCCCGCCCTGCCCTGCGAAGTGGAATTGAGCCTGAAAGAAGTACTGGGCACCGAAGTACATGTGCAGTATAAGGAAGGAAAAGGCAGCCTGAACGTGCATTTTTACTCCGATGAACAGCTGAAAGCATTTGCAAATCTCTTGGGAAAGTATGAAAAGGAGTGTAATCAATAATGCTGGATATCAAATTTGTAAGAGAAAATCCGGAACTGGTCAAGCAGAACATCAAGAATAAGTTTCAGGATGCAAAGCTGCCCCTTGTGGACGAAGTGATCGAACTGGACGCAAAGCTGCGTGCGGCTAAAACCGAAGCCGAAGCACTGCGCGCACAGCGCAACAAGCTTTCCAAAAGCATCGGCGCGCTGATGGGTCAGGGCAAAAAGGACGAAGCCGAAGCCGTAAAGGCACAGGTAAAAGAGCAGGCAGACCGCCTGGCAGAGCTGGAAAAAAGCGAAGAAACGCTGGAAGCCGACCTGCGCGAGCGCATGCTGGTGATCCCGAACATGCTCGATCCCAGCGTGCCCATTGGCAAGGATGACAGCGAAAACGTCGAAGTGCAGCGCTTCGGTGAGCCGCGTGTGCCGGATTTCGAGATCCCCTATCACACCGAGATCATGGAAAGCTTCAACGGCATCGATCTGGACAGCGCACGCCGCGTGGCGGGCAACGGCTTTTATTATCTGCTGGGTGATATCGCCCGTCTGCACGAGGCTGTGCTGGCCTATGCGCGCGATTTTATGATCGACAAGGGCTTCACCTATGTGATCCCCCCGTTCATGATGCACGGCAGCGTTGTGCAGGGTGTTATGAGCTTCCCCGAAATGGACGCCATGATGTATAAGATCGAAGGCGAGGATCTGTACCTGATCGGTACTTCCGAGCACACGATGATCGGCCGCTTCGTCGATCAGATCATCCCCGAAGCACAGCTGCCCCTGACGCTGACGAGCTATTCCCCCTGCTTCCGCAAGGAAAAGGGCGCACACGGCCTGGAAGAGCGCGGCGTGTACCGCATCCACCAGTTTGAAAAGCAGGAAATGATCGTGCTGTGCAAGCCCGAGGACAGCATGAATTGGTACGAAAAGCTGTGGCGCAACAGCGTGGAGCTGTTCCGCAGCCTGGATATCCCCGTGCGCCAGCTGGAATGCTGCTCCGGCGACCTTGCCGACCTGAAGGTAAAGAGCTGCGATATCGAAGCATGGAGCCCGCGCCAGCAGAAGTATTTTGAAGTGTGCAGCTGCTCCAACCTGGGCGATGCACAGAGCCGCCGCCTGAAGATCCGCATCAAGGGCGACGACGGCAAGAACTATCTGCCGCACACACTGAACAACACCTGCGTGGCACCGCCCCGCATGCTGATCGCGTTCCTGGAAAACAACCTGCAGGCAGACGGCAGCGTTCTGATCCCGGAAGCCCTGCGTCCGTATATGGGCGGCAAGGAAAAGCTGGAACGCAAATAATTGGCAGAATATGGCAATTTCTATCCCCTGCCGCCGGTTTTCGGCGGCGGGGGCATTTTTGAAAAAAGCGCAGGATCAAGCCAAAAACAGGTGCTTTTCGGCGGCGTTTTGAAATAAATTGAAAGAAAAATGAATTTTTTTGAAAAAAGGGGTTGACTTTTACCCCGAAGTCCTTTATAATAGCAAATGCACTGATGAATTGCACGTGCAAATGTGGCGGTATAGCTCAGCTGGCTAGAGCATTCGGTTCATACCCGAAGTGTCACCGGTTCGAATCCAGTTACCGCTACCATTTCACAGGTCTTACTTAATATCTTCATCGTACCGGCTGCAGCAGCGGCAGGGGACCTGCGATAAAGACACGAGCAAGAACCTGTATATGGCCCGATGGTCAAGCGGTTAAGACATCGCCCTTTCACGGCGGTATCCCGGGTTCGATTCCCGGTCGGGTCACCATTGAATAAAAATCCGAACCTTTCGAGGTTCGGATTTTTTCTTTATCCGGAAAAGTCTGCACCGGAGCCGTGCTGTCCCCCGTCTGTGCAATTCCTGTAAGGAAACCGCAAAGGGCACTGCCGTACGATCACCGAGGAAAACCGCAAAGGGCACTGCCGTACGATCGCCGCAGGAAATGCAGAGTTCCCTGCCCTGTGCGCCGCACGGTGTGCAGAAAGGCGCGTGTGCTTTTTTGTGCAATGGGGCATTAGGAGAGGACGGTGCGTCGAAAAACGCCGTTCGTCCCCTGCCCTGTGCGCCGCACGGCGTGCAGAAAGGCGCGTGTGCTTTTTGTGCAATGGGCATTAGGAGAGG
>JAHHSL010000022.1 GCA_020025235.1 Ruthenibacterium sp.
CCGCCGCAGGCAGTTTTTCTGCCGCTTCTTTCGGTGCATCCGGTTCCTGCTGCGGCGCATCATCCGGCGAAAGCACCGGCTCCTGCCCCTTTTCTGCCGGCGATGATTCGGCATTTGCGTCCGGTTTTGCACTTTCCGCTGAGTGCGATTCCGTATCCGCGTCAGGCTTTGCACTTTCCGACGGGCGCGATTCCGCTTGTGTTGTTCCGCTTTGCGCTGTGTTTTCGCCGGGTTTTTCACACTCTGCCGGGTTTGATGCACTGTCTGCTTCTGCGGGCGGTGCACCGGAACCGTCCGGCGTTTTGCCTTCCGTTTTTTCCGGCGTTCCACCGCTTTCCGAATGATTCTGCTGTGCAGGATCATCCGGCGTTTGTGCTTCTTCCCTCGGCGGCTCATCTGCCGTGCCGCACTGCTCTGCGCTGTTCGTTTCAGCCTGTACTGCGGTGAACCGGCATTCTTCCGGCAGCCGGTTCACCGCACAGGCGCCTGCACTATTCATCAGAATTACCGGAATATATGCGGCAGCAAGCAGAATGCAGCAGAATTTCCGTCCTGCTTTTCTGCCCGGATTCCATCCTGCTTTTTTCTTTTGTTCCTGTGTCTTTTTTTCATTCATAAACGCTCCCTCCTTTTCCGGTCTGCTTTCCGAGTACCGTTTTCCATGCTCTAACTATACTCTATGCATCTGTCGAATCCGGTGTGAAACGCATCTTTAGTCCTTTTTCCGCTTCATTCGTCAAAATCTTTTCCGATGCGCCGCTTTGGCGCATCCCGCCTTATTTGACTTTTTTGTCAAATCCTGTATAATTATATTTTTGTTGAACACGTTCTAAAATCCGGTGTTACGGATTCTGCTTCCCTGCCGTATTCCTGCGGCAGGGATTTCATTTGTTCTATTCGGAGGCGATATGATGAACAATAAAAAAACGCTGATGACAGAAGGCACCATTTGGAAAACGCTGATCCGCTTTGCGTTCCCCCTTCTTCTGGGCGGGCTTTTCCAGCAGCTGTACAACACGGTGGACTCCTGGGTCGTCGGCCATTACTGCGGGGACAACGCACTTGCCGCTGTCAGCTCTTCCGGCAGCCTGTGCTTCCTGCTGGTCGGTTTCTTTCAGGGTGTTTTTATGGGCGGCAGCGTGATCATTTCCAACCGCTACGGCGCCGGTGACCGCGAAGGCGTAGAAAAAGCCGTTCACACGTTGGTGACGTTTTCCCTCGTGCTGGGCACGCTGCTTTCGGTTTTTGGCGTCGTGTTCACTCCGACGATCCTGCGCTGGATGGGCACCCCGGAAAACGTCATGCCCAATTCCGTTGTCTATTTCCGCATCTACTGTGCCGGTCTGCTGGCGCTTGTTCTTTACAATACGGCAACCGGTATCTTTCAGGCGCTCGGTGACAGCCGGCATCCTCTTTACTATCTGATCATTTCCTCCCTTGCCAACGTCGTATTGGACTTTCTGTTCGTCGCGGGCATGGACATGGGCGTTGCGGGCGCGGCCCTTGCAACGGTGCTCGGCCAGCTGCTCAGCGCCGTGCTTGCCTTTGCACACCTGATGAGCGGCCACTTCGTTGTGCGGATCTCGCCTTCAAAGCTCAGCCCCGACCGAAGCATTCTCGGACAGATCCTGAAGCTGGGTCTGCCCAGCGGTGTGCAGAACAGCGTGATCGCCCTTGCAAACGTTGTGGTGCAGAGCAACATCAATGCGTTCGGTCACAATGCCATGGCCGGGTGCGGCAGCTATTCCAAGGTGGAAGGCTTCGTATTCCTTCCGATCACCGCGCTGACCATGGCGCTGACGACCTTCATCGGGCAGAATCTCGGCGCAAAACAGCCGGAACGCGCCCGCCGCGGCGCACGCGTCGGCATCCTGATGACCATCGGCTTTGCCGAACTGATCGGTGTGGTCGTATTTCTGTTTGCCTCCCCGCTCATCGGTCTGTTCAGCGATACGCCGGAGGTGCTTGAATTCGGCATCCGTCAGGCCCATGTGCAGACGCTTTTCTTCTGTCTGCTGGGCTTTTCCCACGGCGCCGCAGCTGTTCTGCGCGGGGCGGGACGCGCCATGACGCCCATGGTCATCATGCTTTCCGTATGGTGCATCTTCCGCATTTTTTACATCAGCATCATGGTACGGCTGATTCCGGATATCACCGTCCTGTTCACCGCCTATCCGGTAACATGGTGCATCAGCTCGATTTTGTTCTTCTATTTTCTCAAGCATAAGGACTGGACAAAACCCACAATGGATCTTGAGGCAAAATCCAAAATCTGATTTAAAACAGGCAGGAGCCGCGATGAATTTACGTCATCGCGGCTCTTTTTCTATGCTTCGGGATTTCTATTCGGCGAAGATGTTGACAAATCAACATCTTTAGACTATACTGGGAACATTCTTTTTGACAGACAAAGGAGGGCTTTCCTTGATCCGGCGTTTTGAAACCTTTGTTACGGCAATAGCCCAGATCAGCCGCTGCATCCAAAAGCTGAAAAGCCAGGAAATGGCGCATTTCGATTTAAAAGGCACCCATGTGATGTGTCTTTTCCACCTGAGCCAGCATCCCGAAGGGCTGACCGTCTCGCAGCTTGCACAGCTCTGTGATGAAGATAAAGCCGCCGTTTCCCGTGCAATCGGCGAGCTTCGCGTGCGGGCGCTTGTCTCGGCGCCCGATGCCGATGCATCCGGCAGACGCTACCGCGCCGCTATCACCCTGACCGACGAAGGGCGTGCCGTCGCACAGCAAATGGATCGGAAAATCATCCGTGCCGTCGATGCTGCCGCGCACGGCTATTCCGAACAGGAACGTGCCGTCTTTTACCGCGTTCTTTTGCAGATCGCAGAAAATCTTCAGCACGAATGTGCACAGAAAGAGGATGCCGATTCATGAATTTACTAAAAAAGCTTTACTGCCGCACCTTTCAGACAGTCCTGCGCGCCGCACTTCCGGTTCTGCCGTACCGTGACCCGCAGATCCTTTCCGATTGTTCCGCACTTGCCGATGTTCTGCGCGAACACGATGTACATTCCGTTCTGCTTGTGACTGACGCAGGGGTGCGCGGCTGCGGGCTTACACATCCGCTGGAACGCCTGCTGCGCGAAAGCGGGATCCGCTGTGCCGTATATGACCGCACGGTTGCCAACCCCACAGATGAAAACGTGGAACAGGCGCGTGCGCTTTATCTTGCCGAACACTGCAGCGCGCTGATCGGCTTCGGCGGCGGCTCGTCGATCGACTGTGCCAAGGCCGTGGGCGCGCGCATTGCAAAGCCCAAGCAGCCGCTTTGCCGCATGGCGGGCATCCTGCGCGTGCATCACCGTCTGCCGCTTCTGATCGCTGTTCCCACAACTGCGGGCACCGGAAGCGAAGCAACGCTTGCCGCCGTCATCACCGACAGCAAAACGCATCACAAATATCCGATCAGCGATTTTTCCCTGATCCCGCACTATGCGGTGCTGGACCCCGAAATCACCATTTCGCTGCCGCCGCATCTGACGGCCTGCACCGCCATGGACGCCCTGACGCACGCAGTGGAAGCGTATATCGGGCGTTCCACCACGCGGGAAACCCGCGCGGACGCGGTGGAAGCTGTTCGTCTTATTTTCGCAAACCTTGACCGCGCGTACCAAAACGGATACGATAAAGATGCAAGGGCTGCGCTTCTGCGTGCGGCCTATCTTGCCGGAAGGGCGTTTTCCCGTTCCTATGTCGGTTACGTCCACGCGGCGGCACACAGCCTGAGCGGGAAGTACGATCTTCCGCACGGATATACCAACGCCGTTCTCCTGCCCAAAGTACTGGATGCATACGGGGCATGCATTCACAAAAAGCTTGCCCTGCTTGCCGAAAAAGCCGGCATTGCCGAACGCACCGAAGCACCCTCTGCGGCAGCGCGCGCGTTTATCGACGCCGTTTGTGCCATGAACCGCCGTTTCGGGCTGCCGGAAACCTTAAAAGAACTGCAGCGCGGGGATATTCCCGAACTTGCCCGCACCGCAGACCGCGAGGGAAATCCCCTGTACCCGGTTCCGGTTTTAATGGACGACCGGCAGCTGAGGACCCTTTTTGAATCTGTATTGGAGGAACCGCATGAAAGCCGAAGAAATCAAGAAAATGATCGCAGCACAGAAAGCGTATTTTGCTGCGGGCAGAACGCTTCCGGTGAACAGCCGGATCGAATCCCTCAGGCGTCTTGAGCTTGTACTGCACCGCCACGAGCAGGATCTGTGCCGTGCACTGCAGCAGGATCTTGGCAAAAGCCGGGGCGAAAGCTATATGTGCGAAATCGGCCTTGTATACAGCGAGCTGCGCTTTATGCTGCGCAGCATAAAGCGCTTCAGCCGGGAAAAGCGTGTTGCAACGCCGCTTTCGCAGGCGGTGTCCCGCAGCTATACCAAGCCTTCCCCGCGCGGGGTCGTGCTGATTATGAGCCCGTGGAATTATCCGGTGATGCTGACGCTCGACCCGCTGATCGACGCGCTGGCCGCAGGAAACACTGCCGTGCTCAAGCCGAGCGCCTATGCCCCCGCGTGCACGCGCGTGATCGAAACCGTGATACGCGAAGCCTTCCCGCCGGAGCTTGTCTGCGTTGTAACGGGCGGGCGCGAGGAAAATAAATTTTTACTGGACGCGGAATTTGACTATATCTTTTTCACCGGCAGTCAGGCCGTGGGCAAAGAGGTGCTGCGCCATGCGGCAGAGCATCTTACCCCGGTGACACTGGAGCTGGGCGGCAAAAGCCCGTGCATTGTGGACCGCACCGCCGATATCGACCTTGCCGCGCGCCGCATCGTGTTCGGAAAATATCTCAACTGCGGGCAGACCTGCGTTGCGCCCGATTACATCTGCTGTGATGCATCAGTTGCCGAACCGCTGAAAAAAGCGCTGCAGCGCGAGATCGTGCGCCAGTACGGACGCGAACCGCTGAAAAACGAAGCATACGGGCGCATTATCAGCGAAAAGCACTTTGCACGTCTCACCGCTCTGCTTGAAGAAAGCAGCGTCGGGTACGGCGGGAAAACGGACGCTGCCGCGCTGAAAATCGAACCGACACTGATCACGCCCTGTTCGTGGGACAGCGCCGTCATGCAGGAAGAAATCTTTGGGCCGCTTCTGCCGATCCTGCCCTATCATTCACTGGAGGATACGCTGCAGCGCATCAATGCGCGGGAACATCCGCTTGCGTTTTACATCTTTTCCAAAGACCGCGCTGTCATCCGCTCTGTTACCGAGCGCTGCGCGTTCGGCGGCGGATGCGTCAATGATACGATCATCCACCTTGCCACGCCGCACATGGGCTTCGGCGGCGTCGGGGCAAGCGGCATGGGGGCTTATCACGGCAAAACCGGCTTTGACGCCTTTTCCCACACGAAAAGCATCGTCGATAAAAAGACATGGCTCGACCTGCCGATGCGCTATCAGCCCTATACCCCGCTTTCAGAAAAGCTGGTCCGCATGTTTTTACGCTGATTTTCGTTATAAAACTCTTTCCCGGACGGCACATCTGTGTTATTCTAAAGAAAAGAAATTCTTTTACAGGAGGTTTTTACTATGCTTCTTACCGTTGGTTCCAAGGCACCGGATTTCACGCTGCCCGATCAGAACGGAACACTTCACAGTTTATCGGAATATCAGGGTCAGCGTGTGATCCTGTATTTTTACCCGCGTGACAACACACCCGGCTGTACCAAGCAGGCCTGCGGCTTTGCCGAGCTGAATCCGCAGATCCAGGAAAAGGGTGCCGTGGTTCTGGGCGTCAGCAAGGACAGTGTTGCATCCCACAAAAAGTTTGAGGAAAAATTCGGCCTGCCGTTCACCCTGCTTTCCGACCCCGAGCTTTCCGCCATTCAGGCATACGGCGTATGGCAGGAAAAGAAAATGTGCGGCAAGGTGGGCATGGGCGTTGTGCGCACCACCTATCTGATCGGCGCAGACGGCACGATCGAAGCCGTGTGCGGCAATGTAAAGGCCGCCCAGAACCCGCAGCAGATGCTGGACATGCTGTAATTCCGGGTGATTCCATGAAAAAGGTACGCATCACCGTCATGCGCCGCGTTGTTCACGATGATCTGATCGCACTTTATGAAAACCCGATCGAAAACGCCTGCGACATGCGGGAGGGCGACTGCTTTATTGCCGACGGCTGGACGAAGCCCGCGGGACTTTGCCAAAGCGCGTGGGACAGCATGTCCCCGTTTGTTCTGACGCTTTGCTGCGGCGGCGAAGGCATCTACAACGGCTGGATGAAAAACACCCGTTCCGCGATGATTTCCTGCAACGACGGCTTTCGTCCGGTGAGCTTTCTTCTGGAAGCGCTGGACGAAGAAGCCGAAAGCTGAAAAAGAAAAGGAACTGCACCGAAGAGCATTTGCTCTGATATGCAGTTCCTTTTTTATTTTCATTCTGCCGTCCGTCATGTTACTGCCGGACAAGCCTTCGGCTTATTTTTTCAGCCGGATCGCAAGCACGGTGTCATCCGGATCCGGCAGCGCCGCATGCGGGGAAACCTCCACAAATGCCATATCGGGATAATTGTTCACGATCCAGTTATCCTGCACGAATCGTTCGCTTTTATCTGCCAGAAGCCGCACGCTTCGGATCTTGTCTTTCGGCACGCCGTAAAGCGGCACCGCCCCGATCGCAGGCTCCATGATGTGATAGTAAAGCGTATCGCCGCAGCGCGTGATGCGTCCGTTTTCCGGCTTCGGCAGGCCGCTTTTTCCGCAGCCGTACACCGAATCCGAATTTCTGCGCATCCATTCACCGATCTGCGAAAGGATCGCCAGCGATTCCTGCGGAATATTCCCGCGCGCATCCGGGCCGACATTCAGCAGCATATTGCCGCCCTTGCTCACACATTCCACCAGCTTTTTGATCAGCAGGGAAACGGGCTTGAAGTTTTTATCGCCCGAATGATAGCCCCAGTTGCCGTTCATCGTGATGCACGCTTCCCAGCACAGATCGTTTCCGTCCGCATCCAGCAGGCCGTCCGGCGGGATGATCTGTTCCGGGCTGACAAAATCACCGCTGTATTCACTGGGATTTCCCGTTGCAAGCGAACCGAAGCCCTCACCGCTTGCCTCCAGCCGGTTATCCATGATCACGTCCGGCTGCAGTGAACGGATCATGCGCACAAGTTCGGTCGCGCGCCACGTTTCGCCCCGCATGTCGTCATAGGAAAAATCGAACCAGAGCAGGTCGAGCTTACCGTAATTTCCGCACAGCTCGCGCACCTGATGATGCATATAGTCAAGATACCGGTCAAAGTCCCGTCCGGCCTCCTGTGCGGGATCGGCCTTGCGGCGCATCGGATGATTCCGGTCACCGAAGTGCGGATAATCGGGATGGTGCCAATCCAAAAGAGAATAATAAAGGCCGACCTTTAAGCCTTCGGCGCGGAACGCATCCAGAAATTCCCGCACGATATCCCGCCCGAACGGCGTATTGGTGGATTTGAAATCGGTATACTGCGAATCGAACAGACAGAAGCCGTCATGATGCTTTGCTGTTAAAACCGCGTATTTCATGCCGGCCTGCTTTGCCGCAGCCGCCCATTTTTTCGGGTCGAAATCCACCGGATCAAATTCATCGAAAAACGGAAGATATTCTTCCTCCGGCATTTCTTCCACCGAGCGCACCCATTCGCCCCGCGCGGGGATCGCATAAAGCCCCCAGTGGATAAACATCCCGAAGCGGTCGTGCTGAAACCACCGGATTCTCTTTTCATATTCCTTTCGATCAAACATATCCCTCATCCTTTCCGCATTGCAGCCGGAATCAAAATCACCTTTACTATACCAGATCATCCGCTGCATTACAATCGGAAATCCGGGGATTTTTTATCCGAGCGCCACGTCCAGAATCATCATGACACTGAAACCAACGGCAAAGAAAATCGTGCCGACGTCCGAATGTTTTCCTTCGGACATTTCAGGGATCAGCTCTTCCACCACAACATAGATCATAGCGCCCGCCGCAAAGCTGAGCAGGTACGGCAGGATCGGCACCACAAGGTCGGCTGCAATGATCGTCAGCAGTGCGCCGATCGGTTCCACAACGCCGGAAAGCACACCGTACCAGAAGGATTTCGATTTGCGCACGCCTTCCGAGCGAAGCGGCATGGAGATGATTGCTCCTTCCGGGAAGTTCTGGATCGCGATGCCCAGTGAAAGTGCCAGTGCGCCCATAAGCGTGATGCCGGTATTGCCTGCGCGCCAGCCGGCATACACAACGCCGACTGCCATGCCTTCGGGGATGTTATGTAAGGTGACCGCCAGCACCAGCATGGTGGTGCGCTGCAGCTTTGTTTTCGGGCCTTCCGCCTGCGCGCTGTGCTGATGCAGATGCGGGATGATATGATCGAGCAGCAAAAGGAACAGGATCCCGACCCAAAAGCCGACGGCAGCCGGGATAAACGACCATTTGCCCATGTGCTCTGATTGATCGAGCGCCGGGATCAGCAGGCTCCATACCGAAGCCGCCACCATAACGCCGCCCGCAAAGCCGGACGCTGCACGCTGCGTAAAAAGGCTCATGCCCTTTTTCATAAAAAAGACGCACGCCGCGCCGAGGGATGTTCCCGCAAAGGGGATCAGAATACCGATCCATGTGTTTATATCCATTGTTTTTTTACTCCTTTCAAGCGCCCGCCGTGCTGCGGCAGGCATTTCGCGCATAAGTTAGCCATAACTAACTTATGATATCTATTGTACCGTAATTTCCAAAAAAAGCAAGCTTTTTATTTTTCCCGCACGTTCCGCTTTGCACAAAAGAAAAGCCTGTGATCCCCTGTGCTCCCCTTTTACCGGATGCCCGTCCGCAAATGCAGATAGACGTTTTTATAAAAAATCCCGAGGACGGTTTAAGAGCCTTCCTCGGGATCGTTTCTTTTATGTACGCATGGCAGATCATACCGCTTTTGCATATTCAGCATTTCTTTTGGCTGCGGCGCAAAAGCAGAGCTGTTTATCTGCGCTTCCAATTGCCGAACAGCGTCTTTTTGTAGTTGAGCAGTTCTTCCCGCGCCTGCCTGGTTCCGGATTTCTGCAGGTGTTCCACGCCTTTCCGGATATCCTGCTGTACGCCGCCCAGACCGTAGCAATACAGATAGCCGCGCATATACTCGACCTCATCGTTCTTCCAGTCCACCTCGCGCAGATACTTGCAGGCCAGCGCATAGTCCTGCTGGGTGCCAAGGCCTTCAAAGCAGCACTTTGCCAGATAATAGACGCCGAAGTTGTTATCGGGATCGGCCTGATGTCCCCACGTCAGCAGCTGATATGCCTTTGCATAATCGCGCGGGACGCCGTCGCCTTCAAAGTAATTGGCGCCCAGATAATTGGCGGCATAGGGATGCATACTGCCCCATTCGCAGTCAAGGCACCGTTCAAAATAGGACACGGCTTTTTCATAATCCACCGTGACGCCCCTGCCCAGCTGATAAAATTTCCCCAGCCAGTAGCAGGCGTCCATTTCGCCGCCCTCCACAGCGCGTTCGTACCAGTGCCTTGCACTGACATAATCCTCTTGATTCGCCAGTTGACCGGCATAGCTGTACTGCCAGCCGGGATAGCCGTATTCCGCACCGATACGGGCAATGTCCTTTGCCTTTTCGGGACACGGCGGGATGATATCATCGCCCTCGCGGTAAAGCTTATTCAGGTTATTGCCCGCAAGGAAAATGCCGCCGCGGAAAGCTTTCCAGAACAGATCCTCACATTTGAGGACGTTTTCTTCCATGTAGGCTTTGAATTCCTGATCGCTGTTGAAGGCATCCCGGCCCTTATTCTGGATACGCAGGAAATCCCACCAGAAATAGCTGTTGGCAAGCGTATACTGGCAGAAAGCGTCCCCTTTGGCCGCCATGGCTTCCACCTTATCCGCCGCTTCCTGCAGGCTGGCAAACGGCATTTCTTTCATTAAGGAAGGCGTCAGCTCTCCGCTGCGAAGTGCCACCAGCACGCCGAGTGCACTGCCGTTTTTCACCGACTGATGCAGCAGCATCGTGGCTTCTTCTTCCTGTTCCGGGAATCCGTGTCCTTCCCACACATAATGTTTGCCGCTGCAGCAGCGCGCCAGAATGCACATGGCGTCTGCATCGCCTTCGTTTACTGCCTGCAGCAGCAGCTCTCTGCCCTCGAATCCCTTCTGAAGACGCTCGTTGTAATAGATGTACGAAAGCGCCTGCTCCACCTTATCGCTGAATACCTTTCCCATTGCCGTTCGCCTCTTTTTTTAGTTATTGTGTGATCTTGCGGGTCACGTCTTTCCATTCCTGCCATTGGGGAGAAAAGTTCCCGTCATAAAAAGCCAGGAACCATTCTGCCGCCTGACGGTGAGTGCACTTTATTTCAAAGAAACGCAGCTTTCCGTCCACGGGACGGCTGACAGTCACCGTGCAGCGGCGGTCGTTCTCATCCCCGTTGTGGACGCTCATTATCAGATAGCCGCCCTTTTTGATGCAGCGCACCATTTTGCAGCTTTGATCCACGATGCTTTCAGCTGCAAGACGGACGTCCTCCCGCGTGAAGGTGTAATGATTCTGCCCTACGCCCGAAGCGGAAACCAGACGCAGCTCGCCCGGGTGGACACGTCCTGCGGCATTGTCTTCCTTTTCCCTTGCGCAGAAGTTCAGGTCGATGCTTCCCCACTGTTCCAGATGTCCTGTTTCCCACTGGCCAGGCTCGTCGATCTTTCCTTCCGCCCATGTCATCAGGATGCGGATCGTCTCCCGGTCGTTGTGAGTCCAGCGCGCCAGAGCCTTTCGGTCTGTATCCTTCCCCGCACCCGGAACATACTCTTCCAAAAGCAGCTGTGTGCCCTCCGGCTTATCGGGGAAACACCACATCGCACCGTACTGTACGCCTTCGAACAGGAGCGGCTTTCCGGCTGTGAGCGCCAGCCCTTCCCTTCTGTGTTCGCCGCTGAGGATCTTTTGCAGCACCTTTTCGTCCACGCGGGATGTGGCGCTGATTTCATAGGAGGAAAGGATCACGCGCTGTTCGCGTTCAGACGGACGCCGGAAGCTTTGCAGCTGCTGATCCGTCTGACGGCGGCGGAACTCCCGTTCGCGTTTTTCCTTTTCCTCATCCGAAGCGCCGCGGAAACGGCTCATCTCATTATAATCACCGAAGTATGCGTAAGGTGCGCGCAGCTTCAGACATTCCAGAATCATTTTCAGTTCGTCAGGCTTTTGCACATCGCTGTACATGACCTGATTGCGGTCATCCACGATGTACAGTTCCACCTCGCGGGCGCTGGTCGCTTTGTTATTGCGATAATGCGTTACGATTTCATCGCGCCCGAATACTCCGCGGATCCGCGGGATATAGCTGACATGATCGCCCAGCACCCACTGCTCACCGATTATGATCCGCCCAAAGGTTCTGCCGTTTTCCTCCAGGTCTTTATCCACCATGGCAAACAGTTCCGACACCGGCGGCGCTTCCTCCGGATAAGGCAGCTGAGAACGAATGGATTCTGCCACCGCACTTTTTTCCGGGAAAAAGCTGTTGCGCACGCTGATGTAAATCAGAAAAGCGCCCAGCAAAAGCAGAAAAGCGCCGCATGCTATAAAGCCGATTTTTTCAGGCTTTGTCTGGTTGAGCCCCATTTGATAGGTGTTGTCGTACCACACGACCCACAGCATTCCGCAGCCCAGGGCAAGGAAAAGGATCCCCCACGGCATGGCTTTCAGCAGCCCGTGAGTTCTGGCCATGCAGTAGCCGCCATCCGCCATTCCGGGATATTTTTTCTGCTGATGACGGGCATACCAAACGACAAGCGGGATGCCGAACAGCGGGCTGAGCGCAAAGCTCAGCGCTATGCCCGCCAGCACATAGGCCACAATGTTCCAGGGCCATTTCAGCAAGGGGCCCTTTCGTTTTTCTTCTTTTTTCATTCCGGTGCTCCTGTAAGAAATATTTCCGTTTTAGAATGGTTTTATGTCATTTGTAATATAGCATTTATGGGCGAACTGTGTCAATAACTTTATTTTTTCGGTTCTGCGGAAGATTTTTTCCTTTTTATGCGCGCGGTTCGATATAGGAAACGAAATCCTGCGGGTTCATTTCATACAGCACGGCAGAGCGCAGCTGCCCCAGCTGATCGCGCCACGAATCCCGTTCCACCGCGATCTTGCGAAAACCCAGCTGTTCGTACACATGCTGCGCTCTTACGTTTTCCAAGTTGGGGTCCACCGTGATTTTCCGAACGCCGAAGTCCGAAAGCAACGCCCCGATAAAAAGGCTCAGGACCTGTTTGCCAAGCCCGTGGTTCTGGTACACTTTTTTGCAGATATTGATTCCGATCTCGGCAGTTTTTTCTTCGGAAATTCTGTAATTCATTTCGCCGATCGGGGTGTCGTCATACAGGATGACGCAGAGGCACTTGCGGGATTCATCCTGCGCCGCAATATCCGCCGCAAGGTCTTTTTCCAAAGTCCCGATGCCGCGCGGGAAGCCCGCATGCGCCATTACCTCTCCGTCATTCCACCAGCTGCAGATCAGCGCTGCATCCTGCGGTTTTGCGCTCCTGATCCGGATATTTTTCCATTCCAGTTCCATACTCGTTTCCTTCCCGCCGGCCGATGCACCGGCACGCTTTTCTTTTTCGTCCAGTATATCACAAATCGGACGGCCTGTGCAGTTTTTATATGACAAAAGGCGGAACCGGACATCTGCAGACCGCAGAGTTCTCGATTCCGCCTTTTCAGGGCTTTTCTTTCAGCCGGATACCGTCATCCGGCTGCCATATTTTCAGCAGTGCAGAACGATTTCTCCGTCCGCAGCGTCCACTTCAACTGTCGCAAGCTGCTCGCCACTGATGATTTTTCCGGCAATGCCATCCTCTACTTCCTTGCGGATGACACGGCGCAGATCGCGCGCGCCGAACTTGCCGCCCTTGGCTTTTTCGCACAGCAGCGCAAGCGCATCCTCTGTCCACGAAAGGCCGATGCCCTTTGCCGCAAGCGGCTCTTTGTATTCACCCAGCATCAGCGCCGCGATCTTCTTCAGATCCTCCGGCGAAAGCGGCGCGAATGTCACGATCTCGTCCACACGGCTCATAAATTCCGGACGCAGGAACTCGCCCAGAGCGCGCATGGATTTATCACGGCTCATTTCCGCCAGTGTGCGGTTGAAGCCCGTCTCGCCTGTTTTATCACTCGACCCGGCGTTGCTGGTCATGCAGATCACCGTATTTTCAAAGCTGACGGTGCGGCCCTGTGCATCGTTGATCTTGCCTTCATCCAGGATCTGCAGCAGGATGTTCATAACATCGGGATGCGCTTTTTCGATTTCGTCGAACAGAACCACGCTGTACGGCTTGCGGCGCACCTTTTCCGTCAGTTGGCCGGCTTCGTCATAACCGACATATCCCGGAGGGGCGCCGATCAGACGGCTGACGGTATGCTTTTCCATATATTCCGACATATCCAGACGGATGAGCGGGTCTACGGTATCGAACAGCTGCAGCGCAAGCTGTTTGACAAGTTCGGTCTTGCCGACGCCGGTCGGCCCAACGAAGATAAAGCTTGCCGGACGGCGGCGTGCTGCGATATCGGCGCGGCTGCGCTTGACGGCGTTTGCCACCAGATGCACGGCCTCCTGCTGGCCGATGATGACCTGATTGAGGTTTTCTTCCAGATGCGCAAGCTTGGTGTATTCGGTTTCCTTCACCTTTGCCGCCGGGATGCCCGTCCAAAGTTCGATCACCTTTGCCACATCTTCCATGGTGACTTCAATGGCTTCCACGGCCTCACGCTTTGCGGGCAGTTCGGCTTCCAGACGCAGGATCTCGGATTTGAGCTGCGCGAGCTTTTCATAATCCGGGTCATCCTTCGACTGTTCCTGTTCCGCCACCTGTGCGTTCAGCTCTTCCAGATGTTTTTCGCTTTCGACCCAGTCCGTGATTTCCGGATGACGCAGGCTGCAGCATGCGCACGCCTCGTCCAGAAGGTCGATTGCCTTATCCGGCAGGAAACGATCGGTGATATAGCGTTCGGAAAGCACAACGGTGCTGCGGACGATCGCATCGCCCACCTTGACGTGGTGATACGCCTCATAATATTCCCGGATGCCCGAAATGACAGCAACGGCATCGTCGATCGACGGTTCTTCGATCTTCACGGGCTGGAAGCGGCGTTCCAGTGCCTGATCCTTTTCAATGAACTTGCGGTATTCGGCAAATGTGGTTGCACCGATGACCTGGATCTCGCCGCGGGAAAGCGCAGGCTTCAGGATGTTTGCCGCATTCATGGCTCCCTCGGAATCCCCTGCGCCGGTGATGTTGTGGATCTCGTCGATAAACAGGATCACATTGCCCGCCGCCTTCACTTCACCGATCAGACCCTTGACGCGGCTTTCAAACTGGCCGCGGAACTGGGTGCCTGCCACAAGGCTTGTGAGGTCGAGCAGATAGATTTCCTTATCGCGCAGACGTGCGGGCACGTCGCCTTCCACGATATGCAGTGCAATGCCCTCTGCGATCGCCGTTTTGCCGACGCCGGCCTCACCGATCAGACAGGGGTTATTTTTCTGGCGGCGGGACAGGATCTGAATGGTGCGGTAAATTTCCTTATCGCGCCCGACGATCCTGTCCAGCTTGCCCTCGCGCGCCTTGCGCGTCAGGTTTTCGCAGTAATTATCGAGGAATTTCCGCTTTTTGCCGTGCGGATTCTTGCTCTTGGGCTCTTTATCGTCCGCGGATTCCTCCTCGTCTTTCTTTTTCCCGATGCCGAAAATGCCGAACGGGAACGTTGCGTTGCCGCCGGGCGTGAAATCGTCATCGCCGTTTTCGCTTTCATCGGCAGACGAATCCCCGTCCCCGTTTGCAGCGCCATCCATACCGGGCATGCCGAACATGCCAAGCTGCTGCATCATGGTGGAAGGGTCGATTTCACCGTTCTGCATCATATCGGTGACGCGTTCTTCCATTGCCGATAATTCTTCTTCTGAGACGCCGAACTGCTTCATGAGGTCATCCACCGGCTTGATGCCGAGTTCATGCGCACATGTCAGACAGTAGCCCTCGCTTTTCGTCTGGCCCGCTTCATACTTTTGTACGAACACAACGGCCGGACGTTTTTGACATCTACTACAAAGCATTCCGATTGTTCCTTTCTTTTCCGCGTTCCGTTACATAAACGGATTATAGGCGGAGAAAAATGAATAGAAGTAACTGCCCGAAAGTGCAGCGTCGTTGATGACAGGCAGATTACCGTTTGTTATGACAACCACCGCCCAAAGCAGGCAGAGGATGATCAGCACATTGATGATACCCGAAACCACGCCCACGCATACGCCGAGCGTGCGGTTGATGCCGCCGATCAGCGGGATGCGGTTCAGATTCGTAAGCACCGCAGCCAGCAGCGCAATGATCACGCGGCACAGGATAAAGGTTGCAAAGAACAGCAGGACCGTAATCATCGGCACGACCAGCGGCGCAATGATTTTTTCCACCACCTGATGTGCGATATCCGGCGCATTGGAATCCAAAAGCCCCGATGCGGACGCCATGATATTATCGATGAACTTCTGAGGAATGATGCCGGAAAGATTTTCCAGGATCACATTCAGGTTCACCGTGCCGTACTGCTGGATCGTGCTGGCGGTTTTTTCGATCAGGCCGGATTTGAAAAAGTTTTCAAACACGGTGGGCGATACCCGGCCGGACACGCCCCACGCCAGTGCCAGAGAGACAAGGTTGCCCACAAGGCTGATGACGCCTGCCGCAAACCCCTTGCGCGCATAGTGAAACACGGTTCCGACGATGACCGCGATCAGTGCAATGTCGATCATGATTGCAGGTGAAATATTCATTCGATCCTCTTCCTTTTCCTATAAAATTTATTCTGCTTTATGCTGCGGACTGCGGCTCCGGCCGCGCGGGCATTTCCAGCACGCTTACCTGATTCTGCCCAAGCAGGAACGTCTTGCGCCCCCGGACAAGATCTTCCGGTTTGGTCTGCGTTTCCACCTTTCCGCAGAAAACGCCGTCCAGCGCATAGCACAAAACGCCGTTGTTTGTCAGCACGAATGCGCCTTCTCTTCCGGCTGCCACGCGGTTTGCGTTCGCATTCACATTCGCGCGGCCGATTTCCTCCAGTTCGGAATTCAGGATCGTCAGCTGCGTCATCGCGCTGTGCACACCGTCACCGAACAGAAGGATCGGCGTCCTGCCCTCGCTGAACGCCGTGCTCTGCAGCATGCGTCCGCCGTAATCATAACGCGACAGCTCCGTTCCGTCCTCCGTACTGTAAACCGCCGCAAAAGAATCATACAAAACCATGATTTTCTTTCCGGTAAGGTACTGGAGTCGGACGGGCACTCCCTCGTTATTGCTGATCGTCACATACTCGCTGCGGCGCGTATCCATAAGATACACCCTGCCGCCGAGCATGCCGCCCTCTGCATACGGAACACCTGCCGCAAAGCGCCGGTTATCCTCTGCAAAGCTCATGGCTGTCGGAAGATCCTGCGTTTTGAACACATAGATTTCCTTGAACATCGGGTCGTACACCCGCAGCCTGCCCCGTGTGAACACCGCCAGCGTCCCGTTCGGGCTCATGGTGCAAAGCTGGATCGGGTCTTCCATTTTCGCTTCGTACAGGGTGCGGCTTCGGCTTTCCACCCGCAGCTCGTGCCCCGCACGGTTATAAATGCACACACGCGTGCTGCCCGCCGTGATGGACGGACGCGCATAGCCGTGCTGGATGCGCCGCACTTCGTTGCCGTTTGCGGAATACATGGCAAGGTCTTTATCGCCCACCGCCGCAAAGCCGCCCGCAAGCGGCAATGCGCTCTGGAAGCCCGAAAGCGTGAACGGGATCGGAAAGCCCTTTCCCGGCGTCAGCGCGATCGTGACAGAATCCACTGCATCCCCCAGAAGGGCAAGCGATGCGCCGTACAGTCCCGTAAAATAGGCCAGAACACAGGCCGCGATGATTGCCAGCGCGGCAGCCAGACGCACATTGCGCTTATGCTTTCGCTTTCGCATGCGTTCTTCGCGCGCTGCCGCCGCACGGCGTACTTTCATTTCCGCCTCGGTCGGATGCGTCAGCACGATCGAATTGCCCTGTATCTGTGCATTTTCCCGCTCTGCCGATTGATTCACTTTTGATTCCTGCCCCGGTCTGCGCGGTATCTGTTCCATAAATCGTATACTCTCTTATCCTGATTTTATGCCTGCCGTGCCCGGCTTTTATCACGTTTCTTCCGTCAGAAAAGCGTTTTCGGGATAATTGACGCGGTACAGGAAAAGCCCCTGCGCCTGTGCCGTATCCCCCGCCTGTGCACGGTCTTTGCTTTCTATGATCTGTTTCATCTGTTCGGGCGGCATCCGTCCCGCGCCCGCTTCGACAAGCGTACCGACAAAGATGCGCACCATATTATACAGATAGCCGTCTGCGCACACATGAAACAGGATATCCTCGTTTTCCCGCCAGACGCGTGCAGAATACACGGTGCGGACGGTATCGGTGATATCACTGCCTGCGGACATGAATGCCGCGAAATCATGCGTTCCCACCAGATACTGCGCCGCCTTTGCCATGGCACCGTCATCCAGCGGCGCCGAAATGCGCCAGCACAGCTTATTCTGGAATGGGTCTGAAACCGGGCTGTTGTGGATGCGGTACAGATATTCCTTGCTCTGCGCAGAGTAGCGCGCGTGGAAATCCTCCGGCACCTGCTGCGCTTTTACAACGCGGACGTCATCCGGCAGAAATCGGTTGACGGCCAGCGGCAGCTTGCGCGGCGCGATCGGTTTGGGCTGTGTGTAGCTGACGCAGTACGCCAGCGCATGCACGCCCGAATCCGTGCGCGAACAGCCCTTGACCGGCGGACGTGTGCCGTACAGCTTTTCCAGTGCATCCTGAAGCACCTCGCACACGGAAAGCGCATTTTTCTGCACCTGAAACCCGTGATACCGCGTGCCTTCAAACCGCAGTGTGATGCATACGTGCATATACGTTCCTCCGTTTTCCAAAATACCGGTTTCAGCCGATGCGCGGGAAATAGCGGTTGCTCATGCCGATCGCCACGAACACCAAAATCGCCGCCGCGGCGATGAGCAGGTCCGAACGGTGCATGTGCAGCTGTTTGAGCCGCGTGCGCCCTTCGCCGCCGTGATAACAGCGGCATTCCATAGCCATGGCAAGCTCATCTGCACGGCGGAACGCCGAAATAAACAGCGGGATCAGCACCGGGATCAGCGCCTTGATGCGATCCTTCAGGCTGCCGGAATCCAGCTGCGCGCCGCGCGCTTTCTGCGCATTCATGATCTTATCCGTTTCTTCGATCAGCGTCGGGATAAACCGGAGCGCGATCGTCATCATCATGGCAAGCTCATGCACCGGCAGGTGCAGCTTTGCCAGCGGATGCAGCAGCTGTTCGATCGCATCCGTCAGCACGATCGGGCTTGTGGTATACGTCAGCAGGCTTGTGCCGACGATCAGGCAGACGATGCGCACCGACATCAGTATCGCATAGCCGACGCCCTCTTTGTATATCTTGAAGATCCACCAAGAAAAAACCGGCTCGGATGCGCCTGTCATAAAAAACAGGTTGAGCACCGCCGTAAACAGGATGATCGGCAGGATCGGCTTGATGCTCTTCCAGATCATTTTCACCGGGATTTTTGCCACGGCGTAAAGTGCCACAATCAGCACGATCGAAACGGCAAGCCCCACGGGATTGGAGCCGACGAACAGCATCACGATGTATGCGATCGTCAAAAGCAGCTTTACGCGCGGGTCCATAGTGTGCAGGATCGACGTGCCCGGAAAGTGCTGGCCGATCGTAATATCACGCAGCATTATTCTCCCTCCTTTGCTTTGTCGCGGGCGGCAAGGATGGTTTTTACCGCGTATTTGACGGTGTAAACGTCCGTGGGGATATCAAGCCCCATGCTGCGCAGCCGCAGGAACACCTTGGTCACTTCCGGAACGGAAAGTCCCAGTTCCAGAAGCTCCGGCGCACGCGCAAACACCTTTTCCGTTGTATCGTACATTGCGACATGCCCGCCGTTCATCACAAGCACGCGGTCGGCATATTTTGCAATATCCTCCATGGAATGACTGACAAGCACGATCGTCGAGCCGGTCTGCTTGTGATATTCGCGGATCTGGCCGAGGATCATATCGCGCCCCTCGGGGTCAAGCCCCGCCGCCGGCTCATCCAGCACCAGGATCTTCGGTTCCATGGCCAGAACACCCGCGATCGCAACGCGCCGCTTCTGCCCGCCGGAAAGCTCGAACGGACTTTTTTCAAGCGCAGCCGCGGGGATGCCGCAGAATTCTGCCGCGCGGCGCACGCGCCGGTCGATCTCCTGCGCATCCAATCCCATATTCGTGGGGCCGAATGCGATATCCTTATAGATCGTCTCCTCAAACAGCTGGTATTCGGGGTACTGGAACACAAGGCCGACCTTGAAGCGGAACCTGCGGATATCCTTGGGGTTTGCCCACATATCCTCGCCGCCGATATAGACCTTGCCCTTGGTGGGGCGGTTGATGCCGTTGAAATGCGTGATCAGCGTCGATTTGCCGCAGCCTGTGGAACCGATGACGCCGACAAATTCGCCTTCCTCCACTTCAAAGCTGACATGGTCGAGCGCGACCGTTTCATCCGGCATGCCCTGATTATAGATATACGAAAGGTCTTCCACCTTGATCATTGCAGACATCAGGCATTCACCTCCGCTTTTGTTTCGGCGGGCGCCTGCCGGCCGGTCAGCAGCCGGTAAAGTGCCGCCGCGCACTCCTCCACATCAATGATGTCATCCGGCATCGGGCAGCCCGCCTGTGTAAGCAGGTGGCACAGCTCCGTTGACTGCGGAACATCCAGATGCAGCGAGCGGAGTGTTTCCACCTGGCTGAACACCTCTTTCGGGGTGCCTTCCAGAACAACGTGTCCCTCGCTCATAACAACGACACGGTCTGCCGTTGCCGCTTCTTCCATATAATGAGTGATCTGCACCACGGTGATGCCGTATTCTTCGTTGAGCTTATGCACGGTGTGCATCACCTTTTCGCGCCCGATCGGGTCGAGCATCGCCGTTGCCTCATCCAGAACCAGGCAATCGGGGCGCATGGCGATCACGCCCGCAATTGCAACGCGCTGCTTCTGCCCGCCCGAAAGCTTGTGCGGGGCCTTTTCGCGGTGCTTGTAGATGCCCGCCATTTTCATGGCGTCATCCACGCGCGCGCGCATTTCCTGCTGCGGAACGCCGAGATTTTCCAGTGCGAACGCAACGTCCTCTTCCACAACGGTCGCGACGATCTGGTTATCCGGGTTCTGGAACACCATGCCCACCTTCTGGCGGATATCGAACAGCCTGTCCTCGTCCGCCGTGGACATATCCTCTACATAAACCGTACCTGTCTGCGGCAGCAGAATGGCGTTGAAGTGCTTTGCAAGCGTGGATTTTCCGCATCCGTTTGCACCCAGCACCGCCACAAATTCGCCGCGCTTTATTGTAAGAGAAAGATCCCGGACTGCCTGATGCTGATCATCGGTATAGCTGAATGAGATCTTCTCTGCTTTGAGCATTTCTTCCATGCTTCCCCATCCATTCTTTCTCCTGTTCCGCACGGTTTTCGCCGTGCAGAACAGCCTGTTTTCTTACAGCTTTGCGCTGCGGGCAAGCCACCACGCGGTTGCGCCGCACGGCACAACACCGCCCGTTGCCGTCACCGGCAGGCCGATTTCATCACAGGTGGTATAGCCGCCCTTGTGCGGACACACGCGCGCATGCAGCATATACTCCATTACACTGGGGGAAAGCCCCGTCGTATAGCTGTTGACCGCCACAAACAGCGGGTCGTCGCTCAGCACTTCCATGCACAGATCAATGAAATCGTAAATGCTGTCTTCCAGCTTCCACACTTCGCCGCCCGGGCCGCGCCCGTAGCTGGGCGGGTCCATGATAATGCCGTCGTAGCGCACGCCGCGTCGGATCTCCCGCGCGACAAATTTTGCGCAGTCGTCAACGATCCAGCGGATCGGCTTATCTGCAAGGCCGCTCACTGCGGCATTTTCGCGCCCCCACGCAACCATGCCCTTGCTGGCGTCAACGTGGCACACGCTTGCGCCCGCCGCCGCACAGGCAAGCGTTGCGCCGCCCGTATAGCCGAACAGGTTCAGCACGCGGATCGGGCGTCCCGCCGCTTGGATCAGCCGCGTATAGGCATCCCAGTTCACGGCCTGCTCGGGGAAAACGCCGGTGTGCTTAAAGCCCGTGGGGGAGACCACCATGCGGAAATCCCCATAGCCGATCTGCCATTTTTCCGGCATTTTGCGTCTGTATTCCCACTTGCCGCCGCCCGAAGCCGAACGGTGGTACACGGCATTGGCCTGTGCCCACAGAGGGCTTTGCTTTTCGGTTTTCCAAATCACCTGCGGGTCGGGGCGCACAAGGATCGTTTTTCCCCAGCGCTCCAGGCGATTCCCGCTTGTTGCGTCGATAAGCTCATAATCTTTCCACTGATCTGCTGCCCGCATGTCCAACCTCCGATATATTGACAAGGCGTTCCCACGCCTGTTCCGTTCTTTTCCGCATAGAACCGATTTTATCATAGCGGATAAATGTGAATAAATCATGTGCCGCCATTCGGGCACATCCGTTTCGGGCTTACAGATCCTCCATGGACTGCTGTTCACCCACCTGCGCCGAACCCGGCGCTTTCATGCCAAGATGTTCATAGGCATACCGTGTCACGCAGCGTCCGCGCGGGGTGCGCGTCAGATAGCCCAGCTGCATCAGATACGGCTCGCACACATCCTCCAGCGTGACGGATTCCTCCCCCAGCGCTGCAGCGATCGTCTCCAGTCCGACCGGGCCGCCGTCATACAGTTCAATGATCGCGCGCAGCAGGCTGCGATCCATTTCATCCAGACCGATGCGGTCGATGCCCATGCGGTCCAGCGATTCCCGCGCGATTTTCCGGTCGATGACGCCATCGCCCAGCACCGCCGCAAAATCGCGGGCGCGCTTGAGCAGACGGTTTGCAACACGCGGCGTTCCGCGGCTGCAGCGCGCCATTTCCAAAGCGCCCTCCTCTTCACACGGCACGCCCAGGATCGACGCCGAACGGCGGATGATCCGCGCAAGCTCGTCGGGCGAATAGAGCTCCAGCTTCAACAGCACGCCGAAGCGGTCGCGCAGCGGGCCGGTGATCTGGCCGGCGCGCGTGGTTGCACCCACAAGGGTAAAGCGCGGCAGATTGATGCGAATGGACTGTGCCGAAGGACCTTTGCCGATCATGATATCCAGCGCGTAATCCTCGAGCGCGGGATACAGCACCTCCTCCACCTGACGGGAAAGACGGTGGATCTCGTCGATAAAGAGCACGTCGCCCTCCTGCAGGTTCGTCAGCAGTGCCGCAAGATCGCCGGGCTTTTCGATAGCAGGGCCGCTTGTAATGCGGATCTGCACGCCCATTTCGTGCGCCACGATGCAGGCAAGCGTTGTTTTGCCAAGGCCCGGCGGGCCGTACAAAAGCAGGTGGTCGAGCGGTTCCCCGCGCATTTTTGCCGCCTGCAGATAGATTTTCAGGTTTTCCTTTGCCTTTTCCTGTCCGACATATTCATCCAGCGTTTTCGGTCGAAGCGAGGCTTCGTTATCAAAGTCCTCGGGTTCCGGTTCCGGACTGACAAGACGCTGTGTATTATTGACCTGTACTGTTTCCAGCGCCATGATTTACCTCCTCTTTCCGATTCCCTGCAAAGCAAGGCGGATCATTTCCTGCACCGGCAGCGCCGGGTCGATCCCGGCCAGTGCCTGTGCCGCTTCCGTTCCTGTATATCCAAGGCTTGTAAGCGCCGCCACGGCCTGCGCCGCACTGCCCGCGGGCGCCGCCGCCTGTGCCGCGCCCGTCAGGTTCAGGTCTGCCGCAAGGCCCTTGCCGACCTTATCCTTCAGTTCCAGCACGATGCGCTGGGCAAGCTTCGGCCCCACGCCGTTGGCCGCAGTGAATGCCTTGTGGTCGCCGCCGGAAATGGCAAGCGCGATGCGGTCGGGGCTGAGCACGCTTAAAATCGAAAGCCCCACCTTCGGCCCCACGCCGGAAACACCCGTCAGAAGCTTGAATGCCGTGCGGCTGTCCTTATCGGCAAAGCCGAACAGCGAAATGTCGCTGTCGGTCACGTTCATACTGGTATAAAGGGTGCATTTTTCACCCACCGCCGGCAGCGTTCCCGCCGTTGAGGAAGGGATCAATGCCAGATAACCGACGCCGCCGCAGTCGATGACCGCATAATCCGCCGATTTTTCCAAAAGTTTTCCTGTCAGACAGCTGATCATAATATCCTCCGTTCTTTCCCGATCGGATCAGGCCGATCAGAAATATCCCATCTGCTGGCGCTTTGTCAGCGCAACACCGTACTGCTTCGAGCGGTAGCTGTACGCATGGCAGATCGCCATGGCAAGCGCATCGGCCGTATCGTCCGGCTTTGGGACGGACGGCAGACGCAGGATCGTTTTCGTCATTTCCTGCACCTGCTTTTTGGTCGCCTTGCCATAGCCCGAAACGCTCTGCTTTACCTGCAGCGGCGTGTATTCAAAGATCGGCACGCCCGCCTGATGCGCGCACAAAAGCAGCACGCCGCGCGCTTCTGCAACGGCGATCACGGTTTTCTGGTTCGTGGTGTAAAACAGTGTTTCAATCGCCATGGCGTCCGGCTTCACTGCATCCAGAAGCTGTGTCATATCCTGATAAATTTCCGAAAGGCGGTCTTCAAACGTGGTGTGCGCCTTGGTTGTGATCGCCCCGTACTGCAGCGTTGTAAATGTATTCTGGGTATAATCCAGCGCCCCGAATCCGACGATCGCATACCCCGGATCGATCCCGAGTATTCTCATTTTACACCTTCTTTTCCCTTGCGTCCGATCTGTAACCGTATAATCACTTCATTATATCATATCGCGTATGCAGTTACAAGAATTCCCGCACATTCCGCACTATTCCGTGCTTTTTTCTTTGTGCAGATTTACAAATTTTTACAGTGTGCAGCCATTCCCGAACGGCTTTACGTTCCACACCCGCCGGATCGCCGTGCATCGCTGCTCTGCCGCAGAAAATGCCGATATGCAAAAAGCACCGGCAGGCTTTCGCCTTCCGGTGCTTTTAGACTGGTGGACAGTAAGGGACTCGAACCCCTGACCCCCTGCACGTCAAGCAGGTGCTCTACCAGCTGAGCTAACTGTCCGTTTTTCTGTTAAATTTGCGACTTGTTCAGTATATCAGGTTTTGCTGTGAAATGCAAGACAAAATTTTTATTTTTTCAAAAAAATTTACTGCACACTCTTTTCCCCGCATTTCCTTTCGCCCCTGCGGCTGCATACAGCCTGCACCGGTTCAGCGTTTTTACAATTTTTCTTGCACCGCAGCCGTGTTCCTGCTGACGCCATGTGAGAATCTCCCCTCCGGGAATATGAAGATACAGCAGAACTCCTGCTCTATTGCCGAAAGCACTAAAGCAGGAGTTCTGCACACGGAAAAGTGATGCCGAAAACTTGGGGGAATCACAATCTCAAATCATCATCCTTGCGCTGGCGGATATCTTTGAGAATCAGCGGGATTCCAAACCCGGCGCCGCACCCGAGCACAAGGCCAATCAGGATGAACAGCCACCACAATTTCGTCTCTTTGGGTTCTTCCCGTTCTTCTTCCCCGGCCGGTTCGGACTTCGGCCGGATCGTTGTGGAGATTTCAGCCGTTTTGGTAAACGTCTGGCCGTAATCATCTTCGTAAGTTATAGTCAGCAGCCCCGATGTTTCACCGAGCTTTTCGTCACTGACACGCAGATTTGCCGATGCGGTTTTGCTCTCCCCCGGTTTGATTTCCCCGACAAATGCAGAACCGCCCGCATCAAGCCCGTCAATGGCAGCATCCACCCTGCAGTTATAGAGACTGCTTTTTCCGGTGTTCATAAGATTTGTCTGCAAAGTTACGGTGCTCCCGGAAGTTACTGTCTGGGGAAGCCGGGCCCCGTCATAGGAAAGCTCGGCTTTCTGCCGGACGTTCAGCATACAGACGCCCTGCGACGAAAGATTCAGCGTTTCACTGCTGTTATACTGGAAAGCCAAATTCAGCCGATACTTGCCTGCGGGGATCGACGGCTGCGCTTTGCAATGCAATACCAATTCAGCCCTTCCGCCGGCCTTGATGCTTTCGATCGGAAACACGTTGCTGCCTTCAAGCAGATCAACTTTCAGGTCGCCGGTATCCACCGTTACAAGAAGATTGCGGACGCTTTTCGTTTTCACGGAGTTTTTGAGTGTAAGCGTAACCGTGAACGGCTCCCCTGCCTGTACATCGGCAGGAGAAACAACGCTGTTTTCAACATAGACTACCGGCTCTGCTGTCGGCTTTTGGGGTTCCGGCTGCGGCTCTTTCGGCGGTTCGCCGGGCTGGCCGTCTGAAACTGTTATAAAAACGGTATAATCCATTGCGATCGGTGCGCCGGAACGATCTGCCGCACGGACGTGAGCCGTGATCGGATAAACGCCGTTTACCCGTTCGGTCAGCATCTGCACCGAAAAGGCGGCAAGGAAAACATCTTGTGCAGCAGCATCATTCTTTGGAACAGCCTGTGTAAGAAAAAAGCTTTTTTCATAGCTTGCCGCCACAAACGCTT
Organism: Ruthenibacterium sp.; assembly: GCA_020025235.1. GTDB lineage: Bacteria > Bacillota > Clostridia > Oscillospirales > Ruminococcaceae > Ruthenibacterium. The sequence goes on from JAHHSL010000022.1 coordinate 25,638, forward strand.
TGTCTGCTCCGGGGGCAAATTCCAAAGAAACTGTGATGCGGTCGTCCTGGAGCGGTTCGCTGCTTTTGAGCGGCAGAGTGAAAAGTGCCTGATGATCGACTATTTTGGGTGAATAGCCGTTTTCAAAGGCCTCATCCATATCTCCATAGGTATGCGCGGAATCAATGGAAAGACTGGCGGGCGGCGTCACAGGGGCAGTTGGTTGCGGATGCTCCTGCTCCGGTTCCAAAGAGCTTTCCGGCACAGATGACGAATCCGGAACGCTTTCCGGCAACACAGGCTCTGCGGAAGATGCAGGAACGCTTTCCGGCAACACTGGCTCTGCGGAAGATGCAGGAACGCTTTCCTGCGAATCAGATGATTCCGGGTCGGCAGGAACTTCGGCCACCGCTTCAGAGAAGCTTGAGCCTGCGGGGCTTTCCGCAAATGCAAAAAAAGGCGCAGAAAAGGCAAATACAAAAAACAGGAACAACGACAGGATTTTCTTTTTCATGGATTTACAGCTCCCTGATATTATCTACAATGCTTTGCCGGCTGACCTTTTTCACCTGAATATGCAGATTCAAAAGGCAGACGCACAGCAACGCGGCCAGCAGAACAAAAGCCGGCAGAATCCCGACCCAGCATGGGGTCCCTGCCAGATAAAAGAAATCGGAAAGAACAGCCTGCCCTGCAAGTACGCAAATCATTCCAAGCCCCACACCCCATAACAGGGTCCGGACGATCTGCAGACGATAGCATTGCATGATATCCCTCTGGGAAGCGCCCACGGCGCGCAGAGTGCCGATGCTGCGCCGGTCTTCACGAATCTGCGCGGTGATTCCGTTATTGATGAGTGAAGTGCACACAACAAATAAAACGGCGATCAGGGAACCGAACGAAACAGTCATCTGACGGATCGTGTTCTTTCCGGATCGGTTGGTTTCATAGGTGGAAATGATCCCTTTTGACGGAAATGCGCCGGCAAGTGCACGCTGTATTTCCATATCCGCTTCACCGGAAAGATCCTCATCACAATCAATATAAAGGTTATCATAGGCAAAATCCTGCCCGAAAAGCTCCAGTGCTTTATGGGTGGTGAACAGTTCAAACGCCGCCCCAAAGCTGTAAGGGTGCTGTACAATGGCGCCAATCCGTACCGTGCGGTCTACACGCCGCAGACTGCCGTCCGTTTCCTCAAACAGCATACTGATCGTCAGCTTATCCCCTGCATGAAAGGGGTTTTGCGCAGACGAAACAATGTAATCCAGATTTTCTTTTTGGAAAGGGTCCATTTTTTTCACCGCTTCCGGGTCGGTATTCATGGCGCCGAGCACACAGCTGCCATCCGGATAAACATGATAGACAAAGCCGATCGTTTGCGGAGCATTCAGCACAACTTCCGTTCCGCTGTCAAGTGCTTCTAGATCTATCTTGCCTTCGACAACCTGATATGGAAAAAGCTCTTCAAAATGCGTGTTGTCTGCGGACCTCATATTGAAGTTCAGCGCTTCCTGCTCGTATCCGGCACGTGCTTTTGTATCGGTATAGACAGAGCGTTCTTGTGCCTGTGCAAAGTCCAGCAGCTTGTCCTCCGTCATCGAAGGCTCATTCAACGGAAGGGTATTTTCATATCTTCCCATCTGGAAATCAACGCCCCCTATTTCAAACAGCTGCAGATACTTCGGCACTTCGTTCAGCAGCAGGTTCACCCGGACCTTTTTGGTACCGTAAACCTCTTCGACAAAAGGGATGCCGCAGGCGTCAAGCCGCTGTGCTTCCGTTATGAAGGATTCATCCTCACTGTATATAAAACTATTTTCGGGAACATGGCCCCGTGTAGGATAAATCTTATAATCGGATTTTTCAGCCGAAAGCGCCATGCTTTTGATGCCGGAAGCGGATACAACGACAGAAATACAGCAGATGAACGTTGTCACCGTGAGGATCAGACGAATCAGGATGCTTCTGCCTTGGGAAAAGGTGCTTTTTCGTTTGGCAAGCAGCTGCGGCATTTTAAATGTTTTGCGTGAACGGATCTTGCTGCGCCGTACCTTTTTGGAAATGTGCACATCCCGGATGGCCTGCATGGGAGAAAGGCGCGAAACGCAAACAAGCGGGATCATGGCCGCCGCCATAACACACAGCAGGCTGAACAGAAGACCCAGTCCAATCACGGCAAAATTCGGGGCAAAGACAAAATCCTCCCCCATGCAGCGGGCATACAGCCAAATCCCGCCCAGAGAGATGCCGAGGCTGACAGGGGCGCAGACAAGCGCAAGAAGCAGCGTTTCCCGCCCGAAAATCCAGAAAATCTGGCGGCGTGCAGCCCCGACAGCACGCATCATGCCGATCTGCGCGGTGCGCTCCTTGAGCAGCGTGCCAAATGCATTCACAATAAAAAAGCAGGTCAGGAATGCCAACAGCAGAGCAAGGAAAGCGAGCATTCTGCCGTTTCTCATCAGTTCCGTACCGGCAGTTCCGTAATCCGAGATATACCTTGTATCGATGGCAAGATCGTTCATTTCGCTGTAAAGTCCGCCAACAGCCGCAGACTTCATGGTATCCAGTTCAAAAAGAGCAATCTGCGCTTCTTTCCCGCCGATTTCAGTCTGTTCGCCAGGAACAGTAAAGGCAGCCGGGAATTGACTGCCGAATTCATAGAAGTACTTTTCATAGAGCGGGCGGCGGTTTTCCAGAACGCCCACAAGGATATAGCTTTTTTCTGTAGTTTCGCTCACATGATTTGCTCCGTCACGCGGGCGCACATGAAAGGATACTTCTGCACCAAGTTCCGGCTTTACTCTCATGCGCAGCAGGGCATTCTCCTCCACGGCTATCTCGCCGCTTTTTTCCGGCATACGGCCTTGTTTCAGCTGCGGAAAATACAGCTCCTGCGCCCGTTCATCCATCCAGGCGAGTTCTGTGCCGCGATCTTCTTCACCGTTCCAGATGTAGGAAATCTCATGTATATATCCAATCTTCCCAACCACAGATTCGTTTTGCTGCATTTCCTCCATTGGCTGATTCTGCGCGTTCAGCAGCAGCAGATCCTGCATTCCAAAGCGCCTTATCTGTATCTGTTCAAGAGAGGCATTGATGCACGAAAAAAAGAACGGCACTCCGGAAGAAAAAAGCATGGCAAGCACGATGCTGATGATCAGCACCGTGTACTGCTTTCTGCGGTGTTTGATCGTATTCCATGCAAGGCGGTTGATCGTCAGCTTATGCTTCATCGTCCATCACCCCGTTTTTGGTGTCGGTCACGATTCTGCCATCCTCCAGTGTAAGGATACGCTCTGCCTGTTCGGCGACATGCAGATCATGCGTGACAAGGATCAGCGTGACCCCCAGCTGCTTGCTGACATATTTCAAAAGGGAGAGCACTTCGCGTCCGCTTTTGCCGTCCAGATTGCCGGTAGGCTCATCGGCAAACAGAATGGACGGGCGGTTTGCCAGTGCACGCGCGATCGCAATGCGCTGCTGCTGGCCGCCGGAAAGAGCCGAAGGCAGATGCTCCAGCCTGTTTTCGATCCCCAGCATTTCGATCAGCATTTTCAGATATTTTTCATCCGGTGTTTTATGATCGAGCATGACAGGCAGCAGGATGTTTTCGTATCCTGTCAGTTCCTGCACCAGATTGTATGCCTGAAAGACAAAGCCGAATCTGCGGCGGCGCAGGATGGAAAGCTGATTGTCGCTATAAGAAGAAAGCTGCCTGCCGCCGTAGATCACATGGCCGGAGGTTGGATTTTCAAGCGAGCTTAAAAGATGCAGAAATGTGGATTTGCCGCTGCCGGAAGGCCCGGTAATGGCACAAAATTCCCCCTGTTCAAACGAAAGGCTGATATGATCTACGGCTTTGATCGTGTTTTCACCGCTTAAATATTCTTTTGTCAGAGCATGACATTCGATGATATCCATAAAAATCCCCCTTGTATTCATCCTGAAAACATTCTACCAGATGAACCTTTCGTTTCGGTGACGCTTATCTTACGATTTTGTAAGATAAGAAAAGCAGGGCCGAAAGGCTCTGCTTTTGGAATGTTCATATTTTCATGTTTGCATCGATCACGGGCAGGCAAATGGTGACGCAGAGTCCGTCGCCGGTGTTCTGCGCAGAAATGATCCCGTGATGTTTTTCCACAATGGCTTTGGTGATGGCAAGGCCGATCCCGGCACTGGCCGGCACCGCAAAGGCCGTCCGGTGGAAACGATCGAACAGCAGCGGCAATTCATCTTCCGGCACACCGCCGCCATTATCCTGCACGCGGATGCTGACAGAACGCTCGCCGGATTCGATCAAAATGCTGATTTTTCCGCTTTCGCCCGTATGCTCACAGGCATTTTTCACCACATTGCCAAGCGCTTCGCTGAACCATTCCGGATCAACACGCATGGCAGCACTGCCGCTGATCGTGATTTCTTTACCGGGGAAAATCGGCTGCATGACGGCGCGGATCTCGTTTGCCGTTTTGGAAAGCTCACAGAGCCGGAAGTGCATCTCATAGGCGTCACTGCGGATCTTTTCAAGCCTCAGCACATTGGCGATCAGCTTTTCCATTTTTTCAATGAGCACCAGTTCCTTTTCCGTATACAGGCCGGACTGTTCCATTTCGCAGTAAAGGCGGATACCGGCAAGCGGTGTTTTCAGCTGATGCGAAATATCGGAAATAAATTCGGTGTTTTCTTTTTCTTTTTTCTGTGTGAAAGAGCGCTCCTGTAAGATCCGGTTTTCAAGTTCGCAGATGCCGGACTGTAAACGCCCGAGCATATTGTCTTCAGTACTGAACGGGGTGAGAGCGCCGGTTAAAAGAAAATCGTCAATGCTTTTCGTAAGCGCACGCATTTTCCGTCTGCGAATGACGGAAAAGACAATAAAGACCGCAAGCACCAGTACAAGCACTATACCCGGCAGGAAACAGATGAGTTTGATCGGCTGCATCCCGTTCACTCCCATCTGTATCCGACGCCGCGGATCGTTTTAATGTGTTCAGCGCCTATTTTTTCCCGAAGGCGGCTGATGTGTACGGAAAGCGTGTTGTCATCAATGAAATTCCCGTCACAATCCCAAATGCGGCTGAGCAGAGAAGAACGTGTTACGATCACGCCGCCGTTGGAAGCAAGCGCTGTCAGGATCTGAAATTCCGTCGGTGTCAGCGGGATGGACACCCCGCCTTTTTTCACGCTCATTGTCGCAATGTCGATTTGCATTTCACCCTGATGCAGTACGGTGCTGCTGTGCCTGCGCAGCAGTGCACGGATGCGCGAAAGCAGCTCCTGCATCTTAAACGGCTTTGTCACATAGTCATCAGCACCGGCATCCAGACCGCGCACGATCTGATATTCTTCATCACAGGCTGTCAGGAAAAGGATCGGCACATCGCTGCCGGTCCCGCGCAGTTCGGTGCATAAATCAAGGCCGCTGCCATCAGGCAGCATAACGTCCAGAATCACAAGTTCAAAGGCCTGTGCGCGGAACAGTTCCCGTGCCTGCTGACAGTTTTCCGCAGAAAAGACCGCATACTCCTGATTCTTCAGAAGTTCGCAAAGACCATCGCGCAAATAGAAATCATCTTCGACCAGTAAAATCCGAACATCCATACCTGCATCCTCCCTGTGCGTGATCCTGCATCTTATCATACAGCAACATTCGCATCTTTACAACATGACAAAATACAGATGTTCTTCTTTCCCCAAAGCGATGACAATTTTTGCAGGCCGCATCGTGGAGCGCCGGCACAGGGCTTTTGTTTTCAGGCGGAATTTGCTGTAAACACAAAAAATCCGAACTGATTCCCGCAAAGGAAACAGTTCGGATTTTCTTATCATGGTGGACAGTAAGGGACTCGAACCCCTATCATATACATTTTAATGCATTATTTTTACATTTATACGGTGAAATGCGCTGTTTTTGGTATATACCTTACGCATCAAATGTATTTTTACAGTACTTGAAAAATCAAAGTGTATACCCAAGTGTATACCTCATCACATCCAAACAGCAAAAAGCGCCCCTCCAAACGGAGGGGCGCAATAAACATTATTTATTTTTAAGCTGCTTGACGCTCTGGTCGAAGCCCGTCGCGGCAAGACCCGACACCGCACCGATCGCGGCGGCTGTGATCGGGTCACGGGCCGGGAAATCCGGCATGCCGGTATAAAGTGCAAGCAGCCCAAGGCACAGCCCTGCCACGCCGCAGGCAATCGGGATGTACTTATTATTATCGAACGGCGTCGCCTTGACGATAACGCCGACGATGTAGCACAGCACAGTGATCGCGGCAACTCCGGCTACTCCAAACGCAGATATATCCATTTTTAGTCCTCCTTGATTGTAATTGCTTTTTCCAGGTCTCTGATCCGATGATTCGCGACCTTGATCTGCTCCTCGACGACCGGCATGCGCCGGGCAAACTGATTGTGCTCGCGCACCTCGCGCGTCAGCTCTGTTATTTTCGTGTCTGTAACGGCCTGTGCCGTGGCAAGCTGATGTTCAGTGCGTTTTGCTGCGGCAGCGTTTGAAAGAATCACTCCCACAAGCGACAGCACGCCGGTGACGATTGCAACAATGATTTCGTTCACGTTACACCCCCACGGCGGCCTTGACCGCCTCGATCTGCTGGAGGTATTTCCCGGCGTTGTGGTTTGCCCGATCGCGCTCTGCAATCGCATCATCCCGCGCTTTTTCCGCCGCGGCAAGCTTGTCCCTCAACTGCGCATCGGCGGCGCCTGCGCACACCGGTTCGTAGTCGATTTGCATTTCCTCCGCAAGCGCAATGATTCCCACCTGATCGCCCTTGCTGACAGCCGGGGTCGTGGTAAGATAGCCGTCTGTCTGATCGTCGCTTTCATCCCATTTGATGCTCTTTTTCTGCAGCAGTGCCCTCATTCGCTTCATGTCGCCCTCGCTCATATACCCAAGACGCATCCTGACCGGTCTGGTGCTCATTGCCATTACTTTTACCTCCTCAGCGTGCGTATCTGTGTACACACCTTTTCTGTTTTCCAACCCCGCATACGGTGCAGGATTGATCGGCTTGCCGTTTCTGCGCACCTCGTAGTGCGTATGCGCACCGAAACTGTATCCGGTATTGCCCATGATGCCAAGCGGCGCACCGGCGGCCACACGCTGCCCTCTGCGCACACGCAGGCTGCCGTCTGCCATGTGGCAAAAATAATGCTGCGTGCCATCGTCGGCATTGATGCGCACATAGTTTCCCCATTCCCAGGTGCGGTCAGCCCCGCGCGGCACCTTGCCGGCCGTCCCAACTGTACCGGATACGGTTGCCCGCACTGTGCGGTCATCGTCGCCTACCACATCAATACCGTTGTGGTTCCGACGATCCGGCAGCCGAAATCCGCTTGTCACACGGTTTCTTCCTTCAAAAATCATACATACCACTCCTTTCATTCCCCGAAGATCCGCTCTCCCAGCGTCACGGACAGCCTGCGCCCGTATACGGCGGGCGTGTCGGCCGTTGCGGGCGCTGTTTCCTCCTCGCGGTCGATCCATTCCCCCACGATCGAAAACG
>JAHHSL010000023.1 GCA_020025235.1 Ruthenibacterium sp.
CCTCGGCACGCGGTTTTGGAGACCGCTGCTCTACCAACTGAGCTATACCCCTATCTGCTCGCAGACACCAGAAACATGGTGCTCTACTATAATACAAGACCGGTGCCATAATGTCAAGTGTTTCTTTGAAAAAAAACAAGTTTTTTTCATTTTATTTTTTCTGCGGCGGCGGGCGGCACGTTTTGCAATCTCAAGTGCGCAAGAAATGAATTTCTTTTTGCCTGTTTTGCCTGTATAATAATAGTATCAAACTTTGTCTGCTTTTTAACAGGCAGACCCATTATATTTAATAAGGAGTTGTTCGTTATGAAATTCGGCGTTTTTTCTGTCAGCATGCCTGAATACGATATTGAAGAGACCGTCAGCCGCCTGAAGGCACTGGGCTATGACGGCGTGGAATGGCGTGTAAACAACATGCCCGATGAAAAACCGGAAAATATTCCTTTTGAGCACCGCTACTGGGTCTATAACAAGAGCACTCTGGATCTGCGCGATATCGAAAACGAGGCAAAGCGCGCAAAGGCATTGTGCGACGAAGCCGGCCTTGCCGTTTTCGGTCTGACGACCTATCTTGCAACCAACGAGCTGGAGCAGCTGGAACGCGTGTTCCGCGCAGCCCAGAGCATTGACTGCCATCAGGTCCGCGTCGGTCTGGTCCCTTACAATCCCGAAAAGGCAGACGCCCCGTATCCGGTTCTGTTCGAGCGCATGCGCGAGGATCTGAAGAAAATCGACGCTCTTGCTGCCGAAACCGGCGTAAAGGCCGTGCTGGAGATCCACATGGATACGATGATCTCCAGCCCGAGCGCCGCATACCGCGCACTGGAAGGCTTTGATCCCGACCACATCGGCCTGATCTTCGATCCGGGCAACATGGTCAACGAGGGCTTTGAAGATTACCAGAAGAGCTTTGAGCTGCTGGGCCGTTATATCGCACACATCCACGTCAAAAACGGCATCCTGGTCGAGGACGGCGAGGACGAGCTGGGCGCAAAGAAATGGAAGCGCGTGTGGACGCCGCTGAACAAGGGCATGGCCGACCTCAAGCGCCTGTTCGTTGTCGCGCACAAAATGGGCTATGACGGCACGTTCTCGGTCGAAGACTTCTCCAACGATTTCACCACCGACGAAAAGCTTGCAAACAACATTGAATATCTGCACAAGCTGGAAAAATACGCACTGGACGCCGACAAGGCCGACAAGGCCGAAAAAGCCGAATAAGTTCGATCATGACAAAAAAGCCGGGATGCAGCAGCATCCCGGCTTTTTGTCTGCTGCGTCCGGTTTCAAAAATTTTGCATCTTCTGCAGTTTGCCCATGACGCATCGCGCCGTTTTATGGTATACTTAAACTTGTTTAAACACAAACGAAATTTCAGCTTCAAGGAGGATGCCTATGCCGCGCCTTGCCTGCACCTTTGCCATTGCCCATACGGATCTTTCCGCACAGCCGTTCAACAACGCGGCTCGCACCGTGCGTATTTTCATCCCGAACAACCTGTACGGTAATGCGGTTTATGTCAAATTCAGCAATCCCTATGCCGACCGTCCGGTCTGGATCGGGAATGCTTCGATCGCACTTGCCGATCCGCACCAGCAGCTGCTTGTGGGCACCGAACGCCCGCTTACCGTAAACGGGGAAACCGAATTTGCGCTGTGCCCCGGGCACGAGCTTCTTTCCGACCGCATCGAGATGCCCGCCGAGCCGGGCACCACACTTGCCGTCAGCCTGTATTATCCCGGCGGCGATAAGATCACATCCGGCAATTTTGTCGGCCTTTTTGCAAGCCGCTCCGTCAAGGGCGACCACTGCACCGCCGCCGTGCTGCCCAAGGCACGGCTGTGGTCCGGCCTTTCCAAAAGCCTGCTGCCCTGGGATATCACCAGTGCCACCACAACACTGGCACAGGTGATCGTGGAGCAGAGCGAAAACCGCCCCGCCCCGCGCGTGGTTGCCATGTTCGGCGATTCGATCATGCAGCAGGGCACATGGGTCACGCCGCTCACTGCGCGGCTTTATGAACGCTTTCGCGGCGAGATCAGCGTGCTGAACCTCGGCATCGGCGGGAACCGCTTTTTGCATGATGCTTCGGCACCCTCCCGCGGGCTGCACGGCGACGCCGGCATCCGCCGCTTCGAGCGCGACGTGCTTTCGATTGACGGGCTTACGCATGTTGTCTTTGCGCTTGGCACCAACGATATCGGCCACCCCGGCACCACCGGCGTGCCGGAAAGCGAGCTGATCACGGTGGAACAGTACGCGCAGGCCGCACGCCAGATCGCCGATATCCTGCACGCACGCGGCGTAAAAATTTACGCGGGGCTGATCCTTCCGCGTGAGATCAATCTTTCCTTCCCGCAGGAACGCGAAGAACTGCGCCGCGCGCTGAACCGCTGGATCATTGAGGAAGGCCCGTTCGATGCAGTGCTCGATCTTGGCACGCCGGTTGCCGATTTGGATGACAGCATCGGCATGAAGCGCGAATACGCCATGCCCGACGGCCTGCACCCCAACCTTGCGGGCGGCAAGGTCATTGCCGATTCGATCGACCTTTCTCTTTTTGTATAACGCATTCTTCTTTGTAAAGGAGCATTTCCATGAGCAAACGCAATGTGCCAACCCGCTGGCACAAGCTGGACAATACGGCAAATCTTTTTCCGGTTGTGACAAACCGCCGCTACACCAATGTGTTCCGTATGACGGCTGTTTTGAACGAAGAGGTCGATCCCGTGCTTCTCGGTCAGGCACTGAATGAGATCCTGCCCTTTTTTGCAGCGTTCAACGTGCGCATGCGCCATGGCCTTTTCTGGAGCTATCTGGAAACCAACCACGCAAAAGCGCAGGTGTGGCACGAGGAGGAATCGCCCTGCAGGTACATTGATCCCGTGGAAACCAACCGGTTTCTGTTCCGTGTCCTGTATTACAAAAAGCGCATCCATTTGGAAACGTTCCATGTGCTGACAGACGGCACCGGTGCGATGCGTTTTCTGAAAGCCATCTGCTACCGCTATCTGCAGCTTGCGCATCCCGACGACTTTACCGAGGAACAGCGCGCCGCATACTTCGGCACCGAAAACGCGGGCGAAGTGCAGGACGGCTATATCGAAAACTATGTGCGCGCCAAAAGCAAGGCGTTCCGCGATCCAAGCGCCTTCCACCTAAAGGGGGAACACCGCCTTGCGGGCGAGCTGGGCGTTGTGACGGCGCTGATGCCGCTGGACGCACTGAAAGCGGAATGTGCACGCTATGACGCCACGATCGGTGAATATCTGACTGCCAGCATCGCCTTCGGCATCTATGAGGAATTCACTTCCGGCCACGGCAGCAAAAAGCCGATCAGCATTTTTGTCCCGGTCAATCTGCGCCCGATTTTCGGCACGGATACCGCTTTGAATTTCTTTTCCAAGCTTTCGATCATCCTGCCGCTTCATGCGCGGGGCTTCACGTTCGACGACGTCATGCGCCTTGTAAAGCAGCAGTTCGATGAAAAGCTGACGCGCGAGGAATTTGAACAGCGCCTTGCCTATACGGCTTCAAGTGAAATGAACTTTTTTGCGCGGCTCATCCCTCTGCCGCTGAAAAACGGCATCCTGCGCATCGTTTACGAAAATTCCAACAACGGCAGCAGCGTCGTGCTTTCCAATCTGGGGCCGGTGCAGGTGGAAGAACCGTTCCGTCCTTATTTCGAGGGGTTCCGCTTTCTGCTTTCCACCACTCCGAAAGAGCCGCTGAAAACAACGGCATGCGCGTACAACGGCGTGCTGGCGTTCAACTTTGCTTCGGAGCTGGAATCCCACCGGCTGGAGCGCAGCATCATCCGACGGCTGACCGCTGCCGGAGTGCCCGTTACACTGGAAACCGGAGGTATCAAGGATGAAGCATTGTAATTCCTGCAGAATCGACGTAGCAACACCTGCCGTGTGCTGCCCGCTGTGCGGTGCGCCGCTGATCGGCACGGATGAACCGGACGACGTATATCCTTCCGGCATCACCTTTAAAAAGCGCGGCTTTGTGCGCAAGCTGCTTTTGCTCATTTCATTTTTGTGCACGCTGATCTGCTTTACGATCAATCTGTTTGTCACACCGGGCTTCTGGTGGTGGACGATCGTTGCCACAGCCCTTTGCTATGCATGGATCGTGGTTCCGCACGCCATGCGCCGCGGCGGCAATTCCGCGGGCAAGGTGCTGATGCAGGTGGTGGCCGGCAGCCTGCTTGCCGTGGCGATCGACTTTGAAACCGGCTATAACGGGTGGGCCGTTTCCTACGCAGTGCCCGCGTTCATCTGCACGGGGATCACCGCCGTTGTGGTGCTTGTGCTGATCAACCGCACCAACTGGGCGGGGTATGTTCTGTACCAGTCGGTGCTGACGCTGTTCGGCCTTGCGATGCCCATTTTGTATTTTACGGGCTTTGCGCAGAATGCGGCTTCGGCGTTTACCCCAAGCGTTTTTGCCCTTGCTTCGATAGCAGGTCTGCTGATTTTCGGTGACCGCAGCATTAAAAATGAATTTCGCCGCCGGCTTCATTTTTAAAAAAGTTCTTGCTTTCAATGCGCGGATATATTATAATAAGTTTGTTATCCGCAGGCCGGTGTGTCGGAATGGCAGACGATGCGGACTCAAAATCCGTTGGTGGCAACACCGTGTGGGTTCAAGTCCCACCACCGGCACCAGTAAAAGCCCGTAACCGCAAGGTTTACGGGCTTTTCTTTTTTTGCGGCACATGCAAAGGGGTACGCCGCCTTTGCATCGCAAAACCATTCGCTCCCCTGCGCCGTGGCCGATGCCCTTTCCCTCGGCTTCGCGGGCGCGCACTATGCTGCCCTGTGTATATTCGCCGCTCTGTGCGGCGTGCGCAACCGGTCGTTGCGGCGACTGCCGGTTGCACAAGTTCAAGCCGCAATCGGTGGACGTACCCGCACCGTTATGCTAAAATATCCCTCGAAAAGGAGGAATTCAAATGCTTTTATCCGAAAAAATCAGCTTTTGCCGCCGCAGGCAGGCCCTTTCCCAAGAAGCACTGGCTGCCCGGCTGAATGTTTCGCGTCAGGCCGTCAGCAAATGGGAAACAGGCGACGCCGAACCCGAAAACGGCAATCTGCTTGCACTGGCGCAGATCTTTGGTGTGACTGTCGACTGGATGCTGAACCCGGATGCGCCCGTGTCCGAACAGCCCGAAGCAGAGACATTGCCCCTGCCGAATCTTCCTGCCGCATCTGCCGCACCGGACGATCCCGCATCTGCCGCACCGGACGATCCTGCACCGGCTGCACCGCCGCACAAAGGCAAAAGCCTTGAAATCGGCTATCCCGTTTATCTTGTCTGCATTGCCGCGTTTTTTGTTTTTCTGGCGGGGTTTGATCCGCTTCTTAGCGGAATGTTTGAATTTCACCGCCTGCTCTCATTTTTCGATCTCACTTTACTGTGCTCCATGCTGGCAGGCAGCATCCTGATGCTGTGGGCAAGCCGCCTTCTTCGCCCGTTCGGGCATGCGATGCGCAATATGCTTCTGCCGGCTGAAGCGGCAGCCGCTCCTGCCGAAGCATGTGCACAGGCGCGCCGCGCTGTCTGCGCCGCTTTGTGCGGCTGGGGGCTCGGCGGGCTGCTGTGCGTACTTTCCTTTGCCATCAACTTCCTGCACAGTATATCGCTTGACGCAGTTTCCTATATCGGCACCGCTGCTTGTCTTTTCCTGAACTTTCTGATTTACCTGGTGCTCGGTCTGTTTGTTTTACTGCCTGCCGCTTTTGCCGCTCATCCGGAATAACAGGCGGTACCCGCTATGCTTCGGCGTGCGGACACGTTATTCTGCGGTGCCGAAGCTCTTAAAACAGGAAAACGCCCCGAAGCACCCGAATCCGGCTGACGCGTGTGTACATAAAAAAATCCGGCTGCACGCTGCAGCCGGATTTTCTTTTTATGCCGTTTTTGCAAAGAAGCCGCCCTGTCTGACGCTTTCTGCGCAAAAGCGCGGCGGTATTACAGGCACTTTTGCGCCAGCGCCTTACCCACGGAGTTGCGCAGCTCATCTGTCTTTTCAAAATCGCGCCGGCAGTATTCATTATACAGAATATCAATGAGGAACAGCTGCGAGATCATGGCCACCACCGAGCCGTAGGAAAGGGGCTGCTCGTCCGCCCCGACGATCAGGGAAAGATCGGAAAGCTCGGTGCCCGGCGAATTGGGAAAGCGGGTCACCAGAATGATTTTTGCCCCCCGCCCTTTCACCAGCTTTGCCATATCCAGTAAATCATGCGTGGAACCGGAATAGGAAAAATAGAGCAGAACATCATCCCGCTTCATGGTGGCGGCAGCAATGATCTGCAGGTGCGCGTCATCCATGGTTTTGAACCGGGATGACACCGTGGAAAACCGTGCCCATGCAGCTTTTGCAATAATGGAATGGTTGCCCTGCCCAATGCACAGCACCTGATTGGCGTTTTTCAGAAGATCCACCGCACGGGAAATGGCGGTTTTATCCAGCATCTGATAGGTCTTGCGCAAAGCGTCCTGATTGGCATTCAGCGTTTTTTCAAAAACGTCATCCAGTGAATCCCCGCCGTCGACTGCACCCACTGCTGTCGGTACGGGCAGCTGCCCCTGCGGGATCGACGCCTTTGCCAGTTCCAGCTTGAACACGTTGAAGCCGTCTGCACCCAGCTTGCGGCAGAATACCGAAATAGTGGAGACCGAAAGCTTGCAGGCGTTGCTCAGGTCCGTAATGCTCAGATATTGGGCTTCGTTCTTGTGCGAAAGGATGTAATCTATGATCTTCCTTTCAGACTTCGTGAAATTGCTGTAATTCTGGATCATATCATCAATAATAGTGCTCACGAAGGTTTCCTCCCGATTTGCGGAAAATAAAAATAATTTCGATTTTCCTTGAATTCTTTTCTTAGATTATAGCAAAACATTTTCCCGAAGAACAGAAAAACCTCTCTGATTTAACCTAAAAACCAAAAAATTGTCACTAATGATAAAATAATCGAAATTTGTTTGGATATTCTAGTCATTGCAAAATAATTTCGATTACTGCTATAATGAGAGCAAGCAAACAGGACGAGTCTCCTGTCGATATACAGAACAAAACGAGAAACTACAAATCAAGAAGGAGAGATTCATATGAAAAAGTTCTTAGCGATGCTGCTGTCAGCGGCAATGACGCTGACCATGCTTGCAGCCTGCGGCGCGCCTGCTTCGTCCGGATCCGATGCATCCGGCACGCCCGAAACTTCCGGGTCTTCCGAAACCGGCAAAACTCCCGCTGCATCCGGCAGTGATTCCCTGCAGCTGGTTCTTTCCACCACGGACGGCAGCACCACCGACGATAAGGTGCCCACCCCGTGGTACAACCGCACTCTGGCAACCAACATGATGTTCCGCAGCCTGTTCCTTGCAAACAGCACGCTGACAAGCGTCAAGCCCGATCTTGCCGAATACACGGTAAGCGACGACAGTCTGGTTTACACCATTACCATGAAGGACGGCCTGAAGTGGTCTGACGGCGAACCCCTCACCGCAGAGGACGTTGTCTTTTCCATTGAAACCGCCCAGAAGTCCGCAACCGTCAACGCGATCTACACCGCAGCCTTTGCAAAGATTGCAAATCTTGCAGCGGAAGGCAATGTGATCACGATCACCCTGAGCGAGCCTTATGCCGCAATGGCAAACGTTCTGGCTCAGTTCGCCATTCTGCCCAAGCACTGTCTGGAAGGCGTGGATCCCCTGTCCATTGATACCGACGCTTTCTGGCAGAAGCCCGTCACCAGCGGCCTTTACACCGTGGACGAGTTCAAGGTGGGCAACTACTTCACCCTGAAGCCCAACGAACATTATGAAGGCACCGCGCCCAAGATCCAGAAGGTTACTGTTTCCTTTGTAAACGATTACCTCACCGCCGCCCAGTCCGGCATTGCCGATTACCTGTACGGCAACGCAACCGATCTGGTTGAGGCAATGGAAAAGATGCCCAACTACACCGCCACCCCGATCGACGTTCTGTTCTACAAATACTTCATCTTCAACATGAAGGGCGTTGACGGCAACGAAAACCCCGCAATGCAGAATGTTGAAGTCCGCAAAGCCGTCATCGAAGCGATCGACCGCGCTGCGCTGGCTACGCTGTATCCCAATGCAACGATCCTGAACTCCGGCGTTCCCAACAACTACGAAGCTTACAACGGCTTTGAGTACAAGTATGACGCAGCCACCACCAAGGCAAACCTGGAAAAGGCCGGCTATGACTTCGAGCACACCTTCAAGATCTGCTACTACAACAACGACCAGACCAGCATCGACCTGATCAACACCGTTGCTTACTACCTGCAGCAGGCCGGCATGAAGGTTGAAACCACACTTTCCAACGACGGCACCACCGACCTGTTCACCACCCGCGATTACGATATCGGCTTCAAGGGCAAATCCGCATTCTCCATTGACGAATGGTACACCGAATACATGAGCACGGACGCTCTGTTCGGCAATATCTTCGGCGGCGACACCGCATTTGACGCCTCTTTGCAGAAGCTGTTCGCTGCAACCGAAGAAGCAGACCGCAACGAAGCACTCAAGGAGCTGCAGGCCCTGGAACAGGAAAAGGTCTACAAGGTCCCCGTATTCACTCTTGGCAACTATGTATTCACCAGCGATCATGTAAAGCTTCCCGAAGGCGTAGAATTCTGCAACCCGCTGTACAGCTGTGATATGGATTTTGCCAACTGGGAAATCGCATAAGATTCCTTAGAGAACAGCCTTAGAGAACAGCATTCACAAGGCCGAAACACCGAATAGCAGAAGGGGGAGTTGCAGAAATTCCTGCGGCTCCCCCCTTTGATTGAAACAATCAAGTAACCAAATTGGAGTGAGATCATGTTAAAGTTTATATTCAAAAAACTTCTCTTAATGATCCCGATGCTGATCCTGATCAGTATTATTGTTTTCTTTGGTTTGCAGTTCACCGGCATCGATCCGATCAACTTCATGGTCAGCCCGGAAGTTCTTTCAGCCAACGCAGAAAACATCGAGGCATTACGGGAATCGCTGGGTCTGAATGATCCGCTGCTGATCCAGTATTTTCGCTGGCTGGGCAACTGCCTGAAAGGCGATCT
This sequence comes from Ruthenibacterium sp., assembly GCA_020025235.1. Lineage (GTDB taxonomy): Bacteria > Bacillota > Clostridia > Oscillospirales > Ruminococcaceae > Ruthenibacterium. The sequence goes on from JAHHSL010000023.1 coordinate 9,108, forward strand.
GGGCTATTCCTTTACCGGCGCGCCCATTGTGGACACCATTGCAGTCCGCCTGCCCTATACTTTGGAACTGGCCGGCTATTCTCTGGTGCTGTCCACCATTATCGGCATCGGCATCGGTATTATTTCGGCCATTCGCCAGAACGGCGTCATTGATTATCTGGGACGTGTGTTCGCAGTTTTGGGTCAGGCCGTGCCCCAGTTTCTGGTCGGCATTATCCTGATCGAGATTTTTTCAATCAAGCTCGGCTGGTTTCCCGCCGCAAACCGGGTAAGCCCCGGTGCCGCAAACCCCTTCCTTGACAGCGTGCTTCACCTGTTCCTGCCGGTGCTGACGCTGACCATCGGCATGGTGGCCGTGCTGATGCGTTATGCCCGCAACACCATGCTGGATGTGCTGAACAGCGATTACATCAAGACTGCACGCAGCAAGGGCATCCCCGAATGGAAGGTTTACCTCAAGCACGGCTTCCGCAACGCAATGAAGCCGGTGCTGGTCATCATCATGTTCCGTATCCCCATGCTCATCGGCGGTTCGGTCGTTATCGAAAGCGTATTCTCGTATCCGGGGATCGGCCTTACCATGACAAACGCCATTACCTCCGGTGACTATCCGGTGGTTCTTGCCACCACGCTGATCATTGCTGCCACCATGCTGATCTGCTCGTTCCTGGTAGACGTGCTCAATGCCCTGCTGGATCCCCGTGTCCGGCTGGGAGAATAACGAAAGGGGGAGTCTGAATCATGAGCGAAACCAAAAGCATCAAGGAAATGAATAAGAGTTCTTCCTCTTCTTTGTTCCGGCGCAATGTGCGCAAGTTTATGAACAACAAGCTGGCGCTGTTCGGTCTGATCGTTGTTCTTGTCATCACCATTGCCTGCATCGTGGGCGCCGTTATGGGCATCGACTACTCCACCCCGAATCTGCCCCAGATGAAAAAGCCCCCTTCGGCAGAACATCTGTTCGGTACGGACACCATTGGCCGTGACCTGCTGGCCCGCGTGCTGTACGGCGGCTGCTATTCCATTCTGGTGGGCGTATTCTGCGCCGTGCTCAGCTCCGTGATCGGCGCTGTGCTGGGTGCTCTGGCCGGTTATTTCGGCGGCAGGGTGGATAAATTCATCGTGCGCCTTTCCGAAATTTTTCAGGCCTTCCCGCAGCTGGTGCTGGTCATGATGCTGGTTGCGATCCTGAATAAGCGCGGCCTTGGCAACCTGCTGTTCATCTTTGTCATCACCGGCTGGATGACCACCTTCCGCATGGTGCGCAACGAATTCATGAGCCTGAAAAGCGAAACCTACGTCAAGGTATGCGAAGCTTTCGGCATGAGCAAATCCAACATCATGTTCAAGCAGGTGCTGCCCAATGTCATGAGCCCGATCATCGTTTCCACCACTACCAACGTTGCCTTCTTTATCCTGCAGGAAGCGGCGCTTTCCTTTATCGGTTTGGGCGTGACGGACGCGACCCCCACATGGGGCAATATCCTGAACGCAGCCAAATCCCTGTCCGTAGTCACCGATCAGTGGTGGATCTGGGTATTCCCCGGTCTTGCCATCAGCCTGTTCGTGCTTGCCATCAACTTTCTGGGTGATGGTCTTCGCGATGTGCTTGACCCCAAACAGCAGTAAGAAGGAGGTGCGAGTATGGATACAAAAGAAATCATTTTAGACGTTAAAAAGCTGAACACCAGCTTTATTTCCGACCGGAAGGAAGTCAAGATCGTTAAGGATGTTTCCTTCCAGCTCAAACGCGGCACCGCCCTTGCCGTTGTGGGAGAATCCGGCTGCGGCAAAAGCGTTACCATGAACTCGATCATGCGCTTTACCGGTGCAAACGCCCGCGTCACAGCCGAAAATATTCAGTACAACGCACTGAAAGACGGCAAGATCATCGAACATCATCTGGAAAAGATCAAAAAGCCCAACGGCCCCGAAATGCGTGCACTGCGCGGCCCGGATCTTTCCATGGTCTTTCAGGACCCCATGTCCAGCCTGAACCCCGTTTATAAGGTGGGCGACCAGGTGGCCGAAAGCCTGATCCAGCACTTCGGCATGAAGAAAAAAGAGGCGCGGGAAAAGGTGCTTGAAATGTTCCGCAAGCTGGGCATCCCCGATCCCGAAGCCCGCATCGACTGCTACCCGCACCAGTTTTCCGGCGGCATGAAGCAGCGCGTGGTGATCGCCATTGCCATGATCTGCAACCCCGAGCTCATCATCTGCGACGAGCCCACCACCGCACTGGACGTTACCATTCAGGCACAGATCATGGAGCTGCTCAAAGGTCTTCAGATCAACGAAGGCAAATCCATTGTTCTGATTACCCACAACATGGGTCTTGTTGCCGAAATGGCCGATGAAGTCTGTGTCATGTACATGGGCCGTGTGGTGGAATTCGGTTCACTGGAAGATATTTTCGACCACACCTCTCACCCCTATACGCAGGCGCTGCTGCGAAGCGTGCCCGTACTGGGGCTTGCCGATGGGCAGAAGCTGGAGACCATTCCCGGCACGACCCCGAACCCCGCCGACCTGAAAGGCGGCTGTGATTTTGCCGACCGCTGCCCCTTTGCGACAGACGCCTGCCGCAAGGGTTCGATTCCGGCCTATGAAATCTCTCCGGGTCACCGCGTGCGCTGCATCAAGTACAATAACTTCCCGGAGGTGGACTGACATGAGTGAGGAAAAGAAAGACGTTATCTTTAAAGTACACAATCTGAAAACATGGTTTCCCATCACCAAGGGCGCTTTCAAAAAAGTTGTCGGGCATGTCAAGGCCGTGGACGATGTAAGCCTGGAAGTATACCGCGGCGAAACACTGGGCATCGTGGGCGAATCCGGCTGCGGCAAATCCACGCTGGGCAAGACCCTGATGCTGCTGGAAAAGCCCACCGGCGGCGAAGTGCTTTACAACTATGACGGCACGTTCAAGGATATTACCAAATTCGACAAAGAAGAAACCTTCAAGTTCCGCAGAAGGGTCCAGATGGTTTTTCAGGACCCGTATTCTGCACTCAACCCCCAGAAAAAGATCTACACCTCGTTTGAAGAGCCCCTGAAGGTGCACGGCGTTTCCAACGCGCAGACACGGGAGGACGTCATGCAGAAGGTGCTGAAAATGGTAAACATCCAGCCCGACTACCTGATGCGCTATCCGCACGAATTTTCGGGCGGCCAGCGCCAGCGTCTTTGCATTGCCCGCGCGCTGGAAGTGATGCCGGATGTGCTGATCTGCGACGAGCCGGTTTCCGCACTGGACGTTTCCATTCAGGCACAGGTGCTGAACCTGATGAAGGATATTCAAAAGGAAATGAACCTGACCTATCTTTTCATCGCACACGATCTGTCGGTGGTGCAGTATATGTCCGACCGCATCGTTGTCATGTATCTGGGCAAGATCGTCGAAATCGCCGATTCCAAAGCGCTGTACGATAATCCCCTGCACCCTTACACCAAAGCGCTGCTGTCGGCCATTCCCGTGCCTGATATCCACAATCGGAAAAAGCGTCAGGTACTGGAGGGCGAAGTGCCCAGCCCGATCAACAAGCCCACCGGCTGTGCGTTCCACAACCGCTGCCCTCACTGCATGGAGATCTGCCGTCAGGTCGATCCGGCGACCATTCAGTGCGGCGAAGAAGGCCACATGGTAGCCTGCCATTTATATGACAAAAAAGACTGACGACCCGCTTTGAGCCGGTTGTCCGGGGAGTGCAAACAAATGATTTATGCCAATCTATCGGAGCTGCCCAACTATTACGGCATCTCGGAACATCTGGATACCGCGATCCGTTTTCTGGAAACATGCGATTTGTCCCGCCTTGCTTACGGACGCAACGATGTGGACGGCGAAAACGTCTATATCAACCGTTTTGACTACGAAACCATACCGGAAAGCGAGGCTTTCTTTGAAGCGCACGAACAATATGCAGACATTCATCTTCTGCTTTCGGGCGAAGAAAAAATCGGCATAGCCGAACCGCAGGTGCTCACGGAATTCGAGCGCGATGCGGCCGCCGATTACATCGGATATCGGGGACAGGCGGAATCCTGCAATCACATGACCCCAAACAAGTTTTTGATTGCCTTTCCCCTTGAAGCACATCTGGTAAAAGTGCAATTTGCTGATTCCGTCAAGGTGGAAAAAGCGGTTGTTAAAGTGAAGTTCTAAGAAAGGTGACTGACTATGAAAGATATTTCCAAGTATCAGGGCGTCATCCCTGCATTCTATGCCTGCTATGATGAGGACGGCAATATAAGCACCGAGCGTGTGAAAAGTCTGGCGCGTCATCTGCTGGCAAAGGGCGTGAAGGGCGTTTATGTCAACGGTTCTTCCGGCGAAGGCATTTACCAGAGCGTGGCGGAAAAAAAGGCCATTCTGGAAGCCGTTATGAGCGAAGTGGGCGGCAAACTCACCGTCATTGCCCATGTGGGCTGCAACAACACCGCCGACAGCATGGAACTGGCGGCACACGCCGAAAGCCTTGGCGTCGATGCGATAGCATCCATTCCGCCGATCTACTTCCACCTGCCGGAATATGCGATCGCCCAGTATTGGAACGATATTTCTTCCGCTGCCCCCAACACCGATTTCGTCATCTACAATATCCCCCAGCTGGCGGGCGTAGCGCTGACGATGCCGCTGTTCCGCGAAATGCTCAAGAATCCCCGCGTGGCAGCCGTGAAGAACAGCAGCATGCCGGTGCAGGATATCCAGATGTTCAAAATGGAGGGCGGCCCGGACTTTGCGGTGTTCAACGGGCCTGACGAACAATTCGTGGCAGGCCGCGCCATTGGTGCAGACGGCGGCATCGGCGGCACATATGCCGTCATGCCGGAGCTGTTTTTGAAAGCCAACGAACTGTTTTCCGAAAACAAAATCGAAGAAGCCCGTCGTGTACAGTACGCCATTGATGAAATCATCTACGCCATGTGCGGATGCAAGGGCAACCTGTACGCCGTGATGAAAAAGATTCTGGAAATCAACGAAGGGCTTACGCTGGGCAGCGTCCGCAAGCCCATGCCTGCATTGTTCCCCGAGGATATGCCGCAGGTAGAAAAATGCGCCAAAATGATTCGGGATGCCATTGCAGCATTCTGCTGATGCTCCCGCAAAAGCTGCGCCCGCTCGGCTTCGGCCGGGGCGCAGCTTTTCTTTTTACCACATTCAAAAGGAGGCAGTGCATATGAAACTGAACCTATCCGCCCGCTGCGACGTGCTGGTTCTGGGCAGCGGCATTGCAGGCATATCGGCGGCGCTTGCCGCAGCCGAAGCCGGTGCATCGGTGACCCTTTGCTGCAAAGGAAAGTTGTTTTCCGGTTCCAGCTTTTATCCGGGCACATGGGGTCTTGGGCTGATCGGCCCGGCGGACAAAGCCGATGAAGCGGATCTTGCAGCCACCATTCAGCAGGTCGGGTGCCAAATGGCTGACGATGCGCTGGTGCGCGCTTTGGTCGAAGGCGTTCACCCGGCTATCGAAAAGGTGCGCGCCATGGGCGTGAAGCTGCGCCGGGCAGACAACGGCGCGCAGAAGGAGTTCATCCCCTGTTTCGACCACAAGCACCGGGACTGGAACGGCCTTGAATTTGACAGTGTGCGCAGCGTATTTTCGCAAAAGCTGCAGGAACGGAACGTCACCGTGCTGCCAGGCTGGGAAGCGCTGGAGCTGGTAAAAGCAGACGGCAGGGTCTGCGGTGCAATCCTTTCCGACACAAAGCAGCTGCAATATCTGGGCTGCGGCGCACTGGTCTTGGCCACAGGCGGGTACGGAAGCCTGTTCCGCCACCACCTTTGCACCGGCGATGTGGAAGGACTGGGGCAGGCGCTGGCACTGGACGCGGGCTGCCGTCTTGTCAACATGGAATTCATGCAGATCATGCCCGGCTATCTCCACCCTGCTTATCAGACCGTGTTTAACGAAAAGACCTTCCGCTTTACCCGGCTGCGCAAACCGGACGGCGAACCGCTGCCGGGCGCACAGGCGGCAGAATTGCTGGCACTTCGTTCCGGTCACGGCCCGTTCACTTCGCGCCTTGCATCCCGCGAAATCGACCTTGCCATTTACGAAGCCTGCCGTCAGGATGCCCGCGGTGTCGAAGTCACCTATACCGATGACATGAAGCAAGATCCCCCCGAATTTGTGAAAACCTATTTTGACTGGCTTGCACAGGCCCGCGGCCTTACCATGGACGATCCGGTATGGATCGGTCATTTTGCGCATGCGGCGAACGGCGGCATCTGGATCACACCCGACGCGCAGACCGATGTTCCGGGTCTGTTCGCCGCAGGCGAAGTCACCGGCGGCATGCACGGTGCCGACCGGATCGGCGGACTTTCCACCGCAAACGGATTGGTTTTCGGCGGGAAGGCAGGCGCTGCCGCCGCAGCCTTTGCCCGAAACGAACCTGCCCCCGTGCCGCAGGAATGGACGATGCCGGAACTGGGCTGTCCGGACAGCGGCCATGTTCTGAACGAAGTGCAGCAGATCATGTTCCGCAGCAATATGGTGGTGCGCAGCGAAGAAGGGCTTATGCAGGCATTGCGGCAGACAGCACAGCTGCAGGATGCGCTGACCGTGCGCCCCACGCAGGATGCAGCCGAAATCAGCGGATTGTACCGCATCCGCGGCCAGCTGCTTACGGCAGGCTGTATTTTGCAGGCGTCACTGCTGCGCCGCGAAAGCCGCGGTTCTCACTATCGGGCGGATCATCCGGCGCAGGACCCCGCCATGGACCGGAAAATCTGCATCCAAAAAACGGACGGACAGGTCACTGTCCGCTTTGTATGACTCATTCGGGCAGAATACAAAAAAGCGCCGCTCTGCCATGATCCAGGAAGGCAAGGTACAGGCGCAAAAGTAAAAAGCCGGACAGCAAGCCGGCCGAAAAAACAGCCGATGCAGAAGAATTTCTGCATCGGCTGTTTTGCTCTTGGTTTTTGTCCGTATCCTGTATTCGCTGTGCGCCGCGAAAGCGCGTTCGTCCGATCCAGGTCACTGCAAAAGTGCTTCCCCCAGCAGTTTGATCAGACGGTATGCCCCGTCTTTCCCGATCGTGTAATCCTGCAGCGGCAGGTGGATCTTGTATTCAAGCCCTGATTCATCCACCGCAAGGGCGCTCGGCAGCTTTCTGCACAGGCTGTCGTAGGTCAGCACCATTTTGTCCCGGCAGGAGGATATCACCTCATCCGGCTCTGCATACGGATACTTTCCCTTTTTGTGCGAACAGAGATATTCTGCCGTGAACCCGAGTTCCCCGAAAAAACCTTCCAGAGCAAAAAGGCGGTCGGTATCGGTATAGCATACGATCTGCGGCTTTGTCACCGCCAGAATATTCCGAAGCTGGGCGGAAAGCGCTTCATAAATGCCGTCGGAACACGGGGCAGTGTATTCCCTTTCTGTCAGCGCGGCGGCCTCGGCAAGCAGCCGGTCTTCGCTTGCAGGGGAAAACGGGTTAAAATAAAGGTAGGGCGTTCCGTATTCGCGCTGCAGCTGCTTTGCCGCCTTGAGTGCAAATCCGCTTGTGACAAGGTTCAGTTCCGCACAGGGCAGTGATTTCAGACTTTCCAACGACGCTGCGGTATGCACATCCGCATTGCACGTCATGGAAAGCCGTTCCATAAGCTTTGCTATATAGGCATGATTGATTTCATCGGCATAGCGCAGGCCGCCGAGGATATTATATGTGCCGCGCTTTTTTTCACACGGGGCGGGAATCTTTTTCGCAAGCGCCGCATACAGCTTTTCCGCACCCTCGTAATAATCGGCGTTCAGCTTTGCTTTGACGGCAAAGACGTCGGCGTCTGTCCGCTCTGCAATTTCGGCGGCGCAGCCTTCCAAATCAATGCCCATTACTTCCGAAATTGCAGACGGCATCAAAAAGATATGCCGGTATCCTTTTGCAAGGATCTCATCCACGCACTGAAACAGCTTTTTGCTGTCGCCTGTCACAAGATCGGTTTCGCCCACCTGCACCGAAAAAAGATTTTCCGGCTGCGGCACAGGGTTTGTCCACGCCAGATGACCGTAATTGAACAGCGCATGCCCGCGTGTCGAATAATCCAGAACGGCAAGATCCCGGAATTTCGCCGTCAGGTAATACATCTGCATCCGGGCGGTCGGCAGGCATCCGTTCTTTTTCAAACCCATTGCCCGTCTGCCTCCTTCATCAGTTCATACAGCGTATCAAAGTTTTCATACTGTCCCTCGGTGTTCAGCACAAGATTGTTTCCCGCCGGCAGTTCGGCAGAATAATCAAACGAAACCTGCATTGATTTTTCTGCGCGGGCACAGGCGGCAAGCTTATACTTATCCGCGCCGTCCGTCACGATATATCCCACCGGCACGTTTTCCCCGTTCAGGAAATTTGCAAGTGCCGCGGCATGCCTGCTTTTGATGCCGAATGTGCACCCGCTTTGTGCAAACCGGCTGACGATCTTCCGCAGCTGTTCGATCTTCTTTCGGTCGATGCCGAGCGTTTCGCAGTTTTCCTCGTAAAAATCCAAAGAATGAAACACCGTATTGTCGATCACGCTTACGCCGTCTGCTTCAAAGCTTTGCACAAGCTCCAGAAACTTTCGGTTATTTACAATATGAAGCGACCGCGTAAGCTTTTCTTGCAATTCCCGCACGCTCGCCGCCTGATCCCAGACCTGCGCGGGCCCTTCATGCAGACGCAGATTTTTGCCGATTTGTTCGTAAAGTTCCGAAAGGATATCGCCCGGGGCAGCCTGTGTATAGTCCGGCGCTTTCACAAGCGCCATATTTTCGTGTCCGTCCACGATGTCTTCGATTGCAAGATCCATGATTGCCGGGATGCATGTCATGATGCAGACGGTCATTTTGCCGTTATCCGCAATTTCCAAAAGTGCCTGCTCCAGCGCCTGCGTGCTGCCGAACACAAGCTCTTTGTCGGTCAGGTCAAAGCCCCAGCAGCGGCATCCGCTGCAAAACGGCTGCTTCATGGAATAATAGACACATTCCCCCACGCCGACAACCAGCACGTTCACATCCGGAAATCCGCACAGCTCTTCGATCAGGATATCCATGGGGCAGTGTCCGCAGCCGGCAACCGAATAGGTGCGCACCGGCAGATTGTTTTTCACCCGGCCTGCGGGCAGGAACTTATCCATTGGCAATTTCTCCTGCCAGTTCCAGATACCGCTTTGCCATATCGCTGTCTGCAAAGGCGTCCACCACGGTTTTGTGCCGCTTTTCCGCTTCCTGCACGATGCCGTCGCGGGGCAGAACGAACGCCACGGGCACATTCATTTCCTCTGCGGCCTTTCGCACGGTTTCGTCTTCGTTTTCGATATTCTTTTTGTTGACGATCAGCCCTTTGATCTTGGCATAGCCCTTGCTTTTCTGGTTATTCACCGCCTGCACGATGTTGCTTGCCGCATACAGCGACATCATCTCGCCGGACGTCACGATGTAAAGCTCGTCCGAATATCCGTTGCGGATCGGCATGGCAAAGCCGCCGCACACCACATCGCCCAGCACGTCGTACAAAACAAAATCCGGCTGATATTTTTCGTATACTTCCAGCTCTTCCAGCTTTTCAAACGCCGCGATGATGCCGCGCCCCGCACAGCCGGTTCCCGGCACAGGGCCGCCCGCCTCCACGCAATAAACGCCGGATTCGCTGTGAAAAACAATATCTTCGATATTTTCGGTGTCGCCGTCCCGCATGATATCCAGCACCGTGGGGATGCGTCTGCCGTTATTGTGGTTGACCGTGGAATCCGACTTGGGGTCACAGCCGACCTGGATGACGCGGTAGCCAAGCTTTACCAGCGCCGAAGCGATGTTCGAAACCGTCGTAGACTTGCCGATTCCGCCTTTTCCGTAAAACGCTATTTTTTTCATTGTTCACATCCTAAGCAGGTTATTGGCTTTCATCGTCTTTTTTGGAAAGCTCGTACGAATAGCAGACGGGTTTTCCGCTGCGTTCGTCTGTTGCGATGCTGCCGTCAATGCCAAAGCATGTGCGCAGCATTTGTGCCGTCATGACCTCATCAGCCGTTCCGTATTTTTCTATTTTACCATCTTTCATTGCCAGAAGATAGTCTGAATATCGGGATGCAAGGTTCAGGTCATGCAGCACCATGACGATCGTGGTGTTCTGCTGCACGTTCAGCTTTTTCAGCAGTTCCAGAACCTCCAGCTGATGCGCAAGATCAAGATAGGTGGTCGGTTCATCCAGCAAAATGATGCCCGTCTGCTGTGCCAGCGCCATGGCGATCCACACGCGCTGGCGCTGCCCGCCGGAAAGCCCCGCGATCTCTCTGTCGCAAAATCCGCTCATATTCGTGACACAAAGCGCCCATTCGATGATCTGCTTATCTTCTGCGGAAAGCTTGCCCAGCCCCTTCTGATAGGGGAACCTTCCGTAGCTGACAAGCTCCCTGCACGTCAGCGTGCCGGGTGCACTGGGCGACTGCGGCAAAATCGCCATCTGCTGTGCAATCTCATTGCTGCGCATTTTAAGCATTTCGGCGTCATTGATGATCACAACGCCCGATTCCGCTTTGATGATCCGCCCGATCGCCTTGAGAACCGTCGATTTGCCGCAGCCGTTTGCCCCGATGATCGAAGTGATCTTTCCTTTTTTTATTTCCGCGTCAAAGCCCGGTACGATGATATTGCCGTCATACCCTACTTTGAGCTGTCTTGTAACGATACTGTTTTCCATAATTCATGACCTTATCAGTAGATATAAAAAGTACGGGACGGAAATGACAGATATGATGATCCCCGTCGGGATATTGGCAAGATACGGCGTGCCCCTTACCAGCATATCGGCGGTGATGACGATGATCCCCGCGATGATGCCCGACGCCGGGAACAGCACTCTGGTATCCGTGCCCACGAGTCTGCGCGCAATGTGCGGGCCGATCAGACCCAAAAAGAAGAAATTGCCACCGAAGGCCACCGCCGACGAGGAAAGCGCCACCGCGCACACCGAAAGAACGATAAACTGTTTTCCCACATCCACGCCAAGGCCCCGGGCAACGTCATAGCCCATGTTGATGACGTTGAGTGTCATGCTTTTATAGTACGTCATAAGCAGAAACACCACAAGCCATGCGGCAAACACCACGATGTATTTCCAATCGGTTCCCCACAGTTCCCCCGATTGCCAGCGCTGCAGAAATTCCAGCTGCGTGCTGTCCAGCATGAACATAAAAAACATGGAAATTGCGCCGTATGCACTGTTCATGGCAACGCCGGTCATGATGATTTTTGTGGGCTGGATGCGCTGCCCCTTTTTGACGGCAAGCAGGAAAATGACGCCCGCGGAAAGCAGTCCCCCCGCAAGCGCAAGAAACGGCATCACGATCGGATTTGTGCCGCTTTGTTTGATGAGCGCAACATAAATAGTGACGAACAGGCCCGAACCGGCGCTGACGCCCAGCGTTCCGGGCGACGCCAGATCGTTGTGCATCAGATCCTGCATGACAACGCCGGAAACACCCATGCCAAGCCCGACAAGCACCGAAAGCACGAGTCTTGGCAGGCGGATGCCGAAAAGAGCCAGCCGGCAGTAGTGATCTCCCCCGCCCAGAAAGGTTTTGATCACATCACCGATGCTGATTTTATACTGCCCCACATTGCAGCCGGCCACAAATATACACACCAGCAGTACGGCAAGAAAGATATTGATGCAGATTCCTTTTTTCAGGGGACTTATTTTGTTTTTGTGTTTCATAGATTACCCCGCAAAGCTGTCATTTTTTTGTCTGCGGGAGATAAAGATGAAGAACGGCACGCCGATGATCGTGATCAGCACGCCGATCGGGAATTCCCGCGGTGCGATCAGCACCCTTGCCAGCAAATCCACCACAACGACAAAAAGTGCCCCAAGCGCGGCGCAGGAAGGAAGGATGAGCCGGTAATCCGTTCCCACAAAATACCGGACAATATGCGGAACCATAAGCCCCACATAGCCAACCGGGCCGATGATGATGACCGCCGTGGCAGACAGCACCAGTACCACCACGGTGCTGAGGAATTTTATGAACTTTACGTTTGCGCCAAGTCCTCTTGAAACATCTTCTCCCAGATTCAAAACCGTCAGCATTCTGGAAATCAGAATGGATACGACAAAACCAATGATAAAAAACGGTGCGGCAACCGTCACGTCCAACCACTGGGTATTGGAAGAACTGCCGGCGGAATACTTCATCATGGATGCACTGAGTCCATCCTTGAGCATAATTGCTGTCGTCACCGAACCGAACAGCGTGGAAATCGCCATTCCCGCAAGCACCATTCGATCCGATGTGATCTTTCCGCGGCCGATCATCGCGATCCCGTAGATCAGCATTGTTGCAGCTGCCGCACCTATAAAGGAATATCCGATGCGCTCGAGTCTGGATGCATCCGGCACAAAAAGCAGCATCAGCAGTATAGCAAAAACGGATCCGGAGCTTATTCCCATAAGCCCCGAATCTGCCATTGGGTTTTTCGTATTTCCCTGCATGACCGCACCTGCGATCGCAAGGGACACGCCGACCATGATATCCGCCAGCAGACGCGGCAGACGGATGTCATGCACGACCACATGGATGAAGTTTTCCTCATCGTAGTGGAACAATCCGTTCATGACATCCGCAAAAGCCGTATGCTCTGCGCCGAATAACAGGAACAGGGAAGAAGCTGCTACCAGAAGGATAAGCCCAAACGTCATAAGGACAAGGAACTTCTGGAAATTACTCTTCTGCTTTTTCACAGCATTCAAACCACTTTTCTTTTGTTAGATTGCCTTTTTGAAGGCGTTCATCAGGCTGTTGTACTGTTCATACAGATAAAGCACGTCTTTTTCCGCATACAGCATGCCGTCAATGACGCCGACCTTATCGTTTTTCACGGCGTCCAGCATCTGCCAGCCGGGGTTGCTTTGCAGCATTTCCGGCACCTGCGGTTCGCCTGCGGCCATAATATCCACATAGATCACCACATCGCCCTCATAGTCCCGGATCTTTTCGTTGCTGATGGGCGTAAAGGGGTTCACATTCGGGTCGCTGAGAAATTCCTGCGTGATCTCGGGCATCTTCAGACCCATGTAATCATATACGATCTTGTTGAAGTACCAAAAATCCGTGGGCGGTACGGAAATGCCGTCCATGTAATAGAACATCGAAACGGTCTTGTCGGTCAGATCCAGTTCCTTCAGCTGTTCAATTGCCGTTTCCTGCGTCTTTTTTGCGTAATCGATCAGCGCATCGGCATTTTCCTGCAGGCCGAAGATCTCACCGATGTAGCCCAGTCTCTTTTCAAAATCGAACTCCTCGCGGTAAAGCGGAATGACCGGGGCGATCTTGCGCAGCGCCTCCAGCTCCGGCTCTTCCATAAGCTGATACACCAGGATCAGCTCCGGCTCATAGCTCATGATTTCTTCCGCATCAAACGGCTGGGTGTTCTGAATCGTCTCTACACCTTCAAAGAAGTCTGCATAATCGGTCTTGACCTTATCTTCCACAATGACAGCGGTGGGACGGATGCCGAATGCGGCCAGATCCCCTGCGCCGGACAGTGCGACGATCCTGCGGGTGTTCTGATTGAACGTAACTTCCGTTCCGTTCAGATCGGTGAAGGTGACTTCCTTTGCTTCGGCAGGTCTTGTATCCTCCAAAACGGGGATCGGCTCCAGTTTGCCAATCTGCTGTGCAGAGCTTTCCGCTCCTTCGTTCGTTTTGTCTGCGGCACCGTCGGTTTTACCACAGCCTGCTGTAAAAACCAGCAGCAGCATTGCCATCGAAAGGGTGACAAAACGCTTCCAGAAATTTAAGTGCTTCATTGAGTCCTCCAGGTGAATTTTTATCTTCCGCAAGTTAGTATCAGCTAACTTGCGGCCATATGGATTATATCATACTTTTCCGGAATAGCAATAGCTGATCGCATTTTCTTTCCAAATTTTTGACATCTTGGCACCAAACAGCAAATAAAAAAGGTCTGCCGGTTTACAGCAGACCTTTTCCAAATTCTCAAAGCGTTTTTGCAAAGCTAATCGCCCGCTTTCATTCCGGAAGGATGCGCTCGTTTTCCCGCAGGGCCTCTCCGGTGCGGAACACGGAAAGCATGAAGCCTGTCAGGGCGGCATTCAGCATAAGCCCTGCCGTTCCCTGCCCGATGAACGGGATCCCGGTTCCGGTAAACATGCCGAAGCCGAAGCTTTCCGAAATGCCGACTGCCGCCTGCATCGCAAGCATCAAAATCACGGAAAGCGCCGTCAGAGCCGCGAGCATGCTTTTTTCCCGCATTGCCTTTGCAAGCCCCAGAATACAGAACACCGCAGCCAGCAGGACGATCAGCACTGCGGCGGCAACACCCAGACGGTACATCACAAAGCAAAGCGGCATATTTTTCCAAAGCAGCTGCGTTTCCTGTGCGGTCAGCGTGCCGCCTTCGCCTATCAGCGCCGCGCCGTTCACTGCCCGCTTTACAAGCGCACTGAAGAAGGAATCGTTTTCCCCCGTCAGATGGCTCCACACATTTGCCCCGCGCAGGAAAAGCACGGACGCCGCCGCGGCACACACTGCCGCTGCCGGCAAAAGCACAAGGCACAAGCTCTTTTTCTTTTCCGTGCCGAACCACCCGCGCGCAGCTGCCGTGCACAGCATGCCAAGCGACGCTGCGGCAAACAGCACCGCGCCCGAAATAGACGGAATGTGCACCAGCAGCCCCGCCAGAAGCACCGAAAGGCCGCCGCACAAGAGGATGCCGGCGTACCCTTTCCCGCGCATGCTGTACACAAACAGCGCAAGGCACAGCGGGAACACCGACGCCAAAAGCGTAAGCGAAAGGTTCCACGGCCCAAGCGGCAGCACAAGCCGCCCCATGATGCGAAGCTTTGCCGTCAAAACCACAAACGCCGCAAGCGCCGCAATGCCAAGGCTGATTTTGCGTGCAAAACGCCCAAGGAGCGTGAAATCCGCAAAATAGCACACGAGCATCAGCCCGAACGCCGCAAAATACGAAGCCGCCGTGCCAAAGCGCCCGGACGGCTGTGCCGGCAGCAGGCTGACCGCCATGCCGGTCAGCATCAGCAGACCCGCCAGCAAAAGCATGCCGGTCTGTGCCTTCGGGCGGTGCACCCGATCGAGCTGCAGCCCCACGCTTTGCGCATCCCCCATTTGCCGCACTGCTTTTTCCGCGGCTTCCTGTTCGGCCATTCCGTCGGCACAGTACGCACTGAACTGATCGTACAGGTGCGCTTCGATCTCCCGCTGGACGGCGGGGCGGATCTTTTTCCAGCGCACCTGCTGCCCGACAGCATCAGCATAGGCTTTCAGTTTTTCATCCGGCTGCATGGCATGCGCCCCCTTTCAGCACACGGTTCACCGCATCGGAATATGCCTGCCACTCGCGCTGCTTTTCATCCAGCGCCTTTGCACCTTTTTCGGTAAGATGATAATACTTGCGCACCCGTTCGCCCGCCGCCTTTTGTTCATACGATTCCACCCAGCTGTTTTTTTCCAGCGTATGCAGGATCGGGTACAGCGTGCCCGCTTTGAGGTCGAACGTATGGTCGGAACGTGCGGCAAGCGTTTCGATCATTTCATAGCCGTAGCGGTCTTTTTCTGACAGCAGCTTTAAAATCAGCGTTGTCGTGCTGCCCGCAAGCAGACTTTTGTCGATTTGCATTTCTGCCCCTCCTTATATATAGATATTCGATATATCTGCATTATATATCGGCTTTCTATATATGTCAACCCGGTATTGCCGAAAAAAAATCTTTTCTAAGTGCGCTGTGCGTGTTATACTGAAAGAAAATCATTCTGTGCAGACCATGGTGCTGCCATTCAATAAAGGAGGCTTTTTCCTTGAAACGAACCGATTACATTTCCTGGGATGAATATTTTATGGGGATTGCCCTGCTTACCGCACAGCGCAGCAAAGATAATTCTTCCCAGGTGGGCGCGTGCATTGTCGGCAAAGACAACAAGATCCTTTCCATGGGCTACAACGGAATGCCCGTCGGCTGTCTGGATGACGAAATGCCGTGGGAACGTGAGGGTGCCCCGCTTGACACCAAATACATGTATGTCTGCCATGCCGAGCTGAACGCGATTTTGAACCATGCTTCCGGCACGGGCAGCTTGAAAGGCGCGCGCATTTACACCACGCTTTTCCCGTGCAACGAATGTGCCAAGGCGCTGATCCAGAGCGGGATTTCCGAAGTGATCTATTACGAAGATAAATACCCCGATTCCGATTCCGTCATCGCAAGCAAGCGTCTGTTCGGGCTTGTCGGCATCACCTGCAAGCAGTATCAGCCCACGGGGCGCAAAATCACCATTGGTCTGTAACGCGGCGTTCCGCCGCAAAAAAAGAGCGCATCCCCCACAGGCGGAGGATGCGCTCCTTTTCGTTTCTGCTTTGTTATCGTTCTGCCGTTTCCGAAACCGGCGCATAGCTGCGCTCGATCGTAACGACCGTATAATAGCGGGTATTTTCCGATGTGCCGCCGTCCACAAGGCGCTGGATTTTCCGGCGCACTTCCTCGTCGCTCATCTCAAAGCCATAGGGCACAACCACGTCAAAAATCAGGTTCGTATGCGTCTGCCCGCGTACCATGCGGAAATCGTGCATCGTCAGCTTCGGTGAAATGCTTTTGATCAGCTTTTTCATGCCGCTGCGCGCCTGCAGCGCTTCGGTATCCGTCATTGTCACGGGATCAAAATGGATCACCAGCTCGATCTGGTCGTTCTCTTTGAAATCACGCTCGATATTGTCGATGATATCGTGATTTTTCAAGACGTCATCCTCTGCCGCCATTTCCACATGAACGCTTGCGAAGCGGCGGCCCGGGCCGTAATCGTGCACCATAAGATCGTGCATTCCCAGCACGCCGTCATACCGCAGGATCTTGCCGCGGATATAGCGCGTCAGCTCTTCATCCGGTGCCTGCCCCAAAAGCGGGCTGAGCGTATCTTTCATAACGCCGACGCCGCTCCACAAAATGAACAGCGCAACCGCAAGGCCGGCCCAGCCGTCCAGCTGAAGCGAGGTGCACGCCGAAACGATGCCCGCCAGCAGCACCGCCGACGTTGATACCGCATCGTTGCGGCTGTCCAGTGCCGTTGCTTCCAGTGCGCGGGAATCAATGCGCTGCGCGATTTTGCGGTTGAATACCGCCATCCACAGCTTCACCAGAACCGAGCCTGCCAGCACCGCTGCCGTAACCGCCGTAAATTCCACGGTGCCGGGGTGCAGGATCTTGCCGATGCTGCTGCGCGCAAGCTCGAAGCCGATCACCACGATCATAACCGCGACCGCAAGCCCCGTGATGTATTCGATGCGCGCATGGCCGAACGGATGTTCGTCATCCGCCGGTTTTGCCGAAAGCCGAAAGCCGATCAGCGTGATGACGCTGGAGGATGCGTCCGACACGTTGTTTAAGGCATCCGCAGTAATGGCGATGCTGCCGCTGAGCATGCCGACTGCAAGCTTTGCCGCACAAAGCAGCAGGTTGCAGATGATGCCCACAACGCCGGAAAGGTTGCCGTATGCCGTGCGCACGGCAGTGTCCTGCGTTTGGCTGTGATTTTTGACGAAATGCCGGATCAGAAATTCGGTCAAATCGCTCTCCTTCTTTCTGTACTCGATTCTTTTTATTATACGTTCTTCCGGCACAAAGTTCAACCCGCCTGCGGGCAGGTTTGCTCTGCTTTTGTGCTATTGCGGCCGAGCTTAAAATCCCGCCGCCGAATTGCACAAAAAGGACTCTGCCTCTTTCGGCAGAGTCCTTTTTCCTCTTATGGCAGCCTTTCGTTTACTGCTTTGTGCTGTTCTGTTCCGTTTCGTCCACGCGCGCCGCATGCCGGCAGTACAGGATCTGCACCGGCAGCGTCACCGCAATCAGGATCAGGAAAACCACGCCCGCCCATTCGGCAGAAGGCGCGAATGCGGCGGCGATGATCGTTCCCACACCCACAAGCACCAATGTAACGCCGCCGAAGCGCTGGCATTTTTTCCACACGGCGTCGTTTTTGCCGCTGGACGGTGTGCGCAGCCCCGCAATGGAATTGCGCCGCAGCTTCGGCATCCAGTTGCCTGTAAGAACGCACAGCAGCCCCAGCGCCGCCACGATCATGCGGGAAGGCACTCCTTCAAAATTCAGGCTTTCAACACCTTTCATGCCGGTGTAAATGATCCCTGCTGTGATGAGATCATAGAGCACCTGCACCCAGATCGTCGTCTGCACCACCACTTTTTCGTTATTGCCGCCCGCGTTTTGCGCACCGGCCTGCTCCTGCTTTTTGGCAAGCTTTGCAAACCACAGCATCAGCTCGGTAAACGCCACGGTGAACACCGGCATCAAAAACAATTCCCACCGGCTGCCCCAGCGCGTTACTGCACCGTCTGCGCCGTAATGTGCGGGGATCGTTTCCGGCACAAACGGCCACGCCAGCAGCACCAGCAAAAACGGCACAAGCCCTAGGATGCGCGCTTTCTTTTTAAGTTTCATCGCTTTCTTCCCCTTTCAGCCCCGATACCCACGCAACCAGTTCATCCAGCAGCGTAAGGTCTGCTTCATAGTCAATAAAGTTGCCGCGGCGGGTTTCATACAGCAGCCCCGCCTGCTTTAATTTTGCAAGATGATACGAAACCGCCGCCGGTGACATCTGCAGCTTTCTGGCAATCGCCCCCGCTGCAAGCGGCCCGCTTTGCAGCAGTTCCAGGATTTTTCGGTTTTCTTCATTTGCCAGTGCGGCAATCGTTTTTTGAAGGCCCACTTTTCTCTCCGCTTTCCTGTTTCTATTTAAAATATATTTTAAATTGCACCTTCATTATATCCGTTTTTTGCAGCGTGTCAATGCTTTTCCAATAAGTATTTAAAATTTTCTTTAAATAGATTTGTTTCCGATGCGGCGCGCATTTTCCCGCCCATAAAATAGAAAAGCGGGGAACATCCCCGCTTTTTCCGGCTTTTTATCATTTTAATCAGGATGCGCCGCACACCGCTTCATCTGTTTTTTCCCCGCACTTTGGCGGGCAGGGCGGGTCGGCAATCAGCACAAGCGCCCCGCTGCTTTCATCCAGCAGGAAATTCCGGCAGCCGTCATCTGTCAGCATTTTTTCCGCAAGGCATTGTTCCGCACGCCGTGCCACGGTGCGGCGCAGGCTTCGTGCACCCGCCGTTCTGTCATAGCCCTCCTGCACCAAAAGCGCCACGGCCCGGTGCGTATGGGTAAGGCATATGCCCTGCTCTGCCGCGCGTGATTCCAGTTCCCGCAAAAGCTTATCTCCAATGGCGTACAGTTCTTTCTGCCCCAGTGGGGCAAACACCAGCACCTCGTCAAGCCGTCCCCACAGCTCCGGTTTAAAAAACGCCCTTGCCTCGTGCAGCGCTTCTGCGCGGCTGCGCCGCACATCGTCCCCGGAAAGAAAGCCCATCGGCGTCTGTGTACCGGCAAGGCTTTTTGCGCCGAGATTCGACGTCAGAATGACCACGGTATGCGTAAAATCCACCCTGCGCCCTTCTCCATCCGTCAGCGCACCATCCTCCATGATCTGCAGCAGCAGGTTCGACACATCCCCATGCGCTTTTTCGATCTCATCAAACAGCACCACACTGTACGGGCGGCGGCGCACGGCTTCGGTAAGCTGGCCGCCCTCCCCATATCCGACATACCCCGGAGGTGCGCCGATCAGGCGGGCGCTTGTGTGTTTTTCCATATATTCGCTCATATCAAACCGCAGCAGCGCTTTGCGGCTGCCGAAGCATTGTTCCGCCAGTGCACCGGCAAGCGCCGTTTTGCCCACTCCCGTCGGCCCCAGGAACAAAAACGCCCCCATAGGGCGGGTGCGGTCTGCAATGCCAAGCCGCGCACGCTGCAATGCACCTGCCACCGCATGCACCGCCTCTTCCTGCCCGAACACGGACGCCTGCAGCTCCTGCTCCAGCGAAGCCAGCGAAACGTGCTCTGCCGCTGTCAGCCTGCGGGAGGGGATGCCGCTCTGGCGCGAGGCCACCGCCGCAATATCCTCCCGCGTCACACGGGGCCGTTCCTCTTCGTGCCTGTTTTCCGCACGGCGGATATGCACCGCCGAACACGCTTCGTCCAATAGATCCAGCGCCTTGTCCGGCAGAAAGCGTTCCGGCAGGCACCGCACCGAAAGCGATACCGCTGCGTGCACGGCGTCCTCATCAATGGTCACGCCGTGAAACGATGCATAGCACGGTGCAAGCCCCGTCAGGATCGCTTCGGCGGTCTTTTCGTCCGGCTCTTCCACCGAAACCGCACCGAAGCGGCGGGCGAGTGCGGCGTCCTTTTCGATATGCGCCCGATACTCTGCCCGTGTGGTTGCACCGATCAGCTGCAGCTCCCCGCGCGCGAGCATCGGCTTTAAGATGCCGCAGGCGTCGATCCCGCCTTCTGCCGAACCCGCCCCGATGATCGAGTGCACCTCGTCGATAAACAGAATGACGTCGCCCGCGCGCTGCACGTCCCGCAGCACGGTTTTGAAGCGCTCTTCAAAATCGCCGCGGTACTTCGTCCCCGCCACAAGGCTTGCGATATCCAGTGCTATGATGTGCTTGCCGCGCAGAGAAAGCGGCACCTTTCCCGCCGCAATGCGCAGCGCCAGTCCTTCGACGACCGCTGTTTTCCCGACGCCCGGCTCCCCGATCAGGCAGGGGTTATTCTTGCGCCGCCGCACAAGGATCTGTTCCACACGCAGTGTTTCCTTTTCACGTCCCAGAACCGGGTCCAGCTGCCCGCGCTGCGCCAGAAGCGTCAGGTCGCAGCCGTATTTTTCCACCGAGCGCGACGCGCCGCGCGGATAGGCCGATGCATGCGCCGATTGTCCGCAATCGGGCAGCTTGCCCATGCGCCGCCCCCATTCGCGTGCCGCGGCAGCCGGGTTCAGCCCCAGCTTCTGCAGCAGCTTGCCCGCCTGTGCCGGTTCATCAAACAGCGCGGAAAGCAAATGGCGCGGTTCGATCTTATCATCCGTGACCGCCTTTGCTTCGATCACCGCGCGATCCAGGCACCGTGTCAATTCCGGCGTAAAATCAGCGGGCGTCACGCCGGTTTTCTGTCCGTATCCGATCTGTTCGCATAAAACCCGCGCATAATCGCCGCCATATATCCGTTTTTCCGCAAAAAAAGCAGCCGGCTCCCCGGCTGTATCCCGCAGCATGGCCAGCAGCAGATGCTCTGTGCCGACGTAGGTATGCCCCAGATCCTGCGCCGCCCGCACGGCATTGTGCATCACGGCGTTTGCCTGCCTTGAAAAGCCGCTGAATTTATACTTCATTCGTACATCGCCCCTTTACACAAGCAGTATGGGCGGTTTACGCGTAAAAAAACACGGCAGGATCCGGAAAACCGAATCCTGCCGTCAACTGTTTTATGAGCGCATTTTTTCCGCTTTTGCGAAAAAGCTCCTGCTTACTGCGCCAGTGCCTCTTCAATGGTCAGTGCGATCTGATCGGGGCAGGATGATTTTTTCTGCCCGCAGGTGATTCCTTTCAGGCGGCGGACTGCTTCCTCTGCCTGCATTCCCTGGATCAGCGCGCTGATCCCCTTGAGGTTGCCATTGCATCCTCCAACAACATTCACACTTTCGATCAAGCCGTTCTCGTCGATTTCCACTGTCGTAGAAAGAGAACATACGCCTTTGTTTTTGCGTGTATATGTCATTTTTATTTCCTCCGAAACAGTTCTTCTTTTTGTGTTGTTCCTGTGCACACAGCGCAGACTGCTTTAATTGTAACACAGTACCGGTATGGTTACAATCGCAATCGCCTAAAATTTACAGTTTCGGATGTTTTTTGTGAAAAGCCCTGTGCTTTTGCTTCTTTTTATCCCTTTTTTCGTGAAAAAATTCACATAATCTGCTTATCCGTGCCGCTTTTGCGCCAATGCCGTGATGCGTTCGATCTGCTCATCCGCTGTTGTCCATGTGCCAAGCGGAACCGGGCGCTTCATATGGATGCCGTGGAAATCCGTGCCGCCTGTCACGATCAGCTGACAGCACTGTGCCAGTTCGGCAAGCGCCTGTCTGTCCTGCGGGGTGTTGCGCGGGTGGTTGATCTCCACGCCGTCGATGCGCCCGTTCTGCGCCAGTTCCTGCGCAAGCTCCATGCTGTGATAGACACTCGGGTGTGCCAGAACCGCCACCCCGCGCGATTCGCGGATGACGTCCAGCACGGTGTCCACGGATTCATACGCGGGATCGTGCAGCACACGCCCGTCCGGGCTGCCGAACAGCTGCTGATACAGCTCTTTATAAATGCCGTCCGTATATCCGTATTCGTACAGGATGCGGATCAGATGCGTTTTGTACACGACGCCGCTGCGCTGCGAAAAGCGGTGCGCATCCTCGTGCCGGAACTGGGGATAGATTTCCTCCAGTTCGCGGATGCTCTGCGCTGTGGCCTCATTGCGGCGCTTTGCCATAAGCGCGCAGAACTCCTCCAGTGCTTTCGTGCGCTGCGGCCAATAGCACAGAATGTGCACACGGCGGCCGCGCTTTGTATCGAATGCCGTCAGCTCGGTTGCGGGGATCATCGTCAGCCCGTCGATCACCGGATTTTCCCACGCATATTCCATGGCAAGCATCGTATCGTGGTCGCTTACCGCCAGATGCGTCAGACCCGCCCGCTTTGCCAGCATCGGCAGCACTTCGATATCCGAAGAGCCGTCCGAAAAATTAGTGTGTGTATGAAGATCTCCTGCCATAACTGTTCCTCCTGCCTGTTATCCTTTTTATCTTACTCTGCCGCGCCGCAGTTCGCAAGCTTTCCGGTGCACAGAATGAAAAAAAGCATCGTTTTGCCCCGAACGCATTGACAAATCCGCTGAAAACGGTATAATAATTATATTACGCGGATTTAGCTCATCTGGTAGAGCGTCTGCTTCCCAAGCAGAAGGTGGCGAGTTCGAGCCTCGTAATCCGCTCCATAGCTGAACACCCCGAAGCCAAACG
>JAHHSL010000024.1 GCA_020025235.1 Ruthenibacterium sp.
AACACGAACATGAACATGAACACGAACATGAGCACGACGACCATGAACATGAACATGAACACGATGAACACGATGAACACGAGCATCATCAGCATAACGATGAACATGTGTGGCTGTCTTTGCCGAGAGCCAAAGCTGCAGTGCACGCGATTGCAAAACAAATCGCACAGGCCGATCCCGCTCATGCGTCGGCTTATCAATCCAACGCTGAAGCATTTGAGGCCGAGCTGGAGGCTTTGGATCAGGAATATCGCAATGCAGCTGCCGGCGGAAAAACAAACACTTTAGTGTTTACGGATCGCTTCCCGTTTTTCTATATGGCTGACGATTACGGTCTGCAGTATTACGCCGCTTTTACAGGATGCTCTGCGGAATCCGAGGCAAGCTTTGAAACGGTTGCGCTGCTGGCTCAAAAAATCGATGAGCTTGGCATCGCAAATGTGATTACCATTGAAAATCGCTCCCACAAGATTCCCGAAACCGTGATCGAAAACACAAAAACAAAAGATCAGAACATCCTTGTCATGAATTCTCTGCAATCTGTTACATCGGAGCAGATTCAGGCCGGTTTGACGTATCTGGACGCCATGAAATCCAATCTGGATGTGCTGAAAACAGCCTTGCAGTAAGCAAAGGAGAAACGATCATGGCATTGCTTACTTTCGAGGATGTTGCTTTGGGCTATAACACAGCCAAAGTTGTGGAACATCTTTCTTTTCAGGTGAACGAAGGAGATTACCTGTGCATTGTCGGAGAAAACGGTTCGGGGAAAAGCACCTTGATGAAAACCTGTCTTGGCCTGATTCCGCCTGTTTCGGGAAGCATCGTTTACGGAGCAAAGCTGAAGACGACGGAGATCGGATACCTTCCACAGCAAACCGCCATTCAAAAAGACTTTCCCGCGTCCTGCCGGGAAATCGTGTTGTCCGGCTGCCTGAGCCGCTGCGGCCTGCATCCGTTTTACCGGAAGGCCGAAAAAGAAATGGCAGACGAAAACATGAAGCGCATGGGGATCACGCATCTGTCGCATCGCTGCTTCAGTGAACTTTCCGGCGGCCAGCAGCAGAGGGTCTTGCTGGCCCGTGCGCTTTGTGCCGCAAGAAAAATTTTGCTTTTGGATGAACCTGCAGCAGGATTAGACCCCAAAGCAACTGCTGAAATGTACACCTTGATTCGGCAGCTGCATCATAGCGGAATCACGATCATTATGATCACTCACGATATTCCTGCGGCGGTTCGCGATGCCACCCATATACTCCACATTGGAAGCCAGCCGGTTTTTTGGGGAACAAAAGAGATATATCAGCAGGGCGTATTCGCTTCATCCCTGTCCTGCGTCAATCAGGGAGGGCTGCCATGATGAATCTGCTGGATACGCTTATCATGTACTTTCAGTATCCGTTTGTGCGGCGCGCCCTAGTGGTCGGCGTCCTCACTGCATTATGTGCATCCTTATTGGGTGTGACACTGGTTTTGAAACGATTTTCATTCATCGGCGACGGTCTTTCTCATGTCGCGTTCGGCGTCATGTGCATCGCCGCGATTCTGCACTTATCGAATGATATGCTGCTGATCCTTCCCGTGACGATCGCTTGCGCTGTCATTTTGCTTCATGGCGGCTGCAGGCTGAAGCTCAAAGGGGACGCGGCACTTGCTGTGCTGTCCGTGAGCGCCCTTGCTGTCGGCTATCTTTTAATGAACGTATTTTCAGCATCGGCCAATGTATCCGGGGACGTCTGCACAACGCTTTTCGGTTCAACCTCTATTTTAACGTTGACCAAAAGTCAGGTTTGGCTCAGTATCTTCCTGTCGGTATTGGTCTTGTTCGTTTACATCGTGTTTTACAATAAAATTTTCGCCGTCACATTTGATGAAACCTTTGCGCAGGCGACCGGGCTGCGGGTAAAAACATATAACCTGCTGATTGCTGTTGTCATCGCCGTGATTATCGTTCTGGCGATGAAGCTTGTGGGTTCCCTGCTGATTTCGGCGCTTATTATCTTTCCGGCATTGTCCGCCATGCGGCTTTTCAAAAATTACCGGGCAGTCATCATCTTCTCTGCCTGCCTTTCTGTACTGTGTGCCGCGCTGGGGATCGTCGTTGCCGTTGTCAGCGGAACGCCTGTCGGCTCCACGATCGTTGCCGTCGATCTTGCCGCTTTTCTGGGCGCCTGTATGATCGGAGGCCTGAAACATGCATAGCCTGCGAAACGCAGTGTTTGCTGCTGCTCTGGTTTTGTGTGTCGTTCTGGCGGGATGTTCGGCTCCAAAGGCAGATTCCTCCTTGCCGCCTGCTTCATCACGTCCTATTGTGCCGGAAAAATCAGCCGATGCGTCATCCGACAACATCCCCTCTCGATCAGAGGAAGGCACAGGCGAGGCGCATACCCCGCCTGCGCCTTCCTCCGACGCATCGGAGCAGGTGGATCTTGATTTAACCGATTTCAGCCCCAATATGCTTTATGCCGAAGTGTACAACATCACTTCGATGCCGGAGGATTATATCGGGAAATCCATAAAGATAACCGGTCAATTCGGACATTTTAACGAGTTCGATGAAAACGGGGCCCCGATTCCGGATAAGGACATCTTCGTCTGCGTCATCAGCGACGCCATGGCCTGCTGTGCCACAGGGCTTGAATTTGTGCCGGCAGAAGAAAGCTTTTCAGAAAATTACCCGCAGGACGGGACCCCAATCACTGTAACCGGTGTGTGCGATATCCTGATCGACGAAATCGGGCACTTCCCGATCGTTCAGCTTCGTGATGCACACATCGAGCAAGTGAAATAATCCCGCTGCTGCCGCAGCTATTCTTTTAAACCTGCAAAACGCACCAAGAGCCTTCCCTCTGCAGAGGGAAGGCTCTTGGTCTTTGATATCCCATTTGTTTTAAATATAAAAAAACCGAAACACCTTGATTTCCGAAGGACTATTGCCCTGGCTTCAAATGTGTTTCGGTTTTTATGGCGGAGAGTTAGGGATTTGAACCCTAGGTACCTTTAAAGGGTACACACGATTTCCAGTCGTGCGCCTTAGACCACTCAGCCAACTCTCCGAATATTTGGCGCTTTATTATAATACCTGATTACGGTATAAAAGTCAAGCGTTTTTTCAATTATTTTAAAAAATTCCTTATCATTCTTATGTCGCGCTGTTTTCCGTTTTATTGCCTGTCCGTTTCACAAAACCGCCGTCTTCGGCATATACTGATACAGGTCATGCAAATCGCGTGATATTCTATCCATTCAAGAGGAGGATTTTCTATGTCGATGCCCGTTATCACCACATCTCCGTGTCCGATTTCCATGGGGCAGGCCATCACCGATCTGATCGAATCCATTGCACTGGAGGAAACCGCGCTCAGCCACGTACTGAATGCCGAGGGAGAAAAGATTCAAAAGGTTCTTTCTATGGACTGCATCTCCCTTGCCGAAATTCTGGAAGCGAACGAAACGGTCATGAATATGGTTTCCACGGTAAATGATCTGGAGCACACCCTGCAGGCAAAGCTTTCTCTTGTTACCGATAAGCTCTATTACCCTTCCCGTGAATACTGATTTTCCGGATTCTGTCAAGCGGCACAGCCTTTCAGGGCTGTGCCGTTTCGTTTCTTTACGAAAACAAAAGGCGAAACCGATCCCGCCAGAGATCACGTTCCGCCTTTTGCTGAATATTATCAAATTCTGAACGTTCGTTTTCGCACCGTTCGGCACAGCGATCCATACTGTACCTGTCT
This sequence comes from Ruthenibacterium sp., assembly GCA_020025235.1. Lineage (GTDB taxonomy): Bacteria > Bacillota > Clostridia > Oscillospirales > Ruminococcaceae > Ruthenibacterium. The sequence continues at coordinate 3,738 of JAHHSL010000024.1, forward strand.
GTGCTATGCTTGGGTCAATACTTATAGAAGCCTTCCCCTGCTGCCACGCCCAGCTTTCCCTGTTCGATATAGCCCTTGACCATACTGCAAATCGCCTTATAATGGAATGGCGCAATATTTTCCGGGATATCCACATACATCGAAACGATATTGTACACCGTGGTCAGCCCTACGATATCCATGATCTGGAACGGGCCGAGCGGCGATCCGAAGCCCATTCTCCACGCTTTATCAATATCAGCCGGTTCGGCAACCTCCGTCGCCATAAGATCCAGTGCCGAAAATAAGAACGGCACCAAAAGCGAATTCAGCAGATACCCGCTTTTTTCTTTGCGCACGGGGATCGGCTCCATGCGGATCTGCTTTGCAAATTCCATTGTGGCATCAAAGCTGGCGGCATCTGTTCCGGCATGTCCCATAACTTCTGCCATATTGTTGAACCAGATCTGGTTTGCAAAATGAAGCGCCAGATAGCGTTCCGGTCTTCCGGTATATTCTGCGAACTGCGACGGCAGAAGCGTGGAGGAATTTGTCAGCAGAATTGTCTTTTCCGGCAAAAGCGGCGCCAGATTCTTATAAAACGCCACTTTTACGTCAACATTTTCTGCCACGGATTCAATCACGATATCCGCATCCGCCACTGCCTTTTTCATGTCAGTCTCCAGCTTCAGGCCGGCATACGCAGCTTTCACCTTTTCAATGCAGGCATTTTTATCAAAGCCCTGCACATCGGCAATACCCATTGCCCAGCGCGCAGGGTTCTTTTCCATGCCTTCGATCGTTCCGATATACGCCTGCTGCAATGCATTGATTTTCGGACGGGTGCGTGTAATGCTTTCTTCGCTGCGCAGCCAGATCGTTACATCAAAGCCGCAATAAGCCGCCTGAAATGCAATCTGGCTTCCCAGAACACCACCGCCGGCAACAACAATTTTTTTCATTCAAACACCTTCTTTATAATCATGGCGAAAACGAACTTTTCGATATTGTAGCACTGCCTGCCCTTTTCGTCTAGATATTTTTTTAACAAGTTCTGATTCGTTAATTGGGCAATATCACAAAAACCATTCTGTTCCGCCATAATCGCGCCTGTTTTCATCCGGAAAAGCCCTTGCTGCGCCGTCCCTGCATCAAAAATCATATTCATGGCAAGTGTCTTTGTGCGCTGCAAACGGCAGCCGCACTTGCGCAAGAGGCACATTCTTTGGAGTGAAGGCATGCAAATACACGCCGATATTCCCTGCCGCAAAGCCGCAGGCGTACCGCGCTCTTGCCTGCTCTGCCGCACTTTTTCCTTTCAGTGTTTTATAAAGCCGCAACAAAAAAGCAGCACCGGAGGTTTCCCTCGGTGCTGCTTTTTAATGCTTTGTTTTCCGGCTGCTCTGCACGGCATTTTCAGCCCAATGCAAGCCGCCTGAAAATATCGGAACAGTAAAGTCCGATTATTTCACCATGCCGGCAACTTCGGATGCAAAGTCATCTTCACGTTTTTCCAGACCTTCGCCCTTTTCATAACGGACAAAGCTGACGATCTTGATGTCTCCGCCGAGTTCCTTTGCGGTGTTCTGGGTGTACTTTGTAACGTTCAGGTCAGGATCCTTAACGAATTCCTGCTCAACAAGGCAGTTTTCCTTGTAGAACTTGCCGATGCGGCCGAGAACCATCTTCTCTTTGATGTTTTCCGGCTTGTTAGCATTCTTCGGATCGTTTGCGATCTGAGCAAGCAGAATGTTCTTTTCGTTCTCGATAACTTCTGCCGGAACATCTTCCTCACGCACATAGCTGGGGTTGGAAGCTGCGATCTGCATTGCGATATCCTTGCCGTAAGCAGCAAACTCGGGCTTTGCAGCAACTGCGTCGTCTGCTTCAAAGTGTACCAGAACAGCGTGCGTTCCGCCGCCGTGGATGTATGCAGCGCATACGCCCTCAACACGGGCAAAACGGCGAACCTTGATGTTTTCCTTGATGACAAGGATCAGACCCTTCAGAGCTTCGTCAACGGTGCCTTCGCCCATTTTGCAGTTCATCAGAGCCTCAACATCAGCGGGGTTCTCGTTTGCAACAACAACAGCCAGTTCCTTAACGAAGGTAACGAACTTGTCGTTCTTTGCAACGAAGTCGGTTTCTGCGTTTACTTCCAGAACAACGCCGACCTTATCGATAACGGTGGCATAAACCATACCCTCTGCCGCAATACGGCCTGCCTTCTTGGCAGCGGTTGCAAGGCCCTTCTCGCGAAGGAGCTCGACAGCCTTTTCAAAGTCGCCGTTTGCATCGGTGAGGGCCTTTTTGCATTCCATCATGCCGCAATCGGTCTGCTTGCGCAGTTCCATTACGTCTTTTGCACTAATTGCCATTTTAATTTCCCCCTGTCAGAATTTATAAAACCTGTGTGCAGGATTATTCAGCAGCTTCTTCTGCTTCAGCTTCTGCTGCGTTCATCTGTTCGCCCTGACGGCCTTCCAGAACAGCGTCAGCCATTGCGCCGGCAATCAGCTTAACAGCGCGGATTGCGTCGTCGTTGCCCGGGATGACGTAATCGATCTCGTCCGGATCGCAGTTGGTGTCAACAATTGCAACAATGGGGATGTTCAGCTTGCGAGCCTCGGAAACAGCGATGCGCTCTTTGCGGGGGTCAACAATGAACATAGCTGCCGGCAGCTGTTCCATCGTCTTAACACCGCCAAGGAACTTTTCGAGCTTTTCGAGTTCGAGCTCAAGCTTTGCAACTTCCTTCTTGGGAAGCATTTCAAAGGTGCCGTCTTCACGCATTTTGTTGATCTGCTCCATGCGGTTGATGCGGCGGCGGATCGTGCGGAAGTTGGTGAGCATGCCGCCCAGCCAGCGAGCGTTTACAAAGTGCATGCCGCAGCGGACTGCTTCTTCACGAACGGAATCCTGAGCCTGCTTCTTGGTGCCGACGAACAGGATCTCGCCGCCCTGCGCTGCGGTGTCACGAACAAAGTTATAAGCTTCATCCAGCTTCTTTACAGTCTTCTGAAGGTCAATGATATAGATACCATTGCGTTCGGTGAAGATGTACTTTGCCATTTTGGGGTTCCAGCGGCGGGTCTGGTGACCGAAGTGCACGCCGGCTTCGAGAAGCTGTTTCATAGATACTACTGCCATAATTTGTGTCCTCCTAAAATTTGTTTTTTACCTCCGCATATCCTGCATGGCACGCCACCCATTGGGCACCGGCGGTCAAAGACATGCGTGCGTATTACCGTAATAGTGTACCACAACGCACATGATATTGCAAGTGTTTTTTCGGGTATTTTCCGCCGCGCCCGGACGAAAGTTCAGAACAGTCCGCCTTTGCGCAGCTCATCAAGGCAAAAGCGCTTTTTCTGTTTTATCCGCTTTGTGTTTTCCTCCGCATGGACAAGCAGGACGTCCGCACCGATTTTTTCGATCCTGCTCCACGGGATCACAAGGTCCTCCTCCCTGCCCAGCAGCCCGAACAGCCGCAGTCTGCCGTATAGGATAACGCCCGTTATACACGCTGTATTCTCATCAAAGGAAATATCATCCACTTTACCGAGCCGTTCCCCCGTGATAACATTGATCACGTCCCGTTCGCACAGTTCACACGCAGTCACAGCATCTCCCCCCATTCTGCGCTGATACTGTATCTTTATTCTGCACCGCGTGCAGATTATGCCGGACAAAGAGTTGTAACACGGTGCAAAATGTTGTATGATGAATTAAATCGGCAGAACCGTGCCGAAGTACGTCGATCCGCGTGCAGTCCGGTTTTCTGCCTTGCATGGGGGCTGCCCCGATACAGGAAAGGATTTTAAGTTATGTATCGCAATATCATCTTTGACCTCGGCGGCGTCGTTGTTGATTTTACGCCGCGCGAATTTCTTGTAGACCATTTCATGAACGAAAAACTGGAAAACCAGCTGTATGATATCACATTCGGCAGCGATGAATGGATAGAGCTTGACGCCGGCCTGCTTTCGCGCGAAGAATGCAGCCGCATCATGCTGGAAAAAGGCCGGGCAATCGGCCGTGAATACGAAGTGCGCATCATCCTGAACGATTGGTACGACATGCTTCACACAAAGGATGATACCGTTCAGCTGATCAAGCGCCTGAAAAAGCGCGGGTACGGCATTTACTATCTTTCCAATATTTCCTACGATGTTCTGGATCTTCTTCACCAGCGCCGCTTCTGGCAGCTTTTTGACGGCGGCATCGCTTCGTGTGACGTCAAATTGACAAAGCCGGATCTGCGCATCTACCATGCTCTTCTTGCAAAATACGGGCTGAATGCGGCGGAATGTATTTTCATTGATGACAACACCGCCAACGCCGCAGCTGCATTCGATTGCGACATCACCGGCATCCACTTCAAAAACTCGCGTGCCCTGCACCGCGCCCTGCAAAGCTACGGCATCGAAACCGAACGACGCGCAAGCCGTCAGGTGCGCAGCACGGCTTCCTCGCAGGAATAACGGTCGGGTTTTCTGTCAGGGCATCTTATCCCGCACATAACAGAATGACTGCAAACGACGCGCACTGCATCGGCAGTGCGCGCCGCTTTTTCGTGCGGATTCACAGCTCTTTTTTGATGCGGTTCAGCGCGCTTTTTTCCAGACGGCTTACCTGCGCCTGACTGATGCCGATTTCCCGCGCCACTTCCATTTGTGTTTTTCCGGCAAGATACCGCAGCGTCATGATCTTCTTTTCCCGTTCGGAAAGCTTTGCCACGGTATCCCGCAGCTGGATTTCCGAAATCCAGTTTTCCTCGCAGCCGGATTCTCCCAGCTGATCCATAACAAAAATCGTATCACCGCCGTCATTGTAGACCGGTTCATACAGCGAAACCGGCTCCACCACGCTTTCCAGCGCCAGCGTCACCGTGCGCTGCGGCATTTTCACATATTCTGCAATTTCGCGCACGCTCGGTTCGCGCCCCAGTTTTTTCTGCAGCGTTTCGCGCGCCTGCATCGCTTTATAGGCAACGTCGCGCACCGAACGGCTGACGCGCAGAGCGTTGTTATCGCGCAGAAAGCGCCGGATCTCCCCCACGATCATCGGCTGTCCGTAGGTTGAAAAGCGCAGCCCAAGCTTCGGGTCGAAATTATCGATTGCCTTGATCAGACCGATGCAGCCCACCTGAAACAGATCGTCGGGATTTTCGCCGCGTCCGGCAAAGCGCTGCACCACGCTGAGCACCAGACGCAGGTTTCCGCTGATCATCTTCTGGCGCGCCTGTTCATCCCCGGCCTGTGCGCGTACGATCAGTTCCATTTTTTCTTTTTCCTTTAAAACCGGCAGTGCCGCTGTATTCACACCGCAGATTTCCACTTTGCTGTAATACAAAGCATCTCCTCCAAGCAAAACGTCCTGCCCGAAGTATGGTCTTTGTATCTGCACAGCAATCAAAACGGCAGGCTGGTAAAAATACCCGCCTGCCGTTTTTTGCAATGTTTGGGTTATGAAATGCGTTCCAGATCGCCGCGAAGCCGTTTGATGATGCGCTTTTCCAGACGTGAGATATAGCTTTGCGAAATGCCGATCATATCCGCAACTTCCTTCTGTGTGTGCTCTTTTTTGCCGCCCAGCCCGAAGCGCAGCTCCATGATGCAGCGTTCCCGCTCCGAAAGGCGCTCCACGGCTTCGATCAGCATGCTGCGCTCTGCCGCCTGCTCCAGCTCATCGCCGATTTCGTTTTCTCCTGTGCCCAGCACGTCCGAAAGCAGCAGCTCGTTTCCGTCGCAGTCGGTGTTCAGCGGTTCGTCGATGCTGCTTTCCTGCCTGCGGTTGCTGCTTTTGCGCAGATACATCAGGATCTCGTTTTCGATGCAGCGGCTCGCATAGGTTGCCAGCTTGATGTTTTTGGACGGCACAAAGGTGTTCACCGCTTTGATGAGGCCGATCGTCCCGATCGAGATCATATCCTCCACCGAAGTTGTTTTGCTTTCAAACTTTTTCGCAATATACACCACCAGGCGAAGATTGTGGATGATCAGGATGTCCCGGCACTTGCGGTCTCCTGCCTCCAGTCCCGCGAAAACGACCTTTTCTTCCTCCCGCGTCAGCGGCGGCGGAAGTGTTTCCGGCCCGTTGATGTAGTAGGCATAATCCGGGAACCGCAGGCAGATTTCCCATTTCTGCCGCCACCCGGCAAAGCATCTGCGCAGGAACATCAAAAACTTCATTTTCCCTCTCCTCTTTTCCGGTTTTATCGTTCATCCGTTTTCCGACGGCACGATTGCACAAAAACTGCCATCCGCAAGGCGTTCGGGCGTAAACACCGCGCACACCTGCGTGCAGACCCGCTTTTTTCCCGCTTCTTCCAGCCGCAGCTCCTGCACCCGCACGGCAGGCAGTGCGCGGATCCCCGCCGCCGTCTGCGTCGGGATCAGCCGCATGGGGGTTCCTCCGGTTTCCATAACGCCCTCGTCAAAATACATCGCAAGCTGCCGGTGCAGCGCTTCCGGCAGCATCGCCTTCACCGAAGGAAAGCTCAAAAGAAAGGCCGGCGTTCCGGTGATCGGGTCCCGCACCGAAAAGCCGGTATCGACAAGTGCTTCTCCTGATATCTTTCCCTGTGCAAGACAGGCGGTGAACGCGACCGTCTTTTTCCCTTCCGGACGCCCCATTGCCCAGGTGCACAGCTGCACCGTCAGGTACACGCCGGTGATGCACACAATCAGCAGAACCGGTGAAACGTTGAAATAAACCGCAAGGTTATTGGTGCGGATGTTTTTGCTGCCGCCGTAATACACCGCCGCAAACACAACACCCGAAAGCGCGATATTCAAAAACACATACCAGAAGCTGCATTTCAGAAAGCCGCGCACGCTGCTGACAGGAAAGCTGATAAAGACGATCAGCACGGCACTGCCGATCTTTGTCCCCCACATCAGCCATGCCGGAAGCGGCGGCAGCAGCAAAAGCAGCGACGACGCACCTGCTGCCGCTGCACCGAGAAAAATCCGCCAGTCCTGTGCGATACGCCCCGCAAGCAGTGCCGCGCCCCGCAAAAGAAAATAACCGATGAGCGCATTGACAAAAAACAGCATATCCGCATAAATGACCCCCTGCATTGCTTCGCCCCCTCGGTTCGAGTGTACCGCATCGCCGTTGAAAACTTTGTCAAACGAAAAGGTTTTTCTCTGCCTTTCCGCCGCCGGCCGTACCTATGCAGAGGGCGGCAGAGTTATGCTTATTTTGCAGAAAAAACGACCGGCCCGGCTTTTTCAAGCCGGACCGGTCGTTTCATTTTGATTTTGTTTTTCGCAGCCGCTTATTTCAGTTCCACCACGGTGACGCCCGAATCGCCTTCGCCGTAAGAGCCAAGACGGTAGCTGCGCACATTTCTGTGGCGGCGCAGGTGCTCATGGATGCCCTTGCGCAGTGCGCCGGTGCCTTTGCCGTGGATCAGGTACAGCATCGACTGTCCGTTCAGAACGCCGTTGTCAATGAACTTGTCCACTTCCGTAATGGCTTCGTCCACTGTCATGCCCAGCAGATTGATTTCCATATTGGCCGAGCGTGTGACCTTGTCGCCGCCCTTGTTCGTATTGCGGCGCGGCTGATATTTCTTCTGCGGGACAGGCTGCTGCTTTTGCGGCGCACACAGACCCGAAAGCGGGACCTTCGTTTTGATGATGCCCGCGCGCACTTCCACCATGCCGTCGCGATCCGGCAGCGCCGTGACGATCCCCGGCTTATCCAGCTCGGCAATCAGCACTTCATCCCCCAGTTTCACGCTTTTCAGCGGCGTGAAGCTGCGCGGGCGTGCATTGACGACGTCGGTTTTGCCAAACAGCTTTTCGGTTTCCTTTTTGGCGATTTCCCTTGCGCGCGCCGCACGCTGGGATGCGCTGATCTGCTTATCCTTTTCCATTTTGCGCAGTTCATCCAGCATGCCGTATGCCTGGTTCTGAACGTCCTGCACCATATCGTGCGCCTTTTCGCGTGCCGCCGCCAGTTCTTTTTCGCCCTGACGGATCAGTTCGTCGCGCTGTTCCTTTGCCTGTTCCAGCGCGTGCGCCGCCGTATATTTCAGCCGATCCACTTCGTCCTGCTGTTCCTTCAGTTCGATTTTCAGATCTTCCAGCTGGTTGAGGATATGGTCGAATTTCTGATCCTCTGCCGAAAGGTGTCCGCGCGCATTTTCAATGATATGCTGCGAAATACCGAGCTTCTGGCTGATGAGGAACGCATTGGATTTGCCCGGAACACCGACCGAAAGGCGGTAGGTCGGGCGCAGTGTTTCCACGTTGAATTCGCACGATGCATTCTGCACGCCCGGCGTATCCAGCGCAAAAATCTTCAGTTCGGAATAATGGGTGGTCGCCATGATGCGCGCACCCAGTCTGCGCAGCTCTTCAATGATCGAAACCGCAAGCGCCGCGCCCTCGGCGGGATCGGTGCCTGCGCCAAGCTCGTCCATCAGCACCAGCGTTCCGCTGCCGGCAAGCTGCAGGATCTCCGTGATATTCTTGATGTGTCCGGAAAACGTCGAAAGGCTCTGTTCGATGCTCTGCTCGTCACCGATATCTACAAGGATCTCGCGGAACACGCACACCGTGCTGCTTTCATGCGCCGGGATCAGATAGCCGTGCTGCGCCATGGTGCACAAAAGCCCCGCCGTTTTCAGCGTGACGGTTTTGCCGCCCGTGTTCGGGCCGGTGATGACCATGGTATCATACGATTTGCCCAGTGCGATATCCACCGGGACCACAACGGCAGGGTCGATCAGCGGATGACGCGCGCGCACCAGATTGAATTCCGGCTCATCGCTCACCTGCGGCTTCATCGCCTTCTGCTCCAGTGCAAGGTCTGCTTTCGCCAGCAGCACGTCAATGGAAAGCATTGCATCATAGCCGAACGTGAACATCGGTTCCATGGCCGCCGTCTGCGAAGAAAACGCCGCCAAAATCCGTTCGATTTCCGCCTGTTCCTGATTGCGCAGCTGCAAAATCTTGGCATTGGCTTCCACGACCGCCGTCGGTTCCACAAACAGCGTGGAGCCGCTGGACGATACATCGTGGATCACGCCGCCCACTTCGCCGCGGTATTCGGCCTTTACCGGCACAACAAAACGCCCGTTGCGCAAAGAGACGACTGCCTCCTGCAGATATTTGGACGACGTCTGTGATTTCGTCAGCAGATCGAGCTTATCGCGGATCGAGTTTTCCGCGCTGCGGATCTTGCGGCGGATCTCATACAGCGTATCGCTTGCGGTATCTGCCATCTGTTCTTCCGAAACGATCGAATCGCGGATGTTTTTTTCCAGTGCCGGCTGCGGCGCAAGCGCATAGAACAGATCATCCAGCAAAAGCGCATCATGCTCCGTCAGGCCGTACCATTTGATCAGTTCCCGGAAATTGCACAGCGTATCCGCAACCGTCAGCAGCTCCTTCATCGAAAGGACGCCGCCTTTTTCGGCGCGCTGCACAATGGCGCGCACTCCCTCCACGGAGGAAAAACGCGGCGAGCCGTTCTTGATGAGCAGCATCGTCATGGCGTCCGTCTGCTCAAGCGCCGTGCGAACATCCTCGGGCGTTTCCCACGCAGGCTGTTCGGTGAGCATTTCCCGTGCTTCCGGGCAGGTGATATGCTCTGCCGCGCGCGCACGGATCTTATCAAATTCAAGTGCTTCTAAGTACTTTTTGTTCATAGTCCCCTCATGTTTTTCGGTACGGCTGTGCCGTACGGTTGATCTCCGGACCCGATTTTTATGATGTCCGGACGTACTTTTTAATCCAGAACCGTGCTGAGAAATTCAAGCGACCGCAGCGGTTTATCTATGCAGGTCATCACCCAGTCGGCCGTTGCCCTGCCCAGACAGGCCGCCGATGCATCGGAAAGCTGAAACGAAAACAGCTTTGCATCCTCGCTGTACGCAATGTGCCGCAGCGCCGCCAGTGCCGATGCATCCAGATTGCATGCAAGTTCCCGCTTTGCGGCACATTCGGCACAGTACAGCCTGCCGCTCACCGCATCAAAGAAGAAAGAGCCGCCCTCGTATTTCACGCAGTCGGAACAGGCGACAAGATCCGGCATAAAGCCCGCCAGCGTCATGGCGCGCAGCTCATAAATGGATTTCATCAGCCGCAGCGGGCGTTTATCCTCGCTTAAAAAGTAAAGCGTGTTGAGCAGCAGCCGAAGCTGCTGCCCCGCATCGTCGCCTGTCGGGGAGATCGTGGATGCGATCTCGGCAAAATACATGGCAAGCGCCATTTTTTCCACGCTTTCGTGGATGCCCCAGAACACCTGCTTTACGGATGCTTCATCCACAACGTACATGGATTTGCCCTCGAACAGGGTAAATTCGCTGTAACAGAAAAGCCCCGTTGCGCTGAACAGCTTGTTTTTCAGCCGCAGTGCCCCTTTTGCAATGGCGCTGATGACACCGTTCGGCGTCAGGATCAGCAGCACACGGTTTGCCTCACCCGTCTTTGTCGCCCGCAGCACCAGCCCCGTCGTCGTCAGCTGCATGATTTTGTTCCTCCTCGGCGCAGTGCTGTTTATAGGAGAGGTAGTCCTTCACCTCGCCCGTACTTTCAAACGTCTTCCAGTAATCGCCTGTTTTCATGATGAACACCTCCGCTTACTACCTACTATGCACCATTGTAGTGCATATATCCGCGGAAATGTTGTCCAAAAAACAGACGGCGCGGCAGATTTTCCCGTCTGGCGCGCCCTGTGCCTGTTTTTATGCTGTTGACTTTGGTTATTTCTTAAAGCCCAGATTATAAAGCGTCAGTTCGTTATCGCGCCAGTCATCCTTCACCTTGACCCAGCACTGCAGGTTCACACGGGCATCCAGAAATTCCTCACATTCCAAACGTGCCTGGGATGCGATCTTTTTCAGCATCTGTCCGCCTTTGCCGATGATCATGCCCTTATGGCTTTTCTTTTCGCAGTAGATGTTGACGTCAATATCAATGATGTTTTTATCCGGACGCTCTTTAAAGCGCTCCACCGTCACAGCCGTGCCGTGCGGGATCTCGTCGCGCAGGTTCAAAAGCAGCTTTTCGCGCAGCACCTCTGCCACAAGCTCCTTTTCGGGCATGTCCGTATAGGCGTCATCCGGGAAATAATGCGGGCTTTCGATCGCATAAGGTTCGATTTCCTTCAAAAGCTCTTCGCAGCCCTTATGCTCTGCCACGCAGATCGACACAACCTTGCGGAACACGCCTGTCTGTTCCAGGAACTGCATGCGCTTTTCAAGATCGGCCTGCTTTTTCAGCGTATCCGTCTTGTTCACCGCCGCAATTGCGGGGACCTTTTTCGCGCGGATGTCTTCGATCAGCCCCTGTTCTGCCTCGGTCAGTTCGCCGTACGGCTCGAACAGCATCACGGCCACATCCACTTCCGCAACCGAATCCGAGGTCGTTTTTTTCATGCGTTCCCCAAGCTTTGTGCGCGGACGGTGAATGCCCGGTGTATCCAGAAATACATACTGCACCGCGCCGCGCGTCAGGATGCCCGTAATGCGCGTGCGTGTTGTCTGGGGCTTTGAGGTGACGATTGCCACCTTTTCGCCCACCAGTTCATTCATCAAAGAGGATTTTCCCACATTGGGGCGGCCGACAAGCGCGGCAAAAATCGATTTTGTCTGTTCGTTGTGCAACTATCTGTCTTCCTTCCGTTTTCCAAAAATAAACTTCCACGCAGCGGCAAGCGAACCCGCAAGCAGCAAAACGCACCAGGGTTTTTCCACAAAAAAATCAAAGATGCGCCGGAATGCCGCCATATCCCAGAAAAGCAGTATTCCGCCGACGGCGCACCCGATGCTGTAAATCAGAACCGCACCCGCCGCCATATCCTTCACAACGCCTGCCGTCATATACCGTTCCGGCGAAGGACGCTCCACCGTGCGCTCCAGGCTGGAATTGACAAGCTCCAGTGCCAAAACGCCGACGATCATCAGCGTGATAAGGATGTATTCCGTTTTTCCGAACTCGTAAAACAGCGAAAACAGATACACATAGAATGCCGCGCACAGATGAAAGCGCATATTGCGCTCTTCCCGCACGGCCGTGCGGATGCCCTGTGCGGCATAGAAAAAGCTGTCTGTAAAACGCTGTTTCATTTTAATCTACCTGACTGTACGAAACCGTGCGCGGCAGGCCCAGCTGGATCAGCGCGGCCTCTTCCTTTTCGCGCATGCGCACGGCTTCCATACCGCCGTTTTCATGGTCGTAGCCCAGCAGGTGGAACATGGAATGAACCGTGAGGAATGCCACCTCGCGCTGCAGCGAATGACCGTAAAGCTCTGCCTGCTCCATGGCGCGTTCCATGGAAATGACGATATCGCCCAGCATCGACGCTCCGGTTTCCTGGTTGATATCATACTCGTTGTTTTCCCCGAGCGGGAAGCTCAGTACATCGGTTGCGGCATCCTTGTTGCGGTACTGTTTGTTCAGCCGCTGGATCTCCGCATTGTCTACAAAGGTCACGCTGATTTCCGCAGGGCCTTCAAACTTTTCCGCTTCCAGTACGGCATGGCAGGAGCGGCGGATCAGGATCCTAAGACCGGACGGTACCTTGACCGTATGCTGCTGGTTTGTAATGTACACCTTATGAGACATATTGACACATCCTTTTATCTTTTATTTCGTTCCGCCTGCGCTTTGTCGTAGGCGCGAATAATTTCCTGTACAAGCCGGTGACGAACCACGTCTTTTTCCGAAAAACGGATCATCGAGATCCCCTCGATATCCTGCAGCACATGCAGTGCATCCACAAGACCCGAACGCGCCTTGTCCGGCAGGTCGATCTGCGTGACGTCGCCCGTGACGACTACCTTCGAGCCGACGCCCATGCGGGTAAGGAACATTTTCATCTGTTCCGGGCTTGTGTTCTGTGCTTCGTCCAGAATAATAAACGCATCATCCAGTGTGCGCCCGCGCATGTAGGCAAGCGGTGCAACCTCGATGAGCTGTTTTTCCAGCAGTTTTTCAAACGTTTCCGCGCCGAGCATATCAAACAGCGCGTCATACAGCGGGCGCAGGTACGGGTCTACCTTATCCTGCAGGTCGCCCGGCAGAAAGCCGAGCTTTTCCCCCGCTTCCACCGCAGGGCGCGTCAGGATGATGCGGCTGACTTCGCGCGCCTTGAACGCCTTGACCGCCATTGCAACGGCAAGATAGGTCTTGCCCGTGCCGGCGGGGCCGACGCCGAATGTGACCGAATTTTCGCGGATGGCGCTGATATAGGTTTTCTGTCCCAGCGTCTTTGGGCGGATCGGGCGTCCCTTTGCCGTGATCGCAATAAAATCGCCCGTCAGATCCTTGACTTTTTCCTCGTCCCCGCTGCCTGCAAGCTGCATGCAGTAGCGAACGGTCTGCTCTTCCAGCGGCGTGCCGCTGCCCAGCAGCGTCAGCATCGCGTCGATGGCCTTGCGCGCCTGCGCAAGATTTTCTTCTTCCCCGGAAAGCTTGATCTCCGTGCCGCGGCAGACGGCGGTCACCTGAAACGTCTGCTCCAGCAGACGGATATTCTCATCACAACTTCCAAAAATGGCAAGTGCCGTATCGATCGAATCCAGTTCAAGCACTGTCTGCGCCATTTCAACACCTCTTGTTATCTGAATTTACACACGGCAGATATACTGCGGCGCAGCTCTGCCGTGGTTTGGATATTTGCGGCTGTGCAGGGTCCGGCGTGCTCTTTTGCCTGTTTTCAAGCCGCGTCGGAAACACTTCCAGCTATAGCTGATTCAATTATAGCACATTTGTTGAAAATTGAAAGAGTATTTTGTGCAGATACTCCACATTTTTACAGTTTTTTCACAGGTTCATTCTTCTTCCGGCTTCGGCAGCTCCATTTCCTCCACCGGAGTGCCCGGAACCATTCTGCCAATATCCGTCAAAAACCGCACATGCACAGTCAGCACCACGGCGTCCTTTGTGCTTTCCGCCTGCTTTTCCTCTTCCAGAATGGTAAAGCTGCCAAATTCACCGCGCATTTCATCCAAAATGCGGGAATAGGCCCTTTCCTGCGCCTGCCTGGGTGTCAGCAGCTGTTCGGCATCCTTCTGCCCGCGGACGGTGATTTCCTCGATCGTCGCCGGAAGATGAAAGCCGAACGGCGCCGCCGGACGGTGGCGCACGGTCTGCTGTGCTGAGGGCGGCGCATCGATGTTTCGGTAAAGTGCAAGCCCGCCCCACGGCAGCCACAGCTTGTAATAGGTCCTGCTTTCCTGCAAGGGCGTGCGAAAGCGGATTTTTAGCGGCTGTGTGCATCGGTATGTTTTTTCCACCTGCGCCATAACGCGCGCCTGCGCATGCGTGCAGTCCGTTTTGCCGTATTCCCCGATGCGCAGCCCCTGCACCAGCACCTGCCCCTTTGCCACATACTGCCCCGCACGCGCACAGACAAAGCCGCCCTGCGGCTCGACGCTCTGCACCAGCCCGTCGGCCGCCGCAATGACATCGGTATACTCCTGCCCGATCAGCTGCGGTGTCGGGATGCGGTCTGTCTTTTCCACAACAAGGCGTCCCTTGACGAAGTTCAGCGCAAGCCAGCCGTATTCTTCCGTCCCCGCAAAAATGTCTGCCGCCGCGCTCATCAGCTTTTCCCTGTCCCGGACAGCTCCCTCATAGATCCCGTTTTCAAACAGCCGCTCCCGGATATAGGCCTCCTGCTCGGGTTCAAAATCGGTAAAGCTGATGTTCCATATCAGATTCTGCCCCAAAAACAGCAATATCATTCCGAATATCAGCCCCACAAGGATGCCGCGCCGCTTTCGATACGCGTGCAGCGCGAAATATGCCCCGTATTTTTCCGTCACACGCAGTCTGCACCGGCTTTTGCGGGCATGACTGCGCATTTTTTTGTACTCGGAAGGTGTTGTCGACGCGGTGAATCCTGTCTGTGTCGGGCTGATTTTTTCCAGTGCCAGCCCCGCCCGCTCGCATTCATTGATAAAATGTTCGCACCGCCCGCCCTCCGCTTCAAACCGGACCTTTCCTTCCAGATAGCGCACAAGACGTTTCATCATCCGCGCTGTTCCCCCTCTCCTCCGAAGCGAACAGAAAAGATGCGTCCGCGCACCGTGATGCGCGACTGACGGTAGGTTTCCACAACAAGGCCGTCTCCCTCCAGCAGCATCCACATATTTCCCATATCCAGTTTCAGGTTCCGGTCATCGTACTGCAGGATGCCCCTGCAGTTTTCAATTTCCGCCGTGCCGCCGCATTCCAGATGCAGCGCCGGCCTTCCGTATAATGTCTGGCTGATCTCCTGCATGCCGAAGCCGAACGCCCGGCGAACGGAATAAGCTTCTCTGCATTTCTTTTTTCTGCGCATCCGCCGCACTCCCTGCTTTTTTGTTTCTTCAAATCATATATATCGTGAGGGAGGGTCGATTTATGAATTTGCTGAAACGAAAACGTGCATTTGCAGAATGGCTGTGGTCCTTTCTTGTTTTGTTTGCCTGTGCCGGTGTTTTTCTCCGTCCGGATACTGCGGCGGCGGGTGCGGCAGCCGGGCTTTCTCTTTGTGCCGAAACACTGATCCCTGCACTGTTCCCGTTTATGGTTCTTTCCTCTCTTTTGCTGGAAAGCCGCTTTGCGGGTCTTTTTTCCTTTTTGAATCCTTTTCTGAAGCTGCTGCACATCCAAAGCGGAAAAGCCTGTGCCGCACTTGTCTGCGGCCTGCTCGGCGGGTTTGCGCCGGGCGCCAAGGCCGTGGATTCCCTCTACCGCTCCGGCGAGCTGACGCGCCGCGAGGCAGAGCAGATGCTGATTTGCTGCGTCATCGCAGGGCCGGGCTTTGTGGTAAACGGCATCGGCGTGATGATGCTGAAAAGCGCCGATGCGGGCTGGCTTCTTTTCCTGTCGCAGCTCGGCGCACAGGCGGTATGCGCTGTCGCGGCGTCCTTTTTGATGCGCGGCAGGCATGGCGCTTTTGCCCGAACCGGCGGCGGGCAGGACGCAGACGAAGCCGAAAGCCCGCATGAGCACACCGCGGGCAAAGCGAGCTTTTCCGGTGCGGTGCGCAGCAGCGTCAGCGCCGTTTTGATGCTGTGCGGCACCGTGACGTTCTTTTCTTTTCTGACGCATCTGCTCACACCGGCGGGTGCAGACCCCGCACTGCGCTATCTTTCCTCTGTTTTTCTGGAGGTCACCTCCGCATGCCGCTCCGCCTGCGAAACAAACGGCCCGTACCGCAGCGCACTGTGCTGTGCGGCACTGAGCCTTATGGGCGGCTGTGTATTCCTGCAGGTGCGGGCGTTGGTATCGCCGTCGATCTCTCTGCGCCCTCTTTTGCTTTCGCGCATCCTGCATCTGCCGTGCGCGCTTGTCTTTTTCCGTCTGCTTGCCAAATGCTTTCCCCGCGCGCTGGCTGCCGAAGCCAATATCGGTGCAAGGCCGCTGATTGCTGTGCGCATGCCCGCTGACGTTCTGTTCTTTCTGTTTTTGCTGTGTGCACTTGCATGCGGGCTTTTTCCTGCGCACGGCAGTTTACGAAGTGCTTCAAACGATGTATAATAGAATTATTCCACGGCGCAGTGCCTGCGTCGGTTTGAAAGGGACGATTTCATGTTTCACAAGCCTTTGTTCGGGCAGGGTGTTTCTCCCTCCTGTTCCTACTGCTCCCATTCCGAGCTGCGCAGTGACGATACACTTCACTGCCCTAAGAAAGGGGAAGTGCAGCCGTTTGACCACTGCAGCTTGTTTTCGTATGACCCGCTGCGCCGAAAGCCGCACCGGCTGCCGCAGATGCCCTCGTTCAGCCCCGAGGATTTTGAGCTGTAACCTTTGCCGCAGGCAGCAAACCCCGATGAGAAAAACTTCTCATCGGGGTTTCTTTATTCCGCCGCAAGCTGGCTGCGGTATAGATTGGCATACACGCCGTTTTTCGCAAGAAGTTCTTCGTGCGTGCCCTGCTCTGCAATGCGCCCTGCATCCATAACGATGATCCTGTCTGCCGATTCGATCGTGGAAAGGCGGTGCGCCACAACAAAGCTTGTGCGCCCCTGCATCAGCGTTTCAAACGCCTTCTGCACCAGCATTTCGGTCCGGGTATCGATGTTCGACGTTGCCTCGTCCAGGATCAGCATCTCGGGGCGGCACAGCAGAATGCGCGCAATGCACAAAAGCTGCTTTTGCCCTGCGGAAAGGTTCCCGCCGCCCGGTGTGATGATTGTATCATAGCCCTGCGGCAGCCGCCGGATGAAGCCGTCCGCATGCGCCGCTTTGGCCGCGCTGCGGATTTCCTCATCCGATGCATCCGGCCTGCCGTACGCGATATTATCACGGACGCTTGCGCTTTTCAGCCATGTTTCCTGCAGCACCATACCGTACATTCCGCGCAGCGCGCTGCGCTTCATCCGGAGGATATCCGTGCCGTCCACGGCGATCGTACCGGAATCGGCATCGTAAAAGCGCATCAGCAGATTGATCAGCGTCGTTTTGCCGCAGCCTGTTTTGCCGACGATCGCGATCCGCTGTCCCGGCTTTGCCTCAAGATTGAAATTTTCGATCAGACGCACCGACGGCGTATAAGAAAAGCACACGTTTTCCACGGAAACACGTCCGCCGCATGTGTTCGGCTGCAGCGCATCCGGCGCTTCCTCTTCGGCGGGATATTCGTCAATGATCTGCAGGATGCGCTCTGCACTTGCCGCAGCCGCCTGTATCTGCGCGAGCACGCCCGTCACTTCGTTGAACGGCTTTGTATACTGGTTCGCATACGTCAGAAAGCAGCTGAGCTGTCCGACCGTGATGCTGCCGCTGACCGCTGAAAGCGCGCCGATCACACCCACCGCCGCATAGACGATCGAATTGACAAAGCGTGTGCCCGGATTTGTCACGGAGGAATAAAACACGCTTTTGCGACCCGTCTCGTACAGCTCATCGCAGATTTTATCCAATTCTTCAAAGCAGTGCTCCTCGCTGCCGAACGCGCGGATGACGTCCTGCCCCGATACCGTTTCGTTCACAAAGCCGGACATGCGCCCCTGCGCTTCGCTCTGCGCACGGAAAAATCCCGTGGTGCGCTTTGCCACAAAGCCCGCAAACGCAATGGAAAGCGGCGTGACCAGCACAACGACAAGCGCGATCACCGGATTGAGCACCAGCATAACGACCAGTGTGCCCAGAATCGTTGCCACACCGGGCAAAAGCTGCGTCAGCCCCTGCAGCAGGCCGTCCGATACAAAATCCGCATCGTTGACAAGGCGGCTGATGATATCCCCGTGGGAATGTCCGTCGATACAGCGCAGCGGCGCGCGGCTGACGGCGCAGAAGGCATCGCTTCGCATATCATTGGAAACTGCCGCCGAAAGCTTTCGGGTGCAGACGTTCATCTCCCACTGGCTCAGCGCCGCAAGCAAAACCGAAGCGCACAGCAGCAAAAGCCACTTTGTCACTCCGGCAAAATCCACTCTGCCCGCGCCGAGGATGCAGTCCACGGCATTGCCGATGAACACCGGCCCGAGCAGCGTGAACAGCACATAGAAAATCGCACACACGCAGCCGCCTGCAAAGCAGCCGCGGTACGGCTTTGCATAGCGCACAACACGCTTTAAAACAACCCTTTTCACTCCGCCGCCTCCTTTGCCGCGATCCCCTGCGAACGGCAGATTTCACGGTACACGCTGCATTCGGCCAAAAGCTGTTCATGCGTGCCGAAGCCGCACTGCCGTCCGTCATCCAGAACCAGGATCCGGTCTGCGTGCTTGAGCGCCGAAGCGCGCTGTGAAATCATCACGACCGTCATGCCCTGCGTCTTTTCCCGCAGCGCACGGCGCAGCGCCGCGTCCGTCGCATAGTCCAGTGCGGACGAAGCATCGTCCAGGATCAGAATTTCCGGTCTTTTCGCAAGCGCGCGTGCAATGGCAAGGCGCTGCTTCTGCCCGCCGGAAAGATTCTTGCCGCCCTCGCGCACCGGTTCATCCAGTGCACCCGGCTTTTCCCGCACAAAATCCGCGGCCTGCGCGATCTCCAGTGCCTGCCACAATTGCGCATCCGGCACGTCTGCGCCCAGCGTCAGGTTGCTGCGCACGGTGCCCGTGAAAAGGCGCGGTGTCTGCGGCACGATGCCGATTTTCTTATGCAGCGCGGCGGCAGACCGTTCCCGCACGCTGACGCCGTTGATCAGCACTGTGCCCTGCGATGCATCATATGCGCGGCACAAAAGCCGTGCCGTGGTGGTTTTGCCGCAGCCTGTGCCGCCGATGATGCCAAGCGTCTGCCCGCGCTTTACTGAAAAATCAAGATCCTCCAGCGCATCTTCCCCCGCATCCGGATATCGGAAGCTGACGTGAAAAAACCGGATGCAGTCCGCGCCCTTTGGCTCTGTGCCGTCCTGCTCGGGCTGCGGCATCGAGCTTTCCGTTTCCAGTACCGTGCTGATGCGTTTTGCACCCGCAAGGGCTTTTGTGAACACCACAATGATGTTTGCCAGTACGATCAATGCCAGCAGCGTCTGGGTCATGTAATTCACCAGTGCAATGATCTCACCCTGTTCGATCCCGCCGGTCTGCGCCGTTCCGGCACCCGCCCAGACGATGGCGGCGATAGCAAGGTTCACGATCACGGATGTAACCGGATTGAGCAGTGCCGAAAGACGTCCGACGCGCACCGTCAGCGCGGCAAGGTCATCCCCCGCCCTGCGGAAATCGCGGATCTCGTCCTCCTGCTTGGAAAAGGCACGGATCACACGCGCACCCTCCAGATTTTCGCCCGAAAGACGTGCGATCGTATCCTGCCCGCGCTGAATACGGGCATACTGCGGCAGGCTTTTCTTTGTGACCAGATACAGCACCAGCATAATCAACGGTGTGGAAACCAAAAACACCAATGCAATTTTGGCGTTGATCGTAAACGCCATGACGATCGAACCGATCGTCAAAAACGGTGCGCGCACCGCGAGCCGGATAAACATGTTGACGCCGGTCTGCACCTGCGTCACATCGTTTGTCAGGCGCGTGATGAGCGAATTTGTTCCGATCTTTCCGCACTGTTCCTGCGAAAGTGAAAAGACATGCCGGTAAAGATCCCGCCGCAGGCTGCGGCCGAAGCCGTGCGCACACACCGCCGCAAAATACTGGCACGTCAGCGCACACCCAAGCCCCACTGCCCCCAAAAGCAGCAGCAGGACGCCGTGCCCGATAATAAAGCGCACGTCCCCGTTTGCAATGCCCTTGTCGATGATCGAAGCCATGATAAGCGGAACAAACAGTTCCAGTATCGCTTCTGTCAGCTTGAAAACCGGCCCCAGGATCAGCTGTTTGCGGTAGCCGTCAAAGTATCGAAACAATCTTTTCACCGATTGGATCCCCCTTGTGAATCGTTACGCATATTGTATCACAGGCGCTTGCATTTGCAATGCATTTTCTTTTTCTTCAGTTCAAAACCCGCATAAGGACGCACTGTCTTTATGCGGGTTTTGCTTTATTTATGATATTTTCCGCCGCTGCTGATCGAATAGGCGCGGTAGATCTGCTCGAGCAGCATCACGCGCGCAAGCTGATGCGGGAATGTCATTTTGCTCATGGAAAGACGGACGGCGGCTTCTTTTTTCACGCTGTCCGCAAGCCCGTGCGAAGAACCGATCACGAACGCAACGCCGCCCGCACCGCTTCCCGCCCGCTGCTGCAGATATTCTGCAAGCTCCTCGCTTGTCTTTTGCTTTCCCTCAATGCACATCGCCACGATCGCACTGGATTTCGGCACCGCCGCAAGGATCGCCTTGCCCTCTTTTTCCAGTGCCTTTTCGATCACGGCGGGCGAAGCGTTCTTTTCCGCGATCATTTCTTCCGGCAGCTCGATGATTTTCAGCTTGCAGTAAGCGGAAAGGCGTTTTTCGTATTCGGCTGCCGCCTTTTTAAAGTAATCCGCATTCAGCTTGCCGAGTGCGATGACGGTTATGTTCTGCACGATGCATTCCTCCGTTTATCGTCCGCGTATGTATTTAAAAATCGATCACCGGCGATATCTCATTGCGCATCGCCGCATAAAGCGTATACTGCGTGCTGTCTGCAAAGCCTGCTTCATGCATGGCGGCGCGCACATTTTCCAATGCCAGCTCCGGTGTGTTGTTTTCCTTGCTGATGTGGCAGAGCGAAAAATTACGGCACCCGTTCTGCGCCAGCATCACGATCGCCGCGGCGCAGTCGTCATTGCTCAGGTGTCCGTTGGGCGATGCGATGCGCGTTTTCAGATAGTACGGATACGGCCCCGCCATCAGCATGCCGCGGTCATAATTCGATTCCAGCCCCACCACGTCGGAAAGCAGCAGGTTTGCCAGTACTTCGTCGCTTACATAGCCAAGGTCCGTCGCAATGGAAACCACCTTGCCCTGCGGCGTAGTGATGCGGTATCCGCGGCACGCGACAGAATCGTGGCTCGTTTCAAAGCTCTGCACCGAAAAGCCGCCGACGTCCTGCGTTCTTCCGTCAATGTCGATCAGCACCGCATCAGCCGGAACAAGCCCGTGCGACAAAAGATATTCAAGCGTCGGTGCACTTCCATACACCGGCACCGGATGATATTTCAAGAAAATCGCAAGGCCGGATACATGATCCGAATGTTCGTGCGTCACCAGGATCCCGCACAGATTTTCCGGCGCAAGCCCCAGTGCCTTGAGCGCATTTGTCGTCATCCGGCAGCTTCTGCCCATATCTACCAGCAGAAAGCGCCCGTCTTCCTCCACCAGTGCACTGTTTCCGGAAGAGCCGGAATACAGTGTCGTAAATTGTGCCATGAAGTCCTCCGTTTCAACCTCAAAAAAAGAAGGGGCTTTCAAAGCCCCTTCCCATTGTTTTTACAGTGCTGCCTGACGTGCCGCGCTATCGGGGATATTCACCTGTTTGATATCCGCGCCCAGACCCTGCAGCTTTTCCACGATATCCTCGTATCCGCGCTGAATATGGCTGATCTCATCCACTTCCGAAATGCCGTCGGCTGCAAGCGCTGCAACGATCAGCGCCGCACCGGCGCGAAGATCGGATGCGCGCAGCGGTGCAGGCAGAAGCTCCTGCACGCCTTCAATTACGGCGACCTGTCCGTCCACCTGAACGTTTGCACCCATGCGGGAAATTTCATCCACATAGCGGAACCGGTTTTTCCAGATCCCCTCTGTGATAATGGATGTGCCCTTTGCAAGCGTAAGCAGAACCGTCATCAGCGGCTGCATATCCGTCGGGAAGCCCGGATGGGGCATCGTTTTGATATTCAGCGGCTTAAGGTCGCCGGTTCGGCTGATGCGCAGGGAATCGTCAAATTCCTCGATCAGCGCGCCCGCCTTTTCCAGCTTGCTTGTGATCGGTTCCAGATGCTTCGGGATCACGTTTTTGATCAGCACATTGCCGCCCGTGATCGTTGCGGCCACCATATAGCTGCCCGCTTCGATCTGATCGGGAATGATCGAATAGGTGCATCCGTGCATCTTTTTCACGCCGCGGATCTTGATCACATCCGTACCGGCGCCGCGCACATCGGCACCCATCATATTCAAAAAGTTTGCAACGTCTACGATATGCGGTTCCTTTGCGACGTTTTCCAGCACGGTCTGGCCTTCTGCCATAACTGCCGCAAGCATTGCGTTGATCGTTGCGCCGACGGAAACGGTATCAAAGAACACGTCTTCGCCGATGAGCTGTTCCGCTTCCACGCCGATCATGCCGTATTCCACGGATTCACTTGCACCAAGCGAAGCAAACGCCTTCAAATGCTGATCGATCGGGCGCGGGCCCAGATCGCAGCCGCCGGGCATTGCCACCGTCGCTTTTTTGAAGCGGCCGAGCAGTGCGCCGAGAAAATAATACGAGGCACGCATCTGGCGCGAAAGCTCATCCGGAACCATCGTGCTGTTGACATGAGCCGTATCGATTTCGAGTGTATGTTTATTGATGACACGAACCTGCGCACCCATAGCGCTGAGGATTTCGACCGAAGCGCTGACGTCACTGATGTTGGGCAGATTTTCGATAATGCACTTATCGCCCGCAAGAATCGTTGCCGGCAAAATGGCAACCGCCGCATTTTTAGCGCCGCTGATCACAACTTCGCCCACCAACGGTTTCCCGCCGTGAATGACAAACTTTTCCAATCGACGTACTCTCCTTTGAGTAAATTTCTATGAAATCGGGCCATGAAGGCCCTGAATGAAGCATACTGCAACTTTCTTAGTATACACTGACTGCATGCAAAATAAAAGCGGAATTTCCTTTTTTTCATCGGAAAACGCAAATTTTCCGAATACACCAAAATTTATCCTGCACTCGTTCTATAGTATATCTGTTTTTCCCTGTTTTGGCAACAAATTTTATCATTTACCACATTTTTAAAGGGATACGACCGAACCGCGCCCCTTCCCGCCCATATCATTTGGGCAGGAAAGCGCGCCGGTCCGGCCGCATTTTGTATTATTTCGGGACCGTGAGATACGGACGCGGATTGATCCACTTGCCGTTCACCTGAACTTCAAAGTGCAGATGCGGCCCGGATGTGTTGCCCGTCACGCCGATCTTTGCAATCGGCTGGCCTTTCACCACATAATCCCCTTTGTTCACCAGCAGCTCCGAGCAGTGCGCGTATACGGTCGAGAACGTATTTCCGTGGTCGATCTTGATGAATTTGCCATACGTCCACATGCCGCCGCCCATACCCTCGGCGTCCATGGAAATTTCCACCACGCCGTTATCGGCCGCCACGATCACCGTTCCGATCGAACCGGTGATATCCACCCCGCGGTGCACCGGCCAGCCGGTGCCTGCCCAGCGGCTGATGCCGCGGTAATCCGGTACAGGCCATGCAAAGGTGCCCGTTGCCGGGTCGCCCGCATTTCCGCCGTACGGATTGTATGTGCCGTACCGCGTGATCTGCGGCACAGCCGGAACGATCACATTCGGCTCGCTGGTTTCGATGCGCTGCACCTCCACGCCGTCGATATAGACAACATCCTCAAACAGCTCGGTCTGTCCGTCCGAAGCTTCCTGTTCTATGATTTCCTTGCCCCAGCGGAGCTGCGCATCATAAATGACTTCCGGTTCGGCCTGGGTCGTCACAACGCGGGAAATGCTGTGCACCGCCTGCACCCCAAGCATATCCCAGCCTTCCAGTGTGCCGCCGTCCGAAAGGTTCACCGGCAGTTCGCCGTGCAGGCGCGCCATAAGGCAATCCAGGCTGACAACGGTAGAAGTAAAGTAAAGCCCCGGTTTCAGCTGTACGTCCTGCTGGAATTCGACACGCCAGCCCGGTTCGGCCGCATGTTCTTCCCGCAGGGGCTGCAGCAGGCTTTCGATCGCAGCGGAAAGCTCTTTGGATTCATTCGTAACGCCGATCAGCTCATCATTGACATAAACGCCCGTCGCCTCCATAAATTCAGCCGAGGATGTTTCGATGATCTTATCCGTCAGCTCCTTTTGGGAATACAGCGCGGCGCGGTCCACGATCGTGATCGAAAATTCCGGATGCACCTTCCAGTCGTCTTTCGTATTTGCGTTTTGGATACGATCCATGATGTCGTTATGTGCGGCATCATAAATACTTTCGTTTTCAATAAAGCCGACAAAATCGCCGCGGTAATCCACCCGCAGCGCAAACGTGGACGACAGGATGCTGTTCACCGTAATGCCCAGCACCGCCAGTGCGCCGATCGGCAGCAGATAGGCAAGCCCGCGCGTGATCAGCCTGCGGTTCTGCACCACTCCGCGCAGGAAATACGCCGTTCCCTTTCCGGCGGCCGAAACGCCCGCGTCCTGTTCCTCCCGCATGATCCGGAACGCATTGCGGATGCCGCTTCGCATCTGCCGCCACGGGGCACGCAGATCTTCCCGCACCGCCGCAAAAAACGGACGGCAGGTGCGGACTGCAAACACGATCAGCCAGTGTATACTATCCCGAAGTGCCTTTGCCCCCGCGCGGATCCCCCGCGCCAGACGCAGCAGCGCATATTCCGATTCCAACCCTACAAAATAAAAAAGATCCCCGAAAAGGCTTAAAATCACATGGAAAACCGAATTGTCGGCCGGCATCCGGCGACCCTTTGATTCCATAAATGACTCCCTCCTTTTCCTTTTTTCATCAAACGGCCAAAAAGGCCTAATTCTAATTATTATACACGATTCTTATTTTATTGCAACTTTCGGGATGGTTTCCGGGATGGTTTTCAAAGGATCTGCAATTCTGATGCCATTCCGTTTCCTCCGTTTTTTCTGTACATTCCGCACTGAAAAAGCAGCGTTTCCATATCGTGTGCAAAGGATGCGCACACCTGCTGCTCTGCCGGATATGCAGGTGAACGGAACGTCATCTGCCCGCAGTGCAGCGCCGGCCGCTCTATAAGCTGCGTGCTGCCGCCGTACATGTCATCCCCCGCAAGCGGGTGCCCTATGGACGCAAAATGCACGCGGATCTGATGCGTGCGCCCCGTCACGGGCACGACCCGCAGCAGCGTATGCCCGCCGCCTTTTGCAAGCACGGTGTATTCGGTGCGGCTCGGCTGCCCCTGTCCGCACACGCACCGTTCGATGATCGAACCATGTGCCAATGCAATCGGCGTATCGATCACGCCGTTTTCCGCTTCCAGCTCGCCCTGCGCCGCCGCATAATAGACTTTCTGCACATTCTGTGCAAGGATCGAGGCCGAATACACATTTTTTGCGCAGAGCACCAGCCCCGATGTTCCCTTGTCGATGCGGTTTACAGGGCGGAACACCGCGTTTTTCTCTCCTCTTTTCTGCATCAGCCCGCAGTACGCATTGGCAAGGGTGCCGTCTGCATAGCCGCGCGTCGGGTGCACGGTCTGCCCCGCCGGTTTATTGAATACGATCGTGTGTTCATCTTCGTATGCGATCGACACCGGCAGCTGCTGGGGCACAACGTCCGTGGGCGGTTCGGGCGGCAGCGCAAACTGCACGGTCTGCCCCTGTTCCACACGCTGATCTGCACGGATCGGCTGCCCGCCGCAGAAAAAGCCGCCGGAGCGTTTTACGGTGCGCATCAAAGAGGATGACACCCTGCGGCTGCGCAGAAAATCCCGCAGCATCATCCCGTTTTCCTGTGCTGTTACGGTAAACGTCAGCATCATGCTGTTTTCTCCTTATAAAAAACGGGGACCGCTTCACACGATCCCCGTTTGATGATACATGAAATCTTAGTACGCGATCCCCTGTGCGAGCATTGCATCCGCCACTTTGATAAAGCCTGCAACGTTTGCGCCGACAACCAGATTGCCGGGTACGCCGCATTCTTCGGACGCCTTGTATGCATTTTCAAAAATGCCCTTCATGATGCCCTTGAGCTTTTCGTCCACTTCGGCAAAGCTCCAGGAAAGGCGCAGGCTGTTCTGGCTCATTTCAAGGCCGCTTGTCGCCACGCCGCCTGCGTTCGCTGCCTTTGCGGGGCCGAACGGGATACCGGCGCTCTGGAATGCCTGAACCGCTTCCGGCGTGCAGGGCATGTTTGCGCCTTCGCACAGAAGCTTGATGCCGTTTGCGATCAGCGCCTGTGCATCTTCGCCGTTCAGCTCGTTCTGCGTTGCGCACGGCAGTGCGATATCGCAGGGCATCTTCCACAGATTGCGGCAGTCCGGATCGAACTTTGCGTTCGGACGCTGTGCGGCATAATCCTTGACAAGCTTGCGTTCTTTCATCTTTACCTGCTTGAGCAGTTCCACGTCGATGCCTTCCGGCTCATACACACAGCCGGAAATATCGCTGATGCCGACAACCGTTGCGCCGAGCTGCGTTGCTTTTTCGCATGCAAAGGTGCCGACGTTGCCGGTGCCGCTGACGAGCACCTTCTTGCCTGCAAAGCTGTCGGAGCACAGGTTCGTAAGGATCTCCTGCGCGAAGTAGCACAGACCGTAGCCGGTGGCTTCCGTGCGCACAAGGCTGCCGCCGTAGGAAAGGCCCTTGCCTGTCAGCACGCCTGTAAATTCGTTGCGCAGGCGCTTGTACTGGCCGAACATATAGCCCACCTCGCGTGCGCCGACGCCGATATCACCGGCGGGCACATCGGTAAACTGGCCGATATGCTTGGAAAGCTCGGTCATAAAGCTCTGGCAGAAGCGCATGATCTCGCCGTCGCTCTTGCCCATCGGGTCGAAATCCGAACCGCCCTTGCCGCCGCCCATGGGCAGGCCGGTCAGGCTGTTCTTAAAGGTCT
>JAHHSL010000025.1 GCA_020025235.1 Ruthenibacterium sp.
AGGAAGCGTGAACCCTCCATACACGATTCATCTTCATAAAAACCACACCTTTCTTCAATGATTTGTATTCAGTCACCTATAACAGTGATGATACCACAGAGTGTTCAATGCATTTTGATAAGTCTAACACTTTGCTTCTCATTATTATATTATCCCTTAATGAATCTTTCAACAGCTTTTCTTAAGGGCTGTACGCTTTCCTATTTTGCAAAAGGTTTGAAATTCTCACAGGAAAAGCCTTCTGACGGCAAAAGGCAGAGCATTTGTTTCTCACATCCTGTTGGGTATAAAAATCAAGGGCAATCCCAAAGGATCACCCCTGATAAATCATTATACACAAATCAGCTGAGCATCACCAGATGAAAGAGTTTTCGTGTTTTCTGAATTACTTCTTTATCTGGTGTATGCAAAAACAGCGTCCTTTTTCTTTTTGTTGAAAATTCGGGCTTTCCCGCTTTTATTGGGTGATATCCGGTACAATAGGCCGAAAACGGCGTTTTGTTTTCAACATTCTGCCCCAAAATAGCACAAACCCACGCTTCACTTTCAACTTTATTTTACATGTGCGTTAAAACCCGGATTTGGCGTTTCCGGTTTCTTCGCCATCCCGTGCCATTTTGCTTTGCAAAGCCCTGCCGGCTGCACACGCAATGCTGCCTGCAAACAGCGCACCGGTCACAAGCAGCAGCACGCAGAACACCGCAAGCAGCTGTTCCGGCGTCACAAGGCCGCACCGCACCAGAAGCGGCGCCGCAATGCCGCGGGAAAACGGCTCCGCCGCGCCCTGCGCAATGCCGGAAAACAGGTGGATGCCAAGATCCGCCGAAGCTGCACCGAACAGCACAAACAGCACCAGAAGCACAAACTGCATTTTCTTCACGATCATTTTTCCCCTTTGCTTTTCCGGCGCGAAAAGATTTGGAACATCCCACCGGGCAGTGCCAGCACCAGCACGATGCCCACTGCAATGGCAACCGCGACCTTGATCGTTTCCACGCCTTGTTCGGCCGACATGGCGGCATTATCCATAATGAGATAGTAAACCGTATAGTAGATTCCTGCACCGGGCACCATAGCGAAGATCCCGCTGATGAGGTACACCGTCGCGGGGCACCGCCTTACCACGGAAAAAACGCGCGAAAGGTACGCCAGCACAAGCGCCCCTGCAAAGGAGGCCACGGCAGCGGAAAGCCCCGCCTGTATGCACAGCCAGTAGCCGCCCCAGCCCACGGCACCCACGATGCCGGCAAAGACAAATTCTTTGGGCGGCGCATTGACCAGCACCGCAAAGCCCAGTGTTGTCAGGAACGCCATAACAAGCTGAATTGCAAGCTCCCCTATCACAGCACCACCCCCGGAATCAGCGCAAGCCCTTTCAGCACAACGCCTACACCCAGCGCAATGCCCGCGCCGATCAGCAGCGCGTCGATTGCACGGATCATGCCGGAAAGGTAATCGCTGTTTGCCACATCGCGGATACCGTTCGTCAGTGCGACGCCCGGCAGAAGCGGAATGATGCCGCCGATGATGACATGATCCAGACTGCACGCCGTGCCTGTAAGGTTCCATATCTGCACCGCCGCAAAGCTCGTAAGCGCCACGACCGACGCGGAAAGCATGTTGGATACCAGCTTGTTTACGGGTGTTTTCGTGCGGGACAAAAGCCGCGTGAACAGCCCGACTGCACAGCCGGGCACCAGGGCCGCAAACGCATCGGTGAACGAGCCGCCGAACAGATAGCAGAACGTCGAAGCCGAAAGCATCGACGCGAGCACCATCATCCAGCCGGGCATTCCCTGCATGGCGCGGATCGTGCGCAGGCGTTCAAACGCCTGTTCCAGCGGGACCCTGCCCGCCACGATCTCACGCGAGAGGGCGTTCACCGCCGAAATGCGCCCCAGATTCATTTCCACGCGCGGTGCATTGCGCACCGCGGCGCTCTGCAGCCGGCCGTCCTCCTCCATAGAGGCAAACAGGCCGTTTGTCAGGACATAGGCATGAAAGCTGTCCGCACCGTAGCTTTTTGCAATCAGCTCCATAGTCTGCTGTACCCGGTAGATCTCGGCGCCGTTTGCAAGCAAGGTTTCGCCCGCATCCACGCACAGATCCAAAATTCGTTTTTCACTGCTCAAGCTTTTGCCCTCTTTCCACCCGGATGAACTGCCGATTTACCGGCGTCATTCTGCCGGATGTTCCCCCTGCGGCACAGGGGGCAGCTTATGGGCGCGGTATTCCTCCACCGGCGTGCCGCGGAAGCCCAGCCGTTCGCACAGGCGCACGGCATCGTCGCTTGCCGCCTGCAGATAGATATCCGTATAGCCGCGCTCGGGCTTTTTGGCATAGCTGAGCATCATCAAAATGGCCGCCGCGCCGTAGCCCTGTCTGCGGAATTTTTTGGAGGTGAACAGATCGGAAACGCAGAATGCGCCGCCATATTCTTCGCCCACGCAGAAGCTTACGGGGATTTCCGCATGATTATAGGCAAACGAAATGCGCCCGCCTGCCGCAAGCTGTTTGTTGATGCGCTTGATGCCGTAATCGCGTTCGCCGCAGTATTCGGCAACCAGCTGTGCCTCGCCGCTTGTCAGCGGCGGCTCTGATTTCAGCTTCACCGGGCACGCATGGATGCGGATTCCGGGGCTTGTGCGCGTCAGATGCATCATGCGCTGTGTGACAAAGGTTGTAATGGTATAGCCGTGATCTTCAAAAAACTTCCGGCTTTCTTCCAGTGTTACGCTGTCGGGCTTGGAATAGAACACGGGCGCAATGCCCATATCCTTATAATACTTTTCCACTTCCCACAGGCTTTCCTCCGCATCCTCCATGCGCTTCAAGACCGCATAGTTGGAATCTTCGCTTTCCGGGTTGTCCCTGTCGCGGAACGCACGGTAGAACGGAGTTTCGGTATATTCAAGATAGCGCTTTGCGCAGTGAATTTCATGTTTTTCGCTGGGTGTTGCCATATTCGTTTCACTTTCTGATATTTTGTTGAATTGCTCCGAAATCGGGATATGCGGAATACAGATAATGCGCGATTGCCTCCATCAGCTGATAATCCTCTTCGGAATCGATATCAATGATGCCCGTGTCGAACATCTGGTAAATGCCGCATTTACCGTCCCACAAAAAGCCGGTTTCGTTTTCCACAAGGAAGCGGCGCTCGAACACATAAATGGATGCGTTCAGGTCATATACGGTCGGCGTCTGCTGGCGCGCCGTGAAGTGGTGGTCGATCACGCGTTCGACATGGTCGCCCGCAAGCTTTGCCATATTCATGTACGGCGTGCGGCGCGCAGGCGCGACCGAGAACACAAGATCCAGATCCGGACGCTGCTCCTTGACTTCATACGCGCCGGAAACATCGCCTTTCTGGCGCAGCGGGCTTGTGATATCCAGATCGATCAGATAATCATACCGGCTGTCGGTGCGCTTTTCCATTTCGCGCAGGCTGTGCTGATAGACCATCATCTTCGGCACGATATCGCCGCACAGCTCCTCCGGACGTTCAATGACCGTCACTTCGGGATATTTCTTCGTGATGACGTCGATCAGCAGGTCGCTGTCCGTATTCAGGCACAAATCAACGTCGATTTCCGGATGCTGCTGCATGAACAGCTCCGCAGCCGAAAGGCTGTAATAGGAAAGCGGCTGACCGTCGAAGATCTTAAGATTTTTGTTTTTGAAGCCCTTGCTTCCGGCACGGCCGCAAATGGTGATGAGCACGCGCTTTTTTTCCATTTATAACTCCCCCAGTGTCAGTTTTAATACGTCCAGCGCCGTTTCGGGCGTGTTGACGCTTTCTTTCGCTTCGCTTTGTGCATAATCGAGGAAATAGGCCATTTCGCGCAGGTAGCGTTCGTTTACAGGCTCGGGATATTCGGTTACCGTGCCGTCCTCCAGTGTCAGGGTGCCTGCGCCGAAATCGGCCGTGACCGTGCCCTCTTTGCAGAAAAGCTCGATCGAACGGCGGTATTCCCTGCCGAAATAGTCAAGGTGCACTTCGCACAGCAGCTTCGGATATTTTGCAATGTATACGGAAAGATCGTCCGAATCGATTTCCAAATGGCTGTACGTTCCCTTGAAGTTATGCACCTGTTCGGGCTTGCCGAACAGTTCCATAAGGTAATCCCATTCATGGATCAGGTCGATCGTAACGCCGCCGCCCATATCCTTATGCGCGGAATACACGGTGCGGTAATCCACATTCGGGCGCCAGTCCGGCAGGTACGAAGAGCAGATCACGCGCGCAGAATACACCGAAAGCTTCGGCAGCAGCTTTTTGAGCGCAAGCATCGTGCCGCACCAGCGCATCGGCGCTGCAACATACGCTTTCTGCCCCGGTGCAAGACATTCGGAAAGCACGCGGTCTGTCGCTTCAAAAATCGGCTTTTCGATAAAGAGCGCGTCCGCTTTTCCGCGCAGCATTTTCAGCGTATCAAAATGCAG
Source organism: Ruthenibacterium sp. (assembly GCA_020025235.1). Lineage (GTDB taxonomy): Bacteria > Bacillota > Clostridia > Oscillospirales > Ruminococcaceae > Ruthenibacterium. The sequence goes on from JAHHSL010000025.1 coordinate 4,447, forward strand.
ATGCGTCGGGTTCGTGATGAACGCCGCATCAAAGTGCGCATCCTCCGGCAATGCTTCCCATTCCCCCGCAAGCAGCGCGCGCGTTTCTTCGGGCAGCGCCCGCTTTGAGGAGCGCAGCGCCCACGCCTGCACGGGGATGTTTTTTTGCTTTGCAACGGCGTGCAGATTGTTCAGATGCCGCGTGCCGATGCTGCCAAGGCCGACAAACAGTACATTCACCGCTTATGCCTCCTCAATGCGCTCGATCAGTTCGATGACCTTTTTATCCTTTTCAAACGACCAGCGCGGCGTTTCTTCGCCTTTGAGCATGCCGAAGAAGTTCGTGATCTCATCGGTATATGCATTTTCCACGATATTGTCGCTGTAACGCGGGTCGTGCTCAAAGCTTTTATAGGTGTTGACAAACTCCTTTTCGCCGCTGTCGTGGTTGAAGCGGTACAGTGCCTTGGGGTTGCCCTCCCAGAACAGGTGCAGTCCTTCCCCGAACACCTCGAAATTGCGCACCGCTTTCGGGCTGACAACGTCCACCGCAAGCAGGCCCTTTGTGCCATCCTCGTGGCGCAGCGTCACAAAATAGCTGTCGGGGTAATCGATTTCCAGTTCGCTGATCTTATCCTTTTCCGCATAGACATGCGTCACCGGGCCGAAAGCGTCCAGCAGCCACGGCAGGTCGACGCCGAAGATTTCGCGCACGCCGCCCGTGCGCTTATCCCCCACAAAAAAGTTTTTGTAGTTTTCCCACGGGTGCCAGTCGGGCAGATACTGTCCGATATGATAGATGTAGTTGACGGGCTTTGCAAATGCCTGGACTTCGCGCTTGATGTACTGCGTTTCGGCGCGGTAGAGCATCGTGCTGCTGAGGAACAGCGGCAGATCCCTTTCCTTTGCCTTTGCCACCAGCTCGTCATAGCGGTCATCCACAAGGTTCAGTTCGGTGAACACCGGCAGACCGGCGTCCAGCAGTTCGCTGATGATCCCCGCGTGGGTGATCGGCGCTGTGCACACAAACGCCGCGTCAAAGTGCTGTGCCGCCACGGCCGATGCAATGCTTTCATACGGGGTGATGCCTTTTTCCTGTGCTTCCTGTCTGCGGGCGGGGGCAAAATCCACACCCGAAATATGCGCCTGTGCGTCCACGCCTTTGATCAGGCGTGCGCGGCGCTTGCCCATGCTGCCAAGACCGACGATCAGCAGTTCCATAGTTTCATTCCTCCTGTTGTTTCCCGCGGCTTTCAGCAGCCGGACGCCGTATTGGGATCGGCTGCGGGAAGATCATAAAAGCTTTTCGGTTTGCCGAGCTGCGGGCTCTGCAAAAATTCTTCCAGACGCTTTACGATGCGCCCCGAGGTATCGCCGCCGTGGTACGGGCTGACGGCGCGGTGCGCCTTCTGCGCAAATTCCGGCGAAAGCGCGCGGTGCAACGCTTCGGACACAGACTGCGTATCCGAACGGCAGCAGATCACGTTTTCACTGATGATGCGGCCTTTCTGGCGATCGCCCACATTGACGCACGGCACGCCGAGCGTCGGCGTTTCCACAACGCCGGAGGACGAATTGCCCGCCACAACGGCGCAGTATTTCATCGCCGAAAGATACCGCAGCACCCCCATGCTGGTGAACGCGATATAGCGTTCCGGATGCTCTTTGCAGATTTCGTCGATGCGGTCGTTGATGCGGCTGCCGCCGGCATCGGCGTTCGCCTTGGTGAAGATTGCCGCAATGCCCTGTGCTTCCAGTGCACGGTAAAAATCCTCGAACTGCTGTGTCGGCGATGCGCCGCCCACGGTTTCGGGATGATATGTCACAAGCGCGTACGGGCGCGAAAGATCAAAACCGATGCTTTCGGCAAGTTCCTGACGGGACAGCAGCGGCAGGCTGCGCAGGTTTTCGTCCCCGAGCCCGCCGACGTTTTCGACGGTGGCGGGGTCTTCGCCCATGCGGATGACGCGCTGCGCGTATTCTTCGCATGAAGGGAAATGCAGCGACGCCATTTTCGTCAGGCAGTGGCGGAACCAATCGTCTGCCGCGCCCTGTGTGACATCGCCGCCGCTGATGTGCACCAGCGGGATTTCCAGCAGCGCCGCGGCAGCACCCGCCGCGAAGATCTCGTACCGATCGCCCAGCACCAGAACCGCATCGGGGCGGCGGGTGCTGAAATAATCGGTGAAGGCTTCCAGCGTATACGCGACAGTCCGGGACGTGGCAAGTGCGGAGCCCGTGCCGAATTTGAGGATCGGAATGCGTGCGTCGATCGGGAGATGATCTGCTTCGATCTCGCTGACGGTATTGCCGAACTGCGGGGCAAGGTGCGCGCCCGTTACCACGATGCGCGGCTCGATGACGCTGCTTTTCAGCAGCTTTAGCATCACGGGGCGCAGCAGACCGTATTCCGCGCGCGTACCCGTAATGACGCAGAGCGTTTTCTTTGGCATTCTTTCATCCTCCCATTCCGGTATCCCGCCGCCGGTTTTGCGGCAGGGGGCCGGATTCTGCTTACAGCTCGATTTTTTCATCCTCGCCGAAGGCGCGTTTTGCCTTCTGCCCCAGCACCTCGTGCCAGCGCATCGGGGAAATGCCGTCGCCCGGACGCTTGGTTGTCAGGTTTTCTTCGGTAAAGACTTCGCCCTCTGCGATCGGGCGGCTCGCAATGATGCTCTTGCGGGCAATCGTCATGTTTTTCGCTTCGCTTTCGGTAACGTGCTTATGGCGGCTGCCCAGTGCAAGCTCGGTATGGCGTACTGCGCGGATCATTGCCGCAAGCTCGTCCGGCTCAAGGCTTGCCTTGTGGTCGGGGCCTTCCAGTGTTTTATCCAGTGTGAAATGCTTTTCGATCACCTGTGCGCCCAGTGCCACGGCGGCGACGTCTGCCTCCCAGCCGAGGGTGTGATCGGAAAAGCCGACGCGGCAGCCGAACTGTTCGGCCAGCTCCTGCATGGCAAGCAGGTTTGCGTCCTCATACGGCGTGGGATATTCGGTGTTGCAGTGCAGCAGCGTGATATCCTCGACGCCGCCGTCCTCCAGAACCGAAATGGCGTCTTCGATTTCCGGCAGCGTGCTCATGCCGGTGGAAAGGATCACCGGCTTTTTCAGCGCAGCGATCTTTTCCAGATACGGCAGGTTCGTGATTTCACCCGAGGGGATTTTATAGACCGGCAGATCCAGCGATGCAAGGAAATCAATGCTGGCAAGGTCGAACGGCGTCGAAAGATAGGTGATGCCGATTTCCTCGCAGTATTCCTTCAGTTCCTTGTGGCAGTCGAACCCGAAATGGATGCGGCGGGTCATTTCCAGCTGGCTTTCGCCCGCGCCCGTCTGCTCTTTCTGATATTCGGCCTTTTCGGCAAAACGGCTGACGACAAGCTCCGGAACCGCCGTCTGGTACTTGACGATATCCGCGCCTGCCTGTTTTGCGGCGCGCGCCATTTCCTTTGCGCGCTCCAGACTTCCGTTATGGTTGACGCCTGCTTCGGCGATGATAAGAACTGACATACGAGTTCCTCCCTGTTTTATAGTGTATTACGCTGTTTTTTTGATTTTCTTTGCGGCGGTCATGCGCGGCGCTTTTACTGCATTTCCAGACGGCGGCGCATATTATCCAGTTCTTCCAGCTGTCCCATATCCATCCAGCTGTTTTCACTCACCGGATACACACCGACACGCTCGCCGCGTGCACGCGCATTTGCGATGATATCCGTAAACAGGATCGGCTGGTTATATTCCAGTGATTCGATCACGGAAGGCTCCACCACATAAACGCCGGTGTTCGTCAAAAAGTTCATCTCCGGCTTTTCGGTGATGTTGCAGATGCCGCCGTTTTCCGAAAGCTCCACAACGCCGTAGGGGATCGTGAAATGCTTGACGGCACACACCATGGTGATGATGTTGCCCTCCTGCTTATGGCAGCGGTAGATATCCCCGAAATCGGCGTCGATCAGGATATCACAGTTTGTTAAAAAGAAGGTATCCTGAATTTTGCCTTTCAGCAGACTCAGCCCGCCGCCCGTTCCGAGCGGGGTGTCCTCATCCACATACTGCACCGTATAATCCTTCTGCAGATCGTTGAAATAGCTTTTGATCATGCTTTTTTTATAGTTCACGATCATCGTGAAATCGCTGCACCCGACGTCCGCAAACCGGTGGATGATGTGTTCCACGATCGGCAGCTCTCCAATAGGGATCAGGGGCTTGGGCAGGATTTTGGTGTACGGATACAGCCGCGTGCCAAGCCCGCCCGCCATGATGACAACGGGCGCCGGAACCTTTTCGCGCGTGTCGATATCCGACCCGCCCGCAAAGACAACATCCTGCACGCAGCCGTTTTTATCCAGCAGCGGCAGCGCACTGATCCTGCGCTTTTTCATCTGTTCCTTTGCTTCGTTGCGCCGTTCGATCGGCAGTGCGCACGGCGAATAGTTTGCCGCATCGCGCACTGCACCCTCCAGCGGGCGGCGCTTCAAGATATAGCGGCGGATGTCGCCATCGGTGACCACCGCGCGCAGCTTTCCTTCCGGCGCAATGAAAAGCACGCCCATTCCGGTTTCATCCAGACGGCGCATCGTATCCAGCACCGAAAGATCCTCATTGATTAAAAGGTCGTCCACTTTCATCCGTTTTTCTCCCTTTTGCATCACGATTTTTTTACAGGGCCAGCAGCGCATCCACAACGCGCTGTGCATCTTCCTTTGTCAGATTGGTCGAGCACGGGATGTTGACGATCTTGGCGCGGTAATCCTGCGCAAGCTCCAGTCCGTAGGTTTCGTTGCGGGCATAATCCGCCTGCTCGTTGATCAGCGCCCAGACCGGACGGGACTGGATGCCGTGCTTTTTCAGGTGTTCGATCACTGCGTCGCGGTCATGGCGTGCATCCTCAAGATACAGGCTGTAAAACCATTTGTTCGAGCGGATGCCCTCTGCGAACGGCAGGATCCTGAAGCCGTTTTTGCCGTCGAGCTGCTCTTTATAGAAATCGTACATTTCGTGCTTGTGCGCGATGAATCCTTCGATCTGTTCCAGCTGTGCAAGGCCCAGCGCCGCCTGCAGGTTCGTCAGACGGTAGTTATAGCCGATCTCATCATGCAGAAACTGCAGTTCGTCCGCCTTTGCCTGTGTGGAAAGGTGCTTTGCGTGTTCTGCCCAATCCGCATGGTTTGAAACCACCATGCCGCCCGCACCTGTCGTGATGAGCTTATTGCCGTTGAAGCTGTAAACGCCCGCGTCGCCCATGGTGCCCGCCATTTTGCCTTTCAGCGCACCCTCGGTGTAATAGGTGCCGAGCGCTTCGGTCGCGTCCTCGATCAAAAGCAGGCTGTATTTTTCGCACAGCGCACGCAGCGAAATGATATCCGCCATATTGCCGAACACATGCACGACAAGCAGCGCCTTTACATGGGCGCCGGTGCGCTTATTGACGCATTTGCCGTCCCGCATTTCGGTGTGTGCTGCCAGCCATTCCTCTGCCAGCTTCGGGCTCATGCACAGGCTGTCGTCGCAGCCGATAAACACCGGCTCTGCCCCGACATAACGGATCGGGTTGACCGCCGCAATAAAGGTAAGCGTCGGGGCCAGGACCTCGTCGCCGCGTCCCACGCCTGCGATCATCATGGCAAGATGCAGCCCGGAAGTGCCGCTGTTGCAGGCAACCGCGCGCGGCATATGCACATATTCTGCAATTTTTTCTTCAAATTCTCCGACCTTGCTGCCACCCGTGGAAACCCACTCGCTGACAACGGCCTCGTTGACATATTCTTTTTCGTTTCCTGCGAAATTCGGGACACTGAGCGGAATGAACTTTTCACTCATCTTGCATGCTTCCTCTCTTTATTTATGAAAATAATGACGTTTGCATTCGATCAGCCATCGGATGATTGCCGCTGCCAGACCCGGCAGCACGGCAAGGTAAAACAATCCGCCGCCATCGGGCACAAAATACGTCCAGACCGGACGCGGCGGGTTCAGGACGATGCTTTCCACATTCATCCACAGCGAGCGCAGGCTGCCCGGGTCGATGCGGATGCTCTTTGCGCCGATCGGCAGATCGTACAGCGTGGTTTTGCTGTCGTCAAGATCCGTGGGCCACACGCGCACCAGTGCGTTGAACGCAGCGCCCTCTTTTTTGGTATAGTAGACGCACCGCTCGTACGGCGCACGGTCGTACGTCACCTGCATGGAAATGCGGCGCACCCGCGTGGGCGGCAGATCCATCACAAGCTGGGGGTCATCGGTGTCGGAAAGCAGTTCGCCGTTTTCCTGCACGGTGATATTGACCAGCTCGAAATCCTGGGGCGCAAGCGGGATCGTCCGGATGCTGCCCGTCATTCTGCCGATAAAATCGTAGCCGAAGTTGAAAAGCCCGATCAGCAGTGCGATGCAGACCGCCGCCGTATAACACAGTGTGGGGATCGGCGCGTGCAGTTTCTTTACAAATTCTTTGATTTTTTTCATGGTGCTGCCGCCTCCTTCGCCGGACGGGGTACAGGCTCATATTGCAGCGGAGATTCCGACACGCGCCGGTAGATCAGCACACTGCCGTCCTGTGCGCCCTCCAGGTCGTCGGTGAAAAGGCCGCCGTACACTTCGCAGAACTGGCCGTCCACCTGATCTGTAAAGATGTACTTACATTCATGCTCGCGCAGATAGTTGGAAAGCCCCTCGAAATCAAGCGGTTTTTCCTCGCCTTTTTTCGCCCCCTTGGGCAGATAGTAATCATGGTAGTAAATATTGCCGTTCACATTGTTTTCCGGCAGGCCGATCTCGCCGCCGCCGAAGCTCAGATCCATTTGATACGGCAGAAGCTCATAGCAGTATTTGAAAAATTCAAGCCCGTTGTCCGTCTGACGCACATAGAAGATCTTGCCGTCGTTCGGGATCGTATCGCGGATCTCCTGTGCCGTTGTCTGTGCGCGCTTCCAGGCATAGAAATGGCTGTCGGAATAGGCAAGCACGCTCTGGCGCGGATTCACAAGATACGCAACACACAGCAGCACCGCGCAGGAAAGAGCCAGCAGCCCGCCTTTTGCAAGACCGTACGGGCGGCTGCTGCGCGCACTGAGTGCAAGCATCATCACCGCAAGCATAAACCAGCCCAGATAATACGACTGCACATAGCGGTTATAGCTTGCAAGGCCCAGCGCATCCATTTCGCGGAAGATGAACGCATAGCTGAGCGTCAGCACCCAGTAATAGCCAATAAAGCCGCAGGTGGAAAGCCCCATGGCGACCCATACGCGGCGGCGGTGAAGCCTGTCTGCCGCCGTAATGCCCGCAAACAGGAAAATGGCAAGGATCACCGCCGTGACGACGACGCCCGGCCCGATAGCAGAAAGCTTTGAAGTGAAGAATGCATCCCCCATGCTGTTGAGCGCGTGGGTAAAACGCTCGCTTCGGGTTTCCGGCGCAAACAGCATCATAAAGCCGCGGCGCACGACCTCCGTCAGCGGCAGGCTTGTGCTGCCGGTTTCACCCACTGCCTCACGCTGACGCGCAAGGATCGCAATATGGCGGTTCCACACCGCATAGGTGACGATCGGCGCGGCAAAGCACGCCAGCGCATACGAGATGCGCATGCCCCATTTTTTCGGGCGGCGCAGGGTTTTATCCCCGTATCCCGGCCCGAAGAAGAAGAAATCGGCTGCAATGATGCCCGCGCCAACAAGCTCCACAACAAAGGTATTATCCTTAAAGAGCGAGGACGCTGCCAGCACAAGCAGCAGACCGAAAAATCCGCGCGGCAGATATTTTCCCGGCTGCGGCGTCCCGCTGCGCCATGCAAAGTACCAGCACATCACCGCACCGAACATCATGCCGGCGGGGATATCCCCGTAGCTGCACAGATAAATGTGCGAGGTTTCGATGATGCGGGTGTAAACTGTAAGAAAGTACGGTGTCAGCAGGCCGATCACGCACACCGGCAGCGCAATGCTGTACTTTTTGAAGTTAAAGCATGCGATCATCGCCGCAAACATGGCGAAGAACACGATATTGTACGCAAGCAGCACCTTCCACGGTGCAAACACGGCACCGAAGAACTGCAGAAAATAGCTGAAGCTGATAAGCCCCGGCATCTGCGAAGGGATCCAGTCCCACGCGATCTCGGCAGTCGTGTAAATGGAATTGTTCAGCTTCATCAGCTTTGCCGCCGTGCCCCAGAAGCTCACTTCGTCCCATTCGCTGAAAATCGGTTTGCGCACCGCGAAATAGACAAAGCAGATCAGGCTTGCGGCAAGGAAGAACCAGAAGCCCGGAGAATCCGACACTTCTCGTTTCCCGTCTGTTTTTTTATCGAACAAGGTGTAGATCCCAAGGCCGAAGCACAGGATGTAATACGCCCAGACTGCCGGATACAAAACACCGGCCACGCCCGCAATGCTTGTCCAGATCATGGTTGCCGAAATGGCGGCAAGCGGCGTCAGCGCGGCGTTCATCCCGCAGCTTTTATAGAAAAACCGACACAGACACAAAAGTGCGGCCAGTGCCAGAAGTACGTCCAGATACTGCATTATGCCTCCTTGTTTTTCGCGTTTCCCGCTTTTTTCGCTTCCTGCACAGCTGCGTTCAGCTCCAGCACAAACGCCCCGCACAGCGCGGGAAGCAGGGCCAGCAGCACCAGCTGATGCAGCTTCGGAACAAAGCATTTCGCAAGCGAAAACGTTGTATTGAACGTCAGATCCTCCAAATCGAACAGGCAGCCCGGCGTGGTAAGCGGGTCAATGCGGATCTGCACGTTCTTCAAAAGACCGGTATCGAAAAAGTATGTGCCCGACGCGGGGTCATAGTCCGTCGGGGCGATCCGGTGAAACCGTGTTTCATCCGGTCTTCGGTAGTAAAGCTCTGGCGTTCCCGTCGCGCGGAACGCACGCAGACGGAACGAAACGCCGTTCACGGTGACAGGCTGCGGATACATCATCCACGGGTCGCCGTGCACCGACACATAGCGGTCGGTATAATCGTAATATTCCTTATCCTTGATGTTGATGCCATCGAGAATGAAATCGGATTCTTCCGGGTGCCACGGTGTAAGTCCGCTTTCCTGCACCGCGCAGATCGTGCAGCCGATCAGCCACACCGCTGCCGCGATCAGATAGCACAGCGCGTAAACGCTCCCCTTACTTTTTAATTTTTCTTTCATCAGGGCACACCCGCCTTTCCGGCCGGTTCAAACCGGTACTGTCCGTCCTGCGTCACTGCGCGGTACAAACGCACCCCGTCGTCATAAAAGCCGCGCAGCCCGTCGGTAAAAAGCGCCGTATAGCCCTGCGTATCGTAATCGGCCGCATGGTCGATATAAAGATAAGTGCAGCCTTTTTCCTGCAGCCATACGCTAAGCTCTTCCGGGGAAATTTCCGTAACGGAAGGAGCGTCCCACGTTCCGTCATCGTGCGCGACAAGTGTGCCGCCAAGCATCGGCAGCACGCGCAGCGGCTCCAGCTCGTGCGCATAGCGATACCAGCGGTTTGCATCATCCAGCTGCGAAACAAGGAAAATCACATCTTTTTCACCGCATGCGCTGCGGATCTCTTCGCACCGCTGATTCACCTGCACGCGCATATCGCTGTTTGCAACACCCGGCGCAAGCAGCGTGCGGGAAAGCGGCACATTCACCAGCCCCAGCGTGCAGACGGCTGCCGTCAGCACCGGAACGGCAAAGCGTGCGCGCGGTGCATCGGCCTGCCCCAGCAGCAGGCACAGCGCCCCGAGCATCCAGCCGAAATAGTAAAAGCACAGATAGCGCTCATAGTCGATCAGCCCAAGGCCGGAGGCTTCGTCAAATACATACACATAGGCAAACAGGTTGAACACCATGATGCCGCCCAGACCCGCAAGGCTTGTGACTGCAAACGAAACGGCTTTTGCGCGTCTGCCCTTTTTCATGGCAAAAAACGCCGCGGCACAGACAGCCAGGATCACAAGCGTTGTGGTAAAGCCGCTGCCGAACACCGATACACGGCGTGTAAAATACGCGCCTGCCATACGGTGCAGGATCGTCGTGAAGCGCTCGGTGCGCCCGATGCCCAAAAGCTCCTGCACCCCGGTGAGGACGATCTGCCCCATAGTCAGCCCCGCAGCACCATCGCCCGCCGTGCGGTCGATCGACACCGCAGCGCCGAAATAGCGGTTCCATCCGGGATATGCCGTTCCGGCAAGCACCAGCACCAGTACAAGTGCCGCCGCCACAGCCGCCATGCCGTGCAGTCTGATGAATGAAAACTGTCTGCGCTCGAAGAAAAGCAGGTCGATCCCCGCGATCATCAGCGCCGCCAGCATCAGCACAAGGCCGACGTCCTTCGTAAGGCACAGCACCGTCAAAACAAGCGCAAAGCGCAGTGCCGTGCCCGCATTTTTTTCTTTTTCCGCAAACCAGACGGCAAGTGCGCCGCCGAACAGCGCACCCAGAAATGTTTCCGACAAAAGCGTACGGTACACGAACGAAAGCCCGCCTGCAACCGAAGCCGGTTCAAAAAAGAGCGGCAGAAGCAGGCACAGCGTGCCCGCAAAAAGGCCTGTGCGCCTGCCGCGCCCTTCCAGCGAAGAAACCACCGCGGCAAACGCCGCGCACAGCATCAGATCATAGCCCGCCATGGCCGCCCAGTCGTGAAACGCGGGCGATAAAAACTGTGCAAGATAGCTCATCAGCGGGATCGCGGGCGGATAGGCAAGCTTGCCGTACATATTGCTTTCCACAGCCGGATACAGCGTATTATGGATCTTTGTCAGCTTGGAGGCCGTGCCCCAGAAGCTGAATTCATCCCACGCAACAAACATCGGCCGGCGGAAGCTCAAAATCAGGCACAGCGCCAGCGAAGCCCCCGCAAACAGCACAAAACCCGGCGTGAACAGCCGTGCCGCGCACTGCTTCACCCCGGTTTTTTTCATTTTCCGGATGCTGTATCCAAGTGCGGCCGCCGCGCCCGCGTACCACAGAACACCGCCGGGTATCAGCATCCCCGCATAGCCCCACGCACACATCCATACCGTGCCCGCACACAGCACGGCAAGCGGCGCTGTGCCTGCGGGCGCACGAAAGCGCAGCGTCAGCACGGCGCTGTATGCGCATACCGCCAGAAGCGACACAAGCAAAGCTGCTGTCGTCATTGCACAGCCCCCTTTCCATTCAGATGAAACCGGAGCACGCCCCGCACAAAGGGCGGGGCGTTTCCGAAATGTAATTTAAAACGGTCCGATATAGCAGTGCTGAAACAGCAGCACCGCCGAAAGAGCGGCTGTGACGTACGGCAGCCAGAATCCGGTCTTTCGGATCTGTTCCGCACTTTCCGGCCGCACTGCGAGCACATGTCCCGCAAGCCAGCCGCCCGCCGCCAGAAATGCCGGCAGCGCCGGCAGGAAATACCGCGTCTGCAGCCCGATGATGCGCACCATGCCCACCGGCGTCCACGTCACATACAGCGCCGCCAGAACAACGCCGACGTACAATATGCCGAACAGCACAAGGCCGGTTGCGGCGTGTCCCGTATCCGCGTCCTTTTGGTGGATATCCAGCAGCATCCCGATCGCGATGCTCAAAAGCGAAAGCAGCATCACCGCGGGGATCGCGACGTCAAGGTTGCAGAATTCGCCCAGCCCCGGCAGATAGCACAGGTTTTCATACAGCGTAAAGACGAACACCGCAAGCGTGCGCGGGAAGTTTTTCAGCACAAATTCGATCTGCCCCGGAATGGAGACATCCGGGTTCCAGCGTTCGATCGTGCCGTAATTGGCGCTGAACGCGCCCGCATATGCCGTTGCAATGCCGTAGCACAGCGCGGCTGCCGCAAACGCCGCCGCGACGACCAGCCACGGGGAGATCCGCTTGCCCCTGCGCGTTTGGGCATGCCAGCGGGATTCCGGGATCAAAAGCCACATCAGGACGATGATCAGCTGCGGCATTTTAACACTGCACGGCAGCGCGGCCAGAATCATAAACGGCAGGTCGCGCCGCGTGATCTCATTTTTTGCAAAATAGCTGAAAACAAGGAATGCACTGCACAAAAGCCAGCTGTCGTACGAATTTCCCGCAACGACATGCAGCCCGATCGGCAGCATCATAACGCTTTGCAGGATGCCGCGGTAACGGTCGCAGTTTTTCAGTGCCGGATAGCACAGCGCCGCATACAGGGCGACGTTTGCAATGCGCGCCGCATACAGCTGACCCAGCGCACCGAAGCCGACAAGCCGCGCCAGAGCGATGCCCGCCGCCTGCGGAAGATACGGCCAGAAAAGCAGATACATCGTCTCGCCGACATACATGGATTCCTGCTGCGCAAAATACTGCGCAAAGCCCGGCAGGATGCTGCGGCTGTAATCATTGTAATATGCGCTTGGGAACGCCTTGTACAAAACACCCAGCTCCGCCGAATAATCACGCGATGCATCAAAGTTGAAATATCCTTTGGAAACCGCATAGCTGCGCAGAAAGTGCGCCGTTTCGTCGGGCGCCTGCAGCGGCGGCAAGACAAAGGCGAACGCCGTTCCAAGCAGAAAGATCAAAAGCACCGCGCAGAGCGTCTTGCGCCCGCCGCACAGCTTTACAACCAGTGCCGTGGCAAGGCAGAAGCCGCCCACACAGGCCCATGTACCGAGCGTAAGCGCCGCCGCGCCGAAGGCCGGTTCATAGGCAACGCGCCACACATAGCTGATGCCAAGCGAAAACACCGTGACGCCGAGCATCCACAGCAGAGCCTTGCGCACTGTCTGATTCAATTGGTTGCTTTTGTGCATATTTTGCTTTCCTTCCGCGCGTGGTGCATCCCGGCATCACACATTATAGATATCGGTTTTATAGCTTTGCAGGTTGCCGCGCAGCCATTCGATCGTTTCGGCAAGGCCCTGTTCAAACGTGAACGCAGGCGCCCAGCCGGTGAGCGCGCGCAGCTTTTCCGCATTGCCGAGCAGGCGGTTCACCTCGCTCTTTTCCGGGCGCAGGCGCTCTTCCTCACAGATGATCTTCGCTTCGGGGTTGATCTGACGGATCAGCTCGTTGGCAAGGTCACCGATCGAAATTTCGCGGCCCGTTGCGATGTTCAGTTCTCTGCCGATCGCCGCTTCGCAGTCCGCGATCGCCATAAAGCCGGCTGCGGTATCCTTAACGTAGTTGAAATCGCGCGTCGGCGTCAGGCTGCCGAGCTTGATCTCCGTTTTGCCGGAAAGCAGCTGCGTGATGATCGTCGGGATGACTGCACGCGCCGACTGACGCGGGCCGTAGGTGTTGAACGGGCGCACGATCGAAACCGGCACGTCAAAGCTGCGGTAGAAGCTTTCCGCAAGGCGGTCTGCACCGATCTTCGTTGCGGAATACGGGCTTTGGCCCTGATAGGGGTGTTCCTCGTCAATGGGAACATACTGCGCGGTGCCGTACACCTCGCTTGTGGAAGTGACCATAAGGCGCTGTGTGCCAAGGTCGCGCGCGGCCTGCAGCACGTTCAGCGTACCCTTGATGTTGGTATCGACATAGCTGTCCGGGCTGTGATAGCTGAACGGAATTGCGATCAGTGCAGCCAGGTGGAACACGCGCTCCTGCCCCTGCATTGCCGTGCGCACGCCGTTCGGGTCGCGGATATCCCCCATAAAGATTTCGATTTCATTGCGGATCTCGGGTGCGAGCGTATCAATCCAGCCGCAGCTGTTGAACGAATTATAATAGCAGAAAGCCTTGACTTTCTCCCCTTTTTTTACAAGTTCTTCGGTGAGATGGCTTCCGATAAAGCCGTCGGCACCTGTGACCATTACGGTATGCGCCATACTGGACCCTCCGTTTTTCTGTTTTTGGGCATACGCCCCGATGTTGATTCTATCTGTCATAGTATAATATAAATCGCGCGAAAATTCAACCTCTGCCGCACTGTGTCCGTGCGCCGGTTCTCCCGCTTTTCCTTTACAAACAAGCCGGATTCTCTTATAATAAAAGTTAATCCTTTTCTGCAGCCGCTCTGCGCGCTGCATGCGCACGGCTTTCCGTGCGCCTTTTGCTGTGCCGCAGCGGGGATCTTCCCGCTTTGCCGCAGCCCTTTGAATGAATGATTTTACCATTAAATAAACGGAGAGGATGTCCGCTTATGGCGTTCACCACCATTTCATACCTTTTGTTCCTGCCGCTGTGCCTCGGGGCCGTGTTCCTCGTTCCGAAAAAGCTGAAAAATCCGCTGCTGCTTGCCGCAAGCTGGTGTTTTTACCTGTGCGCGGGCAGCCCCGGCTATCTGTTTTTCCTTTTGTTCGGCACGCTTGTCGCGTACTGCTTCGGGCTTTGGCTCGAAAAGGCGCAGACGCACCGCGCACGCCTTGCGCTTTTGTGGGGCGGCATCGGCATCCAGCTTGCCGTGCTGGTCTTTTTCAAATACGCGGGGCTTTTCACCGATGCCTTCGCCCGCTTTGCTCTGGACTCGGGGCTTTTGTATGCTTCAAAAGCCGGCGGCGTGCTCTCGCTTGCCGCACCGCTGGGCATCAGCTATTACACCTTCCAGACCGTGGGCTACCTTGCGGATGTGTTTCACAAAAAGGTGCCTGCCGAACGTGATTTTATCCGCTATGCGCTGTTCGTCAGCTTTTTTCCGCAGATCACCTCGGGGCCGATCGCACGGGCAGACAAGCTTCTGCCGCAGCTGGACGGAAACTACCGGTTCGATTACAGCCGCACGGTCAGTTCGCTGCAGCTGATGCTGTTCGGCTTTTTCAAAAAAATCGCCGTCGCGGATATGCTGATGATGACACTCGGCGAGCTGTACGGCAATCTTTTTGCACTGAACGGGATGACGCTGTTCTTTTTGACGCCGTGCTATCTGTTCTGGCTTTACTGCGATTTTTCCGGCTGGTGCGATATCGCGGTTGCCACGGCGCGTCTTTTCGGCATCGAACTGATCCGCAACTTTGAAACGCCGCTGTTTTCGTGCAGTATTCAGGAATTCTGGCGGCGCTGGCACATCAGCCTTTCCACATGGCTGCGCGATTATATTTATTTCCCGCTCGGCGGCAGCCGGTGCAGCACTCTGCGCCGCTGCGTCAACCTGATGATCGTCTTTCTTCTCAGCGGCATCTGGCACGGTGCGGGGTTCAACTTCTTTTTGTGGGGCGCACTGTTCGGGCTGTTCCAGATCGCGGAAAACTTTCTCCATTCCGCACACGGGCGCACGGTGCGTGAACCGCACGGCTTTGCCCGCCTTGCCAAAAACGTCATCACCTATTTTGCGGTTTCGTTTGCGTTCATCTTTTTCAGCACCCCCGCATTTTCCGATGCGCTTCACGTCGCGGTGCATCAATTTATGCATTGGCAGCCCTCCGCATTTTGGGGCGATATCCTTTCCGCTGTGGGGCGCGGGTTCAACAGCACGCCGCTTTTGGGCGCAGCGTACCTCGCATTCTGCGTGCTGTGCACGGGCATCGTGTTCTTTGCCGATCACCGTCTGCGCTTTCACCTGGGCGGCGGGGATATTTCCAAAGGCTTTGCCCGCATGAAGCCCCTTGTCCGCTGGCTGTGCTATTACGGGCTGCTTGCTTTGATCCTTGCGGCGTTCCTGATGAACAACGGCTATTACGGGCGCGCGGTATCCACGGCCTACGGCGGTTTTTGACCGGCGCATCGTTACCCACCATTACTTTCACGCTCGGGAGGAGCCTTTGCCTTGAAACGACTGATCGGAAAACTAAGCCTGTTTTTCCTTCCCGTACTGCTCTATTTCTGCGTTTTTATCGCGTTTGAGCCGTACAACTATTTCGGCATCCAGAAAAACAACTACACGGCGCAGGATCAGCTGATCTACCGTGTGCGTTCATTTGATTCAGACCCCCAGAATGCGCTTATTCTGGGCGACAGCCGCTCGGCGCATTTTGATCTTGACCTGATTGAGCAGATCACCGGACGCCCGTTTTCGACGCTTGCCTTCGGCGGCGCCGGCCAGAAGGAGATCATCGACCTGCTTGAGCACGCGCTGCGGCAGAATCCGGATATCGACACCGTTTACCTTGAAGTGAGCTTCTATCTGCTCAATGAAAATTACGACCGCGACCGCATCAGCAATATCGAAACGGTCACGCACAATCCGTTTGCGTTTTTAACCAACTTCAACTATCATCTGGAAGCGCTCAACCGCCTGAAGATGACACTGGAGGGACAGTATCTCGGCCCCGAACACGAAACGGCCGAATACACCGAACGTGATTATACCACGGCGGACGGGCGCACGCTGCCGCACCGCCGCCAGCTGCTGACGTATCTGCACAATGTGTACCCGAATCTTTCGTCGGACCGCGACGGTCTGCCGTATCCGCTGACGCGCGAACTTACGGACGATGAGCTGTTTTCGCTTTATGATTTTCTGACGGACCCGGCGCGCCGGGACAGTTCCATTTACCGCATCAGCGAAGAACATCTTGTGCGCCTGGAACAGACTGCCGACTACTGTCAGCAGCACGGCATCCGCCTTGTTTTTGTCCTGCCGCCGATTGCCGACGCCATGCGCGAGCTTGTCTGCGAACCGCTGGGCATCGACAAAGCGATGCAGCCCGTTGTGGAACGGCTGCGCGCAACCGGCGCAGAGGTGCGTGATTTTGAATGGTCCGATCCGCCGGATTTTACCGAAGATCTGTTCTTTGACGGATTCCATATTGACACCGAACGCGGCCTGCCGCTTTATACGGAGCTGCTTTTTGGAGAGGAGACTTGATTTTGGCGCTTGATTTTTTGATTTTGTACGAGCATACGGTCCGGGAATACGAAAGCATCCTGCTTTTGAAAGCAGAGCTTGCCAAACGCGGCTATTCCACGGAGATCCGCCAGCTGCTCGACCGTAAAAAGCTGAAATATTTTACATGGAAAAAGCCAAAAGTGCTGGTATCCAGCTGCATGTACGATGATGACGGCATCAACAGCCACGTTTACAACAACATCGGGCGCTGCAATAAGATCGTCAACCTGCACTGGGAGCAGATGCTTTCCGATACGCAGGAGCAGGCGCCGTGGTTCAACTTCAACGGCAACGCCAAGCGCTGTGTGCAGACCTGCTGGGGCAAAAAGACACAGCAGCGCCTGATCGCACACGGCATGGAGGAAAAGAACTGCCCGGTGACGGGCGCCGTGATGATGGACTTCCTGCGTCCCGAATTCAAGGGCTATTTCAAAAGCAAGGAAGAGCTGTGCCGCGAACACGGCCTTGACCCCGACAAAAAGCTGATGCTTTACATTTCCAGCTTCGGCTATGCCAGCATGTCCGAAGAGGAGGTCAGGGAGCTTTCCGTGATGTCCGGCGAGGATTTCACCGGCTTTGCACGCACGAACCGCATCAGCATGAAAGAAACGCTCGACTGGTTCGACCGCTATCTCGGCGCACATCCCGAAGTGCAGCTGGTTTACCGCCGCCACCCCAGTGAATGGAACAGCACCGCACTCGATGAACTTGCCAAAAAGCGCCCGAACTTCCATGTTATTTTTTCCGACAGCGTCAAGCAGTGGATCATTGCGGCAGATCAGATTTTTATCTGGATGAGCACCGCGATCGCGGAAGTGTATTTTGCCGAAAAGAACTGCCGCATCCTGCGTCCGGTTCCGATCGAGCACGAATACGACCCCGTCATCTACAAGGGTGCGGAATATGTGACGAATTACGAAGATTTCGCCGCCGCAGCCGATGCGCCGGACGACCGGCCCTTCCCCATTGCCAAGGAGATCATCGAAGGCTATTTCGACAAGGACGAAACGCCCTCGTACATCCGCATGGCAGACCTGCTGGAGCAGGTGTACAAAGAGCCGCCGCGCGACGAGCCGTTTGCGCCGCCGTTCAAGCCGCATTTCAATCTGCTGAAATTCTGCGCGCTGATCGGCGTGCACGTTATGGACGCCGTGCACTTCGACCCGGCAAAGCTTTCCCGCATCGCGCCCGGTTTTTCCGCAACGGCGTCGCGCGTATACGGATATATCCAGAAAGCCAAGGTTTCCAAAGAGGACGTTCGCCGAATGGAAGAAAAAATCGCACGTTTCGTGCACTGATGCACGCCTTCTGCTTGTGCCCTGCGGCAAAATAGGGTACAATAAAACTGCAAACAAGCCGCAGAAGCCCTTTCTGCGCTGTTTTTGAAAAAGGAGCTACGAACATGAAATATTGCAAAAAATGCACCATGCCCGACACACGCCCCGGCATCACGTTTGATGAAAACGGTGTGTGCAGCGCATGCAATCACTACGAACACCGCAAGCAGGTCGACTGGGATGCACGCTGGAAGGAATTTGAAGCACTGTGCGATAAATACCGCGGCTGCAACGGCCCCGGCGGATACGACTGCGCGGTTGCCGCTTCCGGCGGCAAGGACAGCCACTATCAGGTGTATATGCTCAAGGAAGTTATGCACATGAACCCGATCCTGTTCAGCGTGGAAGACAACTTCCCGATGACGGACGCAGGGCGCTACAACATGCGCAACATCAGCGAAGAATTCGGCTGCACGATCATCACCTGCAAACCCAATATCAAGGCACAGAAGATCCTGATGCGCAAATTCTTTGAAAAGTACGGCAAGCCGACGTGGTATCTTGACCGTCTGATCTACACCTTCCCCCTGCACATGGCGGCCAAGTTCAACACGCCGATGCTGTGCTACGGCGAAAACGTCAGCTTTGAATACGGCGGCTGCGACGATGAGGAAACCTATTCCGCACGCGGACAGATCAACAACGGCGTTGCCATCGGCATGCCCATGGAAGAACTGGTCGGCGACGGCGTTACCGAAAAGGATCTTTCCCTGACGCTTGCCCCCTCGCAGGAAGAACTGGATAAGCTCGACCCGTTCTATCTGAGCTACTTTGTTCCCTGGAACAGCTACAAGAACTATCAGATCGCAAAGGCACACGGCTTCCATGATCTGACCCATGAATGGGACCGCACCCACCACGCCGAAAACTTCGATCAGATCGACAGCCGCGCATACCTGGTTCATTCCTGGCTGAAATATCCGAAGTTCGGCCACGCTGCGGCAACGGATTACACCGCACGCTACATCCGCTACGGCATGATGACGCGCGAAGAGGCCATTCCCATTATCAAAGAGCGCGACGGCGCACTGGACCCCCTGTGCGTGCGTGATTTCTGCGAATTCTGCGGCTATACCGAAACGGAATTCTGGGCGATCATGGATAAATTCTATAACCGTGACCTGTTCTATAAGGATCAGTACGGCCGCTGGATGCTCAAGGAGCCGATCTGGGAAGAAAAATAAGCTTTTCCAAAACCATTCCAGCATACGCAAAGCGCGGTGCAGCTTCGGCTGCACCGCGCTTTTTCAGTTTCCCTGTTTTACCAAAAATCAAAAGGCACGGCGTTTCCCGCAGCGGGAAGCGCCGTGCCTTTTCTTTTTATTTTCCGCCGCACCGGACGGTTTTCTGCCGGGGTTACGCCGCGTGCTTGCCGCACACCTGCGGCAGTGCGGACTGCTTGTAATAGCCCTCTGCCGTGCGCCGGCATTTCGGCGTGGCAAGCCCGCCGGTTTCCGTGCAGTACTTTGCCGTAACCACGCCGTCGCACGCCGGAAATTCCAGCGGCGGCAGATTTTTCTGCGACTGTTCCATAACATATTTCCATGCCGCAGTCGGCGCATGGGTCCCGGCCGAGGTATTCAGCTCGAAGCCGGAATCGTATCCGTACCATGTCGCCGTCACATAATAAGGCGTCATGCCCACGAACCAGAAGTCACGGTTATCGGACGACGTACCCGTTTTGCCGACGCTTTCCATTTTGCCGCGCACCGAATATCCCGCCGCCGTGCCATTGCCGCGCATCACCTGCGCCATCATTCGGTTCACGATATAGGCGGTTTCGGGGCTGATCACCTGCTCGGTTTCGATTTCCGGCACCAGTACCTCACGCCCGCTGCCCTGTGTCACACGGACATAGCTGTGCAGTGTGGAATGTTTGCCGCCGTTGCCGAACATCGTGTACGCACCGGCAAGCTCATACGGCGAGATGCCCTTCGTCTGCGAGCCAAGGATCATCGGCCCCGCATCCTTGTCGTCCGGCGTCATATGGGAAAGCCCCAGATCATTTTTCATAAAATTATAAATATTGCCGACGCCCGCCATTTCGCCCACGCGCACGGCAGCCGTATTGATGCTTTGCGCCAGCGCATCCACCACAAGGATCTCTTTCTGCGAGTAGGTCTTGGTGAAGTTTGCAGGCCAATCCTTCATTTCGCCGGTTTCCTCGTCCTCGATCTGGCGCACCGGCGCATCCAGGATCGGGCTGGACCAGTTGATTTTATCCTGTTCCAGCGCCAGCGCATACGCGCCGATCGGCTTCATGGTGCTGCCGACCTGACGGGGCACCATGCCGCGGTTCAGCCCGCGGCTGACTTCCTTTTCACCAAGGCCGCCCACCACGGCACGCAGCGAGCCATCATAGCCGACACTGACCATGGCCGCCTGCGGCATTTCCACAACATCATCCATGATCGGATTGCCCTGTTCGTCACGGGCAACCGCGCCGCTGGGCAGGTAGCGCGTTGCCTTGGTGCGCACACCCAGCCCGTATGTCGGGAAGAAGCTGGTATAGCTTTTTTCCATGGTGCGCTCCATATCCGCCTGCAGGCCGGTATCGACCGTGGTATAAATGCGCAGACCGCCGTTATACAGCAGATTGGTCGTCTGCGCCTTATCCAGCCCATAGGCTTCGGAAAGCTGCTGCGATACTTCCTGCAGCACCTGATCGGTAAAATAGCTCGTGATTTCCGGCTCGTTGTGTTCCAGCGTTCCCGGGGCAAGCCCGATCGGCTGTGCCGAAGCATCCAGATACTGCTGCTCGGTGATGTATTCCTGCTGCCACATTTCGTACAGGATGTAATTGCGGCGCGCAAGGTGCTCTTCCGGATGCTTGCGCGGGTCGTAGTGCGCGGGGTTTTTTGTGATGGACGCGATCGACGCACACTGCTCCAGTGTCAGATCCTTTGCGGATTTGCCGAACAGCTTGATGCTTTCCGCTTCAACGCCCGCTGTATTGTCCGTAAAGCTGATGACGTTCAGATACGCTTCCATGATCGTATCCTTATCGTATTTTGCATCCATTTGAATGGCGCGCCACAGTTCGCGCACCTTGCGCATATAACCGTCAAGGCCGCCTGCATCGTCGTCGCGCGTCAGGTTTTTGATCAGCTGCTGATCGATCGTGGAAGCGCCCTGCTTGATGCCGCCGCCGAAGTAGCTGCCCGTAAGCATCCGCTTCACTTCGTTCAGCACGGCATACACCGTACGTTTGATCGAAACACCGAAGTGCCTGTAAAAATTCTTATCCTCTACCGCAACAAACGCATGCTGCAGATCTTCGGGGATTTCGGAAAGCGGCACCCAGATCTTCTGCTGTGTTGCAGACAGGCGCGTATATTCCTGCCATTCCCCCGCGGCATCTTGGGCATAAAGGATCGTCGCATCCCGGTACGGCAGCTGTTCCAGATCCAGCCACAAAAAGTCGTTGCGGGTGGAATAGTTCAGATAGCTTGCCAGGCTGAGACAGCCCACGACAAGCACACACAGCAGAACAGATACCGCTGCGAACACGACCGGATGACGCCGGCGCTGCTTATTCTTCTTTTCGGCTTTCTTTTCTGCCTTTTCCGCTTTTTTTGCAGCTTTTTTCTCTTTACGGCTGATTTTCCAGGGCGTCTGTCCGGCCCCTTCCTGCTGTCGTTTTTCAAGATAGCTTTCCGGCAGACGGATCTGCCGTTCGTTCTCATTTTTCCGTCTCATGCAAACGCCCTCCCCTCCTTGATGCTGCCGGATATGGCTTACGGTTTTTTCGGCTTGAGGGGGGTGCGCTTTCCGTTTGCATCAACGATCACCGTATTATCCAGCTGGCTGCGCAGCGACGTTTTGAATGAATCGATATATTCTCTGCGCAAAACCGCCTGTTCCTGCTTTTCCTGTTCCGTCAGGCCGTTTGGCGTGCGGCTTTTTCTGGAAAGCTCATTGATCCGCGCAATTTTTTTCTGATCCATGAAACTCCTCTTTCCCGGCGTTCTGCCGACTGTATTCGACTTTCAGTATAGCACAACCGCGTGTCTTTTGGGTAAAATTCACAGGTATTTCTCAAAAATTCTGCACTCTGCCGAGAAAATGTTTCCTGTTCATTTATCTTTTCGCTTATATAACGAAATATGCGGCCGGCATTTTTCAGCCGACCGCATGATTTCCTGAAAAGAAGTAAAGAAAAGCAAGTGAAAAAATGAAGATACCAATAATCTATAAAAACCCGAAGCCTTTGGCTCACGGGAAAATCGGTGGCCGCCGGGCGGGCATTCTGCGGCCCGGCTTAGATAAAAAGCAATAACAGCGATATTTCGCTGCGCGTTTTTGACGAAAGACTTCTTTGCGTCCCACGCTTCAGAGGGTATTCGGGGCTGCTTTGATGCAGCGGCCTTTTCCTCTGTGGCATGGTTACAGTATACCGGAAAGTTATGAACAAAGTTTGAGCAATGTTTATCCGTTTTGTAATATTGCCCCGTTTTGCAAAACATGTTACAATACCAATCGGAAAGGCGGCGGTTTCATGCCCGTTAAAATCAATTATCAGCTGGAAATGGAAAAAGTGCTGCGTGCTGAGGAAGGAAATACCCCCCGGCTGCTTTTGCACTGCTGCTGTGCCCCGTGTTCCAGCTTTGTGCTGGAATCTCTGGCATCGCACTTTGCCATTACCGCACATTATTATAATCCCAACATCGACACCGCAGAAGAATACGCGCTGCGTGCAGCCGAGCTTGGGCGCTTTGTTCAGGAGACCGTGTATGAAAACCCGGTCGATGTCCTGTGCGAAGATTACGACCCTGCGTCCTTTTACACTGCCGTAAAGGGGCTTGAAAAGATCCCCGAAGGCGGTGCGCGCTGCTATGAATGTTACCGGCTGCGCCTGTTCCGCGCGGCAAAAGTGGCGCAGCAGGGCGGATATGATTATTTCACCACGACGCTTTCGATCAGCCCGCACAAAAATGCCGAATGGCTGAATACGCTCGGCCAGCAGGCCGCCGAACAGTTTCATGTAAAATGGCTGCCCTCGGATTTCAAAAAGAAAAACGGGTTCAAACGCAGCACGGTTCTTGCCGCAGAGCACGGGCTGTACCGTCAGGATTACTGCGGCTGTGTTTTTTCAAAACACGAAGCGGAACAGCGCGCGCGCCAAAAGGCACAGGCCGAAAGCGCAAACACATCCGACAATTAAATGATGCGGTCTTTCATCCGGCTTTTGGCGCTTTTGCCCAAAGCCGGATCTTTTTTGCGGTTTTTCATCCCGCGTGAACAATTTTTTCATCAAAAATTGTTCCGTGTCGCGCAGAAATGCCCCACAATAATTTTATTTTGCGCAATTTTTAACAAAATAGCAAAAATATGTGGAAATCATTTTGACAATGATGTATGATTACGATATAAAGCTGCCGCCACAGGAGCAGACTTTTTCCTGCGGCGGCACACTCTTTGTAAAACCATGTATTTCAAACGCGATCCGCAGCTTTTGCCGCATGCGCACAGGCTGCTTCATTTCTGTTAAGCTGGGAGGTGCTTTTTCTTTTTCCGGATACCGTCCGCCAAAACTGTGTGCAGCGTAAAACCGCTTTGCCTTTTCCCGCACGGAACAGGGGTGCAAAGCCGCTGTGCGCTTTTTTGCCGGGTCATGTTTTTTGCGCGGACGATTTTCGGTTTGACTTGCTCCGCTTGCCGTCTGCGGCGCTCTGCCCGCCGGAAGCGGATTTTGACACGCACCGCCCCACCATGACATATCACGATCCCAAAACGCGCTGCGTGCCGCTTTTCACACGGGGCAGCGCCTTGGAAATGGAGGTTTTTCCAACATGAAACAGAAAATACCGGTTATTTTCCTGCTTCTGATTCTCTGTTTTTCTCTGATCACGGTGCCCGCCTTTGCCGCGTCTGAAGCGTACGATGGGCTGGAGGTCACCCTGACCACTGATAAAGCCGAATATCGGAAGGATGAAAAGATCACCGTCACCCTGACGGTGAAAAACACGAACGATTTCGCCGTAAGCGGCGTATCGCTCAAAAGCCTGTTCCCCGAAGGATATCTGCCGGAGGACAACGCCACGACCGACAAGCAGATCGAGCTGCTGAACGCCGGCGAAACCGCCGTGCTTACGGTTACTTTTGTGGCGAAATCCGATACGGCCGTCGATCCGCCGCAGCCGGAAAAACCGGACAGCAAGCCCGAGACACCGGACAGCAAGCCCGAAACGCCCGTTGCTCCCCCCGCTCCGGCTGCACCCACGGCTCCGGCGAATCCTGCCGCGCCCGCCCAAAAGCCCGCGCGTCCCGCAGCCGGCACGGGCGTTCCGTCTGTTTCCGCTGATTCGGTAAAGCCCGAAAAAGCAGAAAGTGCCGA
>JAHHSL010000026.1 GCA_020025235.1 Ruthenibacterium sp.
AAATGATCGTGCCGCTGTCCTCGGTATGGGTGTGGCTTTCGGGCTTGGAGGTATCAGGCTTGGAAGTGTCCGGTTTGGAGGTATCGGGCTTCGACGGAGCAGTGCTCGAAGAATCCGGGTTTTTGGTTTCCAGTACGATGCCGCACTTGGTGCAATGCTTCTTGCCCGATTCCCAGTTGCCGGCAACATGCTCGCCTTTTTCCTTTTTGCCGCAGACGCTGCAGGTGCGCACATGGGTGCCGTCGCCGTTATCCTTCCAGTCGGTAAATTCGTGCTTGTGGAAATCGACCCAGATATCCACCGTCTTGATATCCTCATAGGGGACGGTGAATTTCAGCTTGCCGTTGTGGATCTCGGTGATGCGTCCATGGTCGCAGCCCCAGGTCAGGCCGCAGCCGTCCTTGGGCGTTGCGGTAACAAGCTCGCACACTTTGTTGAATGCGACCTTCTGTTCCAGCTTGCCTTTCAGCGTGCCGAGATCCTTGCCTTCGCGGATGCGGAACGTTACGGTGACAAGATCCTTTTCATCCTTGGAATCGGAATCGCCCTTTGCATTCGGGTTGAATACCGATTCCGGCGTCTTGGTGTGCGTCGGCAGCGGCTTCAGATCCGGGCGGCGGTCCTCGGTGATCAGGGTGTGCATGCGCACATAGGTCATCCACGCCATAGCGCCCTTTTCGTTCAGGTGCAGGCCGTCTTCAACCATATATTCGGGTTTTGCAAAACCGGTTTTTTCACTCTTGAGCGCTTCGCTGCTGTTCAGGAAATGATAGCCGTCCTCTTTCGCCAGCTCGGCAAGCTTGAGGTTGAATTCGTCAATGGCCTTCTGCACTTCGGCCGAACCGGAGCGCGTCTGTGCAACCGGCGGGATCGCATTGATGATGATATCCGCGTGCGGCCATGCCTTTTTAATGGCGTCCAGCGCGCTGCGGTACTGCTGCTGGAATGCAGCATCCGTGGAATTGGTGTTGTTTGTGCCGAAGGTGATGATGATGCGTCTGGGCTGCATCAGGGCAACGGCGTCGGCAACGTACACCGGCTTGCTGCGCCCTTCAAAATACATGCAGGGCGTGCTTGTGACATGCTGGATGCCCATGCCCACGGCGCTGAGGTTGTTCTGCCATGATGTCAGCTTGTATTCCGCCAGACGGAAGGTGTTGGAATCGCCGATGAACAGTGTTTCGTCCAGATATTCCTGTCCGCCGTCTTCGGTTTTGGGCAGGATCACGTCTGCGTAGGGGCTGTCCTCAATGTCGGACGATTCGGAATCCGACAGGCTTTCGGATTCAAATTCTTCGGATTCTGTGGTGGATATGGACACATCGACCGGACGGTTGTTCCGTCTTGCCGTAAAGATACCGGTCAGCACCAAAACGATGACCAGCGCAATGGCGGTTACAAGAATCGCAATGTCCACAGCGCTGCCGGAAGCAACACGCTTGAAGAAGCGGGCGATCGCCTTGCCGGCCTTGCGCAAATATCTCTGGATCTGTTGCACAGCATTTCCTCC
The DNA here is from genome assembly GCA_020025235.1 of Ruthenibacterium sp. Lineage (GTDB taxonomy): Bacteria > Bacillota > Clostridia > Oscillospirales > Ruminococcaceae > Ruthenibacterium. Next base: position 1,511 of record JAHHSL010000026.1, read on the forward strand.
TTGGTTTGGCCTGAAAATCAGGCACGGGATAATATCGTTTTCATTGTACACGATTTTCGGGATGAAAACCACTGTTTTCTTTGAAAAAGAGAAAAATCGGTGCTTTTTACAGGATGCAGACAAAAAAGCGGCGCACGTTTGGAACGTGTGCCGCTGAAAAGAAACATTTTTTCGGGAAAAACCGGACGCGCCGCAAGGGGCGGAAAAACCATTATTCCAGAATATGCGCCTTGCGCAGTGCGGGGCGCAGCGCCTGCGTCAGCACCACCGAGATCACCACCGCGATCACGGCGTTCGTCAGCGAGGATACCGCCTTTGTGGCAAGCTGCGTCTGTACTGCGCCCAGTGCCTGACCCTCGATCCAGAATTTCTGGATGAAGGATTTTGCAAGGTACAGCACGACATAGGCAAGGCTGCCCACACCGGCGCCGGCAAGATCCCGCACAAGGGTGCGCTTTTGGCCGCGGTGTGCGATCAGACCCGCAAGAAAGCCGATGGCGAATTTCGTCAGGAACGTGATCCAGCTTTCGGCAATGTAGCGCGGGTTGGTGAAATCGAACAGCATGCTGCCAAGGCCGGAGGCAAGGCCGCCGTGCAGCGGGCCGAACAGCAGGCCGCTCAATGCACAGAAGGCGTTGCCCAGATGAAGCCGCGAGGTATCACCGATGGGGATCTGCATCCAGCTGAATACAAAGACCAGCGCGCTGAGCAGGCCGATCACGGCAAGGTCGCGGACGGTAAATGATTTGGTTTGCTTTTTCATAAAAGGCTCCTCTTTTCTTTCACGGGGATTGAAGCTTGACAGAAAACTCCGTTTTGTTTATCCTCATTATAGAATAATGTGGACTGATTGAAATACCCAAAATATAGATATTTTATAAGGTCAGATGAAAAGAGGGGGACAGAACATGGCGGCGGAAACCTTTGCACTGCGGGTATCAAAGCACGATAAAACGCCGATGTACCGGCAGCTGTACCGATATATTGTCCGGGAAATCACATCCGGCAGCCTTGCCGCGGGGGAAAAGCTGCCCAGCAAGCGGCGGCTTGCGGCAGACCTTGGGGTGAGCGTTTCCACGGTGGATACGGCGTATCAGATGCTTGCGGCAGAAGGCTATGTGAAGGCAAAGCCGAAAAGCGGCTTTACCGTGCTGCATATCGAACGGCTGGACCCGCCGGTGCGCCCCGCCGCGTGCGTGCCCAGCGAGCCGCCGCGCACCAAATGGGCGTATGATTTCGATACCGGCAGTGTGGATACCGGGCTGTTCCCGTTCAAGACATGGGCGCGCATCCAGCGCGAGACGGTCACCGGACATCCGGAGCTGCTCAACCACGGCGCGCGGCAGGGGGATGAAAACCTGCGCCGCGCGGTGGCAAAATATCTGCACGCATACCGCGGCGTGCTGTGCGCGCCCGAGCAGATCGTCGTGGGGGCGGGCATCGAATACCTGATGGGGCTTTTGGCGCGCATGTTTGCGGATTCCGTCTTTGCGGTGGAAAATCCGGGCTATCCGCGCACCGCGCGCATTTTGCACAACAGCGGGGCGCAGGTGCGCTATGTGCCCGTGGATGAGGGCGGCATGCAGATCGGCTCGCTGCAAAAAAGCGGCGCGCAGATCGCCTATGTCACGCCCAGCCACCAGTTCCCGACGGGCGCGACGATGCCCGCGGCGCGGCGCACGGAGCTGCTGCGCTGGGCGCAGGAAAAGCCGGGGCGCTATGTCATCGAGGACGATTACGACAGTGAATTCCGCTACGATACGCGCCCGCTGCCTTCGCTGCAGGGCATGGACCCGGCGGGCTGCGTCATCTATGTGGGCACGTTTTCCAAAAGCATTGCGCCGTCCATGCGCGTGGGATATATGGTGCTGCCGCCGGAGGTGCTTTTGCGCTGGCGCACGCAGTTCGGGATGTATTCGTCCACCGTTTCGCGCTTTGAACAGCAGACGCTGTGCCGCTTTATGGAAGAAGGGCATTTCGCGCGCCACTTAAACCGCCTGCGCATTGCCGGACGCAGCCGGCGCGATGCGCTGACGGATGCTTTGTACCGCGCCTTCGGCAGACAGGGCGTCACGGTGCACGGCGGGCACACGGGGCTGCATCTGCTTGTCACGGTGCACGGCGGCGCAGGCGAACGGCAGCTGGTGCAGGCGGCGGCGCAGGCAGGCGTGCGCGTGGGCGGCCTTTCCGATTATTATGCGCCCGGCACACAGGGCTGTCCCGCATCGACCGTGGTCCTTGGGTATTCGGGCATGGACGAAGAAACCCTGCGCAAAGCGGCGGACGTTCTGCGCAGGGCGTGGGAAGCAATATAAATAGAATAAAAAGGGGTGCGGCTATCGGGCGCGCGGCGCGGCGCTTTTGGCAAAGTGCACCGCAATGCGGCACAGCCACGCGCGCAGGCCGCCGGGCGGACATTCCTTTCGGTGCCGCACGGCAAAGCACAGGGCCTGTCCGGCTGCGCGGCGGGCGGCGGCAGGCTCCTGCAGCAGCTGCAGGCAGACGGTATACACAAGTGCTTCGTGCTCTTTTGCAAAACGGCACAGTTCATCCTGCGTGCTTTTCAATGCATCCGCCTTCCTTCCCGCCGGCTTCCGGCAGCTTTCAGTATAGCAGTCAATGCTTAAAACGAGGCCGCTGAATTTCTGAAGAATTTCTGAAGAAACGGAAAGCACCCGCCCCGCCGCGCGCGCACAAAAACGGGAAAACCGTATTTCTTTACAGAAAAAAGACGGGAAAGTGCTTGTGGAATTTACACGGGAATGGTACTCTTTATAGTAAGGAAGGCCCGCAAAAGGGCAGAGGAACAAACTGAGATCGAGGTGGAATCTATGCTGAAGGGTTACTCCAAAGAAGAAAAAAGCTGGATGATGTACGATTGGGCCAACAGTGCACATTCCGTCATTGTTGTGACACTGCTTCCGATTTTCTTTGCCACGGTGGCGGGATACATGCACAACACCACGTCCGCAATGAGCATCTGGGGCTATGTCACAAGCATTGCAATGCTCATCTGCGCGCTGCTTGCGCCGGTGATCGGCGCGCTGGGCGATTTTAAGGGCATGCGCAAAAAGATGTTCTTTATCTTTCTTGCCATAGGCGTGCTTGCGTGCGCGGGGCTTGCCGTGACGCCGATGCTGGGCTTTGCGGATGACCCCGATACAGCCGAGTGCGTCGGCGGGGCGATTTTGGTGCTGTATACGCTCAGTCAGGTGGGCTATTCGGCGTCGTGTCTGTATTACGACAGCTTTCTGCCCGACGTCACCACCGAGGACCGCATGGACCGCGTTTCCACCATGGGCTACGGCCTTGGGTACATCGGCGGTTCGACGATCCCGCTCGTCATCTTCCTTGCGATGAATGCGTTCGGCGTGCCGGTGCTGTACTGCCTTTCGATCGTGTTCGGCTTTACGGCCGTGTGGTGGGCGGTGTTCAGCTGGCCGCTGCTGAAAAATGTGGAGCAGAAAAGCTATAAGGTGCGGGAAAAGGGCGCGATCCGCAGCACACTGCGCGGCCTTATCGGCACGATGAAGGATATTTTCCGGCATCGTTCGATCTTTGTGTTTATGATCGCCTATTTCTTTTACATCGACGGCGTGGGCACGATCATCCACATGAGCACGGCCTACGGCGCGCAGCTGGGGCTGGGCGATACCGAAATGATGCTGGCACTGCTTATGGTGCAGCTGCTGGGGCTTCCGTTCTGTCTGCTGTACATCCGGCTTGCCGATAAGTTCGGCGCGCGCATCATGGTGGGTGTTGGCATCTGTGTGTACATGGGCATCTGCGTGTTCGGCTTTTTCGTGCGCAGCATCTGGCAGTTCTGGGTGCTGGCGATCCTGGTATCCACCAGTCAGGGCGGCATCCAGGCGCTTTCGCGCAGCATTTTCGGCAAGATGCTGCCGGATAAAAGCCGTTCGGGCGAATACTTCGGGTTCTTTGATATCTTCGGCAAATTTTCGTCGGTGATCGGCCCGGCGCTGATCGGCCTGACTTCGCAGATCACGACGGTGATCCTGCTGAACCGGCAGGGGCTGACGGCGCAGACGGCTTCGCCCGAAGTGCTGGCACAGGCGCAGCAGCAGGCATCGCCCTGGGGCGTGCTTTCGGTGCTGGCGGTGTTCCTTGTGGGCGCCGTGCTGTATTTCGGCGTGCTGCCGCGCATACTGAAAAAAGAAGGGGTCGAAGTATAACGGCCCAAAAATGAAAAACGGTGCCGCAAGTGTGCCGAAGGAGGAAAAAACAACAATGCCGGAGGCATACGTTCACAGATGTGTCGCGCAGGCGGCGCTTGAAAAAAGCGGGATACGCCCGCCCAAAAGCATGGCACCGTACTATATGGGGGCAAACGGCCCCGACGTGCTGTTCACCTATCGGGTGCTTTCCCGCCGCCGCCCGTATGAACTGGCGCAGCTGGGCGGGCGCATGCACGATGAACAGTGCGGGCGCTTTCTGCGCGCGCTGATCTTTTCCGCGCACACGCCCGCACAGATGAATTACGCGCTGGGCTTTGTGACGCATTACGCCGCCGATTCGATCATGCATCCGTACATCGAATTTCAGTGCAGCGAAGCCGGACAGTTCCGCATGCCGCACGGGCACGGCTTCTGCGAGGTATCGCTGGACAGTCTGTTCCATGAACAGCGCTGCGGCACGCCCGGCGTGCCGGCAGAGGACGCCGCGGCAAAGCTTTCCCCGCGGGAAATGGCGGAGGTGACGCGATTGCTGCACGATGCGCTGCTGGAAGTGTACGGCGAGGATATCCCGCCCGAGGCACTGGCGGACACGATGCAGTCGTTTTACGAGCTGCACCGCGTGTTCTGTTCACGGTTCGGCTTTCTGCGCGGGGTGATGTGGTGTGCAGAGCGCCTGATCCTGCGCAGCCCGGGCTTCGGGATGTGCCATATGACGCCCGCAAAGCAGCCGGAGGGCGGCTTTACCCGCGAATGGGTGCATCCGTTCACCCATGTGCACATGACGGCCGGCCCGCAGGAGCTGTATGAACAATCCGAAGCGCTGGCCAAGCGGTATCTGCGCGCGGTGGAATCGTACTGGCTCGGGCAGATTTCAAAGCAGCAGCTTGCAGCGGAGCTTGGGGACAGAAGCTATTCCACGGGGCTGATGAGCGGGCCTGCGCCGCACGGGGAAGCTGCGGCACAATAGCCTGCACGCGCGCCGTTGCGCGCAGCAGGAAAGACAATGGGAAAGGCCGCGGCGGGAAAGCTTCCGCCGCGGCTTTTTTGCCGCCGCATCTAGGAAAAACAGGGCGGATATGCTATACTGATATCGAATATCCCGCAAAATGGGATGCACTGCACAGCGGGCAGAAGCACAGCGCTGTGCGGCGGGCAGTGCCGCGCCCGTGCGGGCAGACGGCACTGCGAAAAGGAGGAGCGGAACAATGAATTTTACCAAAAAGACATTTTACGGCATCGGGATCGTCTCGGCGGCGCTCAACGCCGTGGGCGGCGTGCTGCTGATTTTCGGCATGCGCATGTCGCTGCTGTTCAATCTGGCTACGATCGCGGCGGGCGCGATGATGCTTTTGCTTGCCACCGTGCAGGAAACCCCGCAGAAGGACCGCAACATCTGCCTTGCCGCTTCGCTGCTGACGGTGATCGGCCTGATGCAGGGCGCAGTCGGCGCCGTGTGCGCGGCGGTTTCGTGGCCGGTGTTCGCATGGCCGTATTTCAAGGCGTCAGCGCCGGAATCGCTGCTGCGGAAAATGGCCTCGCTGATTTTGGTGTGCGGCGCGGTGCTGCTGATCGGCAGCTTTCTGCCGCTGCCGCAGATGCTGGCGGCGTGCATCATCGTGGCGATCGCGGCGGTGCAGGGCGTCTTTGTGTGGCTGCTTTTCCATGAGCAAGCGGAAAAATAAAGGCATGCACCGGCCTATCCCGGCATAGGATTTCGGTATGGCGCATCAGCGCCGCAGGAAAGGAAACCGCCATGAAAGCCATAAAAAAATTAACGGCAATGCTTGCCGCGGCGGCGCTGCTGTGTGCGGCGGGCTGTTCGGCACGCGGGCAGGAGGACAGCTCCCGCCCGGATTTTACCAGCGTCCCGCAGGGCGCGTCTTCGGTACAGACGCAGACGGACACACCGCCGCAGCCTGCACAGCAAACGGACGAGCGCCGCGGCATGTGGGTGAGCTATCTGGAATGGCCGATGTTCCATACGGAAAACGAAGAAGCGTTCACGCAGGCGGCGTGTTCGGTGCTTGACCGATGCGCCGAACTCGGGCTGAATACGGTGATCTTCCAGGTGCGCCCGTTCGGGGACGCCGTGTACCCCAGCGAGGTATACCCGTGGAGCCACCTGCTGACGGGAACGCAGGGAACCGACCCCGGCTATGACCCGCTTGCCATATTCGTGCAGCAGGCGCACGCGCGCGGGCTGAAGCTGGAAGCATGGGTGAACCCCTATCGGGTGCGCCTGAACGGCAGCGTGCCCGCGGGCGGCCTTTCGCAGGATAACCCCGCCGTGCAGCATCCGGAATGGGTGCATGAAGCAAACGGCGGGCTGTATTTCGACCCCGCGCTCGAGCAGGTGCAGCAGCTTGTGGTGCAGGGCGTGCAGGAGATCGTGCGCAATTACGACGTCGACGGCATCCAGTTCGACGATTATTTCTATCCCACCACGGATGCGGGCTTTGATGCGGAAAGCTATGCCCGGTTCGGACAGGGCCGTTCGCTGGACGAATGGCGGCGCGATAACGTCAACGCACTGGTGCGCCGCGTGTATGAAGCGATCAAGGCGGAAAAACCGCAGGTGACGTTCGGTATAAGTCCGCAGGGTAATAATGATAACAATTATTACACACAGTATTCTGACGTGGCGCTGTGGCTTTCGCAGCCGGGCTATGTGGATTACATTGCCCCGCAGGTGTACTGGGGCTTTGATTATACGCTGAAAAGCGGCAGCGACCGCTATGCCTTTGAAAACATCACAAAGGAATGGCTTGCGATGCCGCGCGATGCATCCGTGAAGCTGTATTTCGGCCTTGGCGCATACCGCATCGGTGCGGGCGATGGCTCGGGCACGGAAAGCGAAGAATGGCACAGCGGGGGCAATCTGGCAAAAATGGTCGCTTCGCTGCGCGAAAACGGCGCGGACGGATACCTGCTGTACCGCTATGAAAACCTGTTCGGCGGCGGCGAATACGCGGCGCTGATGCAGCAGGAATGTGCGGCGCTGACACAGGCGAACGCACCCGGCGGGGCATAAGCCGGGAATAAAATCAAAACAGATGCATCCGCAAGGAAAGCGCGAACCGCATTTTGCGCCCGCGCGCCGAAAGTCCTTCCCCGATATGATTATTGCAGCATGCGCTGCGGCATACTAAGGGTGATCCGCAAAGCGGGGAACCTTTGCCGTGCGGCGTTTCGCTGCCGTGTTTCCCGCATGGAATGTCAAAACGGGGGGAACACGGATGGACTGGAACAAAAAGATCGTGCGCCCGGCAGCCGCCGCCGCGCTGGTGTGTGCGGTGCTTGCCGGCTGCGGGGCATCGGGAAGGACGCAGAGCGCGCAGACGAAGGCGCCGGGGACGGCGCGCAGTGCGCAGGAGCTGTGCGCCGCGGAATGCGGCCAGGCACAGTGCATCCCGCTGCCGGTGCTGCTGCGCGCGCCGCAGCGGGACGGAACGCTGATGACGCTGCTTTCGGGCAACGTGCTCGGCGGGGCGTTCACGACGGTGTCGTCGTGCAGCACGCGCAACCTTGTCACGGAAGGCACGCTTACGGTGCAGGTGTGCGCGGTATCGCAGCCGGAAGGGCAGGAAGCGTCGTTTGCGCTGTGGAAGATTTCGGACGATGCATCGGAATATATCAAAAGCATTTCCTTTTGCTGCGACGGGGTGACGCGCGGCTATCCGTTTGAAAATCTGGACAGCGGCGCGCAGTACCGCGTTGTGTTTTCGTGCGATGACAGCCGAAGCCGGATGTCCGGCACCTTTGCGGCGCAGGGCGTGACGCAGGAGGCAGAGGAACCGCAGCCGGAATCACAGCCGGAGGAATGAAGCAAAAGAGGAGGAATCGGATTTGGGCCGATTATCGGGAAAGATCAAATGGCTGCCGACAGTGCTTGGGATCATGATGATCCTGGTGGGGCTGCTGGCGCTTGTTTCGCCGCAGAACGTGGAGGACGTGCTGCCGCTGTGCATCGGGATCGTCTGTCTGGGGCTTGGCATGTGCGAGCTTCTGGCAAGCTTTGCCGCTGACGGGCAGCCGCCCGAATACATACCGGGGATGCACCGCATCCGCAGTGTCGTGAATATTGCCATGGGGCTGGTGTTCCTGTTCAACGGCGCGGTGTCGGTGATGTTCATTGCCGTAGCGCTCGGCGTGTGGGCGGTCACCTTCGGCGTTTTGCGCGTGCACGATGCGCTGTGCCGCCGCTGCGAGGGGCGCGCGTGGGGCGTCTGCCTTACGGACGCCATTGTGAAATGCGTGGTGGGTATGTGTGCGCTGGCCGGGCCGCTGGTGGGCCCGGGCATGTGGCTGCTCACCGTGGGGGTCTACTTCATTTTTGTGGGCACGTCCGTCATTATTTCGTCGCTGTATCTCGACGGTGCACACTGCTGCGGGCACAAACAATAAAAAAGATAAAAAAACCGGACGCTGTGTCCGGTTTTTTTCTTGCTTTTTGCCGCATATACAGGTATGATAAATATAATTTCAGACAGGAAAAAAGCAAAACAAAAAACGTAGGATCGGAGAGTGCGCAATGTCTCGTGAAAAAATAGAAAAAAAGATCCCTTCGGCGCTGCCCTTGTATATTGCAGGGGGCATGTTCCTTTTGGGCGCGGTGCTTTTGCCGGTGTATAACATCGGCGGGTTTGCGGCAAGCGTCGTGCTGGCGGCGGGGGGCTATGCCGTCGCCAAAAAGAAGATCCCGCCGCGCATTGAATATGTGGATGCGCCCGAACAGCCGTTTGCCACGGGCGAAGCGGCGCTGGACGAAGTGCTGGCAAAGGCGCAGAAGGATCTTGCGGCGCTGGCGGTGCTCAATGAGCATATCCCGGATCAGGCGCTTTCGGCGCAGATCGACCGCATGGAAAAAGCGGGCGAATCCATTTTGAAGCACATCCGCAGTCACCCGGAAAAGGCGCGTTCGATCCGCCGTTTTGCCACCTATTACCTGCCGACTTCCGTGCGGATCCTGACAAGCTATGCCGAGCTGTATGCAAGCGGCGCAAACGGCGAAAACGCCAAGAGCCTTATGGCGGATGTGGAAAAAAACGCCGCTACGATCGCGCAGGCATTTGAAGCGCAGCTGGACGCCCTGTTTGCCGGCGCGGTACTGGACGTTTCGGCGGAGATCGACGTGCTGGACGGCATGCTTTCCGGCGACGGACTGACCGGACAGAATCAAATCAAACTCAGCTGATCCGATGAAACGGATCGATACAGAAAGGAACGAGAGAACATGGAAGAGAATAAAAACGAACTGGAACTGACACTGGAACCCTCGCTGACACTGGAACCGGAGCTTGCCGCCCCGACGCTGACACTGGAGCCGGAGCCTGCCGAAAAGCCGGAGATGAAAGAGGAGCCGGAGGTCGAGCCCGAACCCCTGGACGCAACGCTTTCCGATGAGGAAAAGAAGATCGTGGACAGCTTTGCGGAAAAGATCGATCTGCGCAATTCCACGGTCGTGCTGCAGTACGGCGCGGCAAGCCAGAAAAAGGTTGCGGATTTCTCGGCCTCCACACTGGAAAACATCCGCACGAAGGATCTGGGCGAAGTCGGTGATATGGTGACGGGCCTTGTCACCGAACTGAAAAACTTCGATGCAACCGAAGAAGCGCCCAAGGGCATCATGGGCTGGTTCCGCAAGGCGAGCAATTCGCTGGATTCCTTCAAGGCAAAATACGCCAAGGTCGAATCGAATGTCGATCATATCGAACAGATGCTCGAAGGACATCAGGTGCAGCTGCTCAAGGACGTTGCGATGCTCGATAAAATGTACGAAATGAACCTTGTGTATTTCAAAGAGCTGACAATGTACATCCTGGCCGGTAAAAAGAAGCTGGCGGAAGTGCGCAGCGGCGAACTGCAGGAGCTGATCGAAAAGGCAAAGCGCACGAATCTGCCCGAGGACGCGCAGGCAGCGCGCGATCTGGACGAAATGTGCACGCGCTTTGAAAAGAAGCTGTACGATCTGGAATTGACGCGCAATATCTCCGTGCAGATGTCCCCGCAGATCCGTCTGATCCAGTCGAACGATACGATGATGGCCGAAAAGATCCAGACGTCGATCGTCAATACGATCCCGCTGTGGAAGAGCCAGATGGTGCTGGCGCTCGGCCTTGCCCATTCGCAGCAGGCGATCGAGGCACAGCGCGCCGTTACCGATATGACAAACGACCTGCTGCGCAAGAATGCAGCTGCGCTCAAGCAGGGCACGATCGCTGCGGCGAAGGAATCCGAACGCGGCATCGTGGATATCGAAACGCTCAAGCAGACCAACAAGAGCCTGATCGACACGCTGGACGAAGTCGTGAAGATCCAGCAGGAGGGCCGTGCACGTCGTGCCGAAGCCGAGACGGAGCTGGGCCGCATCGAGGGCGAGCTGAAGGCAAAGCTGCTGGAAATTGCAAAGTAAAACAAACAGAAATGAGGTACGCCGCATGAAAAACTGGAAAGAGAACCAGGCGCTTGGCGCAGTGGTGCTGGCTGTGGCAGTTCTGGCCGGGACATTCGGGATCGGCGGGGCGAAGCTTTCCTCCGCCGTTTCCAAAACGACCGCTTCTTATGAAGAAACGATCGCGGGGGATCTTGCCCTGCGCGCCGCTGCGGCAGAGAATATTGCCGAAGTGGGCGAAGCGGCACTGGGTGCGGACAGCGAAAGCGTAGCACTGGTGCGCAATGCCTTGTCCGAACTGGAAAAGGCGCAGACGCCCGCAGAGGATTTTGCGGCGGATACCGGCCTTACGGCAGCCGTGGGCATGCTGTATGAGGAAGTGCGCAAGGTGACGGGCGACGAAAAGGGCAGCGTGCTGCAGACCCAGTGGTCGGAATTTTTAAGCCGCGGCAACATCATCGCACATTCTGCGCCCGAATATAACGAAACAGCGCGGAAAACCGAAAAGAAGCTTTCCGGCTTTCCGGCGGGGCTGATCGCAGGGCTGACGGGGCTGAAGGCAGAGCCGTTTGCCGAAGCGCGGTAAGGAAAGGAAACGCTTATGAAACAACGTTCGATACTTCGCACGGCGGCATTGTGCGCAATGCTGTTCCTTGTGCTTTCCCTTGCGGCGCTTGCCGTGAACGTGCCGAAGCCGACTTCGGATTTTTATGTCAATGATTTCGCGGGGGTGCTCAGCCAGAGCACGAAGGACGCGATCATTGCCAAAAACGAACAGCTGGAACAGCAGACCGGCGCGCAGATCGTGGTGACGGTCGTGGATAACGCGGGCGGGCTTTCCATGGAGGAGCTTGCCTACCAGATGTTCAACCAGTGGGAAATCGGCGACGCCGACGAAAACAACGGCGTTCTGCTGCTGCTTTCCATTGAGGATGACGATTATCACTGCCTGCAGGGCAAAGGGCTGGAACGGCTTTTGCCGACAACGACGCTCAGCCGCATCCTGCAGGAAGATCTGGAACCGGATTTCGCCGCAAGGGATTACGACGCGGGCGTGTACAAAACCTTCCTTTCGCTGTATGACGAGGTGGATTCCATTTACGCCAACGGCGGCACAGCACATTCCGGCGGCTATGACGCCGCAGAAACGAAGATCAAGCTGTGGGGCATGATCGTGCTGCTGATCGTCGGGCTGATCGTGATTTCGACGCTGTCGCGCTTTTTGCGCCGGCTGCGATATCACTTCCCGTTCGGCAGCGGATATGCAAGCGGATACGCGGCAGGGCGCATGGACGGTTCGCGCAGAAGATATTACGATCGGTCCTATCGTTCCTCCGGCAGCTCCCGTTCCAACAGCTATCGCTCCGGCAGCTCTCATTCCAGCTTCCATTCCGGCGGCGGCGGCAGCAGCCGCGGCGGCGGTGCAGGACGCGGACATTAAACACACAGAATGAAAAAAGCGCGGCTTTCCGTATGGAGGGCCGCGCCCTTTTTGTGCTTTTTTCAAAACCCAACCAACGGTAGAGAAATTTGCCTGCCAACTGTTCGGATAGTCCGTTCCGCTTTCGCTGCCGGCGTGTTACAATGAAAACGCAAAGGGGGGGCGATCCGATGAAAAACGGATTTGCGGAAAATATCAGGGCGCTGCGCAAAGAGCGGCACCTTACACAGGAACAGCTTGCAGAGGCCATGGGCGTCACGGCAGGTGCGGTCTATAAATGGGAGCAGGAGCTTTCCACGCCGGATATCGGCGTCATCATGGATCTTGCCAGCTTTTTCGGGGTTTCGGTGGATGCACTGGTGGGCTATGAGATGTGTTCCAGTGATCGGGAGCGGATCTTGCAGACGCTCAGCCGCATCAAGCTGGAAAAGGATTACAAAAACTGCTGGGACGAAGTCGAAGCGGGGCTTCGGCGCTATCCGAACGATTTTGATGTCGTATACAACAGCGGGGTGCTGTACAGCCTTGCAAGCATCGAAACAAACAACAAGGCGCAGCAGGCGCGTTCGGCACGGCTTTTAAAGCATGCGTGCAGTCTGATCGGGCAGAATCGGGACCCGCTTATCAGCGAAACCTCCATTTACCGGGATATTGCAATTTCGAGCCTTACCATAGGGCACGAGGAGGAAGGGCTGGAGCTGCTGAAAGCCCATAACCCGTGCGGCATCCATGACGATATCATCGGGCAGGAGCTTGCCACCGACCCGCGCCGCAGGGAGGATGCGCTGCCGTATCTTTCGGATGCGCTGCTGAACTGCACCGTCAGACTGTGCCGCGTTGTGGTGGGGTTCATCAATGTGTTCTTCGCGCGGGAGGATTACACATCGGCACTGGATATGCTGCACTGGATGATCGCATATCTGGACGGCCTGCGCGCGGAAAGCGGCACCAGCTGTCTGGATAAAAACAGTGTCTGGCTTCTGGCGCTGTGTGCAGCGGTGCACGAAAAAACGGGCGGCCGCGAAGCGGCGCGCAGCTGTCTGCGCAAGGCGCGGGACATCGCGCTGAAATTCGACGCCGCACCGGATTACACCAACCGGAACATCCGCTACTGCGAACGCCAGCGGCCGCGTGCGTCGTATGACAATATCGGCGGTTCTGCCATGGATACAGTGCTCAATGTCCTGAAGGAAGGCGTTGAAGGCCCCGATGAACCGATCCTTGCCCTGTGGGAGGAGATCTGCAATGAAATATAAGCGGCGGCCGCTTTTGGCGGCGTTTTATCAGGGCAACCGGCTTCGCTTTGCACTGGCGTTTTCGGTCAGCCTGATGACGATATCCCTCAATTTCGGCATCACATGGGTGCTTCAGCAGATGCTGGATGCAGTTTGGGATCGTCCGGATGCGCTGAAGCTTTCCACACTGGGGCTTTTGACGGCGGGGATCATCCTGCTGATCGTGCTGTTCAAGCAGATCAGCTATCACACCGAGCCGGAATTCCTGCGGCGGGCGATGATGCAGTACAAGGATGCGGCGTTCCGCGGCCTGACGAAAAAGAGCGTTTCGGCGTTCCGCACCGAGCAGATGTCCGGGTATCTGTCCGGATTTTCCAACGACCTGAACACCATAGAAACCGATTACCTGCGTGCACAGTTCAAAATTTCCGCCTATGTACTGGAATTTTGCGGTTCGCTGGCAATGATGCTGTATTACAGCCCGGTGATGACGGTGATCGCCACGGCGTTCTGCCTGCTGCCGGTGCTGGCGGCGGTGTTTACCGGCAGCCGTATGGAAAGCGTCGAAAAGCGCGTTTCCGAAAAAAACGCGGTATTCCTTGCCACGCTGCGGGATGCACTGGGCGGCTTTCCGGTGATGAAGTGCTTTCGGGCAGAGCGGGAAATGACGCAGCTCGTCGGGCGCAGCAGCGCTTTGGCCGAGGACGCCAAATGCAGCAAAAACAAGCTTGCCACGCAGCTGTATATGATCGGGGCAGTTGCCGCCGTCACTGCGCAGCTGGGCACATTTCTGGTCGGCTGCGGGATGACGCGCGCGGGATATTCGATCACGCCGGGCGAGCTGATCGCGTTTATGGACCTGACGGCACTTTTTATCGAAGCGATCCGCGAAACACCGGTGATCTTCGGCAAGCGCCGGGCGGCACTGGCGCTGGTGGATAAAATGGCGCTGGCACTGGAACAGAACGTGCAGGACGAAGGAACGGACGTCCCCGATGTGCCAAGGCGTGCGATCGCGCTTTCCGGCCTGCGCTTTTCGTATGAACCGGATAAGCCGGTGCTGCGGGGGATCAGCTGCACGTTTGAAGCGGGCAGAAGCTATGCCGTTGTGGGCGCTTCCGGCAGCGGAAAATCCACGCTGCTGCATCTGCTTATGGGCAGCAGCGGCTATGAAGGGAAAATCACGTTCGACGGGCACGAGCTGCGCGAAATCAGCAGCCGCTCGCTGTTTGACAGCGTCTGCGTCATCCAGCAGAACGTGTTTGTGTTCAATGCCTCCATTCGGGATAATATCACGATGTTCAAGCCGTTCCCGAAAGAGGAGGTGGATCGCGCGATCGCGCTGTCGGGGCTTTCCGAACTGATTGCCGAGCGGGGCGAAGATTCCATTTGCGGCGAGGGCGGCAGCAGCCTTTCCGGCGGGGAAAAGCAGCGCATCTCGATCGCGCGCAGCCTGCTGCGCCGTTCCCGCGTGCTGCTGGCGGATGAAGTGACCGCGGCTTTGGATGCGCAGACGGCGTATCAGGTCAGCGACGCCATTCTGAATCTGGATGGCATCACACGCATCGTCGTAACGCACAATCTGGATGCGGCGCTGCTGCGCCGGTATGACCGCATCCTGACAATGAAATCGGGTGAGATCATCGAAGAAGGAACATTTGAACAGCTGATGCAGCGCAAGGGATATTTTTATTCGCTTTACACTGTCAGCCAGTGACAGATGCACAAAAAAATCCGCAGACAGCGTAATGCCGTCTGCGGATTTTTGCAATGCGGGATACGGTGCGGCGCCCGGTTTTGCCGCGGACGTCTGCCGCTGCCGTTTTTTGTCGGCGCTTTTGCCGGTGCGGTATCGGACAATGCCGCCGATGCGGGTGCAGGGTACAAAAAAAGAGCAGGTTCAAAACCTGCTCTGTATGGTGGAGACGGAGGGGCTCGAACCCGCGACCTCTCGGATGTGAACCGAACGCTCTAACCAGCTGAGCTACGCCTCCACGGCAAAAGTTATTATACCATAGCGTTTGCCGTTTGTCCAGACCTTTGACGGAATTTTTTGTACAAAACCCGTTCGGGCAAAAATTCAGGCGGGGAAAAGATTGCGCGGGTGCCCTTCCGACAAAAACAGCGCCGTCAGCTTTTCCTCGTCCAGAATCGGGCGCAGAAATTCGGAATCGCGGGCAAGGTGCGCGCACAGCGCCGCGTAAACCCGATCGGAACCGTGAAAGCCGTCCTCGTACTGTTCGTCGTTTGTTTCGGGCATCACGGTGAAATCGAAAAATTCAAAGCCGTATTCATGCAGGATCTCCCCGGCTTTTTGCGCTGCGGCGGGGATGTAGCCGTATTGGCCCACCTGCTGCATGTATGCGTAAACAGAAGGCGCGTACGGCGGCATGAATGCGGTGACCTTGATATCGTGCGCCTTGCAGAAGGAAAGCAGGCCGCGCAGCGTATCGAGCGATTTTTCCCACACCGCATCGCCGTATTCAAAGCGCCCGGTGTTCATATTGATGCGGCGCATGGAATCGCGGAACTGATAATCGAGTGTTTTTTCGGGCACATCGTTCGTGGTGCCGTAGGTGTACGAGCCATCCGGCAGAAAGCCGGAAGCACGCCCCGCCGCCGCCATGCCGTACACGCCCTCGGGCGCTGTCAGCACGTCCCAAAGCGAATATTTCCCCGCAAGGTAATCCGCCATGGTGCGCCGGAACGCATAATAGGGCGCGGGTGCGGAATATTCGCGCAGAACGCCGCTGTCCCACGGTTCGCTGCCCGCCCAGTTTTCGTTGAAGAAATACTGATCCAGAACAAGGATCAGCCGGCGGGGCAGTGCGTCGGCGGGCATGTTTTCCAAAAACACCTGTGCCTGCGAAAGATAGGCGACGGCGCCGCCCGCATTGTAAAAGCTGTCGGTTTCAAAAAATTCGCCGTGCAGCTGCATCGAACGCGATGTGCCCAGCACCAGCACCTCGGCGGCGCGGTCGTTCGCAACGGCCTGCTTGAAGGTGCGTGCGTCGTCGCGGTAGGCATAGCCGAACAGCTGCAGCGTGCCTTCGCGTGCGGCCTGTTCGATGCGCTCTGCGGGCACAAGCTCGCCCGAACGCAGCAGCGCGGCGGCAAACAGCCCGACAAAAAGCACAACGGGGATCATAAACAGCGAAAGGGTCTTTAAAAACCGTTTCAAGAACATACCTCCCGGAAAAGCGGCACAATGGCGCTGTCAGAATTGGAAATAAACCGGGGAAGGCGATGCGCCCGCCGGTGCAAGGAACAGGATGAACAGGATGAGCACATAGCAGACAGCCGCCTGCACCCATTTTTTCTGCGCTGCAAGCCAGCCCCGAAAGCCGGTGCGCGCAGATGCGGTATCCAGCGCGGCAAAGACGGCCCACGCCGCAAAAAGCTGCACGAAAAGCTGTTCGTTAAACCCGAGCATGACAAGTGCGTTTTTTGCGGCGCCAAGCGAAAAGGCGGGCTCTGCCGCCATGCGTGCAAACAGGTGCAGTGCGTCCGGCACGCTCTGCGCATGGAAAAACACCCAGCCGATCCACACGAAAAACAGCGTTGTCAGCGTTTTGACGACACGCGCAAAGCGGCCGTCCTCGCGGATGTGCGCGGCTTTCCACAGGCGGCTGCGCACCGGTGCGCTGATGCGCCCGAACACAAGGTACATGCCGTGCAAAAGCCCCCACACAACGAACTGCATGCCCGTGCCGTGCCACAGCCCGCTGATGAAAAAGGTGACCAGCAGGTTGATGCAGCAGCGCGCAAGCGAACAGCGGCTGCCGCCGAGCGGGATGTACACATAATCGCGCAGCCATGAGGACAGCGAAATATGCCAGCGGCCCCAGAATTCGCGCACGGACGAAGAAAGATACGGCGCGCGGAAATTGTCCGGCACCGAAAAGCCCAGCAGCTGCATGCTGCCGATCGCAATGCAGGAATAGCCCGCAAATTCGGCGTACAGCTGCAGACCGAACAGCACCGTGGCAAAAAACACCGAAAGCCCGATCACATGATCCGGACGGCTGAAGCCCTCGTGGATCATGCCGCCCAGCGGGTCGGCGATCACAAGCTTTTGAAAATAGCCCCACAGCATCATCTGCGCACCGCTGATTGCAAAATCACACTGAAATTCCTTCGGCGCTTCCAGCTGCGGGAGCAGATCGTCCGGACGCTGGATCGGCCCCATGCTGACTTCGGCAAAAAAGCTCAGATACAGCGCAAGGCGGGCAAAGCTGCGGCATGCGGGCATGCTGCCCTTGAATACTTCGGCAAGATATGCAATGGATTTAAAGGTATAAAAGCTCAGCCCGATGACCGGCAGCAGGCTGAATGCGGTAAGCCCTTCGGGCGCGCGGGCGGAAAACAGCGCCGCAAAATACTTGAAGAACAAAAGCGGCGCCAGCGCGGCGGCGAGCACCGCGGCAAAAACAGGCTTTGTGCGCCGCTTTTCCAGCATAAGAGCGCCGAAAAACGTGACGGTGATGCACACGCCCAGCACCGCAAGCACCGGCAGGCCGAACAGCGCGTAAAACAGCAAAGACGCCGCCAGAAGGACCGCAGTGCGAAAGCGGGGCTTGAGCGCCCAGTACAGCGCAAATAAAAGGATGAAAAATCCGATGTACCGCAGGGATGTAAACTGCACGAACGGGCAGCCTCCTTTCAAAAAAGCAAAACGGGGATTTCTGCAAAAGATGCTATTTATTGTAACACGGCGGCGCGGCTGCATGCAACCGCCGCGCGCTTACTTTCCGGCAAGGCGCGTCTGCATCCAGTAGGTGCTCATGCTGAACGCGGCGTTTTCGGTTTTTTCTTCGCCCAGAAAATCGGGCGGCACAAAGGCGTGTGCGGCTTCCACGGTGGGAAATTCCACTTCGGCATAATAAAATTCCGTGGGAAGGCCCGCGTCCACAAGGCTCACTTCCAGCTTTTCGCCGCCGGGCAGAGCATAGACCTTGTAATCCTTCGTGACAAGATCCTTTCCCGTGAATACCGTCAGGCGGTCGAACAGCTCCTTGGAAATTTCGGTTTCGATCTCCTCCCGCGCAAGCGTGCCTTCGCCCTTGAAGCACAGGATGTATGTACTGCCCTGTGCGCTGACGCTTTCGCGGATGCGCACGACCGGACGCGTGGAAATATATCCCTGCCGGACGCTGGCCTCTTTCAGCAGCGGCAGACCCTGCGGAAAGCCGGCGATCAGCCATTTGCGTTCGATTTCCATAAAAAAGCCCCCTTTTCTCTACGCCTTATTATAACGGATGCGGGCGCAAAAATCGAGTGCAGGGGCAAAGATTTGCGCCTTTTTGCAAAAACGAACGGCAAAGCGGGTGATTTGCGGCAAAGAATCGGGGGATATACTTGCTATTGCATCGGTAAAAATGGTAAAATAAATAAGATTAAAATAAAGAATGGGGAAGCTATGCAGAAAACAAAAGTGAGTGCAGGCATCGTCGTATATAACGGCGGGCAGGAGGCCGAACAGGCCGCGCTTTCGCTTGCACGGCATACAAAGGCAGCCGAGCTTTCGATCACGCTGGTGGATAATGCATCGCCCGACGGTTCGGGCAGGATGCTGGCCGAAAAGCAGTGGGACGAAAACATCCGCGTGGTGTGCCTGCCGGAAAATATCGGCTTTGGCAGCGGACACAACACCGTTCTGCCGGGGCTTGACAGCAAGTACCATTTTGTGGTGAACCCGGATATCACCGTGGATGACGATGTGGTTTCGCAGATGTGCGAATGGATGGATGCGCACCCGGATGTTGTTATGGCGACGCCGCGCCTTTTGTACCCCGACGGGCGCGAACAGTATACGGCAAAGCGCACGCCCAGCTTCATGGCGCTTTTGTCGCGGCAGATCCCGCTGCCGTTTTTGAAAAAGATCGAACGGCACTACCTGATGCTGGACGAGGATCTGACAAAGGAGCAGGAGATCGGCTTTTGCACGGGCTGCTTTTTTGTGATCCGCACCGAGGTGTTCTGCAAAATGGGCGGCTTTGACGAAAGCTATTTTGTCTATGTGGAGGACGCCGATATCACGCGCGAAGCGCAGAAATACGGGCGCGTGATGTATGTGCCCGATATGCATGTGTATCACGCATGGCACCGCGACGCCAACAAAAAGTGGAAAAACTTCTGGATGCAGATCCGCTCCATGTTCCACTACTGGCACAAATGGGGCTTCCGGTTCATCTGAAAACGCGCCGGAAACGCATCGCGGGTGCGATGCACAAAGAACCGCCGCATACACCTGACGGTGCACAGCGGCACCGATCAACAGAAACAAACGGACAGGAGACACCCCTGCGCCGAATAAAACCGGTTCGATCCGGTGTCCGCACAAAAGCGGACGATAAAAAGGAGATGCATGTCATGAAAGGAATTATTCTGGCGGGCGGCGCAGGCACGCGCCTGTATCCGCTGACTATGGTCACATCCAAACAGCTTTTGCCGGTGTACGACAAGCCGATGATCTATTACCCGCTTTCGACGCTGATGCTTGCGGGTATCCGCGATATCCTCATCATTTCAACGCCGGAGGATACACCGCGCTTTGAATCGCTTTTGGGCGACGGCAGCCAGTTCGGCATCCGGCTTTCGTACAAGGTGCAGCCTTCGCCGGACGGTCTTGCACAGGCATTTTTGCTGGGCGAAGAATTTATCGCGGGCGAAGCGTGCGCCATGGTGCTGGGCGATAATATCTTTTACGGCAACGGTTTTTCCAAGCTGCTGCGCGCCGCGGCGGAAAACGCACAGCACGGGCGCGCAACGGTGTTCGGCTATTATGTCAACGACCCCGAACGCTTCGGCATCGTGGAATTTGACGAGGAGGGCAAGGTGGTTTCCGTGGAGGAAAAGCCGCAGCATCCGAAATCGAATTATGCGATCACCGGCCTTTACTTTTATGATAACCGCGTGACGGAGATGGCAAAGCAGGTCAAGCCTTCGGCACGCGGCGAACTGGAGATCACGACGCTCAACGACATGTATCTGCAGAAGGGCGATCTGGACGTTCAGCTGCTGGGGCGCGGCTTTGCGTGGCTTGATACCGGCACCATGGACAGCCTTGTGGATGCGGCGGATTTTGTGCGCATGGTGGAAAAGCGCCAGGGCATCAAAATTTCCGCACCGGAAGAGATCGCCTATAAAAACGGCTGGATCAGCCGCGAAAAGCTGTTGGAAAGCGCCGAACGCTACGGCAAAAGCCCGTACGGGCAGCATCTCAAGCGCGTGGCGGACGATAAGATCCGGTATTGAGTTTTGAATCGCGGCTTGAATTTCGATCAAACCGTTCCTGCGCCCATGGTGCAGAGAAAGGAAAGGAAATCGCAATGAAAATACTGATTACAGGTGCGAACGGACAGCTTGGCACCGAACTGCGCCGCTGCCTTGCAGAAGGCAGAACCGAAATCGGTGTGCTGCCGGTAAAGCTGCAGCGCGCAACCGTGCTGGCAACGGACGTGGATACCCTTGATATCACCAACCGGCATGAGGTGGCGGCGTTTGTGCGCCACCATGCGCCCGATGCGATCATCTCGTGCGCAGCGTTCACGAACGTGGACGGCTGCGAAGTGAACCGCGAGGCCGCCTATGCCGTCAACGCCGTCGGCGCGCGCAACCTTGCCATGGCGGCGGAGGAGATCGGCGCAAAGCTGGTGCACGTTTCCACGGACTATGTCTTTTCCGGGGATGCAGCCGAGCCGGTGTGGGAATACGAAATGCCCGCGCCGCAGTCGGTGTACGGCAAAACAAAGCTTTTGGGCGAACAGTATGTGCAGCAGTTCTGCACGCATTACTTCATCGTGCGCACGGCATGGCTGTACGGCTATGCGGGCAATAACTTTGTCAAAACCATGATGCGCCTTGCAAAGCAGAACGGCAGCGTGACGGTCGTGAACGATCAGCTGGGCAGCCCGACCAACGCGGCAGACCTTGCGCACGAGATCCTGAATCTGCTTGTCACCAAGGAATACGGCGTGTATCACTGCACGGGCGAGGGCATCTGCTCGTGGTATGATTTTGCATCCGAGATCATCCGCCTTGCGGGCATCCCGGCACAGGTAAAGCCCTGCACCACGGCAGAATTCATTGCAAATGCAAACAAGAAGATCGCACCGCGTCCGGCGTATTCGGCGCTGGAAAACGCCATGCTGAACGCGACGATCGGCAACGAAATGCGCAGCTGGAAGGATGCGCTTGCCTGCTTCTTTGAACATTATAAACCGGAGGAATGATCCCATGAAAACATATCTTGTAACAGGCGGCGCGGGTTTTATCGGTTCCAACTTTGTGCTGTATATGCTGAATAAATATCCCGAAATCAAGATCGTGAACGTCGATAAGCTGACGTACGCGGGCAATCTGGAAAACCTGAAGAGCATCGAGGGCGATGACCGCCATGTATTCGTGCAGGCGGATATCTGCGACCGCAAAGCGATCACAGAGCTGTTTTGTCAGTATGATTTTGATTTCGTCATCAACTTTGCCGCGGAAAGCCATGTGGACCGCAGCATCACGAACCCGGAAATCTTTGTGCAGACGAACGTGGAAGGCACGGTGAACATGCTGCAGTGCGCAAAAAACGCATGGTATCAGAACGGCAGCTGGCTGCCGGGCAAAAAGTATCTGCAGGTTTCCACGGATGAAGTGTACGGCAGCCTTGGCGAAACGGGCTATTTCACCGAAACAACGCCGCTTGACCCGCACAGCCCGTATTCTGCAAGCAAAACAAGCGCCGATCTGTTCGTGAAGGCGTTCGGCGATACCTACGGCATGCCCGTCAACATCACGCGCTGCTCGAACAATTACGGCCCGTATCAGTTCCCGGAAAAGCTGATCCCGCTGATGATCAACAACGCCAAGACGAAAAAGGGTCTGCCGGTTTACGGCGACGGCATGAACGTGCGCGACTGGCTGTATGTGGAGGATCACTGCAAGGCGATCGACATGGTGGCGAACAGCGGCCGTCTGGGCGAAGTGTACAACATCGGCGGACACAACGAGCGCCCGAACATCTTCATCGTGAAAAAGATCATCGAGATCCTGCATGACAAGGTCGATGCTTCGATCGACGAAACGCTGATCAAATATGTCGAGGACCGCAAGGGTCACGACCGCCGCTACGGCATCGACCCGGAAAAAATCAAAAACGAGCTGGGCTGGTATCCCGAAACCACGTTTGAAGTGGGCATCGAAAAGACGATCAACTGGTATCTGGAGCATGAGGACTGGATGAACCGCGTCACAAGCGGCGAATACCAGAAGTATTATGCCGAGATGTATAAAAACAAATAAATAATACGATTTGTATTATCAAGAGAAAAGGCGCCCTTCCGTACAGGAAGGGCGTCTTTTTGCATGCTGCGGGGGCAGATGCGGTGCGGCAAGGTGCCGTGCGGTGTTTTCGGCGCATGGAAGCGGGGGTAAGCGCCCCGGACAGCGCGCCGCGGCAGGCATGCAAAACCGCCAAAAACCGCACGCCGAAAGAGCCGCTTCACACAGCGGGGGCGCACCGGCAGAGCGGGCGCAAAAAAATCCCGATGCACCGGAATGCATCGGGATTTGGAAAGGATGAATTTTGCAGTCGGCGCAAAGCGGAAAAATCAATAAGCCTTGCCCCAGATGACCATTTTCTTTGCCGGCTTGCCGCAAATGGGGCACACGTCGGAAAGGTGTTCCTGTGCGAACGGCATGCAGCGGCTGGAAAGACCGGCCTTTTCCTTCATGGCTTCCTCACAGGCAAGCTCGCCGCACCACATCGTCTTGATGTAGCCGTTTTCGCCGTTGGCGCGCTCAAGGATCTCGTCCATGGTGGTGCACGGCCAGGTGCGCTTTTCGCGGTTTTCCACCGCGCGCTCAAAGATGCTCTTGCCCAGTGTGTCCAGCAGTTCGGGGATCGCGGTTTCCAGATCGTTCAGGCTGACGAAGGATTTTTCGCGGTTGTCGCGGCGAACCAGTACGCACTGATCCTTTTCGATGTCCTTCGGGCCGATCTCAAGGCGAAGGGGCACGCCCTTCATTTCCCACTGGGCAAACTTCCAACCCGGGGAATTTTCGCTGTCGTCCAGCTTCACGCGCACGAACTTGGAAAGGCGGGCGCGCAGCTCTTCGGCTTTTTCCAGAACGCCGGGCTTGTGGGCGGCAACGGGCACGATCACAACCTGATACGGAGCGATTGCCGGCGGCAGGATCAGGCCTTCGTCATCGCCGTGCGTCATGATGATCGCGCCGATCAGACGGGTGGTGACGCCCCAGCTTGTCTGGAACGGATACTGCAGCTTGTTGTCGCGGCCGGAGAACTGCACCCCGAACGCGCGGGAGAAGCCGTCGCCGAAATAGTGGCTGGTGCCGCTCTGCAGCGCCTTGCCGTCGTGCATCATGGCTTCGATGGTATAGGTGGCTTCCGCGCCTGCAAATTTTTCCTTATCGGTCTTTTTGCCGCGGATGACCGGGATGTTCAGCTGATTTTCGCAGAAATCGGCGTAGATGTTCAGCATCATTTCGGTTTCTGCAATGGCTTCTTCGGCGGTTTCGTGAATGGTGTGGCCTTCCTGCCACCAGAATTCACGCGTGCGCAGGAACGGGCGCGTGGTTTTTTCCCAGCGCACGACGCTGCACCACTGGTTATACTTCATGGGCAGTTCGCGGTAGGAATGAAGCACATGCGCAAAATGATCGCAGAACAGCGTTTCGCTTGTGGGGCGCACGCAAAGGCGGTCTTCCAGCGGTTCGGAACCGCCCATGGTCACCCATGCAACTTCGGGCGCAAAGCCTTCTACATGGTCTTTTTCCTTCTGCAGCAGGCTTTCCGGAATGAACATCGGCATGGCGACGTTTTCGTGGCCGGTTTCTTTAAAGCGCTTGTCCAGCAGATGCATGATGTTTTCCCAGATCGCATAGCCGTACGGGCGCAGGATCGTGCAGCCCTTGACGGTGGAATAATCCACAAGCTCTGCTTTCAGGCAGATGTCGGTATACCACTGGGTAAAATCTTCGTTGATGGGGGTAATGGCCTCCACCATTTTTTTGTTCTGGTTCATTGTTACAGACTCCTCTTCTTGCAAAGGTGCGCCGCCGCACCCCGGAACATTAAAAAATCCCCCAGCAGTACGCATGGGGGGATCGTCGACAAATCAAATACTTAAGAATTTTCTTCGATATAGCGGACAACGTCACCGACCGTGCGGAAGTTTTCGATCTGGTCGTCCGGGACCTCCAGATGGAATTCATCCTCAACGCTCATCACAAGGTCAACAACATCCAGGCTGTCAGCCTCCAAGTCGTCCAGAATGTCCGAATCCATAGTTACGCTGTCTTCATCCAGATCAAGCTGATCGCAGAGGATCTCACGGATGCGCTCAAAAATCATAGCTTAATTCCCTCCAAAAAATATATAACGCGGCAAAAGCCGTGTAAGGTCATATAAAGTTTATATCGTGTTTTTAAGAGGATGTCAAGGGAAATCGGCAAATATTTTATTGTAAGACGCGATAACAGGGAAAAATAAAACGGAATACAGGTTTTGGGAAAGTTTTTCTTTATAAAAGAAAGACCGCACCGGAAAGGTGCGGTCTTTTGCCCGGATATCAGAACACAAAGGGTGTGCTTTCGTCAGGATGTTCGCGCTGTTCGGCCTGCGTGCCGAAATAGAACGCAACCACCATGGTGACGATGTTCATCACAACGTCCTGCCCGATGCTGCCTTTCACGGCAAGCACGGTGAATACCGTCATCACGGTGAGCGTCACCAGTGTTTTCACCTTGATGAGCGCGGCAAGGTTTTTCACAAACGGGTTCACTCGATCACCTCCTCGCGCAGCTCGTCGATGCGCTTGTGCGCGCTTTTGGCACTTTCCTCCACGCGGTACATGCGCTCGATCAGGTTGTTGTGCTTGTTCACTTTTTCCTCCATGCTTTTGATGCGTGCGGTCAGCCCGCCGTAGATCGTCCCAAGCGAGACGGCGTACAAAACGATCTGAAACCAGAATTCACTTGAAAATTGCGGCATGTGTCCTCCTTTTCCGGTGCGGCTGCGTCCGGCTCAGCCCTTTTTTGCGGATACGAACGCATCCACGCCCTTTGCTTTGAGCGATGCGGCGTAGGCATCGGCGTTTTCTTTTGAGCGGAACGCGCCGGTCTGCACGGTGTAAAGCGTATCCGAAGGCGGCACGGGGCGGTTTTCCGGTGCGGCAGCGCCGTCGTAGTGCGCCTTTACATGCGCAAGGAAGGTATCCCAGCCGTAGGGTTCGCCGGCACGGATGCGGCGCGGACAGTTTTTGCCCGACCAGTGGTTGTGCTGCACGACGTTTGCCAGCGGGATGTGATACCGGCGCATCAGGTCGGCTGTCAGCTCGGCGGCGTTTTCGGTTGCGGCGGCAAGGCTGCTTTCGGGGTTTTCGCAGATTTCGATTGCAAGGCTTTTGCGGTTGCCGGTGCCGTTTGCGCCGTCACCCGCATGCCATGCGTGTTCGTTTTCGGGGATGATGCGCACGATCGCGTGATCGTCCACCGCAAAGTGATAGCTGACGGTGTTTTTCGCGCCCGCGCCGCGCAGATACTTTGCGTGGCTGACGGCGCCCGCACCGCGGTTTGTGTTTGCGGTGTTGTGGATCGTGATGTACTGCGGCGTCATGGCTCTGCCGGGACGTGCCGGGGTGCCGGGGCGTGCGTGAAGATCAGTAATGGTAATCATAGTATGCTTCCTTTCTTTTTGTTTTTATGGAACGTGGCGTTTTATTCCCCGAAGATCCTCTCTCCCAGCGTCACGGACAGCCTGCGCCCGTATACGGCGGGCGTATCGGCTGTTGCGGGCGCTGTTTCCTCCTCGCGGTCGATCCATTCCCCCACGATCG
>JAHHSL010000027.1 GCA_020025235.1 Ruthenibacterium sp.
TTGACACACTGCCCGCTTTGTAAAGGCATAATGCGCGTAAAAAGTGTACAATAATAGCAGGAAGAAGCGAATTGCTTTTAAATTACCAAAAGGAGGAGCATTATGTTTTACACGAACGGAAACTATGCCGCATTTTCAAAACCCCGCAAGCCGGATGGCATACAAGACCGCAAAGCATATATTGTAGGCGGCGGCCTTGCAGGGCTGTCGGCTGCCGCATTCCTTGTGCGGGACGGACAGATGCCCGGAGAAAACATCACGATTTTAGAAGAGCTTCCGCTGGCCGGCGGCGGCTGCGACGGCATCAGGGACCCCAAATTAGGATATATCATCCGCGGCGGACGCGAAATGGAAGACCATTTTGAATGTCTTTGGGATCTGTACCGGTCGGTACCCTCCCTGAAAAATCCGGGACAGTCTGTTTTGGATGAGTTTAATTACCTTAACATGGATGACCCGAGCAGCTCTCCGCTCCGTGTTACTGAAAAGCAGGGGCAGGATGCGCACACGCTTCATAAATTCGGCTTGACCGACAAAGCGGCAATGGAATTGGCACAGCTTTTCATGACGCCGGAAAAAGATCTGGATGACAAACGCATCACGGATGTTTTTACCAAAGAGTTCTTTGAATCCAATTTCTGGCTGTTCTGGCGCACGATGTTTGCCTTCGAGGATTGGCACAGCGCCATTGAAATGCGCCGGTATGTGACACGATACATTCATCATGCTCACAACATTACCGATATTTCGTGCCTGAAATTCACAACCTATAACCAGTATGAATCTCTGATCCTTCCCTTGCAGAGATACCTTGAGGAGCACGGCGTTCGGGTCCAATATCAGACGACCGTAAAAAACGTGGAATTCAATATGCAGGGCGGAAAAAAGAAAGCGACACGCCTGATCTGTGATGTGAACGGCGAAGCAAAAAATCTGGACGTCAGGGCACAGGATCTGGTATTTATCACGCTGGGCTCCAACACCGAGCAAAGCGGATTCGGTGACCAGACCCACCCGGCTGTTGTGCCGGAAGGCATTGGAGCGGCGTGGGAACTGTGGAAGAATATCGCATCCCAGAGTGACGACTTCGGCAATCCCGAAAAGTTCTGCGGAGATGTTGCCGGTTCTAATTGGGAAAGCGCAACGGTCACCTGCTTTGACGACAAAATTCCGGGCTATATCGCAAAGCTGACCGGACGGGACCCCTACAACGGAAAAATCGTCACGGGCGGGCCGATCACAGCCAGAGATTCTTCGTGGCTGATGAGCTGGACCGTGAGCAGACAGCCGCATTTTGCCGTACAAAAGCCCAATGAAATCGTGGCGTGGGTCTATGGGCTGTTTTCCGATAAAGAGGGCGATTACGTCAAAAAGACTATGGCAGAGTGCACCGGTGAAGAAATCTGCATGGAATGGCTTTATCATATCGGCGTACCGGCCGAAGAAATTCCGGAACTGGCAAAGCACCATGCCGTTACGATACCGTGCATGATGCCGTATGTAACTTCGTATTTCATGGTAAGACGTGCCGGAGATCGCCCCAAGATCGTACCGGACGGCGCAGAAAACTTTGCGTTCATCGGGGAACATGTGGAAACACCGAACGATACGGTGTTCACCACCGAATATGCGGTGCGCACCGGTATGGAGGCCGTGTACACCCTGCTGAAACTGGATCGCGGAGTTCCGGAAGTGTTTGCTTCGCAATATGACCTGCGAATTCTGCTGCGCGTGACACACCATATGCTGGACGGAAGAAAAATCACCGATCTGGCCCTGCCGTTCCCGCAGAAATTTGCCCTGAAACAGGTAATCAGGAAACTGGAAGGAACGACGATTTACGACATGATGGTGGAAAACCAGCTGATCTGACGGCGCGGATAAAGCCGGCCAAGCCGAACGGCAATCTTCCCCGGACAGAAAATCACCCCCGCCCCCTGTGTTTGCACAGAGGGGGCGGGGTTTTTCCTTTTCTTTTGGAAAAGCGGCCTGCCCGAGGCGGATCCCCATTAGAGAATGAAAACAAGCTGACAGCGGAAAAAATCCACCGCAAGCGTTTTGGGGACAAGTGCTTTACAGCCGGAGTTTTCGGTGCTTTTACACGGATGCCGCCGGTATTGCGGGCAGAAACTCCAAATGCTTTTCCATACTGCGTCGTCTGCGCGGCAGCGGTTTATCTGTATTTTACCGGAAAAGCGGTTCGCGAAAGCACTGCGCTGTGGTATAATTATGAATAAAAGAGTTGAGTGTATCAAAATAAACCGAACAGATAAATTCCATGGCGATGCAAAAGAACGTACTGCGGCAAAGAAAAATAAGGTGTGGCTTGCCGGGGAAAGGCAGTAAGATTAAAAATATAATGGGAGGAATTTATGGACGCAAAATCAAGGGTGCGCAATCGTGATCCGTATCTGGATTTTTTGAAAGGAATTGCAGTGATTGGCATCATCGTCATTCATACTGCATTCTGGAGCGGACAATCGTATACGCCGGAATGGCTTCAGGATTTATCGTTATTTCTGGACGTTCCGTTTTTCTTTTATCTGTCTGGTTGGGGAAACAGCTATTCCAGAAAAATCGACATAAACAAGACAATAAAACGTCTGTCTGAGATGTGGCTGCAATGGATCCTTTTCCTGCTGCTGATATCGACCATTGTCTGCATCATGCCGGCACATTTTACGGGCTTTGCAAACGTACACAATTTTATTTCGGCAGCTTTCAGCTTCGATGTGGATTTTCCGGCTTTCCCGGTGATCGGCGGTTCGATCTGGTTTCTTCCGAATTATTTTCTTGTGATTTTTATCAATACGATTGTTTTAAGAATCATAGAAGCCATAAACGGCAGCCCCAAAACCTATATGCAAATCGTGGCGGCGGCGCTTGTCTGGATATGCTTTAACAACATTTTTCTGGGGCTGGATATTCGATATTTCCTGTTTTACAGCCTGTTTTTCCTTATGGGCTGCAACGGTGTGGGGCGGCAAATATCCGGAAAACGCCTGGCAGCTTCGCTGGGATTTTGCGGAATCGGGATCGTGGCCTTTTCCTATATCCAGAATTTGCCGATTCTGGATTTTCAAAACGCGAAATTTCCGCCTTCTTTAAAATATGCCTGCATTTCCATGTTTGCAATTTTGATTGCAAGATATCTGGAAGCCTATATTAAAAAGCCGTGCGTGATTTTTGCACATATCGGGAAAAATGCGATTTTTTATTATTTCGCACAGGGCATCGGCAGCTCCCTGATTTACCGCATCCTGCCGCACATTCTTTCCGCACACTGGTTCCTCACCTGGCTGCTGGCACTGATCTGCAACATTGCAATCACGGCTGTCATAGCGGAATCACTGAGCCTGCTTTATCACGGGCTGAATCGGCTGATCGGGCGCCTGAATGTACGGTGAACGGCTCTGCGGCATAATAAAACAAAAAGCACCCGTGCGGACTGCATCGGGTGCTTTTGATTTTATGCGGGATCATATTTGCTGCTGTGAGGATGCGCTGCGTCAGGAAAGCAGCGCAAAATCGTTTACCGACATGTTTTTCGGGATGTTTTCAGGCATGCGGCCCTCCCAGACCAATTCGTACTTCCCGCCGTCGCAAAGGCGGTGAATCCGGAACATCCGGTCGGAAAACAGGTTCAGAATATAGATTTCGCCGTCCGTATCCACTTTGATTTCCGACGAAAAGAAATCTCCGTGCGAAGAAGGATCAGAAGGATTTTTCAGATTGAGCGTATCTTCAAACGTGTACGGCATCGGTTTTGACACGGCCTTGCCGTGTGCATCTGTGACGAGGACTTCGCCGGTCCGCAAAAACAGATACAGATGATCGTTTACAGCGCACATGGGCAGCTGATTGGAACCGGACAGCAGAAGATCTCCGCCGGTCCGGTTGATATCGAAGTTTTCGATCAGAGCGGTTTCCCCCTGCTTTTTATCCGCGCCAAGGTCATAGGTGCAAAGCACCAGATCGCAGGCTGTGCGTTCTTTATCGGGAGCAGGGTCGGCCATATACTCCGCGGTATCCCGGTACACGGCGCTGTACAGTGTGGTGCCGTCGAGCATGGATCGACGGTAGTGGATATTGACAGGCTCCCCGTCCGGAATGACGTGCCGTTCCGGCTGAAGAACAAAGCGGCCGGCATCCGGCTGAAAACGAACGATCACATAGGAAAGCTCTGCGGCGGCGTCCGGTTCGCCGCTGTGGATGATGCAGTACATTTGCTGCTGTGCGCGGTCGTAAACAAGGTCTTCCAGCTCATACGGAACTGCCACATCATACGACTGCGTATCGGAAACAAAGCGGATGGCATTGATGCAATCGGGTTTGCCGACATTCAGAAGGGAATACGTCAGATGCAGATCTTCCAGATAACCGCTTTGGGAAGAACCGAAATTGACCGCTTCAATCAAAGGCGCGTTTTCACTTTCAAGCTGCAAAGACTGCGAGACGCCGGAAAGTATGGTGCTGTTCCTGCGCAGAAGGGCAAGCCCGTTTTCCCGTTTGGCAAGAAACGGCCCGACGATTTCTTCGGCCATGACATACTCGTTCAGGATCTTGCCCTGAACGTCATAGGCGGCAAGGCGCGATTGCGGTTTGGCCGCAAACAATGTACCGGGTGCTGTTGATGTTGAAAAGTGAAGAACCACACGGGTCTGCCCGGGCAGAGAAAAATCAGAGCTTTCGGCTGCCTTGCGGCGTGCAAAAAGCAGCAGACCGGCCAGTACGGAGGCAAACAAAACAAGGCAGAGCAAAACCGGAATCCACCGGCGGCATCTTTTTGTATTCATATGCTGTCTCCTTTTCAAAAAAATAAAGGCTTTCCCGCAAAAGGCAAATGCTTTGCGGTACGTTCTGTGCCTTTATTGTAGCACATAAAAGAAAAAAGAAAAGAGCCGAAGCAGCAGGCGGGTTTCTGCGTTTTTTTAAAAAAAGAGAAACGGAGCTCTTGACATTATCGAATATCGACAATATAATGTGGGTAAGAAATATCGATATTCGACAAAGGAGACGGATTCAGAATGGCGCGGGTAAAATTCCGGACACTGACAGAGCAGATGTTCTATATCCTGTTATGTCTGAAAGAGGAATGCTGCGGCATGGATGTTATGGATCGTGTGCCGGAGATGACGAAAGGGAAAGTACAGGTCGGCTCCGGTACACTTTACAACCTGCTGGAGCAGTTTTTAGAGGATGACATGATCCGGGAAACCAAGGTGGAAGGCCGGCGCAGAAGCTATATCCTGACAGAAAAGGGAAAAGAAGCGCTGACGCGGGATTACGAACGGATGAAACGGCAGGCGGAGGACTTCCGCCGTGCATTTCCAGAGGAGGAAAACGAATGAAAACGAAAAAAAGAGAGTTCCCGCTTTTTTCTTTTAATGATACCACCGGAATGGAGCGGCATCTTGAAAAAATGGCGAAAAAGGGCTGGATGCTGGACGAATTTACAAATTTCAGCTGGCAGTATGTGCGCTGTGAACCGAAAAAGGTGCATTTTACGGTGACGTATTACCCCAAGGCATCCGCATTTGACCCTGAGCCCAGCGAAGGACAGCAGTCGTTTGAAGAATTCTGCAGCCATGGGGGCTGGCGTCTGGCGGCGTCCAACGCAAAGCTTATGGCGTTTGTGAACGAGGAAGAAAATCCGGTGCCGATCCACACCGATCCGGAGATTGAACTGGAAATGGCAGAGCAAAGCGGAAAGCAGAACACGATATTGTGGTTTGTGCTACTGGCGGTGTCTGTTTTTTCCGTTTGGACGAATATCAGCCAGTTTATCAGCGAACCGTCCCGCAGCTTTTCGTCCCCGATGCAGCTTGTCAACACCGGGATGATGCTGCTTTTGGGTGTGTACGAGGCCTTAGAACTGTTCACATGGTTTTCCTGGCGCAAAAAGGCGCGCACCGCGGCGGCGCAGGGGGATGCACTGCCCAAAAC
The DNA here is from genome assembly GCA_020025235.1 of Ruthenibacterium sp. Classification (GTDB taxonomy): domain Bacteria; phylum Bacillota; class Clostridia; order Oscillospirales; family Ruminococcaceae; genus Ruthenibacterium. The sequence continues at coordinate 5,947 of JAHHSL010000027.1, forward strand.
AAAAGGAAACGACTGGCTGATCAAAGCCGTTCTTCTGTACATGGTGCTTGGCCTGGTGTATATCCTTCTGGCGGCAAGCGACACCCGGATACAGATGGTGCTTATGCTGAATCTGGCGTCGATCGTGCTGCTGATCGCGCTCGTCAACGGCGTGCGCGTGTCACTGAAAAAGAAGAAGGTTTCCGCAGCGGAAAACCGCACGATCACACTGCTTGTCGATGTTGTGGCAGCCATCATCGTGTGCGGCATCAATATATGGGTGGTTTTTCAGCTGCCGTCTGTGCCGCAGAAAAGCAGTGCGCAGGGAAATCTGACGGTGGAAACGCTGACAGGGCAGACTGAAACCGGAAAAGCGGACCTCATCGAGCACGATGAAAGCTTTCTGCTTTCACGCACGCAGTTTTGCGATGAAGCAGATGTGCCCGACGAAAACGGAAACACCGCTTCGATCGAATATGAGCTGCTGGAAACGCCTTTTGCGCCGATCCGCAGCATATGCCTGAAGGAGCTGCTGCATCAGTATGACGATTACGGGGACTACAAAGAAAACGGCAGCGGGCAGGAACTCTTTTACGTCTATCTTCCCGCAGACCCCGCCCCGTGGGGCGCACAGAAGGCGTGGCAGCAGCAGGCTTACGGCGAAATGCAGCCGAATTACCTGGTATGCTGGGATCATACGATCCTGAAGCTGGAAACAGACCGGATGCTGGATGCACAGCAGATGTCCCGCGCTGCCGAACGTTTAGGCCAGGACGCAGCGGAACAATAAGCCGGAAGGGCAGTGAGCCGTTTTGGGGCGAAAAAGAGAAAAAGGCGGCAGGAATACTGAAACGGCAGCGTGATATGATAAACGTGGGCAGCGCAGATAAACCGCAGATTCTCAACCTTGGATGCGCTGCATCCGGGCGTTTGAAAAGTACGACCCTGTGCACTGATGCCGCTGCTGCATCCCGCGCGCAGGAATGTGACGCAGGGGGCTGCGCCGCCGGTAAAAATAAAAGCAAAAGCCGCAGTCTGCGCTGCGGCTTTCTTTATGCGTCAAAGGCGGTGCGCCGTGCGGCTTGCCCGCGGCAGCTTTTACTGCCGTTCAGCGCTGTGCCCGTTCGCGGATTTCGCGGTACAGGCTGTCGTACTGCGCATCCGTCAGGCGGTGCTCCGGCATCCAGAAGGAAAACAGGCGATGCAGTTCCGGAAGATCCCCGCAGATGCGCTTTACCGTTTCATAAGCGAAAGTGTTGGCGTCCGCTTCATACGGCTGCCCCAGATAGGCGCTTTGCAGAAATTCCGGCGTGCCGTCGATACGGCATTCAAGCCATTCTTCGCCGTCGCGCAGATAGCATGTGCCGTCATACGCGATGACATAGTCTTTGCTGCGGTTGATCGTTTCGCTGAATAAATCGGGGCGGCAGTACTGCAGCGCGTGGCGCAGTTCGTGAAAAAGATAAAACAGCTGTTCGTACTCGGGAAGGCCGGCGAGCATCCCGGTGTTGAAAAACAGGGTGTCCGCGGCGGGATCAAAGGTCCCGTTTGCGGTTTCAAAGCCTTCGGGCATTTGATCGGAAAACGCGATCTGCAATTCGTTCTCTTTGCAGAAATCTTCAAAACATGTGTTCAGATCCATGGCAGGTGCTCCTTTTTCTGCCGGCGGGCCGGCGCTTGCAAGATGCGGGTGTACGGTGCCGGCGCATATTTTTGCAGCCGGAAACAGGTGCTTTGCGCATTGGGCGGCCGCGGAAGGCACTGCGCCTGCTTTAAGCCCAGTATATCCAAACCCGCATGCAAAAGCAAGGCGCGGTACAACCTGAAAAAAATAAAGCAAAAAGCCAAACTGCGCGGCTGAATATTGCGGATTTTAAGCGGAAATGACAAAACGGCTACAAAAAGAAAGAAAAAGCTTGCAGATTTGCAAAGTGTCGTTATAATGGAAACTATATATTTTTTTCGTCAGAAAAATCCGCAGGAAAAACGCGGGGAAAGTGCGCGGAAAAGACAGCGGAAACAAAACGAAACAAGAGGGGAAAAAGGGGGCATACTACTATGAGTCATCATCATCATCAGCGCGGGGAATGGACAACGAAATTCGGTTTCATCCTTGCAACGGCCGGAGCAGCAATCGGCCTTGGAAATCTGTGGAAATTTCCGTACCTTATGGGGCGGAACGGCGGCTTTTCCTTTTTGATCATTTACCTGTTCTTTATTGTAACGCTGGGGCTGCCCGTTATGATCACCGAAATGAGCATCGGCCGCATGACGCATAAAAATCCGGTAAACGCATACCGGAAGCTGGATAAAAAAATGACAGTGGTCGGTATCTTTGCGGTGCTTTCTTCCTTCATTATTCTTTCTTATTATTCCGTCATCGGCGGCTGGATCATGAAATACATTGCTTCGTATGCCGTAAATTTCCGGGCACCGGAAAATTTTGACGCCTACATCGCCACGACCGCAGGCCCCGTGTTCTGGCATCTTGCCTTTATCGTGTGCGCGGCTATCATCTGCTACCGCGGGACAAAGGGCATCGAAAAGGCTTCGCGCATCATGATGCCGACGCTGTTTGTCCTGATGATCGTCATCATCATCCGTTCGGTCACGCTGCCCGGCGCAATGGAGGGCATCCGGTTTATGTTTACGCCGAAGGATTCCAAGCTGACGTTCGGCAGTGCCGCCGCCGCAATGGGACAGGTTTTCTATTCGCTGAGCCTCGGCATGGGCATCACGATCACATACGGCAGCTATCTGAAAAAGGAAGAAAACATCCCCAAAAGCTGTCTGACGGTGGCGGGGCTGGATACGCTGGCCGCGGTTATGGCCGGCATTGCGATCTTCCCGGCGGTGTTCGCGCTTGATATGGAACCGGCGCAGGGCCCCGGCCTGATTTTCGGCACGCTGCCGGCAGTGTTCGGCGCGATGCCGGGCGGCATGGTGTTTGCGCTTCTGTTCTTTGTCTTGATGTTCTTTGCGGCGCTGACAAGCGCGATCGCACTTTTGGAATGTACGGTGTCCTGCGTGCAGGATAACCTGCATTACAGCCGCAAAACACTGGTGATCGTGACGACGGCGCTGGTGGCGCTGTTCGGGATCCCGAGTGCACTGAGTTTCGGCGCACTTTCCGATTTCAAGGTCCTGGGATATTCCTTCTTTGATCTGGTCGGGATGTTTACGGATAACCTGCTGCTGCCGGTGGGCGGCATCGCAATGTGCATTTTCGTCGGCTGGTTCTGGGAACCGGCACGCATGATTGCCGACCTGGAAGGAGACGGCGTGAAATTCCGCATGAAAAAGGCATGGCTGTGGAGCATCCGCATCGTCTGCCCGCTTCTTGTGGGGGCCGTGTTCATCATGGGGCTGATCGATGTCTGGCAGAATGTCACACAGTCCCTTGCCGCATAAAAATACGAAAGACCCGGGCGATTTCGCCCGGGTCTTTTTAAATTTTTCACAAAAAAAGGGGAAAACGGTCCCGAAAATAAAATGCGGGGCAGTATAGTATGACAAAGGCAAGGGAAAACCGCAGAAGGCACAGCCGCTGCAAAGGGCGGAAAATGCTGAAAAACAAAGCAAAAGCGGTTTTCCGAAGGCAGAAAGGAAAAGTGCCATGCTGCTTTGCAGCCGGTGCAGAAACCCAAATGAGAAAATGGATTTCATTTTTTTTGGCAGTGATCACGGCGGCAGCGCTGATCGGGTGTGCGGTGTCACTGGAAAAGGACAAGGCGAAGCCGCCGCCGGGAAAAACAGCCGTGACGCCGCTGCAGCAAACGGAAGAAAGCGGGGATGCGGGCACATTCGGGCTGTGCTTCATCACGACCGGGAACGAGGACGTGTTCCTGCTGGAAGCACCGGATCGGACTTGCTATCTGGTTGATACCGGCGAAAGCCGGAGCTACCGCCAGATCGCCCGTCTGCTTCGGGTGCAGGGCGTTTCGCAGATCGAGGGGATCTTTCTGACGCACCTGCATGGGGAACAGCTTGGGAACCTGCAGGCGCTCCTGACGGCGTTTTCCGTTCGGCAGGTGTACATTCCCTGGACGGACGAGGCCGGAAAGCTGCAGACGGCGGTGCAGGTGATCTGCCAAAACCGCGGAACGCAGGTGACCGCACTGCAGGGCGGCGAGACATTTTCCCTCGGCGGCATCACGGCGGAAATCCCGTGTTCGGCATCCGGCGGGGCGCAGCGGGACGCCGGTTCGTTCAGCATGCGCATCGTGCATAAAAACAATGTCTTTCTGCTGACGGAGGATGCGGCGCTGCAGCCGGACACCCTGAACTTTGCCGCAGGGGAAAGCGAAAAGGCGGATGTGCTGAAAATCGGCGGCGGGCCGTACACGGTATCGCAGCAATTTCTGGACAGGACCGAGCCGGAATATCTGCTGCTTTCCGGCACGGACAATGAAATCCCCGATCCGGTGAACGAACAGATCCGCCGCTGCACAAAACAGGAAAAGCCCGAAGTATACTATTCCGAATCGGACGGGCTTGGCATGCGCTTTGTTTCCAATGGCGAAAGCATTGCGGTGCAGCCGGTTTATGACCGGGAGCTGCCGTGCACGCTGTATCTTTCCATTTCGCAGGCGGAGCGGGAAAATCAGCGCATGACGATCCGCAATGAAGGGGCGCAGAGCGCGCCGCTGGACGGCTGCCTGCTGATATCCGAACGCGGAAACGAATGTTTTGTTTTCCCGGAGGGCATCACGCTGGAGCCGGGCGGGGAGGTGACGGTATCCGCCGCCGAAACCGCACAGGAGGGCGACCTGATCTGGGGCGGCGTATGGAGCGAAGAACAGGACGAGGCGCGTCTTTATGATAAAAACATCAATCTGCTTGCACAGGATCCCCGCTGAAAAAGCCGCTGCGCAAAGCGGCACAGGGAATACAGCTGTTTTCGGATGCGTATTTGCCTTGACCGTGCAGATTTGTTATACTGGGGTGAAATATCGGAAAGAGGGCGGACGTAACGGAAAACAATATACAGGATAAGGTATCCGAGAATGCACTGATCGAGCAGAATATGGGGCTGATCATCCGCACTGTCAGCACGGTGACGGGACGGTATGTCTGCGTGGAACAGGACGATGCGTTCAGCGTTGCGCTTGCTGCCTTTTCCGAAGCGGTAAAGCGGTATGAACCGGAGCGCGGCACGTTTGCATCATATGCCGTTTTGGTGATGCGCAGCCGTATTTTGACTTATCTGGAAAAGGAAAACCGCAGCCGGGAGCTGCAGTCCCTGGAGGAAATGGCGGAAACCGGGCAGGAACCGGCACGCCCGGAATCCGGCGCTGCGGAAATGCGCGAGGAGATCGACGTTTTCGCAAAGGAATTGGAGAGCTTCGGCCTGACATTTGAGCATCTGGCGGAACACGCGCCGAAGCATACGGATACACGCCGCCGTGCGCTGGACATTGCGCAGAGGTCGGCGCAGGAACCGGCACTGGTTGCCGAAACATATTACAAGCGCAGACTGCCCGTGCGCAGCGTTGCGCTGTTAAATAAAGTATCGGAAAAAATCGTCAAGAAAAGCAAAACCTTTATTTTATCGGCTTTGCTGGTATTTACAAACGATCTGCCGCTTTTGGCAGGCTGGCTGCATGAGGTGAAACGATGATGAAAAAAAATAAAACGATGCCCCAGGAAGGGGTCGTACTTGAAATACGGGAAAAATATGCACTTGTGATGCTGAAGGAGGGCGAAGTGATCCGGATTCAGCGCAAAGAGGGGCTTACGGTCGGCGCGCATATTTACATCCTGCCCGAGGACCGGTATGAAGAAAATGCGCTGTGCTTTGCACCGCAGAAATCAACGCGCACAAACCGGGGACGCCGCATTGCCGCCGTAGCTGCGGCGATCATGCTGTGCATTTCGGCAATGCTGTCGCCGTACCTGAGCATGCAGGCGTATGCGGTTGCATCACTGGATGCCGGGCAGAGCGTGCAGCTGGAGCTGGACCGCCACGGCAGAGTGATCCGCGCAACATCGCCCAATGGCAGCATCGAGCAATCGGTACTGAACGGATATAAAGGAAAAGAACTGGAAGAAGTGGCAAAAGCGATGAAGGGCGGCGCGCAGGATACGCCCTGTCTGGCGGGCTATGCCAAAAAGGGGCAGGGCGCTGCCGAATCGGTGGAGGAAGAGCTGCGCCGCGCGCTGGGGGACAAAGGGCTGATCTATCTCGACGGCGATTGGGACGATCTGGAAAAGGCACGGGAGCTTTCGCTTTCGCTGGGGCTTTACATCGCGGGCGAACAGGTATCGTCGCCTTCGGGAAATCAGCTGGATGATCTGGACGACCTGACACTGGAAGAACTGAAGGCCATGCTGCGTCAGAATCCGGAATGGATGTGCGTGCCGGAATTTGCCGATGCCATTGAAGATGTGCTGGAGGACGCACTGGAAGATGAGGACGACGACTTCGACGATATGGATGATCCCGATGACGATGATGACACGGACGACCTCGACGACTTCGATGATATGGATGATCCCGACGACGATGATGATATGGACGACCCGGACGACACCGACGATGTCGACACGGATGATCCGGATGATGAAGACCCCGACTGGGACGACCCGGATGATGATGACGATTTGGACGACCCGGACGACGTGGATGACACAGATGACGACCATGACGATCCGGATGACGATTAAGCTTCTGTCAGACGCAAACGAACGGATGTGCGGGATACAGACGACGCAAGCGCCGCACATTTCTTGACAAGAACAGGGAACAAATGATATAATCGAAAGCGATTTGTTCGGAATGTGAGTTTTCCGAAAACGGAAGGCCCCAAGCACAACGCCTTCGGGCAGGCTTTGGAATGTTCCGTTCAGCGATAGATTTTCGCCGCATGCCGGTTTTCCGGTATGCGGCTTTTTGCTGAAAAAATGGTTCAGCCAAGGAGGTTTTTATGGAACAGACGTTTATGAAAGAAAAAAAGATCCTTCCGCTGCTGCTTTCGATGGCGCTGCCCAGCATGATTTCCATGCTGGTGGGTGCGCTGTACAATATTGTGGATGGCCTGTTTGTTGCGCGCATCAGCGAAGAAGCAATGACGGCGCTTTCGCTTGTGTTCCCGATGCAGAATATCAGCCTTGCCATCAGCGTCGGTTTTGGCATCGGCGTCGGGGCGCTGATTTCTGTTTCCATGGGCATGCAGCAGCAAAAGCGCGCAGACCGTGCGGCTTCGTCGGCACTGGGGCTCTGCGCGCTGCACGGGCTGCTTGTGACGATTTTCGGCATTGCGGCAACACCGTATTTCCTGCGGATGTTCACGGATAATGCCGAGGTGATCCGCATGGGGCAGCAGTACGCAAATGTGGTGTTTTTGTTCTGCATCCCGCAGCATCTGAGCATCGGTGTGGAAAAAATCTTTCAGTCCGTCGGACGCATGAAGTCGAGCATGGCGGGCATGCTGACGGGAAGCATCACGAACCTGATCCTTGACCCGATCCTGATTTTCGGCCTTGGCCCGATCCCCGCTTTGGGCATCCACGGTGCGGCACTGGCGACAGGGCTTGGGCAGGTGGCGTCACTGGCAATGTACGGCATCCAGAACCGGCTGAACCCGATCCCGGTGCACTTTTCCGGAAAAAGCTGCAGACCGGAAAAGAATATGCTTGCAAGGATGTATTCAGTGGGCATACCCGCCAGCTTGAACATTGCACTGCCGTCGCTTTTGATTTCGGCGCTCAACAGTATTCTGGCGGCCTATTCCCAAATCTATATCGTGGTGCTGGGGGTCTATTACAAGCTGCAGACTTTCGTGTATATGCCCGCAAATGGGCTTGTACAGGGCATGCGCCCGATCCTTGGCTATAATTACGGCGCAGGCGAGAGCGAGCGTGTGAAAAAAATCTTCCGCGCTGCGCTTTCCGTCAGCGCGCTGATCATGCTTTCCGGCACGGCGGTCTGCATGCTGTTTCCGTCCGCACTGATCGGTCTGTTTTCCGAAAATCCGGATACGATCCGTGAGGGTGTGATCGCACTGGGCACGATCTCGATCGGCTTTGCGGCGTCGTCGGTTTCCATCACCTGCTGCGGTGCGCTGGAAGGGCTTGGCATGGGGATGCAGTCACTGATGACTTCGCTGATGCGCTTTGTGGTCGTTATTATTCCGCTGGCGTTCGTGCTCAGCCGCACATTCGGTCCGCACGGCGTATGGCATGCGTTCTGGCTGACGGAATGCATCTCCGCTGTGATCTCGTTTGTGCTGTACCGCACGGCGCTTGCAAAAAAACTCCGGCAGATATCCAATGAAAACATATAGATGCAGCAAAAAAGGCAGAGGGATTCCCTCTGCCTTTTTATTTTTAAAAGTGCGGGAACATGCCGCGTCGGTATTCAGCGCCGTTCCGGCAGGCCCTGCGGGCGGAACACGATTTCATCGTATCCGGTTTCGGGGTCGTCCTCGGCGTCGAACAGCACGCCGTCCAGTTCCAGCAGAACGATTTCGCATGTGGTATTGATGATGCACCCGGGGACAAGATGCCCGCCTATGGTGGAAAGATCTTCCTTGCTGAAAGCGGCGTGCAGGTGTGTGCGATTCATGCCGAGCGTGCCGGTGAGGGAGACAATCTCCATTTCTTCGGGGATTTCGCGGATGTTCACACCGGAGGCATCCCGCAGCCGTGCGCGCTGAACGCAGCCGACGGCGCTTACGATCACGGCGCCGCCGATCTGCTGCTTTGCGGCATACGCTTTCAGCGAAAGCAGAAGGTCATCGCCGCGGTGCAGCCGGAAAAAATGCTGCTTCATATCAAAACTCCTTTGCCTTATAAAATTTTATGGAAAGCAGGACAGAGAATGCCATGATTGCAAGATACAGCGCAAGGGAAAGCAAGGCGAGCAGATACCACGGCAGTTCCAAAATCGGCATAAGAAAGTGCAGGAAGGCATCCGGCTGATTTGAAACAAGAACAACAAGGACGAACGGAAGAAGATAGCATATCACAATGGCGATCCGCGCGCGTTCGATGCCGATTTTCACCGCAAGCGGCAGCAGCACGCAGAGCAGCAGCCCGGCCAAAAGCAGGCTCGCTGCAGCAGATATGGCGGGTATGACCGGGGTCTGATGAAAGATAACCTTTTCCATGATACAGACAATGGGTGTACCGACACAGCAGGTGATCAGCAGAGTGCCGAAAAACGTCAGGTATTTGGACACAATGATGCGTGTACGCGTGACGGGCAGCGTCAGTGCATAGGAATCCCAATGGGACTGTTCGTCCATAGTGAAGCTGGAAAGCATGAGATTGGCAATGAAAAACAAAGTCATGGGAACCAGAATGGAAAAAGTGGAAGAAACAGCCACGAAGAAAACAAAAAGAACCAGCAGTACCAGAAGCTGTTTTTTAAAATAGGGGCGCAAAGCGTAATATTCCTTTAAAAGCAGACCTTTCATTCGGCGGGCACTCCTTTCGCGTAAAATGTCATGATATCATCGAGTGACGCAGGCTCCAAAGCGGCATCCGGATACCGCCCGAACAGCTGTGCGCGGTTTGCGATCAGAAGCTCGGCGTCAAACGCGCTGTCGCGCCGCGCAATGATTTCGGCATCCGGAAAACGGTCTGCATCGCTGCGGCGGCATTTCAGTACGCCGTATTCTTCCTGCAGTGCATCCATGGGCTTTGTGAAAACAAGTTTGCCGTTATGAACAAAGGTGATGTAATCGGCAATTTTTTCAAGATCGCTTGTGATGTGGCTCGAAAGCAGGATGCTGTGCTCCTCGTCACGGACGAAATCCCAGAACAGCTCCAGGATTTCGCCGCGCACCACGGGGTCAAGCCCGCTTGTCGGTTCATCCAGAATCAGAAGGCGGGGATGATGACAAAGTGCGGCAAGGATCTTTACCTTTGCCAGCATGCCTTTGGAAAGCTGCGAAAGCGGCTTTTTGGGGGGCAGGGAAAACCGGCGGCAGTTTTCGGCAAAGAAGGCGCTGTCCCAATCCGGATGCACACCGGCCATAATGCGGCTGATATCACAGATGCGCAGCGCATTGTAAAAAAAGCTGTCGTCCAGCACCACGCCAAGGCTGTGCCCGATTTCGGCGCGGTCGGTTTCCGGATTTTTGCCCAGTACGCGCACGGTGCCGGAATCCGTGCGGATCAGCCCGAGTATCGATTTGAGGATCGTGGTTTTTCCTGCGCCGTTTTCACCGATCAGCCCCATAACGCAGCCGCCCGGCACGGAAAACGAAACGTTATCCAGAAAAAAGCTGTCATATTGTTTGCAAAGCCCGGTTACTTCAATGATCTGTTTCATTTTTTGTCCTCCAGCAGCAGTGAAAGCGTCTCGGTGACCTCCTGCGCGGAAATTCCGCTGCGCAAGGCGATATCGACCGCCAGCGAAAGCGCATCTTCCATGCGGCGCAGCGCATCTTCCCGCAGGAATGCGGTGTTTTTAGCGGCGACAAAGCTGCCCTTGCCGGTGACGGTTTCCAGAAATCCTTCCCGTTCCAGCTCTTCATACGCACGCTTGGTGGTGATGACGCTGATGCGCAGTTCCTTTGCCAGTGTGCGCATGCCCGGAAGCGGATCCCCGGCGGAAAGCGCACCGGAAAGGATCTCGCCTTTGATCTGTGACGCAATCTGCTCGTAGATTGGTTTTTCGCTTGAATTTCGGATGATGATGTCCATGGAGCACCTCTTACTGTATATATACCGTATACACACTATACACTGTTGAGGACAGCTTGTCAAGTGGAAAGAAATAAAAAAAGCCGGACGGCAGATGCCGTCCGGTACAGTGCAGAGAAGATGCGGGAAAAGCGCGGGGAAATCAGGCGTTATCCTGCGAAGCATCCGATGTGCTTTGCGAAGCATCCGAAGCGCCGGATTCCGACACATTGTCGCGGCTGAAATGCAGATCGAATGTGCTGAGAACCGAAAGAAAAAGCTGCTGCTCGGCTTCGTCATTTTCTGCTTCGGGATAAAAATGAACTTCGATCACATAGCCCTCGATATTATAGAAAACAAACAGGGGATAGCTGGGTGCATCGGCGTCGTCCGACCATGTTTTCATATGCAGGATGTGCACAGGGCTGCCGTTGAGGGAAAGATCTTGCGAAGAAGCAAGGCCGAAGCCCTCGGGGAACATGCCGTTATCCGTGTACGGCTCCGTCATAAAGTCGGCAAAGGGGGAATCGCCCTCGGCGGCAGGCCACAGGTGCAGGACTTCGGCGACCTTCTTTTCGTTTTTGAAAAAGGTCGTATAGTTGTCGTATTCCCAGTCCTGCGGCGTTTTGGCGACAAGCAGGCCTTTTTCGATCTGGCTGCCGTCGGGGTTTTCTGCGGGCAGCGTGATGAAGTGCATGGCCGGATTTTCCAGCGCAGGCAGCGCAGGGGTTTCGGCAGATTCATCCGGTGCGGCAGGCGCGGACGATGCCGAAGCGGACGCAGAGCCGGAATCCGGCACGGCGGGCTTGGCGGACGACGACGCGGACGGGGATGCGCCGGACGCAGAACCGGACGAAGCAGAGGAAGCCGGTGTATGGCCGCAGGCGGCAAGCGTGGTCAAAAGGAGGAAAGCCGTGCATAAAGCGGCAAATTTTTTCATAGGGATTCTCCTTTCAGGCCGGACAGCGCCGGAGAATTTTCCAGATAGATGCTGCGGGAGGGGAATGCGAACGAAGCGCCCTCCTTCGCCATGATATCCATGATTTTCAGGTTGATATCCTCTTTTACGGCGCGGAATTCAACAATCTGGGTGGTTTTTGTGTAAAACTGAACCGCAATGTCGATGCTGCTTGCGGCAAATTCATCCAGCCGCACCTGTACGGTATCGGCGTGGACGTCGGGATGCTGCTCGAGCATGGTGCGGATATCTGCGGTGACGGCTTCCACCGTGGCTTTCGGGGTATCGTACGTCAGGCCGATCGAAAATTTGGCAAGGCGCATTTTCATACGCGTCCAGTTGGTGATCGGTTCCGAGCAGAGCCTGGAGTTCGGCACGACCGTCAGCGCGTTTGCAAGCGTGCGGATCTTGGTGCTGCGGAAGGTGATATCCTCCACCGAGCCTTCCAGTGTTGCGGTGCTGATCCAGTCACCGATTTCAAACGGGCGCTCCAGAATAATGACAAGGCCGCCGAAAAAGTTGCTGGCGGAATCCTGTGCGGCAAGGGCAAAGGTCAGACCGCCAAGCCCAAGGCCGGCAATCAGGCTGTTGACATTGTAGCCAAGCTCGGTGACGATCAGCACGCACGAAAACAAAAGCACAATGGCTTTATAGATGCGTTCCAGAAAGCGAACAACGGTATCGCCTGCGCGCAGATCCAGCTTTGCGCGGGTGCTGACGAGCGCAAGCTCCACGCATTTGGATGCATTCAGCAGACCCCACGTTGCAAGCACGATAAACGCAATGCGGATCGTGCGCATCTGCACTGTCAGCCACGACACCGTGTGGATAAAATCAAACGGCAGAAGCCGCACGCCGATATAAAGGCCGATCAGCACGATCAGAAAAACAGCGGGGCGCAGAAAGCTTTGCAGCACAACGGAAAGATATTCGTGCTGGATCTTCTGTGCGGCGCGGATCAGCCGCGGAGCGATCACATGCTTGAACAGACGGCTCAAAACGAAAAATCCCGCAAACCATGCGGCGCAGATCAGGCACTGGATCAGTGCTTCAAAACCAAAGTTACTCAAAACAGACCTCCTGTCCGCACGGGGTAAAGCACACCCGTGCAGTTTGTCGTGTACAGCGTTCGTGCGCTGTGCTGTAAGTATACCATATTTTTGCGGCGAATCCTACCGCGTTTTTTTCTGCCGGGCTTGCAATCGGAACGGAATTATGTATAATAAGGAAAGAAAGTCTGTTTCGGGGCGGGGTGCGATTCCCCACCGGCGGTAACAGGATGCAGTTCCTGAAAGCCCGCGAACGGCGCGCAGTGCGCGCCGCCGATTTGGTGAGATTCCAAAGCCGACGGTATTCAAAGATCGGTGATCTTTGTCAGTCCGGATGAAAGAAACGGCGGCTGTGTCGGAACATCTGCCCCCCTCTGTTTTCGGACGGAGGGGGATTTTTTTTCGCAGCACGGCCAAAGACCCAAAGGCAGACCTCAAAATTTATTTTTGGAGGTTTTTCCATGAAAAAACAAACCATGTCCACCCGTACGCTTACCACCCTTGGAATGTTGGCCGCACTGGCGCTTGTGCTGGTGTCGATCATCCATTTCCCGATCATTCCGGCGGCGCCGTTTCTGGAATATGATCCGGCGGATATCCCCATTTTTGTCGGCGCATTCCTGTTCGGCCCGGCGGCGGGCTTTGCCCTGACGGTGATCGTCAGCGTGATCCAGGGGCTTACCGTCAGCGCGGCAAGCGGCGGCGTCATCGGCATTTTCATGCACATCTTCGCAACGGGAACCTATGTGCTGCTTGCCGGCACCATTTATAAGAAGAACCGCACGCGCAAGGGCGCGGTTCTTGCCATGGCGGCTGGTTCACTGGCGATGACAGCCGTGATGTGCCTGTGGAACCTTATCTTCACCCCGCTGTTCCTCGGCCGGGAGCTGGGGGAGGTTGCGGCAATGCTGATCCCGGCCATTATCCCGTTCAACCTGATCAAAGCGGGCATCAACAGCATTGTAACGTATCTTGTCTATAAGCCGGTGGGGGATGTGATTTTCCGCAATGAGGCGAAAGCGGAGAAGAACGCTTGACAAATCCTGCCGAATCCTATAGAATATAGGAAGAACTGAATATTTCTTATCAAGAGCGACTGAGGGAACAGGCCCTGTGACGTCCGACAACCTGCTGTTCAAGCAAGGTGCCAAATCCTGCGGGTAACACCGAAAGATAAGCTGTTGAAAGGCTCGGTGTACGCACCGAGCCTTTTTTGTATCATTCACAACCGTCAAAGAAAGGAAATAAAAATGGCGAGAAAACTTTTTACATCCGAATCCGTTACCGAAGGACATCCCGATAAAATCTGCGACCAGATCTCCGATGCGATCCTGGACGCACTGCTTGCAGAAGACCCCAACAGCCGCGTCGCATGCGAAGTGACGGCAAGCACGGGCCTTGTGCACATTATGGGCGAGATCACGACCGACGCGTATGTCGATTTCCAGAAGATCGTGCGCGGCGTTGTGCGTGATATCGGCTACACCCGCGCAAAGTACGGCTTTGACGCCGACACCTGCGCCGTGATCTCCAACGTGGACGAGCAGAGCCCCGACATCGCAATGGGCGTCAACCCCGGCGGCGCGGGCGACCAAGGCATGATGTTCGGCTATGCATGCCGCGAAACGCCCGAGCTGATGCCGCTGCCCATTTCGCTTGCCCACCGTCTGGCAAAGCGCCTGACCGAAGTGCGCAAGAACGGCACGCTGGAATATCTGCGTCCGGACGGCAAGAGCCAGGTGACCGTGGAATATGACGGAAACACGCCGGTGCGCGTTGACGCAGTTGTCATTTCGACACAGCATTCCCCGGATGTGACACTCGAAGCACTGCGCGAGGATATCATCGAAAAGGTGATCCGTCCGATCGTGCCCGCAGAGCTGCTGGACGAAAACACGAAGTATTATGTGAACCCGACCGGACGCTTTGTCGTCGGCGGCCCGCAGGGCGATTCCGGCCTGACCGGACGCAAGATCATCGTCGATACCTACGGCGGCATGGGCCGTCACGGCGGCGGCGCATTCTCCGGCAAGGATCCCACGAAGGTGGACCGCAGCGCAGCATATGCAGCGCGCTGGGTAGCAAAGAACATCGTTGCCGCAGACCTTGCCGACCGCTGCGAAGTGCAGATCGCCTATGCGATCGGCGTGGCAGAGCCGGTGAGCGTGCGCGTGGATACGTTCGGCACGGGCAAGGCAGATGAGGATGCGATCGAGCAGGCCGTCTGCAAGGTGTTCGATCTGCGCCCCGCGGCCATTATCGAACAGCTGGATCTGCGCAAGCCGATCTACCGCCAGCTGGCAGCCTACGGCCACATGGGCCGCGAGGATCTGGGCGTTGCATGGGAAAACACCGATAAGGTGGACGCTCTGCGCAGCGCAATGGGTCTGTAAGGAACCGAAAAAAATGAAAGTTTCCCGCGCCGGATGTCCGATTCCGGCGCGGGATTTTTATTTTGCTGTTTTGTGCAGAAAACGGCGCGGAAAAACGTGGTTTCGCACAAAACAGACGTTGACAAGCGCCCGGATGCATTATATAATCTGATTAAGATAAATGCAGTGAAAAAGAGTGCGCACTGCAGTACGTCAGCCAAAGAGAGCCGGGTAAGGTGAGAGCCGGTGCGGGCGGGCAGGGCGCTGTCGCTTTGGAGCAGAAGCGGGGAAGAAAGTATCCGCTTTCGTGTGTCCGCGTTAAGGACGTTCAAGGGGTCTGCCTTTCGGCAGACAATTTGGGTGGTACCGCGGTATGTTCATGCCGTCCCATACAATCGTGTGGGGCGGCATTTTTTTATGTGCATTTGCCCCGAAAGGAGTAAAAAATGAAAGAGCTGGAAAAAATCTACGACCCTTCCGCCGTAGAGGACAAACACTACAAGCGCTGGATGCAGGCAGGATACTTCCACACCGAGCGCGATGAAAGCAAAAAGCCGTTCACGATCGTGATGCCGCCGCCCAATATCACAGGCCAGCTGCACATGGGTCATGCAATGGACGAAACATGGCAGGATATCCTTATCCGCTATAAGCGCATGCAGGGCTTTGCCGCTTTGTGGGTGCCGGGCACGGACCATGCTTCGATCGCAACCGAGGCAAAGGTCGTGGCAAAGCTGAAGGAAGAGGGCCTGACGAAAGCAGACGTCGGCCGCGAAAAGTTTTTGGAGCACGTCTGGGACTGGAAAAAGCAGTACGGCGGCCGCATTGTGGAACAGCTGAAAAAGCTGGGCTGCTCCTGCGACTGGGAACGCGAGCGCTTCACGCTGGACGAAGGCTGCAGCGAAGCCGTGCTCAAGGTGTTCAAAAAGCTGTATGACGATGGCCTGATCTACCGCGGCGAGCGCATCATCAACTGGTGTCCGCACTGCAAGACGTCGATCTCCGACGCCGAGGTGGAATACGAGGAGCAGGACGGCTTCTTCTGGCACCTGAAATATCCGGTTGTCGGCAGTGACGAGTATGTCGAGCTTGCAACCACACGTCCGGAAACCATGCTGGGCGATACCGCGATCGCCGTGCATCCGGACGACGAACGCTATACGCACCTGCACGGCAAAAAGGTCATTCTGCCGCTTGTCGGCAAGGAGATCCCCATTGTCTGCGATACCTATGTCGACCGCGAATTCGGCACCGGCGTTGTAAAGATCACCCCGGCGCACGACCCCAACGACTTTGAAGTGGGCGTCCGCCACAATCTGCCGGTCATCAAGGTGCTGACGGACGATGCGCACATGACGCAGGACTGCGGCAAGTATGCAGGCATGGAACGCTACGAAGCGCGCAAGGCGATCGTTGCCGATCTGGAAGCCGGCGGCTATCTTGCTTCGATCGAACCGCACAAGCACAATGTCGGCACCTGCTACCGCTGCGGCACGACCGTCGAGCCTATGGTCAGCAAGCAGTGGTTCGTCAAAATGGTCCCGCTTGCAGGGCCGGCCATCGACGCCGTGCGCGACGGACGCATCAAGTTCGTGCCCGAGCGCTTCGATAAGCCCTATTACAACTGGATGGAAAACACGCGCGACTGGTGCATCAGCCGTCAGCTGTGGTGGGGTCACCGCATCCCGGCGTATTACTGCGACGACTGCGGCGAGATCACGATTTCCACGACCCATATCGACACCTGTCCGAAGTGCGGCAAGCCCGTGCATCAGGATGAGGATACGCTCGACACCTGGTTCTCCAGCGCGCTGTGGCCGTTCTCGACGCTCGGCTGGCCGGAAAATACCGAGGATCTCAAGTATTTCTACCCGACCAACACACTGGTCACGGGCTATGACATCATCACCTTCTGGGTCAGCCGCATGATCTTCTCCGGCCTGACGTATACCGATCAGGTCCCGTTTGATACCGTGCTGATCCACGGCCTTGTCCGTGACGCACTGGGACGCAAGATGTCCAAGAGCCTTGGCAACGGCATCGATCCGCTGGAGATCATCGACCAGTACGGCGCGGATGCCCTGCGTCTGACGCTGGTGGTCGGTTCCACGCCGGGCAACGATATGCGTTTTTCGGATGAAAAGGTCATGGCAAGCCGCAACTTTGCCAATAAGCTGTGGAATGCTGCGCGCTTTGTGATGATGAACCTGCCCGAAGATTTTGAAGTGCATGCACCGGCAACGCTTACCATGGCGGATAAGTGGGTGCTTTCGCAGCTGAATACCGTCACAAAGCTTGTCACCGAAAATCTGGATAAGTACGAGCTGGGTCTTGCCGCACAGAAGGTGCAGGACTTTATCTGGGACGTCTACTGCGACTGGTATATCGAAATCGCAAAGCTGCGCCTGAACAGCGAGGACGCCGCCGAAGCCGACAGCGCACGCCAGATCCTGGTTCACGTTCTGGTGGAAGCACTCAAGCTTCTGCATCCGTTCATGCCGTTCATCACGGAGGAAATCTACACGGCACTGCCCGGCGCATCCGAAACCGTGATGCTCGAACAGTGGCCGGTATACGACGAAGCCATGAACTACGAAGAGGAAGAAGCCGATTTTGAAAAGCTTATGGATCTGATCAAAGCGGTTCGTACTCTGCGTGCAGAAATGGGCGTGCACCCGGCAAAGCGCACTTCGTTCATCATTGAAACGAACGATAAGGCGCCGTTTGAAAAGGGCGCTGCATACCTTGCCAAATTTGCATTTGCAAACGAAGTGTCCTTCACGGAAAAATATGAGGGCGATACCAAGGGCGTGGCGCAGGTCGTCACCCACACGGCGCGCGCGTTCATCCCGATGATGGAACTGATCGACCGCGATAAAGAGCTTGCGCGCCTTGCCAAGGAAAAAGCGCGCTGCGAAAAGGACATTGCCATGATGTCCGGCAAGCTTTCCAACGAGGGCTTTATGAGCAAGGCTCCCGCAAACGTGGTGGAGGATATGCGTCAGAAGCATGCCGCCGCGCTGGATAAGCTGGCAAAGCTGGAAGAGTCTATCCGCAATCTGGGCTGAAGCTGAATTCGGCTCATTCACACAGGCAGCAACCGGAGCCGTCCGCACATGTTCGCGGGCGGCTCGGCTGATTTTGTGCGAAAATTCCGGATAGCATACGAACAAACAAGTACCGTGCCGCGGTGCAGAACATGCGGTGCGGCGTTTGAGGAGACGATGACGATGAATTATGAGCAGGCACTTTCCTGGGTGCACGGTCTGCCGCGCCTGGCCGATCATGTCGGCGTTGAAAATACAAAAAGGCTGCTGGCAAAGCTGGGCAATCCCGAAAAAGATCTGAAATTTGTACATATTGCAGGCACAAACGGAAAGGGCAGCACAACGACGATGCTCTCTTCCGTGCTGCGGGAAGCCGGCTATCGGGTCGGCACCAGCATCAGCCCGTATGTGATCGATTTCCGCGAGCGCTTTCAGCTGAACGGAGAGATGATCGAGGAAGAAAAGCTGGCACAAATCCTGACCGAAGTGCGCGCAGCGGCCGAAGCGCTGTATGCGGACGGCTGGAACAGCGTTGTGGAATTTGACGTCGTGACAAGTGCGGCACTTTTATGGTTTGCGCGCGAAGGCTGCGATATCGTCTGCCTGGAGGTCGGCATCGGCGGACGTCTGGATTCCACAAATGCCGTGCAGAATACGCTCGTTTCCTGCATTACTGCGATCGGAAAAGATCACACGGAAATGCTCGGGGATACCTATACGAAGATCGCGGGCGAAAAATGCGGGATCCTGAAAAACAAATGTGCCGCCGTGTGCTATCCTGTGCAGCAGCAGGAGGCGATGGATGAAATCACCCTGCGCGCCAAAGCGGCACAGTGCCCGCTGATCGTGCCGGATCTGCAGGATCTTTACATTTATAAGTCCGGTGCGTTTGAAAACCGCATCAATTACGGCGGATACGATCTGGTCGTTCCGTTCCCGGGCAAGCATCAGGCGCACAATGCCATGGTGGTTGTGGAAGCGGCGCTGGCGCTGTGCCGCCGCGGCTTTGATATTTCCGACGATGCGATCATCAACGGCATTGCAAAGGCGCATTTCCCCGCGCGTATCGAGGTGCTTTCGCGCGATCCGTTCATTATTCTGGACGGCGCGCATAATCCGGACGGTGCACGCGCACTGGCGGATACGCTGCGCACGGCACATCAGCTGAACATGACGGCGGTGATCGGTATTCTGAACGGAAAGAATCCGGAGGAAATGCTGGAGATCCTCAGCCCGTGCTTTACGCATGTGTATACGGTGCGGCCGGATAACCCGCGTGCCCTTTCGGCACAGCAGCTGGCACAAATGGCGAAAAAACATTTTGCCGAAGTGACGCCCTGTGAAAGCGTGGCACAGGCACTGCAGTTTGCGGCAGAGGATGCACCGCGCGGCTTTGTGGTCTGCGGAAGCCTGTACCTGGCTTCGGAGGCGAGAGCAATTCTGACGAAAAGCGAACCGGCGACGTAAATCAACAAAAAATACGAAGCATACAGTCTATGATAGATGCATAGGCTGTATGCTTTTTCTTTTTGTGCAGAAAACCGGCACACAAAGCCGGAAAGCAAGAACGGAAACGGGTGATGAAAATGACACAGGTAACACTCAGTCAGGAGGGGCGGACGCTGACGGCGATGCTTTCGGGGGAGATCGACCACCATTCTGCTGCACTCCTGCGGGAAAAAATCGACGAGCGCGCCGCCGCATGCGAGCCCAAAGAGCTGATCCTTGATTTTTCAGGGGTGACGTTTATGGATTCCTCGGGCGTGGGGCTGATTTTGGGACGGCATAAGCTGATCGGCGCACTGGGCGGCAGTGTTGTGGTGCAGCACGCCCCGCAGACGATCCGGCGCATGCTGAATATCGCCGGAATTGAAGCAAGAGAATAGGGAGATGAGCAGATGAGAGCAGTGAATACGGTGAAAATCACGTTCCCGAGCCGCAGCGTCAACGAAGGCTTCGCACGCAGCGCACTGGCGGCATTTGCCTCGCAGCTGGACCCGACGCTGGACAAGCTGGCAGATGTCAAAACCGCAGTGTCGGAGGCGGTGACCAACAGCATCGTCCACGGCTATGCGGATACGATCGGTCCCGTGACGCTGACAGCGTCGCTGTATGAGGACGATACACTGCGTGTGGTGATCGCGGATAAAGGGTGCGGTATTCCGGATGTGGCAAAGGCGATGGAACCGCTTTTTACGACCGGGGGCACGGAACGAGCCGGGCTTGGCTTTGCAGTTATGGAAAGCTTTATGGATTCGGTCAAGGTGTACTCAAAGCCGGGAAAGGGAACGCGCGTCACGATGACAAAGCGGCTCAAGCAGCGATGAAGCCCTCTACATATATAAGAAAGAGGGGGATACTATGCCGCCGACGCCGGTCGTGCTCGGTCCGCGTACCGAATTTATCGAAAAAAATCTGGGGCTTGTTCATTCCTGTGCAGGAAGGTTCCGCGGACGCGGGATCGAATATGACGATCTCTATTCGGCGGGATGCATGGGCCTTGTAAAAGCATATGACGGGTTTGACGGTTCGCGAGGACTTTGCTTTTCTACCTATGCGGTGCCTGTCATTCTGGGAGAGATCAAAAAGCTGTTCCGCGACGGCGGGACGGTGAAGGTGAGCCGTTCGCTGAAAGAACTCAGCCTGAAAATCAATGCGCTGAGGGAAAAAAGCATCAAGGAACGGGGGCAGGAGCCGACCGTTACCGAACTTGCGGGAAAGCTGGACGTTTCACCCGAACAGATCGCCGATGCGATCAATGCCGCCATGCCGGCGATTTCGCTGACGCCTGTCAGTGAAGAGGATGGAAATAAGGAGTTTGATATTCCGGAGGAAAGCTGCGAGGAATCGGTTTCCGATCTTTTAAGTCTGCGCAGTGTGCTGAAATCGCTTTCCGAAGAAGACCGAAAGCTGATCGAACTTCGCTTTTATCGGAATAAGACGCAAAGTGAAACCGCCCGGGTGCTGCACACGACACAGGTGCAGATTTCCAGAAAGGAGCGAAAACTGCTGGCTGCCATGCGGCAGAAGCTGCTGGAATGATTTTTTGACTTTTTTTAGCGGAAAGTGTTGACAGATGTAAAAAAGAATGGTATAGTATAAAACACTTCCACAGGATATATGGAAGTGAAAAAGACGCGGCTTTCAGAAAGCAGCTTTGAAAAATTAAATCAAAAAAGTGCTTGACAAGCTCAGCATGATTTGATATAATAAATAAGCTGTCTCGAGAGAGACGCACGCAGGACCTTGAAAA
>JAHHSL010000028.1 GCA_020025235.1 Ruthenibacterium sp.
CACCAAGCCGACCCCGCCTCCTACGGTGACCCCTCAAACAGGTGACAGCAGCAACTTGGCGCTGTATCTGGTACTGATGGTTGGCTCTTTCATTGGCCTTTTGGCGTTTGCGCCTTGGAAAAAGCGCAGCAAAAAGAAAAACGAGGGGAGAATGATCTGACGTGTCTTCGGAAAAGAGTTGGAGGTACGCCCTAATCAAAAGCAAGCGGGAATGGGTTTTGCCAATGGGTGAAACAGAACTCTGGGGCAATTATATTGCTTTGGATGAACTGAAAAGACAGCATCCTGATGGCCGGTATATCGTTGTAGGCGAAGTGCTGTTCGACCACACAGTGCAAAGAAAAAACGCCAGGATGATCCAGGTGAACGATGAATTGGAACTTCCGGTCGATCCGCCCGGCACCCATTCCGGCAAAGGCAGTACAGCAGTGGGATATATCCCTTGTGAAAATGGCGAGTACATTCTGCTTTGCAAAAAGAGCAGAAAGCAGCTGTATCTGATCGTGTTTTTACTGCTGCTGATCGCTTTGCTGCTGGCGGCGATGCTGATGCTGTACCGGAATGCAGAGCAAAACCGGCAGGCAGCATCCACTGCAAAGCTGGAAATCGATCCCAGCATCACAGAGTATCAGGGTGAGCTGAAGCGCCCGCCGGATATGGAAACCACGCAAATTTTGATCCCGGGCTTTGAGGCACTGTACCTGCAGGCGGGCAGTACCCATGTGGATACAGTTCTTTTTAATCCCGAAGATAATCCCTGTTACTTCCAGTTCAATATCAAAAGCAGAGACACTGATGAAGTCTTTTACGAAAGCAAACTGGTTCCCCCGGGAAAAGGCATTGAGGGAATCGAACTGAATCGCACCTTTAAAGCAGGAGAATATCCGGCGGTGATTCAGTTCAGAACGCACGATTTGGAAGACCCCACGATCAACTACAATGGGTCTGATATGGAAATCATGATAATTGTACAATAACAAGGAGGTGGCTGAGCGATGCATCTATTCAACGTTAAGATCTTGCGCAAATTGCCCAAGAAATGTATCGCATTTGTACTGTCGGCGGCGATGTCGGCAAGCATTCTCAGCAGCAACAGCATAGATATGGTAAATGCTGATGTAGCAGAGCCTACAAGCAGCATTGGGCAGAACGAGCAGATCCAGGAGGAAATTCCCAACGCGGCAGAGCAGGAGACTCCCGGTGCCGTGGAAGAGACCCCGGCACCCACGCAGCCGGATAACGGGCAAAGCACCGCGCCTGACACAGCAGAGCAGGGTGTGGAAGAAGAAAAACAGCCTGAAACGGTTACTCCTCCTGCCACGGAGCAGGACGGCGCAAAGCCGGAAGAAGTGACACCGAACACTGACGCAGGCAGCCAGAAGCCGGAAGCTGCGGCACCGGGCAACGGCGAAAGTGACAAAAAGCCGGACGTGGCAGAAGAAAAGCCCGGCGAAGAAGCACCTGCGGAAGAAGAACAGGAAACAGGTGCTGCGGATGAAGAAATGCCGCAGGTGGAAAACTTTGAGGATCGTCTGAACGCACCCGCGTTCCGGTTTGATCCGGGGCCTGCGGAAGGGGAGCTTGAAATTGATAATCACCGTTATGTGACCAGTATCGATTTGACGGGTATGTATGAGGCTTCTGCCAGCTTTTCCAACGGGGACGGGCATATCCTTGCTTATTATCCCCAACGTGGAAACTTCCCCCAAATGCACAATCCTGCTAACATTGGAAAAAATTACTTTGCCTTGGGCACGAAAGACTGCAAAGTGCCCGGAAAAAATCAAGATGGCGAAAAGCAGGTGGTTGCTACAACCTCTACATTTAAATTGAATTACACAAGACCTTTCATCATTAAGGGTAAGGTGAAACTGACAAAAGAAGGCAACGGAGATGGTTTTGCCATTGCTTTCCATAACGACCCTAAATTTTCTGTCGAAAATACAGGCGGCTCCTTGGGGCTTTACTATCATCCCAAAAATGCGAACGGAAATGCACGCGGGGTGAGCTGTGCCACTGTAATGGAAATCGATACCTACTATAATCATGATGCTGAAGATGCATATGCAGAACCCAGAAACTACCGTGGATGCCATATGGCGGTTGTGGAAACTGCCGAAGAAGGAAACGCGTATGCAAACCCGAATCAGAACATAAGCGAAAATCGCAATGGTTTGCTGGGCTATACGCGTATCCAAAATACCAATATGTTCACACAGCTTACCGATTTTACAGTGGAATGGATTCCCCATGACAAGCTGATTTTCACCTATGGTGTAGGATATAAAGTTGAAATTCCGTATGAGAAGCTGAAGTACTTGGCTGCCATTACAGATAAAACTGAAGCGAACGGTGAAGTACAAACGGGGCGCGGCTTTGTCACGTTTGCAGCCTCTGTGAACATGAAAAAAGCACAGGATTCGATTTATCTTGAGCTGACTGAAATGCGCTATACAGATGTCCAGCCCAGAATTACCGTAGCACCTTATACGGCTGCACCTGAAAAGCAGGATTTGGAAACCTCAACACCGGTTTCGTATGTGATGCCGGGCGAACGCTTTGGCGTAATGTCCGAATTGGAAAACGAAAAGGAAACACACGTAGAAATCGATGAGTATCTGTATCTGAACCTGCTGAAACCGGATTGGAACCAGCAGGCAGGCGCGGTTCTTCCAAGGGAAGGGCGTATCTCCTTTTGGAATGAAGAAAAGAAATGGTATACATATCCGCAGGATAACATGAATTTCCCCATGTATGTGCACTTCCGCAGTAAGGTACATACCGCCGGTGTGGCAAAATACCGCTATGATGTCAGACCGGATCAAAACCTGCCGAATGGCGAGCATGGGTACATCAAATATCAATATAAGTCCGGTGTGCTGGGCATGACACAGATCGTGCATGAGGGTGAGATACCCGTACGCGCCCGGAATGCGATAGAAAGCAACAACAAAACTGATTTTGATTTTATCAAGGTGAATAACACCGCTGACATCACCGAGGACAGCATGTGGGACGGCATCCGGGCAAAATCCTCTGATTTTACCAACGACGCTTGGGTAACCCTGGATCGCAGAACCCCGAACGTTCAGGGAATGACGGTGAAGTACGAATATTTTGTTGACGGCAAGTCCCATGGCACAACATTCCCCACCATTACAGCAGAGGACCGCTGCAAGGTCTATTCGCTCAAGGTAACGATCACGGATGATAACAACGATGACCGCCTGACCAACAGCGTAACGAAGGTGATGTATGCCGCCGACTATGCAGATCAGAAGGATGGCATCCTGATTCTGGCTGATAATTCCAAGGCGGAGATCATCGAAACCAAGCTTAATGTGCGGGATCCGGAACTCTTCAAAGAAGAAGTGATCCAAAACACCGGCGCAAAGGCGTTTACTTATTCTGTAAACGAAGGAATCGGTGAAGCTCAGAAACTTTCGGTGGATTTCAAGGATACCACAAAGGGCAACACGCCGTGGATGAATAATCGCGGCAAGCTCGATCAGAATGTGGGCACGCATTACATCAAGGTATATGTAGAGAGCAAGCCGAGCGTTGCAATCTATCCCCAGCAGACGGTTACAATCAATAGCTGGTCCTATGATGACGGACACAACAATGATATCACCGAGGGTGTGCCGGGTTACATCATCATCCCCAGCGGCATCGGCTTGGAACGCGGCAAAGACGCTATCGAGGGGACTGCAAAAGTCAAGTATGTAGGTTATGATTCGGATAAACGCTATGACGTTGAAACCGATAGAACCATCACCCTGAATTCCCGTCTTGACGCACAGGCACACTTCCAGGTTGAAGTTACAGGAGAAAGCGTAAACGGCGACAAAACCTTTGTAGGCACCTTAAGCAAGGATGTAACGGAGAAAACCATCACGCTGAAATCCATTAACGATGCTATGGAAGTTACCAAGAATAAGGATACCTGGATCGGCAGTCTGACTTTCTACATCAAACAGGCGAATCCCTGACGGCACTGCTGTCAGAGTGCAGCCATAATATATAAAAATCTGAAAATATAAAAATGCATCATTGGAGGAAAACCAAATGGCTAAGCTTAAATTTGTTAAGAAGATCGTTTGCGCTGCAGGCGCCTGCGCCATGTTGGCTGCAGCTGCACTTCCCGCTTTTGCTGCCGGTCCCGCACCGGATACCAGCGAGGGTAAAACCACCGTTTATTATACGTCTGAAAACATCGTCCCCGGCCCGAACAATGCCAAATGGGGCGTCAAGATCCCCGCTACCGTTACCCTGACAAACTATGCAGTGGAAGCCCCGGGCGAGCTGACGCTGGTTTCTTTGAAGTTTGGCAAAGAGCTGAAAGACTTGTACCAGAATTTGGAAGTGCAAACCACAGTAAGCTCTGCCCATGGGTTCCAGTTTGTGGAATATCCGGATACATCTGCCCCGACAGCGAAAAAGCATGGCAGATATGAGTATCAGGTGGACGGAACAGCTGTTGCAAATGGTGCTGACCTGACCAAGAATTTCTCTTTGAGCCACACGACCCAGAATGGTAAGTTTGTGCTGAAGGATCAGGTCCAGAAGGAAGGCAAGTATATGGATACGATCACCTTTACGTTCAAACAGCTTTCCGCCCAAGAGATTGCTACCCCGTAAACGGCGGCAGACAGAACGATTCAACAGCATACTGATAAAAGAAAAATGGAGCAAGAAATTTTCTTGCTCCATTTTGTTTTAGGGGGCTTTGGGTATGCTGCGCGCACACAGGTCACTGTACTTTGCCAACGAAAAGCAGGTGGTTGGTCATGCCAAGGAACTCCGGTTTTTCGCAGATATAAAAGTGATACCGGATGTACTGCTGATAGCTTTCCTCATCCATTTCGTTGATCTGCTTTTCCAAAAGCTCGCTGATGCCATCCGACGCCACCTCATGCACGGTGCGGATTCCGGCGTCTGCAAGCATTTGCCGGCATTGATCGAGGGTGAAAAACACAAAAGGAAAATCGTGCAGGCGGAATGTCTCCCGATCGAAGTCACCGTTGAGGAAGTAATCTTTATTGTACATAAATTCCGTCATAAATACGAAATCGTTGTTGATGAAAGCAAAGAAAATGGTTCCGTCCGGTTTGCATACGCGCTTTGCTTCGGCAATGCATTTTTGGCGGTTCGCTTCACTGTGCAGATGATACAGCGGGCCAAACAGCAAAACGGCGTCGAAGCTGTCGGAGGGATAGCGGCTTAAATCCAGCGCATTGCCCTGAACCAGGTCGATGTTGTCATCCGGGAGCAGCTTTTTACGGAAGGCTGCGATATTGGCATCTGCCAGTTCCAAAGAAGAAACGGAATAGCCCTTGCGTGCAAAATAAAGGCTGTATTCACCGGCGCCAGCGCCGACGTCCAGAATTTTGGCACCGGGTGAAAGGCAGCGTTCAATATAACGGGTGTTCGTCAAGAACTCGATGCGGGCAGCTTTGTCCCGATTGAGACGTTTTTCTTCGTTAAAAATTTCATACAGCTTTTGAATCTGTTCGGTTTCGTCCTGAATGGAACGAAGTGTTTCAAAATCCACGCGTTGTCTCTCCTTTCGCGGCAGTGATAAATTTTAGATATCGTAACAAAAATCCTTGCGAAAGTCAAGAAAATAATAAAATCTACAGCAAAAATGCAGTACCGTGTGATTTTGGTATTTCATTCAGGGCTTTATCTGCCCAAGAAATGGATGAAGATGCTGAGTATAAAGGCAGCGATTATGATTGCCCAAATCACCTTCATGGAAGAAGTTTTCTCTGCTTTTTGCACGCTTTTGAAATTGGAAACCTCGATCTTGTTTTGCAGGGTCACTTCATTTATTTCGCAGACGATCTCGGGAACGGTAATCAGTGTGTTTAAAGTTTTGAGATATTGTTCCTTTCCGTACTGATCCAATGCGATCGGAGTGCTGCCCTCCTCGGCCTGATAGGAAACGAAAGTCAACGGCGATTCTTTGCCGCAAACGCATAACCAGGCATCTAAAATCAGCTTGCTTTCCTGCTGATGATAATTGAGCCCGAACTTAAATACATTGCCGTTTACATAATATTTTAAATATCTTCCGTTCTTTCTTGCTTTGTATTTGCCAAAGCCGGTATCCTCAAGCCATTTTTCTATTTTTTCCTGATAGCAGGGGTATCCTTTGTCGGAGGTGTCGATTATAAACTGCGTCCGTTTCCCTTCACGAGCCTTTTGCATTTTTGACATGCGTTTTATCATAGGCCATGAAATGGCGATCCCGATAAAAAGCGGGATCAGCGTTACGATTATGGTAACAAGCATATTGATTTCCTCCTTGCATTATAAAGCGGGGGCGGGTGCACTTCTATGTTGATTATACTCCGGCCGGACAGCGGATACAATCATAAAATCCGCTGGATTTTCCGGCAGGGATATGATATCCTGATACAAAAGAAGCCGGTCGTTTCAGTCGATTACAAAAGTGAGGAGGAAAGCGCTATGGGGATCAGGATGATTGAATATCACAACAAGGGCGAAAATACGATTGACCGCCCCACATACCGATGCGTGCGGGTCAGACCGAATTTTGCACAGGATGCAGAGGAATGGGATTTCATCTGCGAGCAAACGCAGAGCCTTGTCCGAAAGCTGAACCCGACAGAGGCCAATAACGGCGAAAAGCGCGACAGTGATACCCAGTACAAGGATGCGCTTGCAGGTGTGATTGCCGAAGTGGTGTCCATGCGCTTTTTGAATTTTGTGTTCGGCAGTGATTTCAACGTCCGCCCGCAGGCGCACTCTGCCGTGAACCAGATCGACCTTGAAACAAGCCGCGGCCAGACGATCGAAGTGCGCTCATCCTTTGTTCGCAACGGGGTCTCGTTTGCCTTGTTCGCAAAGAATCCTAAGACAGGGCGGCAGTATTTTGATATCATCGGCCCGTACCATAACCCGGGATACAAGGCAGAGGATGAAATCTGCAAGGATTATTTTTTCAGAGTGCTGTATGAGGGATGCAAAGAGGATTTCAGCAAGAAAGCGGCGCTTTCCCGAAATTTTGAAGTGTATCTTGTCGGCGGCGTGAACCGTGCCATGATGCAGGACCCGGCGATCCGTTATTCCAAATATATGATCCCGCCCAAGGATGACAAAAAGGCGAAAAAGGGAGAATATTCGGCGGTGACGATCGGAAAATCGCTTGATATTGCAGAATTTGTACAGGATATCAGCAAGTCGGCGGATATCGGGCTGACGGAATCCTACCGGCAGCTGGAAGCGAGAATGACCGTGCGGTAAAGCGCATGCAGAACAGCAAAAAAGGGCGGAAGAAGGCTGTGTGCCGGATTCCGCCCTTTGTTTATTTCGGCAGGGGCTGTCCGAAGAATTGTGTGATTTTTTCCCGGCCGATCGTTTCATTGCAGTACACGAAATTGAATTCGCCCTCGATGTGCAGCCCCTGCACGTCAAAGGTGGTCAGATCCCGGCGCTGCTGCGCGATCGGCTGATAGGCGAACGTGATGGCGTCGTCGTTTGCAAGCAGATCCATAATGACCGAAAAATTGTTGAGTGAAACCGTCCGCGCAAAACAGCCGAGGGAATAGCCGTGGTCGTTGATCGCCTGTTCCAGCAGATTGCGTGTGCCGGAGCCTTTTTCCCGCACCAGAAGCGTTTCGCGGAACACTTCCTCCAGCGGCACGGTTTTACCGGCAAAGCGGTGCATGCAGGAGCAGATGCCCACAAAGCGTTCCTTTTTATAAAGGTGATAGCCGTAGCGGCTTTTATCAATGATACCCTCGATGACGGCGAAATCCAGCTCGTTGTTTTCCAGCTTCTGCAGCAGCGCATTGGTGTTGTCGATCACAAAATTCAGGCTGTGGCTGGAAACAGACAGGAACCGCTTCACATCCGGAACCAGCAGAAATTCCCCGATCGTTTTGGTGGCGCCGATGTTGAGCAGAATACCGCTGTCTTTGTCAAATTCACTGCGCATGGCGCGTTCTTCGGCCATCATGCTGTCCAGATGCCTCTTTAGGATTTCTGCTTCCGGTGTGCGGGACAGCGTGCGCCCTTCATAACGGAAAAGCTTTACGCCGTACAGCTTTTCCAGATGATGAATGTGCTGGGTGACGCCGGGCTGCGTCATACGCAGCAGCTCTGCGGTTTTACGGTAGTTCATCTGCTTGTAAAGCGTCAGGAAAGTATAGATGCGCACATCGAACATGACAGGATACCTCGATAATTCAGGATTATTGCATGATAAGAAATAATAATTAGATTTTATCATAAAACTGGATTATAATAAAGCTAACACCATTAAAAAGGAGCGTTTTGAATGAAAATTGTCATTGTCGGCGGCGTTGCGGCAGGTACAAAAACAGCGGCAAAGCTCAAACGGGAACACCCGCAGGATGAAGTGGTGATTTACACCAAAGGAGAGGATATTTCCTACGCGGGCTGCGGCCTTCCGTATTATGTAAGCGGTGTGATCGAATCAAAGGCAGAACTGATCGTCAATACGCCCCAGAAGTTTGCGGCTTTGACCGGCGTTGAAGTACATACGGGATGTGAAGTTACGGCAATCGATCCTGCGGCAAAGACCGTTGCCGTCAAGACGCAAAGCGGCACACAGAACACGGCATACGATGCACTGGTGCTTGCAGTGGGCGCAAAACCCGTAATGCCGGCTGTCGAGGGAATGAACCTTGACGGCGTTTTTTCTGTGCGTACACCGGAAGACGCCGTTGCGATCCGCGCATATGCCGAACAGGCCGGATGCAAGAAGGCGGTCGTGGTCGGCGGCGGCCTGATCGGCCTTGAAATGGCGGAAAATCTGATGAAAAAAGGTCTTTCCGTCACTGTTATGGATATGGCGCCGCAGCTGATGCCGGAAATTTTCGATTCCGACATGGCGGATTATGTGCGCCGCCAGCTCATTCAGAAGGGGCTGCGCATTATGACCGGCACGGCCGTGCGCGGCATCGCCGGCACGGAAAAGGCACAGGGCGTGCGTTCGGACGCCGGCCTAATCGGTGCGGATATCGTGATTATGGCAGTCGGGGTGCGCCCCGCAACCGAATTTCTGTCGGATTCGGGCCTTGCGATGGAACGCGGCCTGATCGTGACCGACGAATATCAGAGAACGAATCTGGAAGATGTATATGCCGTCGGTGACTGCGCACAGGTGCATAACCGCATCACGGGCGCGCCGCAGTGGTCGGCCATGGGCTCAACGGCAAATATCACGGGACGCGCGCTTGCGCTGAACCTGTGCGGCGAGCGCCGCGCGTATGCGGGCTGCCTTGGCACCGGCGTTGTGCGCCTTGCGGATGACCTGAAAGCCGCGCGCACCGGTCTGACGGAAGAACAGGCAAAAGCGGCGGGCTACGATATGATCTCGGCCGTGAGCATGTTGTCGGATAAAGCGCATTACTACTTCGATTCCTCCAGCTTCGTCGTCAAGCTGGTCGCAGACCGCACCAGCCGCAGACTGCTCGGCTTGCAGGTGATCGGCAGCGGAAACGTGGATAAGCTTGCAGACATTGCGGTTACAGCCATTTCGATGAAGGCGACGGTCGATGATCTTTTGGATATGGATTTTGCCTATGCGCCGCCGTTCTCCACGGCGATCCACCCGGTTGCCGTTACGGCGGGGATCCTGCTGAACAAAATCAGCGGACGTCTGAAAAGCTTTACCCCGATCGAATACGCCAAGGGCGCGGCAGCGGACTACCGCGTGGTGGACGTGTACCCGACCCCGAGCATTGCAGGTGCAGAATGGTTCGACCTGACAAAGCCGGAGGAATCCGCACAGCGTTTCAAAAAGGACGAAAAGCTGCTGCTTGTCTGCACCCGCGGCAGACGCGCTTATCTTGCGCAGAATAAGCTGAATGCACTGGGATACAGCGGCACCATGGTGCTGGAAGGCGGCGGAACGTTCAATGTTCTGCGCCGCAGCGCTGTCGGCGGAAAGCTTTCGCCTGCGGAAATCAAGCGCGTGAAAGGGCTTGGCTGCCTGCAGGATAAGCGTTACGGGGATGTATTCAATGTGCGCGTCATCACGCGCAACGGCAAGATCACCGCAGAGCAGAGCCGCCGCATTACCGAAGCGGCAGAAACGTTTGGTTCGGGCGAAATTACGATGACGACCCGCCTTACGATCGAAATTCAGGGCGTGCCGTATGCGAACATCGACCCGCTGATCGAGTTCCTTGCCATGCATGGGCTGGAAACCGGCGGCACCGGCTCGCTTGTGCGCCCGATCGTTTCCTGCAAGGGCACAACCTGCCAGTACGGTCTGATCGACACATACGGCCTGAGCGAAAAGCTGCACGAGCGCTTTTATAAAGGGTATCACACTGTTACCCTGCCGCATAAGTTCAAGATCGCGGTCGGCGGCTGCCCGAACAACTGCGTAAAGCCCGATTTGAACGACCTTGGCATTATCGGACAGCGCATGCCGGTGTTCGATTTTGCAAAATGCCGCGGCTGCAAGGTGTGCCAGGTGGAAAAGGCATGCCCGATCCACACCGCAGCGCTTGTGGACGGTATGCTGAAGGTCGATGACGGCGACTGCAACCGCTGCGGACGCTGCGTTGCCAAGTGCCCGTTCGGCGTGACGAATGAATATCAGAACGGCTACAAGGTCTATATCGGCGGACGCTGGGGCAAGCGCATGGCGAACGGACGTCCGCTTGAAAAGTTCTTCACAAGCGAGGAAGAAGTGCTGGATATTGTGGAACGCGCCATTCTGCTGTTCCGCAGCGAAGGCCAGACCGGCGAACGCTTTGCCGATACCGTCGCACGCCTTGGCTTTGACTATGTTCAGAACAAGCTGCTGAGTGAAGAAATCGACAAGAAAGAAATTTTGAACAAACAGGTAAAAGGCGGCGCCACCTGCTGAAATTGATAAGTGATACGGTATCCCGATGCATTCCGGCGTCGGGATACCTCTTTGAAAAGGAGAAATTCAGGTTATGAAACGGATTGCAGCGATTCTGCTTGCCCTTGCGCTTGTTTTCTGCATGGCGGGATGCGGCGGGGAAAAACCGGCTTCGGACAAGGCCGGACAGGACTATACATTCACGGATGATCTGGGGCGCGAAGTTTCGCTGCGCCGCCCGGAACGCGTTGCGGTCCTGCTCGGCAGCTATGCGGATGTGTGGATGCTGGCAGGCGGCAAGGTCTGCGCTGCGCCGGACGATGCGTGGCAGGACTATGATTTCAGCCTGCCGGAGGATACAGTCAACCTCGGCGGCACAAAAAGCCTGAGTCTGGAACTGCTTTTGGGCAGCGCGCCGGATCTTGTGATCGCAAGCAGCAATTCCACCCAGCATGTGGAATGGAAAGAAACACTGGAGGCAGCCGGTATTCCCACGGTCTATTTTGATGTTTCGGATTTTGAGGATTATCTGCGGATGCTCAAAATCTGCACTGATCTTACCGGAAAGCCGGAAAATTATGAAAAGTACGGTCAGGCGCAGGAAACAAAAATCAGCGAGATATTAAAAAACAATCAGGATCGCCCCGAACAAAAGGTCCTGCTGCTGCGCGCATCCGCGGCAAAGGTGCGGGCGAAAAACAACCGTCAGAACGTCATGGGGGAAATGCTCGAGCAGTTCCACTGCAAAAACATTGCGGATCACGACAGCACACTGCTGGATGATCTGAACATCGAAAGCATCCGTCTGGAAGACCCGGAAATGATCTTTGTGGTCGAGGTGGGGGACGATGCCGAGGGCGTGCGCAAAAGCATTGAAACGCTGTTTCGGGAAAATCCGCTCTGGCAGGAGCTTTCGGCTGTGAAAAACAACCGCGTTTATTTCATGGATAAACACCTTTTCAATATGAAGCCGAACGCCCGCTGGGCACAGGCCTATGAAGAACTGGAAACGATTTTAAATGAAAATAAGTGATCGGAAAATCAAATACAGCCTTTTATTCAGTGTGCTGCTCTGGGTCGCGGCGGCGGTGCTGAGCCTGTGCATCGGCAGCATCAATTTTACGCCTGCGGAGCTTTTCAGTGTGCTGAAAGGGCAGGCCGGCGGTGCGGCAAAGGGCATCTTCCTGTATGCGCGGCTGCCGCGCACCGTGGCGTGCCTTTTTGCAGGCGCGGCGCTTTCCTGCGCGGGTGCTGTTCTGCAGAACGTGCTGGCAAACCAGCTTGCGTCACCGAGCATCATCGGCGTCAATGCGGGCGCGGGGCTCGGCGTTACACTGTGCTGTGCGGCGGGGGCAATTTCCGGCTGGGCAATTTCCGGCGCGGCGTTTGCGGGCAGCCTTGCAGCGGTGGCGGTCATCGCGCTGTTTTCATGCCGGACAGGTGCATCCCGCACAACGGTGATCCTGACAGGCGTTGCGCTCAACAGTCTGCTGAACGCAGCGTCCGAAGCAGTCACGGTGCTCACGCCCGACGTGGCGGCGCTCAGTACGGAATTCCGCGTGGGCGGCTTTTCGGCGGTGACGTATACCCGGCTGATTCCGGCGTGCACATTGATTGCGCTGGCGCTCGGTTTGCTGCTGACGCTGTGCAGTGAACTGGATGTCTTGGCGCTGGGCGATGAAACGGCGCGCGGACTGGGGCTGCCCGCTGCGCGCTTTCGCATCCTTTTCCTGATCCTTGCGGCTCTCTTGGCAGGCGCCGCCGTCAGCTTTTCGGGGCTTTTGGGCTTTGTGGGGTTGATCGTACCCCATTTTGTACGGATCTTGTTCGGCAGTGAAAGCCGCCGGATGCTGCTCCACTGCATCTTTCTGGGCGGCGCGTTCGTTGCGCTGTGCGATCTTGCATCGCGCTGCATTTTCCGTCCGTTTGAACTGCCGGTCGGCATCCTTATGGCGGTTCTGGGCGGGCCGGCATTCGTGTTCCTGCTTGTGCGCAGTAAGGGAGGGCATCACCGCTGTGATTAAAATGGAAAATGTATCGTCCGGATACCGGAAAAAAGAGGTGCTGCACAAGGTGTCGCTTTCGGTGGAGGACGGCAAAATCGTAACGATCATCGGACGCAACGGCTGCGGAAAAAGCACGCTGATCAAGACGATGCTCGGCTTTATCCCCATGACGCAGGGAAGTGTGCAGCTCAACGGGGTATCGGTGGGGAACGCCGCCCCGCAGAAGGTGGCGCAGACGGCGGCGTACCTGCCGCAGCTGCATCAGAATGGGGATATCAGTGTGGGCAGGCTTGTGCTGCACGGGCGTTTCCCGTATCTGAGCTATCCGCGCAATTACCGCAAAGAGGATAAGGAAATCGCGCACAAAGCCATGGAGCGCATGGGCATTGCCGGGCTTTCACAGGTGCCGCTGGGCGAACTTTCGGGCGGGATGAGCCAGAAGGCCTATATTGCCATGGCGCTTGCGCAGGAGACGCCGATCATCGTCATGGATGAACCGACTACATTTCTGGATATCGGGGAACAGCTGAAGTTCATGCGGCTCTGCCGGGAACTTGCGGCAGGGGGCAAGACGGTGGTGCTTGTGCTGCACGATATCGCTTCGGCGCTTTCGGTTTCGGATCAGATCGCGGTGATGCAGGAGGGGCGTATCGTCCGGTTCGGCACGCCGCAGGAAATTCTGGAATCAGATGTCCTGCAAAAGTTGTACGGGGTCTGTGTCCGTGCAATCGAAACGCAAAGCGGCGTGCAGTATTATTATGAACGGAGCTGAAAAATATGAGCTTTTTCCCGCTTTATACCGAAATCGGCGGGCGCTGTGTGCTTGTCTGCGGAAGCGGTGCGCACGCGCTGGAAAAAATCGAACGCCTGATGCCGTTCGGCGCTGAAATCTGCGTGATCGCACCGGAAATTCCGGAAACGATCCGCAGCATTGCCGGAATCCGCATGGAACAGCATGCGTTTACGCAGGAGGATCTGCAGAAAGATCCGGTTTTCGTCATTGCGGCGGAATCCGATGCGGAAAATCTGCGCATCCTGGAAATCTGCCGCAGGCACCGCGTCTGGGTCAATGCGGTCGATCAGCCGGACGCATGCGATTTTATTTTTCCGTCGCTGATTTCAAAAGGCGACCTGACTATCGGGATCAGCACAGGCGGAACTTCACCGACGGCGGCGGTCATGCTGCGCCGTCAGATCGAAGAGCTGCTTCCCAAAGAGACGGCGGCGATCCTTGCGGCGATGCCGCAGACGCGCAGCATCCTGCGGGAGCATACGCAAAACAAGGCCGAACTGAAAGCGGCGCTGCGCAAGGCGGTGGAAAAGGCATTCTGCGAGGATCGCCCGCTGACGCAGGAAGAAATCCTGCGCTGTGTGCCGGAAAAAGAAGAATAAAGCGGGAAAATCCGCTGTGCCGCGCAGCAGGAACCGCGCGGCGGCGGGATGCATAGAGCCGTGTGCATCAAGGCAGACGGAATCGGCTGCAGCAGAAGGCGTAAAAAAGTGACTATAAATCCATGCCTAAAATTTAACAAGTTGTCAATTGACGATGCCTTGTGCACGGGGTATATAATAAATAGGTAAGATCCTTTCCTTGCTTAGGGGATGCTTGAAAAAATCAAAAATTTATTTTTTCTGCTTTCAAACAAGCCTTGGGCAAGATATAAATATTTGTTTAACGGAGGTATATCATTATGGGTCGTTTGGACGGTAAAGTTGCAGTTATCACAGGTGGCAACTCGGGCGTAGGTGCAGCAACCGCGCAGCTTTTTGCAAAGGAAGGCGCTAAGGTCGTTATCAGCGCACGCCGCGTTGCCCCGCTGGAAGAAGTCGCAAACAAGATCCGTGAAGCAGGCGGAGAGGTTCTGGCTGTCGCAACGGATATTTCCAAGCCGGAAGATGCAAAAAACCTGATCGAAAAAGCGGTGGAAGCATACGGCAAGGTTGACGTTCTGGTCAACAATGCAGGCGTTCTGGATGAAGGCCTCAAGCCTATCGACCGCGTTGTGGACGAAGATCTTGCACGCGTACTGGACATCAACGCCAAGGGCACGATGTACTGCATCCGCGAAGCAACGAACCAGATGCAGAAAAACGGCGGCGGTTCCGTCGTGAACGTGGCATCCGTTGCAGGCGTTATGGGCTGCGGCGGCGCTGCTTATGTCGCATCGAAGGCTGCAATCGTCGGCATCACCCGCCACACCGCACTGCGCTTTGCAGGCAAGAACATCCGCTGCAACGCGATCTGCCCGGGTTCGATCGCAACCCCGATGGTCGCCAACATGCGCCCGGATAACATGGACGCTGATATGTACGGCGCAATGGGCAAACATGCAGACCTGCGCGTGCCTATCTGCATGCCGGACGACGTCGCAAACATCCTGCTGTTCTTCGCAAGCGATGAATCCCGCGCAATTACCGGTCAGGCAATTGTTTCGGATTTCGGCAGCACGCTGTAAAAAGCTTTTTGCAAATACGGTGCATTCCATTCGGGATGCACCGTATTTTTTGTGCGGGAAAACGCATTCCCGGCGGCAAAGCGGGGCGGCGTGCCGCACAGCCGGAAGCACCCCCAAACGCACCTGCATGGCAAATCCGGTGCGGCACGGTGCGCAGGGGGTTTAACCGTCCCAAAACAGCGCATACTATTGCCAAAGGAGTGGCGGGGGTATGGAAAAAAGACTGGCTGCGGCGGCCGTGCTGTTTGTAATACTGTTCGGGGTGCTTTGCGTGGTAACGGCGCTCGTGGGGACAAATCCGGTTTATGCACAGGCGGCAGCGCAGCAAAGTGAAGTGACGATCCCGCTTTCGGAGGGACGCGGCAATATCTATGACTGCAATTTTAATGCTCTGACAGGAAAAATGACGCGGCAGTACGCGTTGCTCGAGCCGGGGCGCGGCAGCTATCACAGCATGTTTGATGTGATCTTGCCGGAAGAACGTCCGCAGTTTTATGAAAACATCCGGCAGGGTGCTCCGTTCCTGATGCGCATGACGGAACAATCCGGGGATGCGCCGTATGTGTATTCCAGACCGGTGCGGTATCTGCCGGTTCCGCTCGCACCGCATCTTGTGGGATATCTGGATGCGCAGGGGCACGGTGTATGCGGGATCGAACGCGCGTGCGATGCACTTCTTTCGCACAGCTCGACCGGCACGGCGGTTCACTGCTATGCCAATGCGCGCGGGGGCGTTATCAAGCGCAGCCCGCCGCAGCTGATCGAAACGCGCGGTACGGGGGCAGGCATCATGCTGACACTGGATCAGAAAATCCAGCGCATTTGTGAAGCCGCAGCTGCAGACAGCGTGGATCAGGGCTGTATCGTTGTACTGGATGTGCATACCGGACGTGTGCGCGCAGCCGTGAGCATGCCGGCGTTTGACCCGTGCGACGTTGCGGCAAGCATCCGGCGCGGGGATACCTCGCTTGTGGACAGGACTGTGTCGGCGTACAACGTCGGTTCGGTGTTCAAGCCGCTTTTGGCTGCGGCGGCACTGGAACGGGGCTTTGACCCGGAGGAAACGTATCACTGCACCGGCAGCGTGGAAATCGGCGGGCATGTGTACCGCTGTGCCCATGGGCGCGGGCACGGGGAAGTGAATATGAAAACAGCGCTTGCCGAAAGCTGTAACTGTTATTTCATTCACCTTGGGCTGCAGCTGGGCGCGGATGCCGTGTATGAAACAGCGCAGCAGGCAGGCTTCGGGGAAAGCAATACGATCATCGGAACGTACCGCACCGCCGCGGGCAATCTGCCAAGCACCGAAGAACTTTCCAGTCTGGGGCAGCTGGCATCTGTCAGCTTCGGGCAGGGGGCGCTTACGGCAACACCCGTGCAGGTGGCGGCGATGATGAATCTTTTTGCCGGAAACGGGGAATATATTGCGCCTTCGTTTGTGGAGGGCGTGGTGGATGAATATTCCAAAACCGTGACAAAGAGCCTTTACCGCCCGGTGCGCCGGCGCGTGTTTTCAAAGCAGACGATCGAAACGCTGCGCCCGATGCTGACGGGCGTTGTGGAAGACGGCCTTGGCAAAAAAGCGCGCCCGCGCAAAGGCGGCGCAGGCGGAAAAACCGGCACGGCGCAGACCGGACGGTTCGATGCGGAAAAAAACGAAATTCTGGATGCGTGGTTTGCGGGCTTTTACCCTGCAAAAGACCCGCAGTATACGATCGCGGTTCTGCTTGACAGCGGCACGCACGGCAGTGATGACGCCGCGCGTGTGTTTGCAAAGGTGTGCGATTCCCTGAGCTTTTTCTTTGAATAAAAGTGATTTCAGGATGCCCGCCGGCTGCCGGAAAAGCGCTTGGTGCGCGGCAGCCGCAGCTGGAACCGGTTCTGTTATAGCCTTTCGCTTTTTGGGATTGCTGCCCCATCCGGTATGCGCCTTTGCATCGAACGGGAAAGCCTGCCGGAAGAAAACTTGACTTGCCTGCACTTATGTGTTACGATGAAAAAACAATAATATACGGAAACCGTTGAAGCGAAGATAAAGACAGTTATGCCTTCACAGAGAGTCTGCGATGCTGAGAGTCAGGCAAGAAACAGGTTGTCAAATGGGTCGCTGAGGGCGCAGTCAAATATGAGAAATCATAGAGTATTCTGCGACGTGCTGGCATACGTCAGTTGTCAGGGATATGTTGGTATCCTGCTAAGCGCATAAGGCTGAACCTTATGAATCAAGGTGGCACCGCGGATCGGTATTGGATTCGCCCTTGACAGAAGCATTGATCTGTCAAGGGCGTTTTTGTTTTATAAACTCCTTTGATAGAACCCAGGTATCAAAAAAGGAGTGTATAAAAATGAGCAAGATTATTTTAACAGGGGACAGACCCACAGGCAGACTTCATTTGGGACATTATGTCGGTTCGCTGAAAAGACGGGTGGAGCTTCAAAATTCAGGAGAATACGAAAAAATCCTGATTATGATTGCCGACGCTCAGGCACTTACGGATAATTTTGATAATCCGGAAAAGATCCGTCAGAATATCATCGAAGTGGCACTGGATTATTTGTCCGTCGGGCTGGATCCCACGAGATCCACCTTGTTTATTCAGTCCCAGATCCCGGAATTGACGGAATTGACCTTCTACTATATGAATTTAGTAAGTGTATCTCGGCTGTACCGGAATCCGACGGTCAAGTCGGAGATCCAGCTGCGCAACTTTGAAGCGAGCATCCCGGCCGGATTCCTCTGCTATCCGATCAGTCAGGCGGCCGATATCACGGCGTTCAAAGCGACTGCAGTTCCGGTGGGGGAAGATCAGCTGCCGATGCTTGAACAAACAAAAGAAATTGTGCGAAAGTTCAATGCCGTTTATCGGGAAGTATTGGTGGAACCCGAAATTCTGCTGCCTGAAAACAATGCCTGCCTGCGTTTGCCCGGTACAGATGGAAAAGCCAAGATGAGCAAATCGCTCGGGAATTGCATTTATCTGGCCGATTCTCCGGAGGATATCAGGAAAAAGGTGATGGGGATGTTTACAGATCCCTTGCATCTGCAGGTTTCGGACCCCGGACATTTGGAGGGCAATACCGTGTTTACATATCTGGATGCTTTCTGTAAGCAGCGGCATTTTGCGGAATATCTGCCGGAATATTCCTGTCTGGATGAACTCAAAGAGCATTATCAAAAAGGCGGATTGGGCGATGTGAAGATCAAAAAATTCCTCAATAACATTCTGCAGGAAGAATTAGCGCCCATCCAAGCAAAACGCAAAGAATACGAAAAAGATATTTCGGGTGTTTACAATATTCTGAAAGAAGGCAGTGAACAGGCGCGGAGCATTGCGGCAAAAACACTGGATGAAGTGAAAGCCGCAATGAAGATCAACTATTTTGAGGATGAAGCATTGATCCGGATGCACAGCAGAAAATACGAAAACTGATGCAGAAATATCTGCAATAGGATCTGTAAAAAGAGACAGCCCCCCTGCATCCCGGCGCTTTTTCTCATGTCCACGGCATAAGCGGTTTTGGTTCTGTACGGCGCGGATGTGTTTGCCGGCGCAGTTTGCCGAAGAGTATGGTGCTTTTGCAAATTTTTGCCGGGGGTTTCCCAACAGCCGCTTGACAATACGGCAAAAGGATTTATAATATTTAATATACGTGTAAAAATAGAAATTACGGCAATGACCGGACTAAATGAGCTTGTAAGATGCGCACAGAAAGGGAATGCAGGGCTGAGACATTTCCGCATCGGGTTCACCGCCACCCGGAAAGCCTTTCGTGAAGAACGGAACGTAGCTGCGGCGTTAACGCAGGCAAAAGCGGCGTATGAAAATACGCAATTTGGGTGGTACCACGGATGCATGAATGGCCTTCGTCCCTTTTTCAAGGGGCGAGGGCTATATTTTTTTACACGAAGAAAAATGTCAATTTATTTTGTGAGGAGAATGAACCCGATGGAATGGACCGGCTTGAACGAACTTCGCGAAAAGTATCTCTCTTTCTTTGCAGGCAAAGGGCATCTGCGTCTGGACAGCTTTCCGCTTGTTCCGAACAATGATAAGAGCCTTCTGCTGATCAACTCCGGCATGGCGCCGATGAAAAAATGGTTCCTTGGGCAGGAAGAACCGCCCTGCCACCGCGTTACCACCTGCCAGAAGTGCATCCGCACGCCGGATATCGAGCGTGTCGGCATCACTGCACGTCACGGCACATTCTTTGAAATGCTGGGCAACTTCAGCTTTCAGGATTATTTCAAGCATGAGGCAATCAGCTGGGCATGGGAATTTCTGACCGGCGTGCTGGAGATCCCGGCCGATCTGCTTTACATTTCGGTTTACGAAGAAGACGACGAAGCATACGACATCTGGACAAAGGAAATCGGCATTGCGCCCGATCACATGGTCCGCTTCGGCAAAGAGGATAACTTCTGGGAACACGGCTCCGGCCCGTGCGGCCCGTGCAGCGAGATCTATTTTGACCGCGGCCCCGAATTCGGCTGCGGCAAGCCCGGCTGCAAGGTCGGCTGCGACTGCGACCGTTACATGGAAGTGTGGAACCTTGTGTTCAGCCAGTTCGATTCGGACGGCAAGGGCACATATTCCCGTCTGGAACGCCCGAACATCGATACCGGCATGGGTCTGGAACGTCTGGCCTGCGTCATGCAGGGCGTCGGCAACCTCTTTGAGGTCGATACCGTCCACAACATCCTGAATCATGTGGAACGCATCACCGGCAAAACCTACGGCAAGGATCACAGCACCGACGTTTCGATCCGCGTCATCACCGACCATATCCGCTCCACCGTGTTCATGGTAAGCGACGGCATCCTGCCTTCCAACGAAGGCCGCGGCTATGTCCTGCGCCGTCTGCTGCGCCGTGCGGCACGCCACGGACGCATGCTCGGTGTAACACGCCCGTTCCTTGCAGAGCTGTGCGATACCGTCATCCGCGAAAACGGCGGCGCATATCCGGAACTTGTCGAGCACGCCGATTATATCAAGAAAACGATTTCTGCGGAGGAAGAACGCTTCTCCCGCACGATCGATCAGGGCCTGAACATCCTGTCCAACCTGATCGACAGCATCGAAAAGGCTGCGGCAGCAGGCAAACGCCGCGTGCTGGCCGGCATTGATGCCTTCAAGCTGAACGATACGTTCGGCTTCCCGCTGGATCTTACGAAAGAGATCGCCGCAGAAAACGGCATCGAAGTCGATGAGGACAGCTTCCGCACCGAAATGCAAAAGCAGCGTGAAAAAGCGCGTAAGGATCGTCTGAGCCGCGATATCTCCGGCTGGACGGCAGACCTTTTCGGCGCAGTGGATGCACCGGCAACGGAGTTCCTCGGCTATGACGTTCTGGAGGCAGAAGGCACGATCGTGGCACTTTCCGACGGCGAAGAACTGGTCGACGCCGTTTCCACCGACGACGGTGCAAAAGAGGGCGTACTGGTCGTACTGGATCGCACTCCGTTCTATGCGGAAAGCGGCGGACAGGTCGCTGACACCGGCGTGATCACCACCGCAGGCGGCGCACATCTTGCGGTCACGGCCTGCAAAAAGACGCCGAAGGGCTATTATGTCCACACCTGCACGCTGGAAGACGGCGTTGTGCAGAAGGGCGAACGCGTGATCGCTTCGGTAGAGCGGGAACGCCGCCATGCTATCATGCGCAACCACACCGGCGCGCATCTGCTGCAGAAAGCGCTGCGCGAAGTTCTGGGAGCCCATGTGCATCAGGCCGGTTCCTATGAGGATGACGAGCGCCTGCGCTTCGACTTCACCCATTTCAACGCGGTCACGCCGCAGGAACTGGCAGAAGTGGAACGCATCGTCAATACCAAGATCTTTGAAGCGCTTGACGTCAACGTCAAGGTCATGCCGATCAAGGAAGCAAAGGAACTGGGCGCAATGGCTCTGTTCGGAGAAAAGTACGGCGATATGGTTCGCGTTGTCGATGTTTCCGGCTTCTCCACCGAGTTCTGCGGCGGCACGCATGTGTCGAATACGGCAAAGCTTGGCTGCTTTAAGATCCTGTCGGAATCCAGTGTTGCAGCAGGCATCCGCCGCATTGAAGCAACTACGGGCTACGGCGTGCTGAATCTGCTGGATGAAAAGAATGATATCATCTGTGAGACGGCGGGCATGCTGAAGGTTGCAAACGTGCACGAGCTTGCAGGCCGCGCGGCTGCCCTTATGGCAGAACTGAAGGCGACCCAGAAGGAACTGGAAGAACTGAAGATGAAGCAGGCCGATATGAAAGCAAGCGGTCTGTTTGAAAATGCAAAGGAAGTCAACGGCGTCAAGATCTTCTCGATGTACCTGACGGGTACGGCGACCGAAGCGCTGCGCAAGCTGTGCGATGATGCCCGCAACAAGGTCTCGGATTCCGTCACGGCTGTGATCGGGGAATCGGAAGGCAAGATCACGCTGGCTGTCGCAGTCGGCAAGCAGGCACAGGCACGCGGTCTGGCAGCCGGCAAGCTGGCAAAGCAGATCGCGGCAGTGGCCGGCGGCAACGGCGGCGGCAAACCGGATTTTGCTATGGCAGGCATCAAGGATGCTTCCCGTATCGACGATGCGCTGAACGCTGTTCCGGGCATTGTGGAAGAAGCAATGGCATAAGATTCAAGGTATATGCAGGGTCTGCGCGTCCGGCAGGAACGGGCGCGCAGCATCCGTTATTGTAAAAAGCCAAGAAAAGGAGGGTATGATCGTGCAGGATTGTCTGTTCTGTAAAATGGCGGCGGGGGAGATCCCGGTCAAAAAGGTTTATGAAGACGATATGGTGCTTGCATTTTATGATATCGACCCGCAGGCGCCCGTTCATTTTCTTGTGATCCCCAAAGAGCACATCGCATCCCCGGCCGATATCACGCCGGAAAACAGCGCCTACATTGCGCATGCGTTTGAAGTGATCGCAAAGCTTTCGCAGGAACTGGGGCTGGAAAACGGATTCCGTGTTGTAACAAACTGCGGCAAGGACGGCGGGCAAAGCGTGGGGCATCTGCATTTCCATGTGCTTGCAAAACGAAGCCTTGCATGGCCTCCGGGCTGATGTGATTTCGCAAAGATTCAAAGGATAAAGGAGAATGATCATGCGTAAAACATATACGCTGACAGTTGCAGGGGTCACGCGCGAGCTGCCGCTGTGCCCTGTAAACGAAAAACTGGATATCGCGG
This sequence comes from Ruthenibacterium sp., assembly GCA_020025235.1. Classification (GTDB taxonomy): domain Bacteria; phylum Bacillota; class Clostridia; order Oscillospirales; family Ruminococcaceae; genus Ruthenibacterium. The sequence continues at coordinate 22,490 of JAHHSL010000028.1, forward strand.
CATTTGTGATGTTCAGCGATGTGGAACTGACCATTGCCTGTGCAAAGGCTCTTTTGGAAAAGGTTCCGGAATTTGACGTCATCCTCACGGCAGAGGCAAAGGGCATTCCGCTTGCCTATGAGATGAGCCGTCAGAGCGGCAAACCGTATATCCCTGCCCGCAAAGGCCCGAAACTGTATATGGAAGATCCTGTGATCGTAGAGGACGTTTCCATTACAACGGCTGCGGCACAGAAGCTGGTCGTCGACCGCAAGGATCTGGACGGCATGGACGGCAAACGCATCCTGATCGTGGATGACGTCATCAGTACGGGCGGCAGCCTGCATGCGCTGGATGCCCTGGCAGCAAAGAGCAAAGGCACCGTTGTGGGCCGCGCTGCCGTTCTGGCAGAAGGCGACGCAGCCGACCGCAAGGATATCATCTTCCTTGAGCCGCTGCCCCTGTTCTTCAAATAAGGAAATATCTATGAAAAGACCGCTCGCGTATGCAGGATTTCTTTATCTTGGTATTCAGTTGGGCGCTGTCTTTCTGCCGTCAGCGGCCGTTATTCCGCTGGCGGCTTTTTTAATCGTGGCGGCCCTTGCCGGTGCAAAGCTCGGCAAGGGTAAATACCGGGCGCCTTTTGTATTGGCTGCGTCAGTGGCGGCGTCTGCACTGCTGATGCGCGCCGCGTTTATCGAACTGCACATAAAGCCGCTGCACGCCCATACCGGAAAAGAAGCCGGTATTACGGCGGTGGTGCTGGAAGCATCGCCCGGATACGCGGCCGATTCCGTCAATGCCGTGGTATCGGTGCGGGAGATCAACGCGGAAAGGATCCGTCCGTTTCTGGTGCGGATACCCAATCTGCCCTATTCCAAGCCGGGCGAAACCTTTTCAGCACGTGTGACGCTGAAGCCGCTGAAGAAAGACCGCTATGCCTTGAGCCGGTATGCAGACGGCATTTTTATGGAGGGTATCTGCAGCGGAAGCTTTTCCGTGCAAAGCGACGGAAAATCGTTTTACACAATCGCCGCAGCGATTCGCAGCGGGCTTTCCGATCAGCTGCAAAAATATGTCCCGCATGAATACGCGGGAATGGCGTCTGCCATCACGATCGGTGACCGGTCGGGTCTTTCGCGCAGCATCAGCAATTCCTTCCGCAATGCGGGGCTTTCACATGTGCTTGTAGTATCCGGCATGCATCTTTCGGCAGTAAGCGGGCTGATCTATGCCGTGCTGCGCCGGATGTTTTCGTTTTCACGCAGAACTGCATGCGTCGGGGCAATTGTCTCGGTACTGGCATTCATGGTGATGACAGGCGGGACGCCGTCGGTCATCCGTGCAGGAACAGCGATGCTGCTGGTGTATATCGGCGGGCTTTTCCGGCGTAAAAGCGATGCGCTTACCTCGCTTGGGGCAGCGGCGCTGATTCTGTGCATCCGCAATCCGTATGCTGCGGCAGATATCGGGTTGCTGCTTTCCTTTTCGGCAACTTTCGGTGTTTTGTGGGTCTCGGCAGCGCAAAGGCGCAGTGCGAAAAGACGCAAAAAGCAGAATGTGGAAATCAGCAGGGCGAAACAGTGGATGCTGGCGGTATTGTGGACGGCAGCCGTGCCTGCGGCAACGGCACTGACAACGCTTCCGGTGCTGATTTCCATCGGCGCAGGGGTATCACTGCTTTCGGTCGTAAGCAATCTGCTGGCGGTGCCGCTTGTTCCCTTCGCCGTGGGCTTCGGGCTTGTAACGGCACTGATCGGATTTATCCCGTTCCTCGGCCCGCTTGCCCATTTGACGGGACTGCTGTGCGCAGTATTCCTGCGCGGGATGACCCGGATCGCAGAGTGCGTGTCGTCCGTGCCGTATGCGTTTGTTCATATCAGCGGCACATATGCATTCTGTGTTTCGCTGCTGTTGTGTGCGCTTATCCTGTTTTTGTGGCAGAAAAGGGTGGCGCTGCGCAAAGCAATGGCGGTTTGTGCCGCTCTTTTGTTTCTGTCGTGCAGCGCCTACGCGGTTTACGACAGCAGCATCGTGCATGTCTGCCTTGCGGGAAACGGAGAAAATCCGGCAGTTGTACTGCTGTACGGCTTCAAGACCGCCGTTGTATTCCGCGGGCCGGAATCGAACGGGAAAGCGGTGCGCAGAGTGATGGAGGAATATAACCGGACCAAGGTTGAATTTCTGATCGATCTGCGCGAAAAGGGCGATACGGCACAAATCGCACAGGAACTGTCGGCGCAGGCAGCAGTCTGCGTTCGGGAGGACGTGAAAACGAATGAAACCTTCCGTCCGTTTGAACATGTGGAAGTGTATGCGAAACGGCAAAAGCGCGGAACCTATGTGCTGATTCAGGCCGGCAGCTTCCGGCTTGGGCTGAACACAGGAAAGCCGCAGCTTGCAGGGAATGAGTCGTTTCATGTGTATGTGGCAGGTTCCGGCGAGCCGGAGAATCTGCACACGGACAAGCTGATCGAAACAAGAGGGCTCAGGCGCTGGAAGTATATCCCGAACGATGCGGAACGGTACGAAGCCGTCCGAATGGATATCCATATCAAAAAGGGCGTAAGGATCAAAGAGGTAACGTATGATTTTGAATGAACAAAATCTGAAAAAGACACTGGAACAGCCGCTCACGGCGGGCGTGTACTACTATTTTTCCACCGAGGAATATCTGGTGCGCAGCTATGCGGCAAAAACGCTTGCGCGGCTTGCACAGCAGGAAGAGGATGCCGAGGTGACACGTCTGGAAGGGCCTGCGCCGTCCATAGAAGAAGCGGTCGCGGCTGCAGGTACGATTTCCTTCTTCGGAACAAAGCGCATTGTGGAGCTTGCGCTGCTTGAGCCTGCCGCAATGAATGATGCAGACGTGGATGCCCTGTGCGATCTTCTGGACAGCCTTGAAAATGCAGTGGTCGTGATGACGACCGTCTTTAAAGACGATAAGGCAAAAGGAACAAAAAAGGCGAAGAAGCTGATCGATGCTGCGCAGAAAGCGGGCGTTGCGGCGGAGCTGATGAAGCCGGGACCGCAGGACGCAAAGCGGTTTGTCATGGAAAAAGCGAAGGAATTGAATACCCGGATTTCCAATCCCGCTGCAGCCGATCTGATCGAACGGTGCGGCACCGAGTTTTTTGCACTGGAAAGTGAAATGGAAAAGCTTGCGTCCATGAGCGGCTATACGGAGATCACGCAGGAGCTGATCGCCCGTCGGGGAACGCAGAATATCGAAGCCAATGTGTTTGATATGGTGCGGCTTGTAACGGCGCGCAATAAAACGGGTGCGCTGCACAAGCTTTCGCAGCTGTTTGATCTGCAGAATGAACCGATTGCCATTGCGGCGGCGCTTTCGGGGTCGTTTGTCGATATGTACCGTGTGAAGTGCGGCATGGCAGCGCACCGGAATTATTCGGCGGTGCATAAGGATTTTGCGTATCGCGGCAGTGATTACCGCCTGCGCAAATCGGGGGAAACGGCGTCGAAATATACGCGTGCGCAGCTGGAGCAAATCCTGAAGGTGCTTATGGAGCTGGATGCGGCGCTCAAGTCATCGGCCGCGGATGAAGAAGTGCTGCTGCAGCTGGCGCTGTGCGAAATCATGCAGATCGGAGAACGTCGATGAAGAAAATGCGAATCGAAGAAGTGATCATTGTCGAAGGCAAGTACGATGCGGCAAAGCTTGCCGATCTTGTGGACGGCCTGATCATTATGACAAACGGATTTTCCGTTTTTAAAAGCGAAGAGAAGAAGCGCCTGATCCTGGAGCTTGGCAAAAAGCGGGGGATCATTGTGCTGACGGATTCGGATGATGCCGGTTTCCGGATCCGAAACTATATCAATAAAATTGCGCAGGGCGTTACGGTGAAAAATGCCTATGTCCCCGCGATAGCCGGAAAGGAACGCCGGAAAGCACAGCCATCCAAAGAGGGACTGTTGGGCGTGGAAGGCGTGCCGGCAGAACTGATCCTGAAAGCGTTGGAAACGGCAGGCGCCCATGAAAAAGCGCAGCGTGCCGGACGGGAGATCACCTATACGGATCTGTATGAAATGGGGCTTTCCGGCACGCAGGGCAGTGCTGATTTCCGCCGCAAGTGGCTGGAGAGCATCGGCCTGCCGCCGCGGCTGTCCAAAAAAGCACTGTGCGAGGTGCTGAACAGCCTTTATACCTATGAGGAGTTTGTAAATACTCTGCCGAAGCACCCGAATGAGGAATGATGAAAAAACAGCTGACTGTGAGTATAGTCAGCTGTTTTTTGTAGGAATTACTAAAGACATTTCTTGAAAAATAAAAAAACAGACAGAAAGGTGCGAAAAGGGAGAAGGCGGAGAAAAGTATGCAAAACAAAGAGACAGGCAGCGTTCCATAGTGAAAAGCGGTTTTCCGGATCAGCTGTAAACTTGAAAACAGTACGAAAAAAGTATATAATCACTTGTAATAATATAAAGGGATAGTTGTGCCTAAATCAAATAAAAGCAGCATTACAATTTATGCACAAGCACGGAATCCAAAAAAGACTTTAAACACTTCCTTCGGAGTGCGGCAGCCCAGCTTTTTGCCCACTACGGTATCGCTCTCCCAATGGCCTTCCTGAGTGCGGAGAGATGCCGCTTCCGGACACTCGGAGATTTTCCCCATAGCTTTTCTTGTTTTTTACGGGGCTTAGCAGCCTTGTTTCAGCATCTGCTGGGGTAGTGAGGGAAGCTTAATCGAGCGTCACGGCGTGGGA
>JAHHSL010000029.1 GCA_020025235.1 Ruthenibacterium sp.
ATGCACTTTACAGCCGCAGCATTTGCTGCGGCTGTTTTTGTTTGCGCGGCTCTGCAATCCTTATCCGGTTTTTCCGCTCTTTTAATTGACATTTGTCAACGAATATGCTATTCTTTGTTCGATGACAAACGTCAATGAAAGGATGATTGATTTGGAGCGTACAAATCTGCCGAAACTGCCCGATTCCGAACTTGCCGTAATGCAGGTGCTCTGGCTTCACAGTGAACCCATGCGCACCGCACAAATCATGCAGGAGCTTTGTGCGGACTATCACTGGACACTTTCCACGGTAAAGGTGCTGCTGGGCCGCCTTGTCGAAAAAGGCTTTGCCAAAGTGACGCGCGAAGGCCGCTTTACGCTGTATCGCGCCGCCGTTCCCGCCGGCGATTACCGCCGCCGCGAAACAAAGGGACTGCTCAACCGCTTTTATAAAAACTCTGTTCCCGATATGGTAGCCGCGCTTGTGAAAGAAAGCGATCTTTCACCGGAGGATCTTTCCGAACTGGAATCGATCATCCGCAGCGCAGGGAGGAAATGACTATGGAGTTCTTGCGTGAATGTCTGCGCGCCGTTCTTTTTATGACGCCGTGGGTGCTTTTGATTGCACTGGCGCTGATGCTGACGCGCCGCTTTCTTCATAAAAAGATTTCTCCCCGCTTTTTTCAGCTGGCGTGGCTGCTTGTGGCACTGCGCCTTGCGCTGCCGTTCGATCTAAGCCTGCCCGGCGCACCGGTCGTCGTGCCTGTTCCCGCCGCCGTGCAGAGCGCTGCTCCCGCAGAAGCCGCAGCCGCACAGCTGCACACGGCGCCGCTTACACCACAGACGGAAAGCGCCGTTTTCCCGGCTGTGCCGCACGCCGGTTCACAGATGCATCCGGTGCTGCGGTTTCTTTCCGGCACTGCTTTGCCCGCCGTCTGGGGCATCGGCGCCGCCGCGTTTTTCCTTGCGCATCTTGCGGCGTATCTTCTCTTTATCCGCCGTCTGAAGCAAACGCGCATCCCCTCACCGGAACCGGTACGCCGCGCCGCCGCCGAAGCCTTCGGACGCCCCGTTTGCGTCTATCTTTCCCCGTCCGCCGAAGGGCCGATGCTTGCGGGCTTTTTCCGTCCGGCGGTGTATCTTCCCGCTTCGGGCGTGCCGCAGAAGTCGCTGCCGTACATCTTTGCGCATGAAGCGGCACACGCCCGGCACGGCGATACCCGCACACAGTTTTTGCTGCTTGCGGCGCAAAGCCTGCACTGGTTCGACCCCGCCGTACACTGCATTGCCCGTGCCGCGCGCGAGGATATGGAGGAAAGCTGCGACGAAGCCGCACTTGCCGGTCGCAGCCTTGCTTACCGTCAGGCCTACGGCACAGCCGTTCTGGAGGTTTTGAAATCGTTTGGCTGCCGGAAACCCGCACCCGTGTTTTCCACCGCGTTTTCCGACGGAACATCCATGAAACGGCGCTTTTCCGAAATGTTTTCTTTTGAACACAAAAAGCGAGGGGCTGCCGCGCTCGCTGCGCTTGCCCTGCTGATTGCCGGTGTAAGCACTCTGGTCGGCTGCGGGCACTGCACCGCAAAGGCCGAAAGCATTGTGTCCCTGCGCGCCCAAGCGCACGCCGCGTCATCCTCCCACATCGAAAGCAGCGCCGCACCGGAAAAGGAAGAAAGCCCTGTACCGGCGGCTTCCTCCCTGCCCGAAGCGGAAATCACGGCAGACAGCGCCTTCGTTCTTCCGTTTGCCGATGACGCCGCGTGGAGCTTCTCGCAGCCGTTCGGTGCCGAAATGCCGTCCAGCGGCAAAACGGCTTTGCACCGCGGCATCGACCTTGCCGCCGATACGGGTACGCCGATCCGCGCTGTCTGTTCGGGCGTCGTACAGATCACACCGGAAATTTCAGAGGAAATCTCCCCGTTTACCTACGGAAACTACCTGACCATTACAAACGGCGGCACAGCCGCCCTTTACGCCCACTGCAGCGAAATCCTGGTGCACAACGGTGATACCGTGCAGGCGGGCGACATCATCGCACGGGTCGGCTCCACCGGAAATTCCACCGGCGCACATCTGCATCTGGAAATTCTGTATAACGGCACGCCTGTTGACCCGTGCCGCGTGATCGCACAGCTTGGCAGCGCACCGGCTGCCCGCAGCAAATGAGCGCGCCAAATCCCTGCCGCCTGTTTGCGCCGCTTGCCCTGCTGATTTTGGCGGCGCTTTTCCTTGTGCTCCTGCCGGCTTTTGCCGAAACGCCGCAGGAAAAACTGGAACGGCTGAAAGACGAGCTTGCCTCGATCCAATCGGATATCGAAAGCGCCGAAAAAACGCAGGAAAACGCAGAGCAGCTGCGGCAGTCATACTATCAGAAAACAAGCAACCTCAAGGCACAGCTTGCCGTGCTGCGCGAGAATTCCGCCGCTCTGCAGCGGGAAATCGACGCGCAAAACGCCGAGATCGAACAAAAGGTGCTGGAGGCCGCACAGGAAAAGCAGCAGTTTGAACAGCGCCTGCGCGGCATGTACGAAATGAGCCGTCAGTCGAACCTTGCCGTTCTGCTCGGCATTGACGATCTTTCCGATCAGCTTGTATTTGCCGAAAATCTTCAGTGCATTTCACGGCATGACAGCGAGCTGATCCGCACCATAAACGCCCACCGGCAGGAGCTGGAGGCCGCAGGCGAGCGCCTGTGTGCCGATCTGGAAGCCCTGCACGCCCGCGAAGCCGAGCTGAATGCAGCCGCCGAACAGTACGCGCAGGCGATCCGGCAGGCAGACGCGAACATTTCTGCCGCACAGGCACATCAGCAGGCGCTGAAGGAATCCGAGCTCCAGACACAGGAGGAATATGAAAAAGCGCAGGAAGAATGGAACCGGTGGACAGCTGCCGAGCACACGGATTTTGAATATTCGGGAGATTCGTTTTACTGGCCGATTCCGGGCTATACCTATCTTTCATCCGATTTCAACCACCACCGTGTGATCTTCGGGCGGCCGGACGTGCACCGCGGCATGGATATCCCCGCACCGATCGGCGTAAAGGTCTATGCCGCCGAAGCCGGAACCGTCAGCACGCACAATCATTCCTCCTACGGCATCAGCGTGAAAATCAGCCATGGCTCGGGGCTTTCCACGATTTACGGCCACTTTTCGGCGCGCTGCGTCGAACACGGCGACTATGTGCAAAAGGGGCAGCTGATCGGCTATGTGGGCGTTTCCGGCAACGTGACGGGCGCTCATCTTCATTTTGAAGTAAATCTGAACGGCAGACCCGTCAGTCCCCGCCCGTATCTCGGCAGCTTTGAACGGCAGCTTACCGGCGTCAAGACTTATTGATGCCGCCTTTGCTGCGCGGCTCTGCCCGCACTGCACAGGGCAGAACACACGGCCGCACACGGAAAGCGGCATCCCTTAAAAACAGCAAACGCCGGAGGAAAATCGTGTGATTTTCCTCCGGCGTTTTTGCCGTATGCATTGCAGGAAATGTCCCGGACAGACGGCAGCGACGGTTTTGCGCCGCTGCACCGCCCCGCACATTGCCGTGCACGGGGCAGGCCCTGCCGCATCAGTCCAGCCTGCCCTTTTTGAACAGATACCACGCAATGCCGATCGCCATTGCACCCGAAAGCAGGATCAGGAACGATACGTTCGCGATCAGCGAAGGCGCAAGGATGAACAGTACACTCATGAATACAAGCGGGATGACCGCGATTTTCAGATTCTTGGAAAAATACTTGAACGCCAGCGCGCCGAACAGCGCGGGGATCACGGTATTGAACGCCGGTTCCAGCACGGGGTTTTCCAGCACCGGACGCAGCGGCACAAGACACAATACCCCCAGCGCCAGGATCACCACCGTAACAAGGCTGCTGACGGCGACCGAAAGCGTGGAGATGATGTCGTTTTCCGGCGTGCCGACCTCGGTGCCGCAGATCTCGCGCGCATTCACCGCGCACGGCAGCTTCAGGTTGATGATATTGCCCGTAATGAACGTCAGGTAGCTTGCACCGGAACCGAGCATCGGCGCATAGACCAGAAATTCCATGATGCCGCTCGTCCAATAGATGACAGCCACCTGCACAAAGCCCATGCCGAACGCCTTCCAATCCGGCCCTGCGCCCAGCACCCAGCCCATGGCAAGCGGCGCTGCCAGCAAAAGCAGGATGCCGATCGTCAGCCCGATGCGCCCGATGCGGTGCGCGCTGTTTTCATACCGTTCGTAAAATTCCTTTTTTTCGATTTCGTTCATATCCGACGCCCCCCTTACAAAAGCATGCCCATGCCGACAGCCGCAGCCATGCCGATCAGCATGCTGCCCGCCATGGAAAAGTTATCGAGCCATGTCATGCCGCGGCGGCGTGCCAGATATTCAAACAGCGCCATGGCAGCGGCGGAAACCGCCGCGACGAAAATCGGCATAAAGTTGCCCGTGCTCGTCCATTCGCCAAGGTACGAACCGATGTACGCGCTGACAAGCCCCACGAACATCGCCGCAAACAGATAATCGCCGAAGCTCTTTTTGCCGTCCTTTTTCTTTTCGGCGGCGCCGTGGATCTTTTTCATATACCTTTTCAAAAAGAAAACGCACAGCAGACAGCCCGCCAGGATGCCCGCAGACATCACCAGCGCGACGGTGACAAAAGTCCTGCCGTCCATGGCCTCGCTGCCAAGGCCGCCTTCCATGCCCGCGGCGCGGGCTGCGATATCGGCAACGTTGCCTTCATAATGCAGCGCCCCCACCACGGAAAGGCGCATCCACGGCAGCGGGATGCCAAGGCTGCCCGAAAGCGCGATGACCCCCAGCAGGATCGAAATACTCGGCAGCACCGTAAACGTGGCGCTGGACGTCATGGCGCGGCGCAGCTTTTTACGATCCATTCCAAGCGCAAGCCCCGCGCGGTAGCTTTTTATAAGATACACGATACAAAGCCCCACGATAAACGCCAGCACCAGACCCACGATACAAAACATGATCGGCGCGTTGAGCTGTTTGAGCAGTTCCATACACATTCCTCTTTTCTGATTTTTTGCATCGGATGTTCCATGCAGTTTTTTCCATTGTAACATGCCCTGCGCACAAAGAAAAGCCGTTTTGCCCCTTGCGTGCCTTGTTTTGCTTGGAATCCACGCTTTTTCGGCGCACCGGACGCATATTCCGCCCCATGCCACACACACTGATAGAAAAGTCCCGCGAAAAAGGAGCAAACGAATATGAGAACCGACGCTGTAAAATATGACAGGATGCGCAAGGACGCATCCCCGCCCTCCCCGATCATCAAAGACTGCCTGTGCGCGTTTTTTTCGGGCGGGGCCATCTGCCTTGTGGGCGAGATCCTGCGCACCGCCTTTCTGTCTGCCGGGCTGGAACAAAAGGACGCCGCACTGCTGACAAGCGCTTGCCTGATCGCGCTTTCCGCGCTGACGACCGCGCTGGGCTGGTATCAGAAGCTTGCCGCGCACGCCGGGGCGGGCACGCTTGTGCCCATTACCGGCTTTGCCAATTCGATCGTATCGCCCGCCGTGGAATTCCGCAGTGAAGGGCTTGTGCCGGGCGTGGGGGCAAAAATGTTCATCATCGCCGGCCCTGTCATCGTGTATGGCACGCTTGCCAGCGTTGTATGGGGCATTTTGTATTTTCTTTCCAAGCTGTGGATCGGAGGGTGAGTATGCGAAAAGGGGATACCATTATCTTTCAATCGCCGCCGAGCGTTCTTTCCTTTGCGGCCGTCGGCGGCAAAAAGGAATCGGAAGGCCCGCTTGCGCAGCAGTTCGATCAGCTTTTTCCGGATTCCCGCTGCGGCGAAGAAAGCTGGGAAAAAGCGGAATGTACCATCACGCGGCGCTGCCTGACGCTTGCGCTGCAAAAGGCGAACCTTTCCGCCGGCGCGCTGGATGGCGTGTTTGCCGGTGACCTGCAATTCCAATGCACGGCTTCGGCCTATGCCATGCGCGCGTTCGACGCGCCCTACCTTGGGCTTTACGGCGCGTGCAGCACCATGGCGGAGGGCGTCGGCCTTGCCGCATGCCTGACGGCCGGCGGGCACATGCAGCGCGCCGCCGCCATGACAAGCAGCCATTTCTGCGCGGCAGAGCGGCAGTTCCGCACGCCGCTGGATTACGGCGGCAAGCGCACGCCGACGGCACAGTGGACGGTGACGGGCGCAGGTGCGGCGATTTTGTGCGCGGGATGCCGCCCGCCGTATGTGCGCGCGGTGACGTTCGGGCGCGTGCGCGACCTTGACGTGACGGATATCAACAACATGGGCGCCGCCATGGCTCCCGCCGCATGCGAAACGCTTTTGCGCTATTTTGCCGATACGGGCGAAAGCCCCGAAGCCTTTGATGCGGTTTATACCGGCGACCTTGGGCAGATCGGCAGCACGCTGCTGCAGGAGCTTTTGCAGCGCGAAGGGCTCACGCTGCCCTGCCACCGCGACTGCGGGCTTTTGATCTACGACTGCGAAACGCAGGACGTGCAGGCGGGCGGTTCGGGCGCGGGGTGTTCCGCCAGCGTTTTGTGCTGCGAAGTCCTGCCCGCACTGCGCGAAGGGCGCATGAAGCGCGTATTGTTCCTTTCCACGGGCGCACTGATGAGCCAGACCACGTTTTTGCAGGGGGAAAGCATCCCGGGCATCGCGCACCTGATCGAACTTTCCGCCGAACCCGGTCTGCCGCCAAAGGAGGGCTTATAATGCATTATTTCAACGCGTTTTGGGTCGGCGGCGCTGTCTGCGTCATCGGACAGCTGCTGATCGACCGAACCAAGCTGACGCCCGCACGCATCCTTGTGTGCTATGTGGTATCGGGTGTCGTGCTTTCGGCTCTGGGGCTGTTTGCACCGCTTGCGGAATTTGCCGGGGCAGGCGCGACCGTGCCGCTGATCGGCTTCGGCAACCTGCTGGCAGAGGGCGTAAAGACCGCCGTGGACGAGCACGGGCTGATCGGCGTGCTGACGGGCGGGCTTTCTGCGGCGTCCGGCGGCGTCACGGTCGCGCTTAGCGCCGGTTTCCTTGCTTCGCTGATTGCCAAAAGCCGCGATCAGAACTGACATTCTGCCCAAATTCCCCGCCTTTTTTTGTGCGGCAGATGCACAAAACCGCTTTTGTGCACAAAAAAGCCGTGCGTCTTTTGGCGCACGGCGGGCGGCTTTCAAAAAAAGGCAGGTGCTTTCGTCCTTTTGACGAAGTATCCAGTGCGCCTTTCCGCGGCGCTGTGTGCTGTGTGCGGGGCTTTTCCCCCCTATGCGGCGGGCGGCCTTCCACGCGGCGGGCAAGCCTGTGCATAGCAGAACATCCGGCAGTTTTGCCGCAAAAACAACAAACCCGCTGTTTTGAAAAAACAGCGGGTTTGTTTGAATCAGCTTATTCAGCGGCTTTGTTTGCAGCCTTAGCCAGACGAGAAGCCTTGCGGGAAGCCGTGTTCTTATGAATCACGCCTTTGCTTGCAGCCTTGTCGATAGCAGAGACAGCAGCCTTCACAGCAGCGTCCTTATCAGCGGCGCCGGCGGAAATGGCGGCGTCTGCCTTCTTGACGACTGTTTTCAGGTTGGACTTGATCGCTTTGTTGTGCATTGCTTCCTTCTTGGACTGCACGACACGGTCTTTCTGCGATTTAATATTAGGCATCGTACCACCTCCTTAATACCCATAACAGTGCACTTTATGATACCATTTTTCCGCAGATATGGCAAGTGTTTTTTGAGAAAAAGGCTTGAAAATCTGTATATATTTTTCAGAAAGGGATGTTTTCATGGCTGTTTACACCGATATCGCCGCCGAATTCTATCCAAAAAACGGAAAATCCATGCCCCGGGGCGTGCAGGTAAGCGTATCTTCGCTGTACGGGCTGACGTGCACGCGCGTGCAGATCACCCGCAGCGGCCTTTTGCGCCCGAAAGGGACGTACCTTACGCTGGACATGCCCGATTTTGCCCGCATCGACGAACACGACGAAGCATGCGTGCGCGCCGTGGCGTGCCAGCTGCGGCGGCTGCTGCCCGAAAAGGGCGCTGTTTTGGCGGCGGGCATCGGCAACCGTTCCGTGACGGCAGACGCCCTTGGCCCTGCGGCAGCCGATGGCATCTTCGTCACGCGGCACCTGTGTGAAAACAGCCCTTCGGATATCCCGCTGCGCAGCGTTGCCGCCTTTTCGCCCGGTGTTGCCGGGGAAACCGGCTTTTCCTCCGCCGAACTGCTGCAAAGCGCCGTCAGCCGCTTTGCGCCCGCCGCGGTGCTTGTCATCGACAGCCTTTGCACCGGCGATGCGCGGCGGCTTGGGTGCAGCGTGCAGCTTTCCGACGCGGGGCTTTTCCCGCGCAGTGCGCCGCCGCTTACCAAAAAGACACTGGGTGTGCCCGTTGTTGCACTGGGCGTGCCCACGGTTATGGAGCACGCCCCCGGCGCGCAGGGGCTTGTGGTCACCCCGCGCGAGATCGACGCCGTGATCCGGCACGCCGCCGCGCTTTTGTCCCTTGCCATCAACAAGGCGCTGCAGCCCGCGCTCACCGTGAAGGAGCTTTCGTTCCTGACGTCCTGAAGTGCGCGGGTCTTGCCGCCGGCTGCCCGCCGTTTTCCGCACCGTGACACCGCCTGCGGGCTGCCGCGGCGCATGCTGCACGCCATTCCGGTTTTCCCCGCCGCGCCGCCGTTTTTCCGCACCGCTCAATTTTAAACTTTTTGTGACATCAATTGACAAATCCCGAATTTTTCGATAAACTTGAAAAGTTAAAGTTAGTAAATGCTAACTTTTTCTTTTTACCTTAGAGTTAGCACTTTCTAACTTTTTTGGATGGAGGATTTCTTTATGATGATCAACAAACGCCTGATCGGCATTGTTCCCGAAAGCAAAAAGTACATTGCGGGCAACGTTGTTTTTCAGTGGGCGTCCATGCTTGCCAATGCCGGGATGATCGCAGCGCTGGCTGTGTTCCTGCAGGCACTTTTAAAGGGTGAGGCCGCGCCGCGCGCGCTTTTGCTCCCCGTGGGGGCGGGCATCCTTTCCCTTGCCGTGCGCTGTGTGTGCAGCATCCTTGCCGCGCGCATGAGCTTTCTTGCCGCAAAAAGCATCAAGCTGACGCTGCGCACGCGCATTTACGAAAAGCTGCTGCGCCTTGGCCCTTCGTACAGCCGGCGCATTTCCACATCGGAGGTCGTGCAGTTTTCCACCGAGGGCGTGGAACAGCTGGAAAGCTACTTCGGCGCGTATCTGCCGCAGTTCTTTTACAGCATGATCGCCCCGCTGACGCTGTTCATCCTGCTCAGTCCGATCAGCCTGAAGGCCGCGGGCGCGCTGCTTTTGTGCGTGCCGCTGATCCCGATTTCGATTGCCGCCGTGCAGACCTTTGCCAAAAAGCTGCTGGGCAAATACTGGGGACAGTATGCGGCGCTGGGCGATACTTTCCTTGAAAATCTGCAGGGGCTTACCACGCTGAAAATTTATGAAGCGGACGGCGCAAAGCACAAGGAAATGAACCGTGAAGCCGAAAACTTCCGCAGGATCACCATGCGTGTCCTGACGATGCAGCTCAATTCCATTACGATCATGGATCTTGTTGCATACGGCGGCGCGGCGCTCGGCATGATCCTGGCCGTGCGGGAATTTGCCGCGGGCGCCGTCAGCTTTGCGGGCTGCTTTGGCATCATCCTGCTTTCCGCCGATTTCTTTCTGCCGATGCGCCAGCTCGGCTCGTATTTCCACATTGCCATGAACGGCATGGCCGCAAGCGATAAGATCTTTGCCATGCTCGATCTGCCCGAGGACGACGCCGGCACAAAAACGGCCGTGGGCGGCAGCCTTTCCTGCCGCGGGCTGCGTTTTTCCTATAACGAGGACCGCGAAGTGCTGCACGGCGTGGATATGGAATTTGCGCAGGGCATGATGACCGCGATCGTCGGGGAATCCGGCTGCGGCAAATCGACCGTCGCTTCGATCCTGACGGGACGCAGCCGCGGCTACATCGGCAGCGCCGCGCTTTCCGGCACCGAAATTTCCGAGCTTTCCGGCGAAAGCCTGCTGCGCACGATCACCTATGTCGGCTCCAACGGCTATGTGCTTGCGGGCAGCATTGCCGAATGTCTGCGCACCGCAAAGCCCGGCGCATCCGACGATGAGCTGTGGGCCGTGCTTGAGCGCGTGCGCCTTGCGGGCTTTGTGCGCGCCCAGCAGGGGCTGGATACCCCCGTTTCGGCGGGCGGCACCAATCTTTCGGGCGGGCAGCGCCAGCGCCTGTGCCTTGCACGCGCGCTTTTGCACGATACGCCCTGCTATGTGTTTGATGAAGCGACAAGCAACATCGACGTCGAAAGCGAAAACGATATCATGGACGAGATCCGCGCCCTTGCAAAAACGCGCACGGTCATCGTCATCACGCACCGCCTTGCAAACG
The DNA here is from genome assembly GCA_020025235.1 of Ruthenibacterium sp. Lineage (GTDB taxonomy): Bacteria > Bacillota > Clostridia > Oscillospirales > Ruminococcaceae > Ruthenibacterium. The sequence goes on from JAHHSL010000029.1 coordinate 10,366, forward strand.
TGACGGACGCCGCCAAGATCTATGTTATGGAAGCGGGCGCGTGCACCGAAGCCGGCACGCACGAAGAACTGCTGCAACACGCAGGCGCGTATGCCGCGCTTTGGGAAAGCCAGCAGAAGCTGGAACAGTTTGCATCCGGGGAGGTAATGGCATGAAACAGGAACGAAGCGGTTTTACCGTAATGCGCCGTCTGATCGGCCTTGTGCGCCCGCTGGCACCGTTTATGGTGCTTGCCGTGACACTGGGCGTTGCGGGCTTTGTGTGCGCGATTTTTCTAACGATCTTCGGCGGCTGGGCGATGCTGGATGTTCTGGGCCTGCCCGCACCCGCCGCGGCGGGCACGCTGTTTATCCTTGCGGGCGCCGCCGCGCTGCTGCGCGGTGTGCTGCGCTATGGTGAACAGGCCTGCAACCATTACATTGCCTTCAAGCTGCTGGCTCTGGTGCGCGACAAGGTGTTCGGCGCCTTGCGCCGCCTTTGCCCCGCAAAACTGGAAGGGCGCGATAAGGGCGATCTGATCGCCGTCATCACCGCAGACGTCGAGCTGCTGGAGGTATTCTACGCGCACACGGTTTCGCCCGTGCTGATCGCGATCTGCATGTCGCTTGGCATGAGCATCTTCATCGGCAGCTATCATCCGCTGCTGGGCGTGTGCGCCGCGGCGGCATATCTTACGATCGGCGGGGCGCTGCCGATCTTTATCTCCCGCATTTCCGGTTCTTCCGGCAATGAATTCCGCGCGAAGGCCGGCCGCCTGAGCGGCTATGTACTGGACAGCCTGCGCGGCGTGCGCGAGGTGCTGCAGTACGATTCCGGCGCGGCGCGCGTGGAGGGTCTGCGCGCAGGCACCGAAGACCTGCTTGCCACCGAAGAGGGCATGAAGAAAAAGGCCGCATCCGGCATGGCGCTGACAAACGGCCTGATCATCGTGTTCGGCCTTGTGATGCTGTGCGCTTCGTCGGCGCTGTACTTTGCCGGCAAGGTCGGCTTTGAGGGCGTGCTGATCCCCGTCATTGCGATGATGAGCTCGTTCGGGCCGGTGGTGGCGCTGGCAAACCTTGGCAGCACACTGCAGAACACCCTTGCCGCGGGCAACCGCGTGCTGGATATCCTGGATGAAACCCCGCTTGTGCCGGAGGTGACGGACTGCGAGCCCACCGTATTCACGGGCGCTTCGTGCGAAAACGTCTCGTTCGCCTATGATGAAGAAGAGATCCTGCACGACGTCAGCCTGACGGTGCCCAAGGGCCGCGTGATCGGCATTACCGGGCGCAGCGGCAGCGGCAAATCGACCCTGCTGCGGCTGATGATGCGCTTTTGGGATGCAGACAGCGGCACGGTGCGTCTTTCCGGCCGCAGCGTAAAGCAGGTCAATACGCACGATCTGCGCCGTGCCGAGGGCTTCGTCACACAGGATACGCATCTGTTCCACGACAGCATCGCCAACAATCTGCGCATTGCAAAGCCCGCGGCAACCGATGAAGAACTGGTCGCCGCGTGCAAAAAAGCGTCGGTGCATGATTTCATCCTGACACTGCCGCAGGGCTATGATACGCCCGTGGGCGAGCTGGGCGATACGCTTTCCAGCGGCGAGCGCCAGCGTCTGGGGCTTGCGCGCGCATTTCTGCACGATGCGCCGATGCTTTTGCTGGACGAACCGACCAGCAACCTTGACAGCCTGAACGAAGGCGTGATCCTTTCTTCGCTTGCGCGCGAACGCGGCGATAAGACGATCGTTCTGGTTTCGCACCGCGCGTCCACCATGGCGCTGGCAGACGACGTGTACTCCGCTGAAAGGGGACGTGTGAGCTGATGCCGAAAGCGGTGGATATCGAGGCAAAGCGCCTGCGGGAAAAGCGCATGGTGCGCGATATGATCGGGCTTTACTGCCGCAAAAATCACGGTACGCGCGGCACGCTGTGCCCCGAATGTGCGGCGCTTGCCGATTACGCCATGCAGCGCAGCGATCACTGCCCGTTTATGGAAACAAAGACCTTCTGCTCGAACTGCAGGGTGCACTGCTATAAACCCGAAATGCGCGAAAAGATCCGCATGGTCATGCGGTTTTCCGGCCCGCGCATGATCTTTCATCACCCCGTTGCCGCCGTGCGGCATCTGATCGAATCGAAACGCGAACAAAAACGAATGGAGAAACAACAATGAAGCTCTTTTACATCGTGCTGGGCTGTATTTCCCTTGGCGTCGGCGCTGTGGGCGCGGTTCTGCCGCTTCTGCCCGCCTTTCCCTTTCTGATGCTTGCCGCCTTCTGCTTTGCGCGCAGCAATGAAAAGCTGCACACCTGGTTCATCCACACACAGCTGTACCAGAAAAACCTTGCCAGCTTTGTGCACGGCAAGGGCATGACAAAGCAGGCAAAGATCCGCGTGCTGACGGCGATCACCCTCACCATGGGCATCGGCTTTCTGATGATGGGGCGCGTGCCGGTCGGGCGCATCGTGCTTGCCGTTGTGTGGGTGCTGCATGTGATCTACTTTGCCTTCGGCGTGCGCACGATCAGCCCCGAAGAACACAATGTCGTACTGGATTCGCTCAATTCCGACAGCGACGCGGCGGCGTAACGCGCGGCACTGTTCTGCTTTTAAAAAACACTGCTCTGGGCGTATCCTTCCGCCCCGGTGAAAGACGGCGCACAGGGAAACTTTCCTGTGCGCCGTTTCCTTTTGCTTTAAAACCCCGTTTTCCCCTGCGCACTGCCGCACCTTTTTGTGCTATACTGAAAAAAATTTTATTTTTCCTGTAACGAAATGCCCCGCCCGCGGATATATGGGCAGAAGGAGGTGGAAAGCCCTTGCGTGATATGGAATCCATTTACAAAGAACACGCGCAGACCGTTTACAAATTTCTGCTTGCGCAGACGCACAGCGCCGATCTTGCCGAAGAACTGACGCAGGAGACGTTTTATCAGGCCGTGCGCTCGATCGACCGCTTCGATGCAAACTGCAAAATGTCGGTCTGGCTGTGCCAGATCGCAAAGCACCTGTGGTATCAGCATCTGCGCCGGCAAAAGCGGGAGATCCCCTCCGACGACGACGCGTTCGAGCTGCCGCTGCCCTCTGCCGAAGAGGAATCCATGGGGGATATCGGACGGCTGGAGCTTTTGAAGCTTGTCCATTCACTGGGCGAGCCCGCGCGCGAAGTGGTGTATCTTCGTGCGTTCGGGGGGCTTTCCTTCCGCGAGATCGGCGACGTTTTCGGCAAAAGCGAAAACTGGGCGCGCGTGACTTTCTACCGCGGAAAAGAACGATTAAAAGGAGGCGTTATTGATGAAACATGATCTGCCGTGCGCCGTTGTGCGCGATCTTATGCCCTCGTATATAGAGGGGCTGACGGAGCCGGAAACCACCGGCGCCGTAACCGATCATCTTGCGGGATGTGATGCATGCCGCAGCCTGTGTGAATCCATGCGCGCGCCGCAGCCCGTGCCCGACGCCGCAGAAAACGCAAAAGAGGTGGACTACCTGAAAGCCGTGCGCCGCAAAAACCGCCGGCGCATCCTGCTTGCCGCGCTGGGCACGGCGCTTGTGCTGATCGGCGCGCTGCTGTGCCAGGTGTTCGTCATCGGGACGGCGGTGCCGGACGGGCGCATGGACGCATCCGCCGAACTTGCGGACGGCAACGGGGACGGCATTGTGGGGGATGCGCTTGTCATCCGCGCCATGAACCCCGGCTCTGCCAAGGGCTACACCGGCTGGAAAACCGTCATATCGGACGGCGTTGCCGAGATCACCGCGCGCGAAGTGCTGGTATCCGCGCTGAACCGGAACGGCTTGGCCAACCGCCAGATCTCTCTGGACGGCCTGCACGAGGTGCGGGTGTTCGGCGTGACGGTGTGGCAGGACGGCACCGTGATCCACCCCGCCGTGATGCGCATGTACGAAGCCCGCACCCCGTATATGGGTTCGATGTGGAAGCTGAACCTCGTCGATCAGACCGTGCAGCTGCCGGAAGCATCGTTCACGAACGAGCTGTTCACCGACAAAGAGCCGTATGCGCGCGCGCTTTATTTTGAACGCACCCTGACGCCGGAGGAAAACGCGCAGATGCGCCGTGCTGCGGCGCGGATGCTGGCACTGGTGGATAATCTTTCCGAAGTGCGCTGGACATGGCCCGCCGAAGGCGGCACCGAAAGCGCTTCGCTGAACGTGGATGACGTAAACGCCCTGCTGGGCGATATGCTCGCGGCGCATGCAAAGCTTGACACGCCGGTGAGCGAATGTCTTATCTGCCATTCCGGCGATATGCTCAAGGCGCATACAAAGCTTGACCCCGCACCCGTGCCCGGCGGCGCTTCGTCCGTCAAGCAGTTCGGGCAAAGCCCCGCCGCCCTGCAGCTGTTTGATGCGCTTCTGCACGAGGATACGTTCCGCTTTGGCACACAAAATCCCTGAATCGGATACATTCTGCCGGAAAAACACCTTTTTTCTATGCTTTCGGCATCGGAACGGCAGCTTCGGGCACTTTTGGATACAAGACCGAAACATTTGTATGGTATAAAATAATTACTGAAATCTGTAACAAACGGCATTTTCTGCTGTCTTATTATACAGAAGTGATAAAATCCGATCTGCCGCTTTGAAAGGAGGCGCCCTGCATGAAACGCACCGGCCGCATTGTATTCCTGTGTTTTCTTTCGCTTGTTCTGTTTCTGACGTCCACCGTATCGGTGCACGCGGCTTCACTCGGCCTGTGCCGTCCGGAACAGGCGCTGACGCACACCTTTGCCCAGATCCGCACCGTGCCCGGGCAGGGCGCCGTGGTTTCGGCGCGTGTATCCACCGCGCGCGGCTACACCGGGCAGACGGAGATCCGCGTGCTGCGCGAAGGCTGCGAAGCGCCCGTGCTGCGCGCCCTTGGCGGGGAGACTGCCTCTTTGACGGTTTTGCCGCAGAACCTGCGCGGCTGCCGCATCTTCATCCTGTTTACCGCCGTGCACGGCGAACAGCGCCACTGCGTCACGCGGGAGGTCGCCGTCCCCGCCGTGCCGTGCTGAACGCACCGTTTCAGCGCAAACGGGCGGCTCTGTGCGCACTGTCTTTCCGAAAAAGCAAGCGGAGGGTATCGAAACGATACCCTCCGCTTTTTGTTTTCCTGTTTTTCGATATGCTTTTCAGCCCTTTTGCAGCGCGCCGGTGATGCCGATTTCCGCCGTGACCACCCGGCCGCACCAGGCTGCCGCAATGCGGTGGCACACCTTCGGCGCATGGAACGTCACCGTGACGTGCGCGCGCACAGCGCCCTGTGCCGCTGCGCCCGTATCCGCCGCAACGCCCGAAGGCACGTCCAGCGCCAGCACAAAGCGCCCGGAATTGATCCGCTGCGCTGCACGTTTGCCCTCCGGGCGCATTTCCCCGTGAAAGCCCGTGCCGTACACCGCGTCGATCACGCACGACTGCTCCAGCGCGCAGAGATCCTCGTTTGAAAGTGCGTCCAGCTGTGTCATGCGCACGCCGCACTTGCGGCACCGCGCATAATTTTCCGCCGCATCCGGCGCCGCAGGCTCGCCCTGCACCAGCACCGCTGTCACCTGCGCGCCCCGTTCGTGCAAAAGCCGCGCCGCCACAAAGCCGTCGCCCCCGTTATTGCCCTTTCCGCAAAAGACATACACCGTTTCGGGCGTCCCCTTTTCCTGCAAAAGCACATCGACGGCGGCTGCACCCGCGTTTTCCATCATCTGCCGATAGGAAAGCCCTGCTGCATCCGCTGCGCGCTCCAGTTCCTTCATCTGTGCCACGGTCACTTCATTCATGCCGTTTCCCGCCTTTCCGTTTTTCTTTCAGTATACCACTTTACCGCCGCTTTGCCCATGGAAAACAAGGCAATTCCTGCCTGCGGCTTGACGTTCGGCGCAGGCGTGTGTACAATTAAAATCAAGAGAATCCGCCCTTTGCCGCAAACGGCAAAAGCCCTGAGAGGAGAACGCAGCCCGTGCATCGAAAAGAACCGGTTTTCCGCCTTGTCTTATGGCTTTTTCTGTTTGTGTTCCTGTTCTGCGCCGTCTATGCGGGTGCGCGGCTGTTCCGCCTGCGCGATGACATCGACCGCGCACGCGCCTTCCGCGATTCGCTGCGGGCGCAGGACGCCTGCGATGCATCCGGCGAACCGGCGGCCTCCACGCTGCAGGAGGTGCACCAGTGCCCCGTGGATTTTGCCCCCCTGCGGGAAAAATATCCCGCACTGTGCGCATGGCTTTCGGGCTGCGGCGGGGAAATCGACACCCCCATCGCACAGGCCGCCGACAACGAATTCTACCTGCGGCACCTGCTGGACGGCAGCACCAACATCCTTGGCACCCCGTTCCTGGACAGCCGCAATCAGCGCAGCTTTGCCGATGACCAGTCCTTCTGCTTCGGGCATCACATGGATACGGGCGGCGGGGCGTTTTCGCCGCTGCTTTCCTATACCGACCCGGCCTTTTATGAGCGCTGGCCGTATTTTACCCTGCACACGCCGGAAGGCTGCTTTCGGGCACAGGTGTTTGCCGCCTTTCCCGCCGAAGAAACCGCCTATCCCTACACGCGGGAATTTGAAAGCCCCGCGGCAAAGCAGGCTTTTCTGGATGACGTGCGCGCGCGCAGCGTGCTGAAAACAGATGTTTCCGTCACACCGGCCGACCGCATCCTGACGCTTTCCACCTGTACATCCAAAACAAACGATCTGCGCTTTGTGGTCTGCACAAAGCTTGTGCCGATCGCATCAACACACCGATAAGGAGAGATCGGAATGTCCGAACCAAGACACAACCCGCTTGATGACGCCGAGCGCCAGCTTGCCTGGAGCCGCCGCTATCTCAAGCGTGAAAAATTCCGCCACCGCGTTTTCACCGTCATCATCGTTCTGGCCGTGCTGGCGCTTTCGGGCGGCATCTGCGTCGGCGCGCTTGCTGCCGCCGGTGTGCTGCCGCTTGCTCCGGCGTCCTCGGCGCAGTCCGAAACCCCTGCCGCGGCAGATACATCGCTGCCCGAATCCCCCGCTTCGCACACGCAGTCCGATCCCGCGCCCGAAACGGCGAAGCCGAACGAATTTACCGTATCGTTCGATGCGCGCGGCGGCGCCGGCGAATATCCGGATGAAGCCGTGCTGTTCGGCACGCTGCTTGCGCCGCCCCAAGACCCCGTGCGCGAAGGCTACCGCTTTGCGGGCTGGTATCGGGACGCCGCGGGCACCGACGCATGGGATTTTGCGCTTGACAGCGTACAGGCCGACATGACGCTTTACGCCAAGTGGGCGGATGACGCCGCACCCGACAGCGCGCTGCCCCAGACGGGCATTGAAACGCACGCCGTATTCTGGTGCTGTGTTTTTGCCGCGGCGCTGATCCTTGTATTTGCCGCTGCCGGTCTGCTTTTGCACAGCTACCGCCGCCAGCATTGAGCGCTGCACCCGCTTTTTTCTTCTGACGCTTTGAATATGGCAAAAGCCCGGATCTGTGATCCGGGCTTTTTTCGTTTTGCGTATGGTTTTTCAGCGGCTGAGCCAATCGGCGGCAAGCTCCAGCCAGCCCTCACATTCGCGCTGCACACCGCCGCCCGAAAAATTTTCCGTCAGGCGGTTTGCCAGCGAAAGCCCGTGTGCGCCCACGGAATAGATGTGCGATTCAAACGGCACGCCCGCTTTGCGCAGGGCAAGCGCAAAATACATCGAATTTTCCACCGGCACCGTATCATCGGTGTAGGTATGCCACAAAAACGTCGGCGGCACGTCAGACGTCACATGCTTTTCCAGCGAGACGAACGCGCGCTCCTTCGGGTCCTGAAACGGCTCTTCACCCAGCAGGCTTTGGAACGAAGGCTTCGAAGCGACCTTTTCGTCACTGGAAATGACGGGATACCCCAGCACCAGACGGTCCGGGCGCATCTGCGCGGGCGCAAGGCCCGTTTCCTGCGCAAGGAACGTCGAATTCCAGAACACGCCAAGGCTTGCCGCAAGATGCCCGCCTGCCGAAAAGCCCGCCACGGCGATGCGGTTTTCATCCGCACGCAGGCGCTCGGCGTTTTCGCGCAGCCACGCCACCGTATGCGCCAGCGCGCACAGCTGTTCGGGGAAATGATGATTTTCGCCGCACGGATACTGCAGCACACAGGTGTGGAATCCGCGCGATGCAAACGCAAGGGCGATCGGCTCGGCTTCGCGGTCGCTGCAGTACTGATATCCCCCGCCCGGGCAGATCACAAGCACCGGACGCCGTTCGGACACCTTGATTTCCGGGGAAAATTCCTGAAAATAGGTTTGGATGAATGCACCGTCATTCCCGACGGGCACGCGCTCATGGATCATGACAAAAACACCCTTTCGCAAAAAAGCTGGATTCTACCCCAAAGGATACGCGGCCTTTGCGCAAATGTCAAGGAATCCGCACATTTTTTCTTCGCGCGGCATGCCCGGATATGTTACAATACAATTAAACGCCGTTTTATTTCTTTGCGGCGGGAAAGGCGGAAACACAATGACAAAACTTGCTGTACTGGATTTTGAAACGACCGGGCTTGACCCCGCATATGACGAGGTGCTTCAGGCGTCCGTCATCGACGAAAACGGCACAGTCCTGATGAATGAATTTTTTGCGCCGCAGCGCGTGACGCAGTGGCCGGACGCCGAAAAGGTAAACGGCATCTCCCCCGCCGATGTGCTGGGCCTGCCGCCGTTTGAAAGCGCCGCAGCGCGCCTGCGCGAAATTTTGGAAAGCGCCGATGCGGTCATCGCCTACAACGATTCCTTCGAGCGTTCGTTTCTGGATGCATACGGCATCCCCTCGAAATCGCTTTCCTGGGGCGAAGACCCGATGCTCACCTTTGCCGCAGCGCTCGGCGGGCCCAAGCGCACGCTTTCCTTTGCGGCGAAATTTTTCGATTTTTCCTTTTCCGCGCACGACGCTTTGGAGGACGTGCGCGCAACGCTCTATCTTTATCAGCGCATGCAGGGCGGGCTTGTGCACAATCTGATGCGCAGCGCGGCGCCCGCATGGGGCGAAACGCCGAACGGCCCGGCCTCCTACAAAGTGCCGGAACCGGGCGATCTGCTGCGCATCCAGAAATGTCTGGGCCTTGCGCCGGCTTCGGCCGCGGAGCCGCGCAGACTGTGGTACAAGGGCATTTACACAAAGCAGCCCGTGGAATGTGAATGTGTCGGCTTTTCCGACCGCGGCGGCGCGGGTGACTGGCTTGTTGTGGCACTGGAAGCACACGGCGTGACGTATCTTGTGTGTGACGATCATCTGCGCGATATGCAGAGCGCTTCGTTCGGTGCACCCGCGTCAGGCCCGGCAGATGCAGCAAACGGTGAAGCACAGCCGGCGCCCGCCGCCAAAAAGCCCGCTGCACGCCGCAGCACGGCAAAGCCCGCACGCAGCGGTGCGGCGGACAACAGCCGCTTTCGTTCGTTTGCGCAGAAAAGCGCCGCGCTCAAGAACATTCAGACGAACGAAAACGCCGATCCCGAAAATCCGCTGTTCGGGCGCAGTATCGTCTTTACGGGTGATCTGAGCCTTTCACGCGAAGAAGCCGCAGCCGCCGCGGCACAGTTCGGTGCGCTCATCAAAAGCGCGGTTTCGGGCAAGACGGATTATCTTGTCGTCGGCGCGCAGGACCCCGGCCTTGTGGCGGCGGACGGGCGCAGCGGCAAGGAGGCCAAGGCCGCCGCGCTGAACGAAGCGGGCAAGGCGCATATCGCGATCTTGCATGAGGAAGAATTCCTCGCTTTGCTGCAGCGCGCAAAAGGGGTCTGACTGCCCCGCTTTCCGCCGCAGCCTTTTTCTGCCGGCAGCCGCGCACAGCCGTGCGCGGTTTTTTTGTGCCGGCTGTATCCCATGCGCTTTTTGTCCTGTTTTCCCGCCGGAAAAAGGTGCTTTTCCGTATGCGGTGCCGAATTTTCCGCAAAGGGACAAAGCTGCTCGACTTCCGTTTTCCATTATGTTATAATCTGCTTTGTGCAAAATATTTCCATAAACGTATGAAAGGGGCGGAAATCTGTGCAGACAAAAGAATCCACCGCTTCCCAGGGCATCAATCAGATCACGGAGGGTGTTATCTGGAAGCAGCTGCTTTACTTCTTTTTCCCGATCCTGTTCGGGACATTCTTCCAGCAGCTTTACAACACGGCAGACGCTATCATCGTAGGCCGCTTTGTCGGAACGCAGGCCCTGGCCGCCGTCGGCGGTGCAACCGGCTCGCTTATCAACTTCTTCGTCAATCTGTTCGTCGGGCTGGCGTCCGGCACCACCGTCGTTATGGCGCAGGCGTTCGGCGCGCGCGATACCCAGGGCGTCGATCACGCCGTGCATACCTCGGTCGCGCTTTCCCTTATCGCCGGGCTCGGCCTTACCATTTTCGGCGTTTCCATCGCCCCGCTGGCGCTGCGCGCCATGGGCACACCCGCCGATATCATGGATTTTTCCGTTTTGTATCTGCGTGTGTTCATGATGGGCACGATCCCGTCCTTTCTGTATAATGTCGGTTCCGGCATCCTGCGCGCCGTCGGGGACACCCGCCGTCCGCTTTACTTCCTCATCATCGCCTGCCTGACCAATATCGTACTGGACATCCTGTTTGTCGCCGTTCTGCGCATGGGCGTTCTGGGCGCGGCGCTTGCAACGGTCCTGGCACAGGTCGTCAGCGCCGTTCTGGTCGTGGTTTCCCTGCTGCACACAAGCGCCGTATACCGGCTGGACCCCAAGCGCATCCGCTTCCACGGCTCCACGCTGAAAGAGGTGCTCAAGGTCGGCATCCCCGCCGGCATCCAGGGCAATATGTACGCCATTTCCAATATCCTGATCCAGTCCGCCATCAACAGCTTCGGCACGGCGACGGTCGCCGCATGCACCGCCTTCAGCAAGGTGGATGCCTTCTTCTGGATGGTTCTGGGCGCATACGGCATTTCGATCACCACCTTCGCGGGGCAGAACTTCGGCGCGCAGAAGTACGACCGCATCCGCAAAAGCGTGCGCGTCTGCCTTGGCATGGCGTTTGCCACTTCGTTCGGCATGAGCCTTCTGTTCTTCCTGACGGCTCCGTTTTTGCTGGGCATGTTCACCAGCGATGCCGAAGTGATCCAGATCGGGCTTGAGATCATGCGCTATATGGTGCCGTTTTACTTCACGTTCGTGTGCATCGAGATCTTTTCCGGCGCGGCCCGCGGCTGCGGCTCGGCCCTGGTCCCCACACTGCTTACCTGCGGCGGCGTATGCGTCCTGCGCGTTGTGTGGGTGCTTGTGGTGCTGCCGCTGAACCACACGCTCGTCACGCTGATCATCAGCTATCCTGTCAGCTGGGTGCTGACAAGCATCCTGTTCATCATCTATTATCTGCAGGGCGGCTGGCTGCATAACCGCATCAAAAAGCTGGGCTATCCGCCCGAGGTGCGCGAAAAGCACAAGCGCTCGTCCCGTTCCTGAGCTTCGTTTTCCCCGACACCCGCCGAAATGTTCCGGCGGGTATTTTTTATGCCGTTTTATACCTTTTGTACTTTTCGTCATTTTTGCGGAGAAATCGGGCAAAAATCGGTTTTTTTGCCCTGTTCTTGGTGTTTTCGACCGGAAATTTGTAAAGGATATGTAAAATTCGTGTAATTTCCTCTGGTATTTGAACCGCTGCACCAGTATAATAAGGAAGTATGAGTTTATCAATCTTATCAGAAAGCGAGGGGCTTTGATTTGACGATTTCCCTGAGTGAATTCCTGTCACAGCTCACGACCAACCCGCTGCTTGCGGTCACGGTCATTCTGACGCTCGGCGTCATTATGGTCAACGGCGGAACCGATGCGCCCAACGCGATCGCCACCTGTGTTTCCACGCGCGCTCTTTCTCCGCGCGGGGCGATCCTTATGGCTGCCGTGTTCAATTTTCTGGGCGTTTTTGTTATGACGATGGTCAACGCCAGCGTCGCCGCAACCATTTACAACCTTGTTGATTTCGGCGGCAATACCCAAGCCGCTGTCACGGCGCTGTGCGCCGCGCTCGTTGCGATCGTGGTCTGGTCCGGCACCAGCTGGTGGTTCGGCCTGCCCACAAGCGAAAGCCACGCCCTTGTCGCCGGCCTTGCGGGCGCTGCCATTGCGGTGCACGGGGGCTTCGGCGGCATCAACGGCCACGAATGCATGAAGGTTTTGTACGGCATCCTGTTTTCCACCCTCATGGGCTTTGCCTTCGGCTGGATCTCCGCAAAAATCGTAGAGGGCATCTGCCGCAATAAAGACCGCCGCCGCACGACCGGATTTTTCGGCAATGCGCAGATCGCCGGCGGCGCCGCCATGGCGTTCATGCACGGCGCGCAGGACGGCCAGAAGTTCATGGGCGTGTTCATGCTGGGCATCTTCCTTGCAAACGGACAGGCCAACGTCACGGATTTCCGCATCCCGGTCTGGCTGATGATCCTGTGCAGCGCGACCATGGCGTTCGGCACTTCGGTCGGCGGATACCGCATCATCAAAACCGTGGGCATGAGCATGGTCAAGCTGGAAAAATACCAGGGCTTTGCCGCGGATATGGCGGGCGCCGCCTGTCTGCTGGTTTCGTCGCTGACGGGTCTGCCGGTTTCGACAACGCACACCAAAACCACGGCGATCATGGGCGTGGGCGCTGCGCGCCGCGTTTCCAGTGTGAACTGGGGCGTTGTAAAGGATATGTGCATGACATGGGTCTTTGCATTCCCCGGCTGCGGGCTGATCGGCTTTTTTATGGCCAAACTGTTCATGTGGCTTGTCTGAGCCCTTGTGTGAGATAGGAAGGAGAACGTGACTATGGCACGGAATAAGAAAAACGAAACGATCTATTTTGATTCCTTTGTAAGCGGCGTGGAATCCGCATGCAGCGCCGCGTCGATGCTGTACACCACCTTTGATAACTATAACCCCGAAAATCTGCCTGAAAGCATCGAAGCGATGCACAAGATCGAACATTCGGCCGACCTTGCAAAGCACACCGTTATGGAACAGCTTGCACGGGAATTTCTGCCCCCGATCGACCGCGAGGATATCATCCTGCTTTCCAACATGATCGATAATGTCACCGACAGCATCGAAGATGTTCTTCTGCGCCTTTATATGTTCAATATCAAAAGCCTGCGCGAAGATGCGCTGCGCTTTGTCAAGGTGATCGAAGACTGCTGCGCGGCAATGAAGAATATGATGCAGGAATTTGCAAACTTCCGCAAATCGAAGGATATCCACAATCTGATCATCGAGATCAATCATCTGGAGGAAGAGGGCGACAAGCTGTACACCGACGCCATGCACCGCCTGTACTCCGAAGAAAACGACCCGATCTCTATCCTTGCATGGACGGAGCTGTTCGATCGTCTGGAACGCTGCTGCGACAGCTGCGAGGACGCCGCCGACGTTGTGGAAAGCGTCATTATGAAAAACAGCTGATTTTACCCTGCCGCAGACAAAGTCCCGCACGCATGCCGTGCGGGCTTTTTGCTTTTTTGCGGGCCGCCGGCAAAGCCTGCGGCGCCGATCCCCCGCCGCACGGCAAATGCGCAAGATTCGTGATTGACTTTTGCAGCCTTCTTTGATAATTTTAAGGCAGAGCAAAAGCTTTCCCTGTTTATTTTCGATCCGGAAGGAGTTTTTTTATGTCTGCAAATCCGTTTGATTCGTTTGTTCCGCACAAAGAATGGCTTGTATGCGTCGATTCCGACGGCTGCGCCATGGATACCATGGATTCCAAGCACCACACGGCGTTCTGTCCGGAGCTGATCCGCGTATACGGTCTTGAAGCGTATGCGGATATCATCACACCGTACTGGATGGAAGTGAATCTGTACAGCCGCACGCGCGGCGTGAACCGCTTTAAAGGGCTTGCCGCAACCCTGCACATGCTGGAACAGCGCGGCGTCTGCGTGCCCCATGCGCAGGAGCTGATCCACTGGGCAGACACCGCGCCGAAGCTTTCCAACCCCGCTTTGGAGCAGGCGGTCGCCGCAGGCGGCGGCGAAGGGCTTGCGCAGGCGCTGGAATGGAGCCGTGCCGTCAATGCCGCCGTCGCCGCAATGGGCGATGATTCCAAGCCCTTCCCCGGCTGCGCCGGGGCGCTTGCGCGCGTGCATGAATATGCGGATACCGCCGTTGTCTCCAGTGCAAACAGCGAAGCGCTGGCAGAGGAATGGACGCGCCACCGCCTTGCCGATCACATGGATGTGGTGCTTGGGCAGGACGCCGGAACGAAGGAAGCCTGCCTGACGGCACTTTCCGCAAAGGGCTACGCCGCAAAGCATGTGCTTATGGTCGGTGATGCACTGGGCGACCTTGCCGCCGCACAGCATGCGGGTGCGCTTTTCTATCCGATCCTGGTGGGCAGCGAGGAAATGAGCTGGAACCGCCTTGTGGACGAAGCACTGCCGCGTTTTCTGGCGGGCACGTTCGACGGCGATTATCAGGAAATGCTGCTGAAAGAACAGCGCGCGATCTTGAAATAAAGGCAGTTTCCGCCCTGCGGCAAAGCCGCAGGGCGGATTTTTTATGCCCGGCTGCCTTTCCGGCACACCGGCAGCCACAAAGAAAAGGGCGCGTAACACGCGCCCTTTAGCTTGTAGATAAACCCCAATTCGGAAAAAGGGATGAAATAAAATACGTTCTCATTCACGGGCATGTACCGGGAATGAGAACAC
>JAHHSL010000003.1 GCA_020025235.1 Ruthenibacterium sp.
CCTTCGGAACCGTCTGCACAGGCGTGGAATACCGCAGAGCGTCTGAGCGGTGCGGCGCCGGGTGTAACGGGCGATGATTCCCGCATGCTTGCCGTGCCGGAAAACGGCAGACTGAGCGAAGAATATCTGCGTACGGTCATGTTTGTCGGCGATTCGCTTTCGCAGGGGTTTGCGCTGTATCCGCCCACGCGTGAGGTATCGACGGTGTGCGCCTACAAGAGCACAAGCCCGAATCAGGTCATCCAGAACTTTGTCGGCCAGCGTCCCGATGGCTCCCGCATTGAAATGTGGGACGATATCAAAACGCAGGCACCGGGCAGCATCTATGTTTTGTACGGTACAAATGCGCTGGTGGCGCAGTCCGACGAAGCTTTTTTGAAATATTACGGCGATCTTCTGGATATGCTGCGTCAGCGGTACCCCGATGTGCCGATCTATGTGCAGAGCATCACCCCCACCACGGCGGCACAGGGCGTAAAACAGCCCCCGCTTGAAAACGGCCATATCCGCACGGTGAACAACGCAATTGCGAAAATGGCGGCGGATAAGGGCTTGTTCTATCTGGATGCACAGGAAGCCCTTGCCGATGCGGAAGGAAATCTGCGCGGGGATTATGTCGGCACCTATGACGGCATCCACATGAATCCCACCGGATATGCCGCGTGGGCGGATTATATCCTGACGCATACCGTGTACAGCGAAGCAAACCGCCAGTTTGCGGTGGATGATTCCTATTCGTAAGCACTGCATAAAAAATCATATTCGGAACAAACAGCACAAAGCCGCAGAGAGTTTTGCTCTCTGCGGCTTTTTTCAAAAAAGGCAGCCGGATACCCCTCGGGGGCTTCTTGAAAAGACCGGAACCGGCCGCTATAATAACGGAGTATGATTTTTACGGATAAAGGAGTATCGTAAGATTGGAAATTTTGCTCGATGCGCTGCTTGACAGCGTAAAAATGCTGCCGTTCCTGTTTGCAGCATATCTTCTGATTGAATATGTGGAACACCGCCATTCTGAAAAAATCGAAAGTGCGCTTGCGGGCGGCGGGCAGTTCGGCTTTGTTCCGGGTTCGGTGCTGGGGCTTCTGCCGCAGTGCGGCTTTTCTGCTATGGCGGCGAATCTGTATTCCAGCAAGGTGATCACACTCGGCACACTGATTGCCGTATTTCTTTCCACTTCGGATGAAGCGGTTCCGCTTCTGATCGCAAATCCGTCGCACTGGAAATCACTTTCCATGATTCTGCTGGTAAAGCTGTGTGTGGCGCTCGCTGCGGGCTTCTGCATTGATTTTGTGTTCCGCGGGGCGATCCCGGCCGCTGTGCGCGGGGGCTATACGGGCAGCAGCGAATCGGTCGACTGTCACGAGCATGAAGAACAGGACAGCATCCTGAAGGCGGCGGTAAAGCATACCGTGCATATTTTTGTGTTCATCCTGCTGTTCAACCTTGTTCTCGGCACAGTCGTTCATCTGATCGGCGAAGAGACGGTTTCGGCATTTCTGGTACAAAGCGGGCCGCTGCAGCCGATCCTTGCGGGTCTTGTGGGGCTTGTGCCGAACTGTGCGGCTTCGGTGCTGATCACGCAGCTGTATGCGGCGGGCAGCCTTTCGTTCGGCGGCGTTGTGGCAGGGCTGTGCACAGGCGCGGGCGTCGGCCTTGCCGTGCTGTTCCGCACCAATAAAAGCGCGAAGCAGAACCTGTTCATTGTGGGGCTTCTGTATGTGCTCGGCGTTGCGGCGGGTTATATTTGCGGTTTGTTTGCATAAGAAAACTTATGTGCGCCGCTGTGCCGAAATCGTGCGCAGACACGAAGAAAAACTGAAAATCGCAGCCGTTTCCGCAGTGCTGCCGGAATGATCCGGCAGCACTGTTTTTTTATGCATATTTTTGTGGATTTGTACAGTATGTTAATGACATTATGGAAAATTAGTGGTATAATTAAACTCAATTTAAAGCCGGGATGTGAAAAAATTACATCTTTGGTATGTTGGAGGGATCGAAATGCTGGATGTGGCTGTGATCGGCTGCGGAATCACCGGTGCAAATGTTGCATATCTGCTTTCGCAGTACAAGCTGAATACAGCGATACTGGAAAAAGAAAATGATGTTTCTATGGGAACAACACGCGCAAACAGTGCAATTATTCATGCGGGGTACGACCCGGAGCCGGGTACGGATATGGCCCGGCTGAATGTGCGGGGCAATGCTTTGACGCGAAAGCAGTGCGAAGCATTTGACGTAAAGTTCAATGCGATCGGAAGCCTTGTTCTGGCTTTTTCACCGGAAGAGATGAAGACCGTGCAGCATCTTTATGAAAACGGCGTCGCCAACGGCGTGCCGGGTGTGCGCATCCTGACAAAAGAGGAAACGCTGAAAATGGAGCCTGCGCTTTCGCAGGAGGTATGCGGTGCACTGTACGCGCCGAGTGCGGGTATCGTGGAACCGTGGGATCTGGCTTTGGCGCTTGCTGAAGCGGCGGTGCAGAATGGTGTAAAGCTGCATCTGGAAACCGCGGTGACGGGCGCGGAAAAAATCGAGGGCGGCTGGCGGCTGCACACGACAAAGGGCGATATCGAAGCAAAATATGTCGTGAATGCCGCAGGCGTCGATTCCGATACCGTAGCTTCCATGGCAGGGGAACCGGGCTTTACGATTTTGCCCAACCGCGGGGAATATTACCTGCTGGATAAAAGCCAGGGCGGGCTTGTGCGCCATGTGATCTTCCAGTGCCCGAACAAGGATGGCAAGGGCGTTCTGGTATCACCGACCGTACACTATAATCTGATCGTCGGGCCGAACGCCGAACCGTGCGAGCGCGGCGATGTTTCCACGCTTGCGGATTCGCTTGCCTTTGTGCGCGAAAAAGCAGTCAAGAGCGTGCCGGGCATCAACTTCCGCGAAAACATCCGCAACTTTGCGGGTGTGCGCGCAAATTCGGATCAGGGCGATTTCATCATCGGGGAAACCGCACCCGGCTTCATCACGCTGGGCGGCATCAAGAGCCCGGGCCTTTCCAGTGCGCCGGCCATTGCCGAGGACGCCGTGCAGCTGCTGCAGAAGGCGGGACTGCAGGCGGAAAAGAAGGATACCTTCGTCTGTACGCGGAAAAAACGCCGTTTCAATACCATGACGCCGGAACAGAAGGCGCAGGCAATCCGGGAAAACCCGCTGTACGGGCGCATCATCTGCCGCTGCGAGACTATCACGGAGGGCGAGATCGTCGACGCGCTGCACGGGCCGATCCCGCCGCGCACGATCGACGGCGTAAAGCGCCGCTGCACATCGGGCATGGGGCGCTGTCAGGGCGGATTCTGCGGCCCGCGTGTGCATGAGATCATCGCACGGGAACTGGGAATCCCGCAGAGCGAAGTGCTCAAGGATAAGGCCGGAAGCTATATCATAACCGGAACGACCAAGGAAGGGGGCCTGCACCGTGGAGAATAACCGCTATGACGTAATCGTGATCGGCGGCGGCCCCGCCGGACTTGCGGCGGCCGAAGCCGCCTATCGGGAGGGCGCAGGGCGCATCCTGATCTTAGAGCGCGACAATACGCTCGGCGGCATCCTGAACCAGTGCATCCACAACGGCTTCGGGCTGCATTATTTCAAAGAAGAACTGACCGGCCCGGAATATGCGGGACGCTTCATTGAGCTTGTAAAGAAAACGAATGTGGAAGTAAAAACCGACACCATGGTGCTGGCGGTAACGCCGGAAAAAAAGGTGCATGCGGTCAATTCGCAGGATGGCTACATCGTGCTGGAGGCCGCTTCGGTCGTGCTGTGCATGGGCTGCCGCGAGCGTACGCGCGGCGCCATTTCGATTCCGGGTGCACGTCCCGCGGGCGTGTTCACGGCGGGCGCGGCACAGCGGTATCTCAATATCGAGGGCTATATGGTCGGCAAGCGCGTGGTGATCCTCGGTTCGGGAGATATCGGCCTGATTATGGCGCGCCGCATGACGCTGGAGGGCGCCAAGGTGCTGGCGTGTGTGGAGCTGATGCCGTATTCCGGCGGCCTGACGCGCAATATCGTACAGTGTCTCAACGATTTTGATATTCCGCTGTACCTGTCGCATACCGTTACGAAAATCGAAGGCGACGGACGTGTTTCGGGCGTTGTGGTGCAGAAAGTTGACGAGCGCCGCCGGCCGATCCCCGGCACGGAGATGCATTTCGACTGCGATACGCTGCTTTTGAGCGTCGGCCTGATCCCGGAAAACGAGCTTTCCAACGGCGCGGGCGTGGACATGGACCGCCGCCACAGCGGTCCCATGGTATACGAAAACATGGAGACGAGCGTGCCGGGCATTTTTGCGGCGGGCAACGTGGTGCATGTGCATGATCTGGTGGACTTCGTCACCGGAGAAAGCCAGCGCGCGGGCGCGGCGGCTGCACGCTTTGCAAAAAACGGCCCCGCCCCCGAAGGGCGTATTATTGAAGTGGAAAACGGCGATGGCGTCAGCTACACTGTGCCCGGAAAGATCCGCCTTGCAAACGTGGAAAAAAACGTGGGGATCTTTTTCCGCGTGAACCGCGTGTGCGGTGCATCGACGATCCTGGTGACGAGCGGCGGCGAAAAGATCGCTTCGTTCCGGCGCGAGCATCTGGCTCCGGGTGAAATGGAGCAGATCAACGTGCCCAAGGTACTGCTGGAAAAGGCGGACGGAACGATCACGGTCAGCGTGGAGGAGGCATAAAGCTATGGCAAATCTGATTTGTATCGTATGCCCGAAGGGCTGTCATCTGACGGTGGACGAAGAAACGCTTGCCGTAAAAGGCAACAGCTGTCCGCGCGGCGCCGAATACGGAAAGAATGAACTGACGCATCCGGTTCGCGTGGTGACAAGCACGGTGCGGGTAGAGGACGCATTTATCCGCCGCTGCCCGGTCAAGACCAAGGGCAGTGTGCCGAAAGAAAAGATGTTCGACGTTATGGCGGCGCTGGACGACGTGTGCCTGCATGCGCCGGTGCATGTCGGCGACGTGGTGGTGCCGGATGTCTGCGGGACGGGCATTGACGTGGTCGCGGCGCGCGAACTGCCGAAAGAATAAAACACAGACGCCGGAACACAGCTTCCGGCTGCATAAAAAAGGGGATAACGGACAAACTGTCCGTTATCCCTTTTTTGGTTATGAACTTTGTGCCGAGAGCAAAAGCACTTATTCCTCCAGCTCGAAATCGGCGGGGAGCAGCAGGGAAAGGTCGGCGTCCGGCTCTGCTGCAAGGCGGCGTGCCTGATTGAGAACCGCTTCCTCCACCTTGTTGCGCGCAAGGCGGCCGTTTCCGGCGTCGCGGGCGCGGGTGGCCTGCACCTGTTCAAAATACGCAAGCAGCGGTTCGCGGCAGGCGTCGTCGAACCGGTAGCCCTTGCCGGAAGCCTGAAGCTCTGCGATGCGGAACAGCTCTTCGCCGGAATAATCGGGAAATTCGATGATATTCGGGAACCGGCTTTTCAGGCCGCTGTTGGAGGTGAGGAACTGTTCCATTTCGCGGGAATATCCGGCGAGAATGACGATCAGGTCGTCACGGTGATCCTCCATGCCTTTCACAAGGGTGTCAATGGCCTCAAGACCGAAGCTGTCATCCTTGCCGCGGTACAGACTGTACGCTTCGTCGATGAAAAGAACGCCGCCGAGTGCGGACTGGATCACCTGCGTCGTCAGGGGTGCGGTGTGCCCGACATAGCGCCCGACAAGATCGGCGCGCGTCACTTCGACAAGCTGCCCGCCGGAAAGAACGCCGATCGCTTTCAGATAGCGGCTGATCAGGCGTGCAATGGTCGTTTTGCCCGTGCCGGGGTTGCCGGTGAAGATCATATGCATCGAAACGCGCGCGGTTTTCAGCCCGGCTTCACGGCGGCGCTTCTGCACGGCATAGTGTCCTTCCAGGCTCAGGATGTAATCCTTGATCTCGTCCAGACCCACAATGCGGGAAAGCTCGGTTTTCACGGCTTCCAGCTCGCCCTGATAGGCGGGCGGCAGCAGCGCGTCAAGCGCATGATCCGTTTCGCCGAAGCGCACATGCACCGTGCCGTCCGCAGCGGTCAGTGCGGCGGATTCGGGCGTTTTGTCGTTTTCCAGACAATACTGCGCCAGTGCGCGGTAGATGCGTTCAAAAAAGCCCAGCACGCTGCCCGCGCCCTGTTCGGAATGTCCGCCGCTTTCGCAGGCAAGCTTCAGCACATCGTCCGAAGCGGTGACGGTAAGCCCCAGCGATTTTTTTGCCTTTTCCGAAAGAGTATCCAGTTCGCGTGCGGCGATTTCCCGCAGCGCTTCGCCGCACAGCGGGGCGGTTTCGCACAGATCGCCCAAAGCGGTGACAAACGGAGCGCCGAAGCAGTCGGCAAGCTTTGCGGCGGGGCGGCGGCTCATGAAAACAAGATATTTGTTCTTCACTTCCAGCGCGCCCACCGCGTTGGTGACAAGTGCCGTGCCCGCTTCGATCAGGCGGCCGTTCTGCAGCACATAGCGTCCGGCAAGCGGGCTTTTGCCTGCCATGACAAGCGAGGCAAGCACCGTGAGAAAAGCGGGGTGACACTGTTCATAGTGCTCGAACACAAGCAGGATGTTCGGGCCGGCAAGCGCGGCGTACAGATCCTGCAGGAATAATTTTTCCTCGGCGGCGGTGGGGTACAGCGAAAGATCCATCCAGCTGATTTCACCGCTGCGGAATACCTGCCGTTCGGCAAGCTCTTTTGCCGCGGCGGAAAGGCTCATGTGGCGGCCGGTGTCCTCGGGGCCGGTGACGAAGAACGCGGCGCGGTCTGCCCCCATGACAACGGGACGCTTGAGCGCGATCACAAGACTTTTGAGAAAATCTTCCTGCCCGAGGATCTGCTTGGACAGAATTTCGCTCAGACCGGAAAACTGTTCGGCAGAAAGTGCGGAAAAGCAATCGGGCGCACTTGCGGCCTTGCGTGCGGGCGGTGCGGAAAGGTTCTGCACGGCGGGGGAATCCAGCTCCGATTCAATGCGGCGGATATCGCTCAGCGCGTTCTGGCTCAGCGATTCGATTTCCTTGCGCTGCGCTTCGATCAGGCTGTCCAGTTCTTTTTGGGCGCGCATTGCATTATACAGATGTGCAGACGGATCTGCGGGCTTTTCGGCTGCCCGCCGTTTTGCCGCGCGGCCGTGCTTTTGCACCAGCTTTTCCCGCTGGAGCTGTGCGCGTGTTTTGGCAGGGGACGGTTCGGGTTCCAGCACAAGCTGCGGCGTGCTGCTTTCTTCTTCGGAAAGCGGATTTTTATGCAGTGTGCGGGAACCGAACAGATTGTTCAGAAGATCATCGATTTCGTTTTTCATGCTTTACCTCCCGTTTGCCGTGCGGCGTCGGATGTCTTTAACGGTATTGTATCATGCAGGGCGCAAGCGCGCTACTGCAAAGCGCGTTTTTTTGAAAATTTTTGTGCAAAGAAGCCGTTTGCGCGTGTGCAGGACGAACCTGCTTTTGACATATCATGTGCAATCTTAGCACAATGTACTTTTTTTGTAAAAAGCATAGCTGTCTTTGCAAAAAAATGCTATGATAGAGACAGACACAATACAGCGCTGCAAAGGGCGCTTGATAACGATAAAGGAGTGTTCCAACATGATTCTTAAAAATGGTCTTGTGTTCACGGAAGAAGCCCGCTTCGTGCAGGCAGACGTCGAAATCAAAGACGGAAAAATTGCCAAGGTTGCACCGGCAGGTTCGCTGGAAGGCCCCGACGCAGTAGACGTCACCGGCAAGTATGTCACCCCAGGCTTTGTGGATATCCACATTCACGGCTCGAAAGGTTCGGATTTCTGCGATGCAGGCGCCGAGCACATCGAAACTATGGCAAAATACCTCGGAAGCGTCGGCGTAACGAGCTTCTGCGGCACCACCATGGCATTTGACGAGCCGATCCTTTCCAATATCTTTGATATCGCAAAGCCGTACATCAACAAGGAAACCGGCGATGCCGTCCTGCGCGGCATCAACATGGAAGGCCCGTTCTTCAGCAAGGCAAAGAAGGGCGCACAGGCTGAAAAGTACATCGTCGATCCGGATATCGGCATGTTCAACCGCCTGTATGATCGTTCCGGCAAATCGATCAAGCTGATCGACGTCGCACCGGAACTGCCGGGTGCTGTTCCTTTCATCAAAGAAGCAAGCAGCAAGTGCGTTGTTTCCATTGCACATACCACGGCAAATTACGAAGAATCCAAGGATGCGTTCGATTCCGGCGCAACCCATGTCACGCATCTGTTCAACGCAATGCCCCCGCTCAACCACCGCGATCCCGGTGTTGTCGGTGCGGCAAGCGATTACGCAAAGCACGTTGAAATGATCTCCGACGGCATCCACCTGAATCCGGCAGTCGTGCGCATCGTGTTCCGTCTGTTCGGACCGGAGCGCGTGTGCCTCATCAGCGACTCCATGCGTGCAGCAGGCATGCCCAACGGCGTGTATTCGCTGGGCGGCCAGACCGTTTACATGACGGACGGCAAGGCAACGCTGGAAGACGGCACCATTGCCGGCAGCGCAACCTGCCTTGCAGAATGCTTCCGCCGTGCAGTCAGCTTCGGTGTTCCTCTGGAAACCGCACTGCGCGCAGCAACCATCAACCCCGCACAGGCAATCGGCCTGTTCGACGAGCTGGGCAGCATCACAGAAGGCAAGCGTGCCGACGTTCTGGTTCTGGACGACAAGCTGCAGCCTGAAAAGATCTTCATCGGCGGCGTAGAAAAGAAGTAAGCGCTGATAAGCGCCGCTTTTTCATGCCGGCTGGCAGAAAGAAAAACAAAGACCGTGCGCGGAGCAGATCCGTGCACGGTCTTTTTCTGTAAAAACGATATTCGTGCCGTTCTGCAAAACAAACCGGGAAGCCCGGCCCTGTGCCGCCCCATAAAAGACGCACCCGGCAGAACAAGGTGCGCGAACAAAATTCCGCAGAACACAAATGGCACAGCGCAAAACAAAAAACAGGCCTCCGGCACAGCCGGAAGCCTGTTTTTGCAGCGGAGCAAAATCCGCGGATGATCGTTTAAGCTTTGTTGACAGAACCGAACAGTTCCATTTTTTCCTTGACGGTAGCCTTGATCGCATCCACGCCCGGAGCCAGCAGCTTGCGCGGGTCGAAGCCCTTGCCCTGCTGATCCTTGCCTGCTTCCACATAAGCGCGGGTTGCCTTGGCAAATGCAAGCTGGCATTCGGTGTTTACGTTGATCTTGGAAACGCCCAGGCTGATTGCAGTGCGGATCATATCCTCGGGGATACCCGTGCCGCCGTGCAGAACGAGGGGGATGTGGTTGGTTGCGTTGTGGATCTTTTCGAGAGCGTCGAAATCAAGACCCTTCCAGTTTGCCGGATATACGCCGTGGATGTTGCCGATGCCTGCTGCCAGGAAATCGATGCCCAGCGAAGAAATGCGTGCGCATTCCTCGGGGTCTGCAACTTCGCCCATGCCGACAACGCCGTCTTCTTCACCGCCGATGCTGCCGACTTCGGCTTCGATCGAGATGTTGTTTGCGTGTGCCAGTGCAACCAGCTCGGTTGTCTTTGCAACGTTCTCTTCAATATCGTAGTGGCTGCCGTCGAACATGATCGAAGAGAAGCCTGCTTCGATGCATTTCTTTGCGCCTTCATAGGTGCCGTGATCGAGGTGCAGAGCAACGGGAACAGTGATGCCGAGCGTTTCAATCATGGATTTGACCATGGCTGCAACGGTGGGGAAGCCTGTCATGTACTTGCCAGCGCCTTCGGATACGCCGAGGATCACGGGGCTGTTCAGTTCCTGTGCAGTCTGCAGGATCGCCTTTGTCCACTCCAGGTTGTTGATGTTGAACTGACCGACAGCATAATGACCGTCGCGTGCCTTTTGCAGCATTTCGGTTGCATTTACCAGCATAATTCAATACCCTCCATATGAATCTGTTTTTACAGATACAAATAATCACAGATACAAAAATTGTTCTGTTTTGTTTTCATGCGCAAGGCAGTTTACCTTGACACATATTTAACTAATTACTAGTATACCGCATCGCATCTGCAAAATCAATTGCAGCGGTGCACTTTTCATGCCGGATTTCAAAATAAATTTGCAGTGCGCCGCGGCGGGTGCCAATAGCGGTGCGCGCCAGAAAATGACAGAAAAACCGATGCTTTTCTGTACTGTAAAGGCTTCTTCTTTACAAAAAACACGGTGAAAATAAGGTGAAAAACCGGTAAAAGATGTGGAAAAATGGGTAAATGTTGAAACAAAACCCGAAAATAAACAAAGGGTTTTGTGAAAAGTTTTCAACACAGTGTTGAAAGCAGTGTCAAAAACTCCGGGCTAAAATGGCTTTAAACGGTGGAAAACTGCGGGTTATTAACACTTTCAACAGGGTTTTCAACATTCAAGAAGGAGAAAAATGGAAATTACAGTCTGTATAGAGCAGAATGTGGAAAGATTTTTGAAACTTTCAACATCGTTTTTTCTGCGGTTGAAAAATGAAATTGTTTAAAATGCACAAGAACGGCAATGCTTTACAGGAAAACAGCAAAGACATTTGCGGCAAAGGAGGAAAAACAGTGAAGGGGATCAATAAATGCGTGGTGGAGATTTTGGAGCCGAAGGATGAAAACATCGAGCGGGTTTTAGTGTTTTTCAAGCCTGAAAGCCGCGCGGTGAAGGGCGGAAAACAGCGTCAGGCGGCAGAAAAATACGTCGGCGGGCTGGTATCGTGGCACGCAAGTCCGGTCCCTTCGTGGCTTTCGCTGCGCACGGCGGCTCTGGCGGGCCTGGCAGCAGCGGCGCTGACGGCGCTCTGGTTTATTTTTTAAGCAGAAATCACATCCGGAACCTGCAGAAATAATAGCAAAACACGGCATCTTGTGATATAATGTATTGTGATATGCCGTGCAGATATCGCTGTGCGGCGGTATGTTGAAAAGCTGGAGGCTGCGGATGGAACGAGCAGATAAAAAAAGAGAAAAGCAGGAACAGGAAACGACCGTCGTTTACGGTAAAAATGCCGTAACCGAGCTGTTGAAGAGCGGCGCGGCGGTGGATACTGTTTTTATACAGGATACAATGAACGCATCGCAGGCGGGATATTATACCGCCATTGCGCGCGAAGCGGGCGCGGTGGTAAAGCGCGTGCATGCAACCAAGCTGCGCGGCATGTGCGGAACAGACAGTCATCAGGGCGTTGCTGCATGGGCGGCAAGCATCGAATATGTATCGGTGGATGAAATTCTGGCACTGGCGGCGGAAAAGGGCGAACCCCCGTTCCTGGTGCTGGCAGACGGGGTGGAAGATCCGCATAATCTTGGGGCGATCATCCGCACGGCACTGCTGTGCGGTGCGCACGGCATCGTGATCCCCAAGCGCGGCGGCGCCCCTGTCACACCCACTGTGATGAAAAGCAGCGCGGGCGCGGCGGCACGCCTGCCGGTTGCGCGCGTTGCGAATATCGGCGAAACGATCCGCCGCCTGAAAGCACAGAATGTTTTTGTTTACTGCGCGGATATGGACGGGCAGCCGGCCTATCGGCAGAACCTTACAGGCGCGATCGCGCTGGTTGCGGGCAGCGAGGGAAGCGGTGTTTCGCAGCTTGTGAAATCACTTTGTGACGGCGTGGTAAGCCTGCCGATGGCAGGTGCAGGAACAGGCGTTGACAGCTTCAACGTCTCCGTCGCAACGGGCATTATTTTGTACGAAATCATGCGTCAGCGCGGAACGGAGGCTTTGAAGTGAATGAAGAAAGAAAGCATATAAGCGATTCGCAGCTGGATCATATCCTGGAACAGGTGCAGGAAAAGCGGGAGCGTTCGGCTTCGCCGGCTGTGCCGGACGGAAGCGATGCGCAGGTGGATGCGATCCTGTCGGAACTTGGCATCGGCGTAGAAAAAAAGAACAAGCCCGTGGATCCTGTGATCCTGCCGCCGGTTTCGGCCGGCGTGCGCCGCACACCGGGAAAGGCACAGCCGATGCAGTGGGTGCCCGCACCGGTCCTGCGCCAGACCCCGAAAAAACCGATCCAGCCGTCCGAACAGGCCGCAGATGCGGCTGATGACGCAGCGAACGAACCGGCAGCGGAAAACCCGGAAAAATCAGCACAGACAAATCCGGAGCAGGCCGCACCGGAACCGTCCGGCGAAAAAGTGCCCGACGAAGGGAAAAAGGAACCGGAGGTCCCCACCCGCGAACTGCCCAGCATCAAATCCTATACGCAGGAAGAAGCAAAAAAGCGGGAAGAAGAACGCGAGCGCATCCGGGAGGAAGCGCGCCGCGAGGTGCGCGAAGAACAGAACCGCGCCGAGCCGGTGGGCGAAGCCGTGGTGCAGGCCGCACGCGAGGCGGCGCGCAAACGCGAAGAAGAAAAGCGTGCGGCAAGGGAAAAGGCGCAGGCGGAACGCAAAAAAGCAGAGGACACGACCGTAACCGGAAACAATATGTTCGGGGAAGTGGACGATCGTTTCCGCGATTTCTTCTCCTCCACGGTCATTGATGACCCGAAGCTGAACCCCGAAGCGCGCCGCAAGCGGGAAAAAGGCGGCTTCTGGGCAAATCTTTTCCCGAAAAAAGAAGAAGCTCCGCAGGAAAACGAGCCGGAACCCGACACCGAGGGCACTTATTATGAATCGGCCATTGAGGACGGCTTCACCGGCGAATTCAACGCGATCAGCCCGGAACAGCTGAGCCGTCTGGGCATCCCGGTGCCCGAAGCACAGGAGCCGCAGCTGCAGCCCGCCGAGGATAAGAAAAAATCCGCGGCGCATACGCATACGGCGGCGTTCCTGGCGCGTTCGATCACAAAGGCCGATACCTTTGATTTTGAAACCGGCAGCCGCCGGAAAACGAAAAGCCTGGATTTCGATATCCCGCTGGACGGGGACGGAACCGGAGAATACGAACCCATGCGCCGCAAGCCTGCACCGGGCGTTGATGCAGAGGAAGAGGCCATGGGCGAATACAACACGCTTTCCGACGCTCCGGTGGTGGAAAGCGAGCTGGACGCTATGCGGCAGGGCAGGCTGCTGCGCACGGTGATTTCCTCGGTGCTGACGCTGATGCTGCTGTATCTCGGCTTTTCGGCGCGGGAAGGGGTCATCCCGCCGATCGCGGCGCTTGACCCGCATACCAATCCGTTTACTTACCTTGCCACAAGCCTTGTGCTGCTGTGCCTGACGGCGTTCGGGTCGATGCCGATGATCGTATCCGGATTGCGGGAACTGTTCCGCAACCCCGGCGCGGACAGCTTTACCTCGCTTGCACTGGCGGGGGCTGTTATCCAGAACGCCGCATACCTTGTGAAGGCGCAGGCGTTCGATCCCGAAAAGGTGACGCTGTTTGCCCCGGCTGCGGCGCTGCTTTTGTGCGGCAATGCGCTGGCAAAATGGCTCAAGACCTGTGCGGTGTGCGAAAACTTTGCGCGGGCAAGCTCCGGTGAAGAGCATGCGGCGGCGTTCCTTCTGGAAAAGGATGCGCTTGCAAAGCAGCTGTGTGACGGTCTTGGTGAACGCGAGCCGCAGCTTCTTTTGAACCGCCCGACGGCACTGGTAAAGGGCTTTTTGCGCCAGAGCTTTTCGGTGCGTGCAGCGGACCGCATCACCGTGTGCACGGCGATCCTTCTGGGCGCTTCGGCACTGGTGTGTGCCGTGATCGCCGGCGTGCAGGAAAAGGATGTTCTGGCGGCGCTGACGTGCTTTGCGGGAACGCTCTGCATCGCCGCCCCGTTTGCAGCCGCTCTGGTGCATGCACTGCCTGCATACTTTATGGAAAAGGCAACGGCAAAGTGCGGCGCCGTGGTGCCGGGCACAAGCGCAGTGGAAACGCTTGGAAGCGTCAACACGGTGCTGCTGAGTGCGCGTGAGCTGTTCCCGGTGGGCAGCGTGCGTCTGCACGGCATCAAAACCTTTGAAAAAGAGCGCATCGACGTTGCCATTACCTATGCGGCAAGCATCCTGCCGGTGCATTGCGAAACGCTGCGCACCGTCTTTATGGGGATCCTGGATAACAACGAAAAGCTGCTGCTCCCGGTGGAAAATGCGGCGACGGAGATCGGCTACGGCTTCAGCGGCTGGATCGAGCACCGCAGAGTGCTCATGGGCAGCCGCGAAATGATGAAGAACCACGATATCGAAGTTCCATCGCTGGATTACGAGAAAAAATACACCAAGGACGGCGAGCGCTGCCCGATTTATCTTGCCGTGTCCGGCAAGCTGTTCGGTATGTTCCTGGTGAGCTATCAGCCCGCAGAGCAGGCGGCGGAGATCATCGACAGTCTGGCGCAGAGCGGCATCAGCATCCTTGTCAAGGGCGAAGACTTCAACCTGACTTCGGAACTGGTGGCAAACTGCTACGGCATCCCGGAAAGCACCGTCAAGGTGCTGGGACAGCATGAGCAGGATGCGCTGGAAGAGGAGCTTGGCTACCGTCCGGAAAGCGAGGGCGTGATGATCCACAGCGGAACGTGCGAATCGTTCCTTGGCGGCATGCGAGCAGCGGCCTGTGCGGCGTCGTCGGAACGCATGGCGGGCTTCCTCGGTGCGGCGGCTGTGGCCCTGGGCGCGGGCATCAGCGTGGCACTGTGCATTTCGCATGGGCTTGCGGGGATCTCATTGGGAGCACTGCTGGTCTATCAGCTGATCTGGACCGGCGTGATCACCGCATCGCTGGTCATGAAAAAACCGTAAACTGCCGGACAGGAGCAGGCAGAGCCAGTTATCGATCCAAATGACGACAGACGACGATCCCGTTTGATACGTGACGAAAGAAAGGACCCCTTATATGAAAATCAAGGAGTATCTGCGCAGCAGAATTGCCTTTTTGGCCAGTGTAATCGAAATCGCCATTTCCGCCATTGTTTTGATCGCAATCATCGTTGCAGGGATACAGGTCGTGGGCGAAGTGTTCTCGCTGACGAAAAACCCGGATGTGGACGAGGGCTTCAAGATGTTTCTCGGCCATGCATTCAACCTGATCATCGGTGTGGAATTTATCAAGATGCTTGCAAAGCATACGCCCGGTTCTGCGATCGAAGTGCTTTTGTACGCAATCGCACGTCAGATGGTTGTGGAGCATACCAGCCCCTTTGAAAACCTGATCGGAATTGCGACGATCGCAATGATCTTTGCAATCCGCAAGTTCCTGTTCGTGCAGTCGTTCAGCGGTGAGGATGAAATCGCGCTGTTTGGCAAACTGACAGCAAAGGAACCGAACGAATAACAGAAGAAAAGGCAGAACGCCGGATGCAGCAGGATGCATCCGGCGTTTTTTTGTCCGCACAGGCACAGGGCGCAGATAAAGATAGAAAAACAGCACCCGGAGAAAAGCGCCCGAGGAAAGCGGTGCATGGGGAAAGCGCATACAGGGAAGGAAAGGTGTTCCCGGAAAAAATAATCGTGTGCGGCAGCAAAAAAACGGCGCAGCCCGTAGTTCGGGCTGCGCCGTTTTCATCCAATATTCTTTGAAAAAGCGGGCTGCTTTGTATGCAGCGAGCGGCGGATGCATCAGGAACGCAGATATTTGTATTCCTCGCAGGTGCATTTCTTCACCTTCATGCCGCTGCCGCAGGGGCAAAGCTCGTTGCGGCCGACTTTCTTCACCTTGCGCGGCTGTGCTTTCACACTGCCGTCACCGCCGGCTTCGCTTGCGCCGCTTTCAGAGGTCGGCTTTGCGACCTGTGTGCGTTCCAGCGGGCGCTCGGCGCGGATCTCCATGGTCAGCAGCATGCGCGAAGTATCCTCGCGGATCGAATCGACCATGGCGTCAAACATGTTGAAGCCTTCCACACGGTATTCCACGACCGGATCGTGCTGGCCGTAGCTGCGCAGATAGATGCCCTTGCGCAGTTCGTCCATGGCGTCGATGTGATCCATCCACTTGGTATCGACAACGCGCAGCAGGATCACACGTTCAAATTCGCGCATCAGCGTGGTGCCGTAGCGCTTTTCCTTGTCGGCGCAAATGGCGTCGGCACGGTCGGTCAGCGTTTTGGTGATCTCCTCAGGTTTCAGCTCGGAAAGCTGTTCGGGCGAGAACTGGAAATCATTGGGCAGGGTAAGCCAGCCCAGATAGTAGTTGCGCAGACCGTTGATATCCCAGTCTTCGGGCAGTTCGCCGGAAAGATACAGCGCAGCGTTGGATGCGATGGAATCGTGGATCATGGAATGGATGCTTGCGGAAATATCCTTGTCCTGCAGCACGGTGTTGCGCTGGCCGTAGATGATTTCGCGCTGGCTGTTCATGACGTCGTCGAACTGGAGCACGTTTTTACGAATGGAGAAGTTGCGTGCTTCCAGCTTTTTCTGTGCGCTTTCGATCGTGCCGGTGATCATCTTGTTTTCGATCGGCATATCCTCTTCGGCGCCGATCGTATCCATAATGGCGGAAACGCGCTCGCCGCCGAACAGGCGCATCAGGTCGTCCTCCAGGCTCAGGAAGAAGCGGCTTGCGCCGGGGTCGCCCTGACGGCCGGAACGTCCGCGCAGCTGGTTGTCGATGCGGCGGCTTTCGTGGCGTTCGGTGCCGATGATGAACAGACCGCCCGCTTCGCGCACCTCTTCGGCCTCCTGTGCGATTTCGGCCTTGTGCTTTGCTTCCAGCTCTGCATAGCGCTGGCGCACGGCGATGATCTCGGGATCCTCCGTCTCGGCGTGGCCGGTGCTTTCGATGATCAGCTCTTCAGAGAAGCCCTCGCGCGCCAAATCACTTTTTGCCATGAATTCGGCGTTGCCGCCCAGGATGATATCGGTGCCGCGTCCCGCCATGTTGGTGGCGATTGTCACGGCGCCCTTTTTGCCGGCCTGTGCGATGATCGAGGCTTCCTTTTCGTGGTATTTTGCGTTCAGCACTTCATGCTTGATGCCGCGGCGCGCCAGCAGCTTGCTGAGTGTTTCGCTCTTTTCGATCGAGATCGTGCCGACCAGAACCGGCTGGCCCTTCTGGTGACATTCCAGCACCTGTTCGATCACGGCGTCAAATTTCGCGCGTTCGGTCTTGTAGACCACGTCGTTCAGATCCTTGCGGGCGACGGGGCGGTTGGTGGGAACTTCAACGATCTGCAGACCGTAGATCTCCTCAAATTCAGATGCTTCCGTCTGTGCGGTACCCGTCATGCCGGAAAGCTTTTCGTACATGCGGAAGTAGTTCTGGAATGTAATGGTGGCAAGGGTGCGGCTTTCACCTGCGATCTTGACGCCTTCCTTAGCTTCGATCGCCTGATGCAGACCCTCGTTGTAGCGGCGGCCCATCATCAGTCGTCCGGTAAATTCATCCACGATGATGACTTCGCCGTCACGCACAACGTAATCGACGTCGCGCTTCATAACGCCGCGCGCCTTGATCGCCTGATTGATGTGATGCTGAAGCGTCATGTTTTCGCCGTCGGAGAAGTTTTCGATGTTGAAATACTTTTCCGCCTTGGCGATGCCGCTTGCGGTGAGGGTCGCCGTCTTTTTCTTTTCATCGACGACATAATCACCGGTGACCTGCTGATCCTGATCCTCTTTCGTATCCAGCTCCGTCACGACGGAAACCTTCAGCGTTTTGGCAAAGTTATCGGCAAGCTTGTACAGATCGCTGCCGTTATCCTGCCCGCCGCTGATGATCAGCGGGGTGCGGGCTTCGTCGATGAGGATCGAGTCCACCTCGTCGACAATGGCGTAATAGTGGCCGCGCTGCACGGTGCGGTCGCGGTAGGTCGCCATGTTGTCGCGCAGGTAATCGAAGCCGAATTCATTGTTGGTGCCGTATGTGATATCAGCGGCATAGGCAGCCTTGCGGTCCTCCACACCGTGGATCACAAGCCCGACGGAAAGACCGAGGAAGCGGTACAGCTTGCCCATCCATTCGCTGTCGCGCTTGGCAAGGTAATCGTTGACGGTCACGACATGTACGCCGCGTCCTGTCAGGGCATTCAGATAGACCGGCAGCGTTGCAACCAGCGTTTTGCCTTCGCCCGTTTTCATTTCGGCGATGCAGCAGCGGTGCAGAACGATGCCGCCGATGATCTGAACGGGGAAGTGCTTCATGCCCAGAACACGCCAGCTTGCCTCGCGGCAGACAGCGAATGCATCGGGCAGGATGTCATCGAGCGTTTCACCATCGGCAAGACGTTTTTTCAGTGCGGGCGTCATGGCCTGAAGCTCGGAATCGCTCATAGCCTGATACTTGGATTCCAGTGACAGAACCTGATCGGCAATGGGTTTTATTTTTTTCAGTTCCTTGGAGGAAAAGGAACCGAAAATCTTTTCAAAAAACGACAAATTATTCACTCACCTTTCGCGCTGCGGGAAATCGCGGCACAATTCCTTCTTATAATACTACTTTATAGAACAGGGTGTCAAACAGAATCCGTCGAAACGGCAAGAATAAGCTGAAAACAGACAAATTCCACCGCAAAAAAGGCGGTGCAGGGGGCAACAAAGCCTGAAAACGCCCGGGCGCACGGCGAAAAAGCGCCCGGCGTCGGACGCGGAAAGAAAAGAAAAGAGAAAACGGACATAAAAAATGAGACTGCGCACAGCGCAGCCCCACAGTTTTATTCACAAAGATCCCGCACCGGATGCGGGTGTTTTCGATGAAGGAGTAAAATTACTTTTCACCGAACATGTTGAAGCGGAAAAGCTTGCTTTCGTCTTCCTTATTTTCGCACAGGAGGGTAGCATTTGCGATGCTGCCGCCTTCGATCAACTTGGTAAAGCCGATCAGCTGGCAGAGTTTGCTTTTCAGATTCAGACGGTCGCCGTCAGGGGTAACCATGAAAACGTTGCCGGTGCAGGTTGCAAGGACTTCATTGAATTCCTTCAGATCGATATCATGCATGTCAACAGTTGCCATAATGTTATTCTCCTTTCAAAAATGAAAAACAGATTTTCAATTCATCTGTATGCGGAAGTTTAGCACACAACACAAATTCTTCCAACAATCATAGTATACCATGATATTGGGCAATGTCAACAATAATCATCAAAAAATTTTGTAATATGTAACAAGGATTTTGCCAAAAAATCCACATATTGAACAAAAGGCACGATAGAAGAAAAAGTTTTGATTTTCGTCCCGATACCCTTGAAAACAGATTTGGTTTTCTTTATAATATAGGTAGTGTTGTGTCAACAATTTATCAATGTTACAAACGACATCACAAAAAGTAAGGAGCATCACTATGACTTATACTCATGAAGTAGAACGTATGTGTCCGCTCACGAAAGGCCCGAATCATGGGCCGGCCCCCATTCCGGAAGAGGGCCAGTGGGTAAAGGCATATCAGATTTCCGATATCAGCGGTCTGACGCATGGTGTCGGCTGGTGCGCACCGCAGCAGGGCGCCTGCAAACTGACGCTGAACGTCAAGAACGGCGTGATCGAAGAAGCTTTGGTGGAAACACTGGGCTGCTCCGGTATGACGCATTCTGCTGCTATGGCAGGCGAGATCCTGCCCGGCAAGACCCTGCTTGAAGCACTGAACACCGACCTTGTGTGCGACGCAATCAACGTTGCAATGCGCGAACTGTTCCTGCAGATCGTATACGGCCGCACCCAGACTGCTTTCTCCGATGACGGTCTGCCCGTCGGCGCTGGCCTTGAAGACCTTGGCAAGGGCCTTCGCAGCATGACCGGCACCATTTTCTCCACGAAGCTGAAGGGTGTTCGTTATCTGGAACTGACCGAGGGCTACATCACCAAGGTCGCTCTGGATGAAAACAACGAAGCAATCGGCTATCAGTTTGTCCGTCTGGGCAAAATGATGGAAGACATCCGCCACGGTGTTGATCCGAAGGAAGCATATGAAAAGAACATCGGCACTTACGGCCGTTTCGCAAATGCTCCGAAGTATATCGACCCGCGCGAAGAGTAAGAGAGGAGGAGAAGAATAATGGCTAAATTTGAGAACCAAGAACGCCGCATGCCGAAAATCGAGGCATGCCTGAAGGCAAACGGCCTGGAATCCCTGGACGCATGCCGTGAGATGCTCCTCTCCAAGGGTATCGACGTAGACGCAATCGTCAAGGGCGTGCAGCCCATCTGCTTTGAAAACGCTGTCTGGGCTTATACGCTCGGCACCGCGATCGCTGTAAAGCGCGGCATCAAGAATGCTGCTGACTGTGCAGCGGCAATCGGCGAAGGCCTGGAAGCTTTCACCGTACCCGGCTCTGTTGCAGAACAGCGCGCTGTCGGCCTGGGCCACGGCAACCTCGGCGCAATGCTGCTGCGTGACGAAACCAAATGCTTTGCATTCCTGGCAGGCCACGAAAGCTTTGCAGCTGCAGAAGGCGCAATCGGCATCGCACGCACCGCAAACAAGGCGCGTAAAGAGCCGCTCCGCGTTATCCTGAACGGCCTTGGCAAGGATGCGGCTTACATCATCAGCCGTATCAACGGCTTTACCTATGTAAAGACCGATTTCGACTTCAAGACCGGCGAACTGCACATCCTGGAAGAGCGTCCGTTCTCTGACGGCGAGCGCGCAGCAGTTAAGTGCTACGGCGCAAACGACGTTCTGGAAGGCGTTGCGATCATGAAGCACGAGGGCGTTGAAGTTTCCATCACCGGCAACTCCACCAACCCCACCCGCTTCCAGCACCCCGTTGCAGGCACCTACAAAAAGTGGGCGATCGAAAACGGCAAGAAGTATTTCTCCGTTGCTTCCGGCGGCGGCACGGGCCGTACCCTGCATCCGGACAACGTGGCTGCAGGCCCCGCTTCTTACGGCCTGACGGATACCATGGGCCGTATGCACAGCGACGCTCAGTTTGCAGGTTCCTCCAGCGTTCCCGCACACGTTGAGATGATGGGTCTCATCGGCATGGGCAACAACCCCATGGTCGGTGCAACCGTTGCATGTGCTGTTGCAGCAAGCCAGGTCTGATCCTGCGTCTGCATTACAGAAAGCTTTGATGAAACAGCCGCTCCGCATGGGGCGGCTGTTTTTTGCAGTACGGGCGGGACGCCCGGCACGGAATACGGCAGGCGGCTATGTGCTGAATATGCATAATGCATTGCATAATGTATATTTTTGCAAAAGCATACAGCCGTAGAAAGGTGGGGCACAGTCCAAATGCGGTAAATAACCTTTTTTATGATGTTTCTAAATGGCGAAAACACGGGCTTATCGGTGGAATAGCTGAAAAAGAAATACAAAATCATACAATGATGTGCAAAACGTAAAAATAAGTAAATATTCAAAAAATGACTTGACTTTGTATATTTATGCATGTATACTAAGAATCACAGAAAGCAAAACACAAACACGCATTTCGTAACAGATTTTGTATATGAGGAGAGAAAACATCATGAAAAAGATTACAGCATTGATTATGTCCATGCTCATGGCAATGAGCCTTGCAGCCTGCGGCGGCGCCGCAAGCGAAAGCACTGCTTCCGGTGAAAGCAGCGCAGCACCGGAATCGTCTGCGGCTTCCGGCTCGGAAATCAAAATGGAAGGCGGCAAGGTAGAGGAACACAGCCTTGAAGCAATCAAGCAGAAGGGCAAGCTTGTCGTCACGACCGAAGCCGGATATGCACCGTTTGAATTCCTGGATGAAAACGACAACATCATCGGTCTGGATGCCGAGCTTGCAAAGAAGCTTGCCGAAGACCTCGGTGTAGAGCTTGACATGCAGAACATCGCATTTGATTCCGTCGTGCCCGAAGTTCAGGCCGGCAATGCGGATATGGCGATCGCAGGCCTTACGCCCGACGCAGAAAAGAAAAAGAGCGTCGATATGAGCGACATCTACTATGCAGGCGGTCACTGCATGCTGGTTCTGGAAGAAAATGCCGACGTGTATGTGGATGCACAATCCCTGAAGGGACAGGTCATCGCAACGCAGAAAGCAGCTGTTCAGGAAAAGATGATCGCAGAGCAGTACCCGGATTCCGAAGCACTGCTTCTGCCGGATTTCCCGCAGTGCGTTGCAAACCTCAAGACGGGCGCATGCGCAGCCGTCATGCTGGATACCACCAGTGCAGAACAGTACATGAAGAACATCGAAGGCCTTGCAATCAGCAAAGCACCGGTTGCATCTGATGAAGGCGAAGAAGGCAATGCAGTGGCTGTTATGAAAGGCAACGAAGAGCTGCTTGCATGGGTAAATGAAAAAATTTCCGAATACAAAGAGGCTGGTCTGATCAGCGAATGGTTTGAACAGGCCAAAGAACAGGCAGGCAAAATGGGCATCTAAGCCAAAAGCTTCGGCACAGTTTATAAGACACGCGGCAGGGAGGATCTCTGCCGCGGTCTTTCGTGTTTTCCGATAAGGGAGGATATTATGTTTTCGTTTGAACGTATGCTGAAAATCTGGACAAAATACGGCAGCATGTACTGGAGCGGTCTGGGATACACGCTTCTTTTTGCGCTGTTCGGCGTCCTTATGGGTCTTGTGCTGGGGCTGATCCTGGCATCCGGCCGCATGCTGCGCACCAATCCGCACGATGAAGTGTATGTAAAGGGGCTGAAATGGATCGCGCGTTCCATCTGCTCGATTTATGTTGAAATTTTCCGCGCAACGCCGATGATCGTACAGGTGTTCGTGATCTATTACGGCGTGGGCAATGTTCTCAAGCTGCCGGATCCCGCCATAAACCGCATGTTCTGGGGCATGATGGCGGTCGGCTTCAACTCGGCAGCGTATATGTCCGAGGTCATCCGTTCGGGCATCGGCGCAGTGCCCGCCGGACAAATGGAAGCGGCGCGCTGCCTTGGCATGAGCCATTGGAAGGCGATGAGCCATGTCATTCTGCCGCAGGCTATCCGCAACATCCTGCCGGCCATGTGCAACGAGTTCGTCACGATCATTAAGGAAACCAGCGTCTTGGGCATGGTGGGCATTGTGGAACTGATGTTCCGTGCACAGTCGATTGCAAAACAGACGTTTATTTTCCTGGAACCGTACGTGATCGTTGCCATTATGTACTTCATCGTTGTGTTCCCGCTTTCCAAAATCATTGCAGCCGTTGAGAGGAGGATGAACAAGAGTGTCACTCGATAAGGAAAAAGAAGTTCTGATCCGTGTCAAGGATCTGGAAAAGCAGTTCAAGCACAATCAGGTGCTGCGCGGCATCAATGCCGATATCTGCAAGGGCGACGTTGTGGCGGTGATCGGGCCGTCCGGCTCCGGCAAATCCACCTTCCTGCGCTGCCTGAACCTGCTGGAGCGTCCGACGAACGGACAGGTCATCTTTGAGGGCACGGACATCACATCCAAGGCGACGAAGCTGGATGTGATGCGTCAGAAGATCGGCATGGTGTTCCAGCAGTTCAATCTGTTTACGAATATGACGGTTATGGATAACGTCTGCTCCGGCCCGGTGCTTGTAAAGGGCATGAAACGTGAGGAAGCGGAAAAAATCGCGCAGGAGCTTCTGGATCGTGTGGGTCTGGGCGACCGCGGTGATGCGTATCCGGTGCAGCTTTCGGGCGGACAGCAGCAGCGCGTTGCGATCGCGCGCGCCCTTGCAATGCAGCCGGACGTGATGCTGTTCGACGAACCGACCAGCGCGCTGGACCCGGAAATGGTGCACGAGGTCCTGGACGTCATCCGCAGCCTTGCCAAAACCGGAATGACCATGGTCATCGTCACGCACGAAATGGGCTTTGCGCGTGAAGTTGCAAACCGCGTGCTGTTTATCGACGAAGGTATTATTATGGAGGACGCGGCGCCGGAAGAATTTTTCGCGGCGCCGAAGAATCCGCGTCTGCGTGAATTTTTGAGCAAGGTCCTGTAAGGGCAGGCCTTCTCCCGATTCACC
This sequence comes from Ruthenibacterium sp., assembly GCA_020025235.1. Lineage (GTDB taxonomy): Bacteria > Bacillota > Clostridia > Oscillospirales > Ruminococcaceae > Ruthenibacterium. Next base: position 23,708 of record JAHHSL010000003.1, read on the forward strand.
CGAACACAAGAAAAGCGTCCGCTTTACAGGCGGGGCAAAAATATTCCGATGCAAGAAATCCTCCTTCCGCTGCAATTGATGCAGGTCAGCTGACTGCATCCGGCAGCAGAAGGAGGATTTGTCGATTCCCGATCTTATAATGTAAGTGCGTTCAAAAGATGCTTTCCGGATGCACGTTTTGGCAGGATAAAAAGCTGGATCGAATATATTCCACCGTGACAGTGCGGGCAGATCCTTCGGCTGTGCCCTTGCTGATTGGGCGTGCATTACGGGCAGATCGTACCGAAGCTGCAAAAAAACCGGAAATTCGCGCTTTTTCGTGTACAAAATGTATTATAATACTTTAGAATAACCCTTTGTTATACTTAAACTGGGCGAAAACCATAAGAAGAAGCCCCGCGCACAAAAGAATACTGAAAAGGACCCCGCGTGCATCCGGAAACGCAACCCCGATGATGACCGCAATGCCGCAAAGTGCTGTGCCGATGCCCATGCAGCGGCAATAGGCGGGCTGATTTTCCTTTGTGACCTTGCGGCGCTGATACCAGTGAATGGAACTGATGTTGCCGCGCATATTGAAAATGCCCAGCAGAACAAGCAGACAGCCGATGACAAACGGCGGGATATTTTGGCGCAGCGGTGCATAAAGCACCACGGCAAGGATGCATGCGGCAGCTACAGCGGATGCAAGCATTATGTCGATGAGAGTATCCTGACGGGAGATGATCTGATTTTTTTCCACAAGAGCGTGTGCGTTTTCCCGATCGGGCAAAAGCTCCTGTTCCGGGATGCCGAAATATTCCGCAAGCAGATGCAGGGAATCGGCGGCGGGAAGGCCAAGCCCGTTTTCCCACTTTGCAACAGCAGAGCGGCTGATGTGAATTTGTTCGGCAAGCTTTTCCTGCGAAATGCCTTTTTCGCGCCGAAGCTCTTTCAAATGTGTGCTGAATTCCATGTTGGTGAAACCTCCGTATCTTGATTGCCGGCTGGTTTCAGTATAGCACAGAACCGAAAAAAGAGGTGTTACTTCCGCGTTTCGGGCTGTTACTTTGCAGAAAAACGCGGTGAATGGAAAATCCGTGCGCAAAAAACGGCGGGCGCGGGCGGAAAGACCGGAGCCGAAGTTCAGGAAAGATCCACATCCAGGCGGTCGGCAATTTCGCAGAGCTTCATGCCGGATTTCTGGGCTTTGCCGACGATTTCGCTGATCATCTGTGCTTTTGTGCGGCGCGGCCTGCGGGGCTTTGGCGCAAGCACCGCATGCTTGTGATCTTCCAGTTTTTTGATGCGAAGGTTTACCGCGGCGATACGCCGTTCAAATTCTGCGTTCTGCGCATCACGCTGTTCTTCCAGTGTGCGGATGTTTTCACAAAGCCGTTCGATTTCACGATCGGTGTCTTCTGCAATCTGCTGCGGGGTGCGGCGCGTCCGTTTTTCGTTTGCCATAATACAACAACTCCTTGGGTGTTTGGATAAATTTACTATAACACAGTGCAAAGAAAGAAAAGCGTTTTTTCTGTCATACCGATTCACGGTTTTGCAGGAAATATAAGAAAAAAGTAATGGTAAAACCGTGTGTTTTATGCTATACTCATTTTATGAGTATAAAAAACACAGCGATAATTAAAAAATAATATTCGGAAATTGAATCATTTGAAAGGGGAAAATCGTATATAGATGAGGGCGGTCCTTTCGTACAGAATGAAGGGATCTTCCAATATGTTCTTGAAGGGAAAAGGAATGAAGAAAAACAAAGCAAGAGGGGATATTTCCGCCGGTTTGTCTGAAGGAAAAAGCGCAGACAATAAAATGCAGCAAAACGGAAAAGGCGGGATTTTGAATAACAAGCTGCTTTGGACTGTAATTTCGATTCTAATTGCCGTTATCAGCGTATGGGCGGTGGTTTCGCAGCAGAAAGAAGTTTCGTTCCGTTCGCTGCTTCATCAGCTTGTGAACGCCAATCAGGGCTGGCTGCTTGCAGCGGTCGTGTCGATGCTTGGGTTCATCCTGTTTGAAGCGTGGGCGGTCCGCATCATCTGCCAGTCGTTCGGATATGCACCCGGTATGCACAACAGCTGCGCATATTCGGCAACGGATATCTATTTTTCAGCGATCACGCCTTCGGCAACAGGCGGGCAGCCTGCATGCGCACTTTTGATGATGAAAGACGGGATTTCCGGCACGGTTGCAACGGCGGCACTGCTGCTGAATCTTACAATGTATACATTTTCCATTCTGCTGATTGGGCTTGTGTGCTTTGTTTTTCGGCCGCAGCTGTTTTTCCAGTTCGGCCTGCTGGCGCGTATTATGATCGTTGTCGGATATGCGGCACAGATCCTGTTTTCCGTGTTTTTGTTTTTGCTTGTAAAAAATGAGCGGCTTCTGCAGAAGATCTGCCGAACGACGCTGCATATCCTGGCAAAGCTGCACCTGATCCGCAATGAACAGGCAAAGCAGGAAAAGCTGCAGAACACCATGAGGGAATACCGCCGCTGTTCGGAAATGCTTTCAGGCAGCGGGCTGATGCTTTTTAAGGTGTTTGTACTGAACCTGATGCAGCGTGTTTCCCAGATTTCGGTGACGATGTTCGTCAGCGCTGCGCTGGGGATCGGCGGTTTTTCTATGCTGGATGTCTGGGCACTGCAGGGGTATGTGGTGCTTGGCTCCAATTATGTTCCCGTGCCGGGCGGCATGGGCGTGGTGGATTACCTGATGCTGGATGCGTTTGATGCATCCATGACAGCACAGCAGGCGGTCAATCTGGAACTTGTCAGCCGTTCGGTGTCGTTCTATTGCTGCATCCTGCTCTGCGGCGCTGCAATGCTGTGGTATTGCTGGTATCAACACAAGAAGAAGGAGAGAAAAGCTTAAATGATCGGAATTTATAATTACACAGTTTTACTCACGTATTTATCATTGGTTTCTGCGGGTGCGGGAATTATGGTTTCCCTCAGCGGCAACGGGCATCCGTATTGGGGATGCATGTTCCTGCTGGTGTGCGGTCTGTGCGATGCGTTTGACGGAAAAGTTGCGCGCATGAAGAAAAACCGCACGGTGATGGAACAGAATTATGGCATCCAGATCGACTCTCTTTCCGACCTGGTGGCGTTCGGCGTTCTGCCGGGCTGCATCGGTGTTGCCATGATAAGAACATCCCCTTATATGAAAGAGCTGGAAGCGGGCCTTTCCGCCGGACAGTTCGGCGCATTGAAGTTTGCCTTGTGCGCTGTGCTGGTGCTGTACATGCTGGCTGCCCTGATCCGTCTTGCCTATTTTAATGTAACGGAAGAGGAACGCCAGAAAACCGAGGGCGGCGTGCGCAAGTTCTATACGGGTCTGCCGGTCACTTCGGCTTCCCTGATCTTCCCGCTGGTGATTCTGATCCAGTACATCTCCCCGGCGGATATTTCTCTGCTTTATATTGCAGTGGCGCTGGTGACAGGCTTTTTGTTCCTCAGCAAGCTGCAGATCCGCAAGCCCGGTATGCGGGAAATCTATATTATGATCGCTTTCGGCGCTGTGGAATTTATTCTGCTGGTCGCGCGTCATATGACGCACGGCTGATAAGGTGAAGCGCATGAGCAGTGAAAACGGAGCAATGCTTCGATTTTTATACCATACAAAAGCGGGGCGTTTTGTTCTGAAGGCTGCGGCAAGCCGCGGTGTTTCGCGCATGTGCGGCGCCTTTTTGGATTCTCCGCTTTCGCGTCCGCTGATTTCTGTTTTTGTCAAAAACTGCGGCATTGATCTTGCCGATTATGAATCCGACGGCTTTTGCTGCTTCAACGATTGCTTTACCCGCAAAATCAAGCCGGGCAGGCGTCCGCTGCCGCAGCAGGAGGATGCCCTGATGAGCCCGTGCGATGGGCTTTTGAGCATTTGCAAAATCACAGACGGTACGGTTCTGCCCATTAAGCAGAGCGAGTACACGATCCCGCAGCTTTTGGGCGGCGCTGCGATCGCGGAAAAATACAAAAACGGGCTGTGCCTTGTGTTCCGCCTTTGCGTGGATCATTACCACCGGTACAGCTATATTGATAACGGCACCAAGGAAGACAATGTGTTCATCCCGGGCGTGCTGCATACTGTCCGGCCGATCGCACTGGCGGCGTGCCCTGTTTTTGTGCAGAACTGCCGCGAATACACTGTGATGCATACCGAACATTTCGGTGATGTCACGCAGGTGGAAGTCGGCGCAATGCTTGTCGGCAAAATCAAAAACCACGATGGCGCAGGCCCGATGCAGCGCGGCGCGGAAAAGGGGATGTTCCTGTATGGGGGCAGCACCGTTGTTCTGCTTTTGGAAAAAGACCGCGTTGTGCTGGATCGGCAGCTGATGGATGCTGCATCCGGCGGAAACGAAGTACCCGTGCGAATGGGACAGGTGCTCGGCAGCGCAGCGCAGTAAAGCACCGGCAGGGTGCGGGCTGTATTGGCCCGAAACACAGCCCCGTCATGCGTATAAAAAGAGCGGCTGCGCATTTGGGCGCTCCCGATAGAAACGGCCGAAAACAAGGAGGTATGGCAATGTACGGTTCTATTTGCAATATGAATCATAATCAGTCCGGTAATGCAGATTTCGACACCGGGCTTACATTGCTATACGCGTTTTAAGATTTGATAGCTTAAAGCAAAATGCAGTGCAGGCTGAACCGAACGGTTTCATCTGCGCTGTTTTTTTATACCGGGAAGTGAGTGATTCCCTGTAAACGCAGCACATAAAAGCAGCAGTCCTTTTCAAACGGCACACTGGACTTCAATCATTTTCACGGTCGATTCCGCATACAGAAAGGAAGTATTTGTCATGTTAAAACCCCGCGCATTAAAAGCAGGAGACAAGGTTGCCATTGTTTCGTTATCCCGCGGCATGCTTGGTGAAAAGCAGTTTATTCATAAATATCAATTGGCAAAACAGCGCATGGAAGAGCTTTATGGCTTGCAGGCAGCGGCTATGCCGAATGCGCTGAAAGGGATCGAATATCTTTACAGGCATCCGCAGGCAAGGGCAGAAGATTTTATGGAAGCATTTCGGAACCCGGAAATCAAGGCTGTGTTCAATGCGATCGGCGGCGATGACACGATCCGGCTTTTACCTTATATTGATTTTGATGTTCTGCGAAACAATCCCAAGATCTTTACCGGATTTTCGGATACCACGACCAATCACTTCATGCTGCACAAGGCCGGTGTTGTATCGTATTACGGCTTATCCGTTATGAATAACTGGGCAGAATATGTGGAGATCAATCCCTACACAAAAAGTGCTGTGGATCATATGCTGTTTCATCCCACCCCGACATTGGATGTTCCCTGCAGCGATTTTTGCAGCTATGACTGTGACAAGGTTTGGTGGGGCGAGGAATACATGACAGAACGCACTCCCAGACATCCCAATTCCGGGTACGAAATTTTACAGGGACACGGCAAAGTGCGCGGAGAACTGCTTGGTGGATGTGTTGATGTGTTTCCGGAGCTGCTGGGCACTTCTTTATGGCCTTCCAAGGAAGAGTGGAAAGGGAAGATCCTGCTGCTGGAAACCAGCGAAAACAACATGCCGCCGGAAGTCCTTTCCTGGTTCCTGCGTAATTTACAGGCGCAGGGGATTCTCCACGTCCTGAACGGCATCATCGTAGGCAAGCCCGCATTTCAGGAGGGCGAAGCATATAAAGAAATCTATCGACAGGTTGTCGGGTTTGAGGCAGACCTGCCGGAGCTGCCGATCCTTTGGAATGTGAATGTCGGCCATGCGTATCCCATTGGATTGTTTGCACTGGGTCTGACTTATGAAATCGACTGCGAAGCAAAAACGCTGCGGCTGTTAGAACCCGCCACGGCTGCTGAATAGATCCGGATTGCCCGAATAGACGGAAAGGCATAGAGCTATCAAAGGGTGTTCGGCGAAAAATAAAGATGTTCCGAACAGAGAAAGGCTGTACGGCGTCAGTATCAGCGCCGCCGCTTTTCACGGGTGCGGCTGTGGGCGTCTTGCTGTATGCCGGAAAACACCAAAGCGGATTTCCGCCGCAAATAAGAAACAGGCTTCGGCTGCCGTGCAGCCGAAGCCTGTTTTGCTGAAACTTGTTTTTTGCCCAAGGGTGGTGCCAAAGCGGAAATGCTTACCCTATAATGAAGCCGCGCAGGAAGAAAAGCACCAGCAGGTGAACCGGATAAAATGCATAGGAACAATACTGGATGGCCTTATTGTGCAGACCCTGCTTTCCGTTATAAAGCCAGATCGGGATGAGCGCAAACACGGCAAACGCCTGCTGCGGGATTTCAAACAAGTGGCCGAAAAGTGCGAAATTGTACGTCATGCCCTCCATCCACACGGCATGGATCAGGATCATGCCGATCAGCTCGCCCACCCAGCCGCAGGGCACATTGCGGAAGAAATAGAACAGGAACACCGTCAAAACGCCGTAGCCGCCGTAATCACACATCGTCAGCGAACCGGCGATAAAGCCCAGCAGTACGCTGCACAGAGCCGTCAGCACAAAGACAGCGGTGCCTTTTTCCTTTGCACGATCCATAAGGCGAAGAAAGCAAAGCGCGATGCAGAAGGTGAACAGTACGTTCTGGTGGAACGGATAAATGACATGCGAGCCCATGATCAGGTTGAACGGGATTTCCGAAAGAAGTGCAAAAAGGAAAAGCCGCCCGATGTACTTTTTAAAATTGTGGGTATGGAAATATCCTTCAACGATCTGAAACGCAAAAATCGGGAACGCCAATCGTCCGATATTCGTCATCCACTGGCTGCCGCTGATAACCGTTGCCCACATATGGTCGCACAGCATCAGCGCCATGGCGATGACTTTCAGTTCAAAAGCGTCGATAAATTTCAGTTTCTTGAGTTTCTGCATAAAAAGCCTCGCTTTCCTCTGTTTTGGTTTTTCCCATTATAACAGCCTTCGGCATGTTTTGCAAAAAAAAAATTTGCAGCCTTGACAAAAGCTGCAGTATGCGCCTATAATATCGTTAGATGATATCATATTATGATATTGCGGAAAGGCGGTGGATAAAATGCCGAAACGGGCAATGGACGGCCTGACGGAAAGCATGTTTTATGTGCTTATGGCATTCTGTTCCGGGCCGATGTGCGGCATTGACGCGGCAGAATATATCGAAGAACATTCGCACGGGCGAATGAAGATCGGCCCGGCAACGCTTTATACGATTCTGGCAAAGTTTGAAAAGGAAGGCTATATCCGGGAAATCGAAGTGGACGGACGCAAACGAACCTATGAAATCACAGGCAAAGGCGCAAAGGCGTATGAAGAGGAGCTTTGCCGTCTGCGTGCCTGTCTTGCCGATGCGCAAAATGCGCGGGAGGTGTCAAGATGAAACATTCGCAGGAAACGAACAAGCGCCGGATCCACCGTCTTGCGCCGTGCCCCTCGTATGATGTGGAGGGGCTGGAAAGCTGGCTTTCTGAAATGGCGCAAAAGGGCTGGATGCTGGAACAGGACGGGATTTTGCTCGGCTTTTTCACCTTTTCGGCATGCAGGCCGCAGAAGATGCGCTACCGTCTGGATGCCGCGCAAAAGCAGCCGAGCCTATGGGCAGAGGACGATGGAAGGCCGCGGCCGGAAGAGCTGGAGCTGAACGAAGCATACGATTGGGAATATGTCGATCATTACGGGGATTTTTACATTTACCGTTCTGCATCGGCTGATACGCGGGAGATGCACACCGACCCCGAACTGCATGCGATGACGCTGAATGCGGTAAAAAGCAGAAGGCGGGTGGCGCTGTTCCAGACATTCTTTTTCCTGGTTTTGTATCCGGTTTTGCTCTGGTGGCCGCGCCGTATTTCGGTGATCCATTTTGTTCTGGGCTGCAGCACATGGCTTGCACTCTGCTTTTTGCTGCTGGCGCTGCTGATCGTCGTCGGCGCGCTCCGGGAGCTGGCGGCGCTTTCCCGCTATCAGAAAAAGCTGCGCGGGCAGCCGGTGCGTGAAAAGCAAACCGATACGGCAAAGCGGGCGGTGCGGCGCTATGCTGTGCTGGCAGTGGAGATCGTGCTGACAGCTGCGGCTGTTTTCGGCGGCGCCCATAGGTGGTATGCTTCCGCCATGGGGGAAAATCAGATCCCGCTGCGCGAATATGAGGGTGCGGCACCGTTTGCAACGCTTGCGGATTTTGCCGGCCCCATGGCGCAGGATTACCGCCCGGCCATGGAAAATGTGCAGGTGTACGGGAATGGCTTCAACACGGTGGAGCTTTCCCATGACCCGCTTGCACCGCGCATGATCGAATGGCGCGAGCGTGCCGATATAACGCAGCAGGACGGCACCGTGCTGAGCGGCATCTATACCGTGCACTATTATGAAATGCGCACGCAATGGCTTGCCGAACGGTTGGTAAAGGGGATCGGCAGCGAAAAACGGCATGAAAAAGGCTTTGCGGAAAAACCCGCGCCGGATATTGACGCGCAGGACGTTATGGCGTATGAGCTTTATTCGGAACAGCTGCTGTTCCGCAAAGGAAACATCGTGGTGCACGCGGAAATGGTCCGCATGTACGAACCGGAAACGGAAAAGGACGAAAGCTGGATGCATATTCTTGCCGAAAGCATAAACGCCGCGGCGCAGGAAAAAGAACACGGCGGGTGATGCGCTGTACGGCGCACGGCAAAAGGAAACGGAGGAAAATATGACAGAAGTGGTGGCGGCACTGATCCGCGAAGGAGATCGGTTCATGATCTGCCGGCGTCCGGCGCATAAGGCGCGCGGGCTTTTATGGGAATTTGTCGGCGGCAAGGTGGAACCGGGCGAGACAAAGCAGCAGGCGCTCCGGCGTGAATGTCAGGAAGAACTGGCGGTCACGGTTCGGGTGGAGGAGGAATTTGCGCAGGTGACGCACACTTACCCGGATCTTACGGTGCATCTGACGCTGTTCTGGGCTTCGATCGAAGCCGGAACGCCGCAGAAGCTGGAACACGAGGATATCCGCTGGATCACGGCAGGGGAAATCGATCAGTACGAGTTCTGCCCCGCCGATCTGGAAATCCTGGAAAAAATCAAAGCATATCATGGGTGAACAAAGGGAACGGAGCGGACAAACGCTCCGTTCTTTTTTAGTTCAAAGAGTGCGCCAGGATCTGCACCGGAAGACGCCTGCTTTGGTGGGCGGCACACGCGGCAAAAGAGCAGATTTCTGTCGACTTTTTTGTGTATTTTATGCTATACTGAAAGAAAACGGCAGTATCAGGAGGGGACTCCTTTTTTATGGAGCAGACAAGCAAAACACCGCTGAACGTGGGCCTTTTGGCACATGTGGACGCAGGGAAAACAACCTTGTCGGAAGCGATGCTCTACTGCGGCGGAATACTGCGCCGGCAGGGCAGAGTGGATCACGGCAATGCATATCTTGACACCGATGCCATGGAACGGGAACGCGGCATCACCATTTTTTCAAAGCAGGCGGTGCTGCCGCTGGGGCAGTTTGCGCTGACGCTTCTGGATACCCCGGGGCATGTGGATTTTTCCGGTGAAATGGAGCGCACCCTGCAGGTCATCGACTACGCGATCCTTGTCATCAGCGGAACAGACGGCGTGCAGAGCCATACGCTTACGGTATGGAAGCTGCTCGAACGGTATCAGATCCCGACCTTTTTGTTCATCAATAAAATGGATCTTGCGGGTGCAGACAAAAACGCAGTGCTGCAGCAGCTGCAGAAATCGCTCAGCGACGCCTGCCTTGATTTCACGCAGGAGGATGAGGCGCTGTGGGAGGCAATCGCAGTGCAGGACGAAGTGCTGACGGAAGCGTACCTTGAAAACGGAACGCTTACCACACAGGAAATCGCCGGTGCGGTGGCGCAGCGAAAGGTCTTTCCATGTCTGTTCGGCGCGGCACTGAAAACACAGGGTGTGCAGGAACTTTTGGATGTGTTCGGCCGCTATGCCCGCTGCCCGCAGTATCCGGGGCAGTTCGGCGCACGCGTATATAAAATCGCACGCGATGCACAGGGCGCGCGCCTGACGTATCTGAAAGTGACCGGCGGCACGCTGAAAGTCAAGGACGTCCTGAAAGGAACGGATGAAAACGGGCAGGAATGGCAGGAAAAGATCGACCAGATCCGCATTTATTCCGGTGCGCGCTTTACCGCCGCCGAACAGGTGTGTGCGGGGACGGTGTGCGCGGTGACGGGGCTTTCCAAAACCCGTCTCGGGCAGGGGCTGGGCAGAGAAAAACAGGCGCAGGACGCAGTGCTGCAGCCGGTGATGAGCTGTGAAGTGCGCCTGCCGGAAGGGTGCGATGCGCACCGGGCACTGCAGGATTTCCGCCAGCTGGAAGAAGAGGAGCCGCAGCTGCATATCGTGTGGGACGAGCGGCTGCAGGTCATCCGTCTGCAGATGATGGGCGAAGTGCAGCTGGATGTCATCAAGCGCATGATCCTCGAGCGCTTTGGCATTTCCGTGGGCTTTGCACCCGGAAAAATCGTATATAAGGAAACGATCGCAGCACCGGCGGTGGGCATCGGGCATTTTGAACCGCTGCGCCATTATGCCGAGGTGCACCTTCTTCTGCAGCCGCTTGCAAGGGGAAGCGGGCTTCGGTTTGAAACCGCGTGCAGCGAGGACGTGCTGGATAAAAACTGGCAGCGGCTGATCCTGACGCACCTTGCCGAACGCACGCATCCGGGCGTGCTGACGGGCAGCCCGATCACGGATATGAAAATTACGCTTGTTGCGGGGCGCGCCCACATCAAGCATACCGAAGGCGGGGATTTCCGTCAGGCGACGTACCGCGCGGTGCGTCAGGGGCTGATGCAGGCGCAGAGCATCCTGCTGGAGCCGTGGTATTCGTTCCGCATCGAAGTGCCGCCCGAGCAGATCGGCCGCGTGATCGCGGATGTGCAGCGCATGGGCGGCAGCTTTGCCCCGCCGCAGAGCACGCCGGACACAGCGGTGCTGGAAGGGCGCGCGCCGGTTTCGGAAATGCGGGGATATCCTGCCGAGCTGACGGGCTTTTCCCGCGGGAAAGGGAAAATCAGCTGCACGCTTTCCGGCTATGAGCCGTGCCATGAAACAGCGGATGTGGTGGATGCGATCGGCTATGACGCCGAACGCGATACCGAAAATCCGGCGGATTCCGTCTTTTGCGCGCACGGTTCGGGCTTTATCGTCCCGTGGGCGCAGGTGCCGGAATACGCCCATGTGCAAAGCGGCGTCGTACCGGAGCCGGAAGAGGATACACGCGCGTTCGAGCCGATCCGCCCTGCGCCGTCGCCCTGTGTGCAAAAGGGGGATTCTCTGGCAGAGGAAGCGGAGCTTGCCGCCATTTTTGAACGCACCTACGGGCCTTCCAAACGCAGGGAGCTGTTCCGTACAGCGCCGCAGCCGCAGAAGGAATATGTGTATGAGCCTTCCGGGCCGGAATATCTGCTGGTGGACGGGTACAACATCATTTTCGCGTGGGACGAGCTGCGGGAGCTGGGACGGGAAAATATTGATGCGGCGCGAACCGCGCTGGCCGATATCCTGTGCAACTACCAGGGCTTTCACAAATGCCAGGTGATTTTGGTATTTGACGCCTATAAGGTAAAGCACGGCGCGGGGGATGTTGCAAAATACAATAATATTTTTATCGTATATACAAAAGAAGCGGAAACGGCCGATATGTATATTGAAAAAACAACGTATCAGCTGGCGAAAAAACGCAGGGTGCGCGTTGCTACTTCGGACGGAGCCGAACAGATGATCATTCTCGGGCACGGGGCAATGCGCGTTTCGGCGTCGATGTTTCATCAGGAGGTGGAACAGGTGACGCGGGAGATCCGCGCGCTGATCGAAGAGAGCAATCGGCGCAATGAACGGTTCATGAAGTCAAAATAACAGAAAAAAACGAAAAATACAGCTTGCCGCAGATAGTTTGTGGTAAAATGGAAGTGATCCGATTTGCATTTGAAAGAAAACATCGTACAGGAATGCAGAAAACAGACGGGCAGCCTTTTTAAGCACCACGGTGCCGGCTAAGTCTGGGAAAAGAGGGAACGATGATGAGACGTACAGGGAAAATGCGGATGCTGTGCACTCTGGCGCTGGCGGGCGTTATGTCCTTCGCGGCGCTCGGCGCACATGCGCAGTGCGGACGTGCGCCTGCCGAACATCCCGAGACCCACCAGGAAACGGCACAGGAACTGACGGGCGGCATCACAGTATCGGCGCACAATATCGCCAAGGCGTCGTGGGCGCTGACGGATCGCAACCGTGCAACCAAATTCCAGATCCCGGCGGGAACATCGGTCACGATCACAAGCGAACAGGCGGCATCCTCCGTGTACATCATATGGGATCATACGCCGGATGACTGGAAGCTTGTCTGCGGTGACAAAGAGATCACGTTCGACCGCACGAACAGCTTTCTGCATCATTATACCGAACTTCCGGAAAAAACCACACGGATCGAGCTGGAAGCGGAAGACGATATGGGCGTTGTGTGCGACGTATATCTGTTTGAAGAAGGCGCGGCACCGGATTGGGTGCAGTGCTGGCAGATGCCGTATGAACGCGCCGATCTTTTGGTGCTTCCGACGCATGCGGATGACGAACTGCTGTTTTTCGGCGGCACGCTGCCGTATTATGCGGCGGAAAAAGGATATCGTGTGCAGGTCGCCTATCTGACGAACCACAACGGCGAGCCGTACCGCCCGCATGAAATGCTCAACGGCCTTTGGATGTGCGGTGTGCGGGCGTATCCCGTTATCGGCAGCTTTCCGGATTACTATTCGGAATCGCTCGATCACGCTATGGAACTGTATGATGTCGATGAAGTGCTTTCGTACCAGACGGAGCTGATCCGCCGCTTCAAGCCGTATGTGGTCATCGGGCACGATACTGCCGGTGAATACGGCCACGGCGTGCACCGGCTCAATTCCTACGGCCTGATGCAGATCGTGAACAGGACGGCAGACCCCGAATGGTGTCCCGAAAGTGCAGAAAAATACGGCGTGTGGGAAATCCCGAAGCTGTATCTGCATCTGTATCCCGAAAACGAAATCGTTATGGACTGGAGCGTGCCGGTGAAGCCGCTTGGCGGAAAAACGGCGTATCAGATCGCATGCGAAGCATATAAATGCCATGTTTCGCAGCAGAGGGGCTTTCAGATGGGCGAAAAAGACGTGTACGGAAGCACACGCTTCGGCCTTGCGCACACAGCGGTGGGGCCGGACGTTCTGAAAAATGATTTCTTTGAAAACATTGTTTTTGAGGAAGAAGCGATCCACCAGCCGGAGGAGCTTTGCCGCGAGCCGAAAGCGCAGAACAGTTCGGCTTCATCAGAGGGGCTGCAGCCGGACGAAACGGCAAAAATGCCCGCTGACGGCGCAGAGCAAACGGAACAGTCTGAACCGATCCGGTTTTCGGGCGTTCTGCTGGCGGTGAGCGGCGTGCTGATGCTTGCCTTTCTGGCACAGCTTGCGGTACGAAGCAAAACGAATAAAAAGCGGTAACCGATACTGAAAAAAGGAAGCGAAAAATATGAAAGATATCACGATCGTGCTTCCCTCGCTGAACCCGGATCATAAGATGATCGAGGTTGTGGACGGGCTGCTTGGGGCCGGATTTGAAGATATCCTGATCGTCGATGACGGCAGCGATGCAGAACATTCCTGCTATTTTGAACAGGCGGCGCAGCATCCCGAATGCAGGCTTCTCCGCCACAATAAAAATCTCGGCAAGGGGCGTGCGCTGAAGACCGCGTTCAATGATTATCTCAACCGCCGCGGAAAGGAATCACTGGGCGTGGTGACCGTGGACGGTGATAATCAGCATCATATCGACGATATCGTGCGCTGTGCACAGGCGCTGCGCGAACATCCGGACAGCCTGATCCTTGGCACGCGGGATTTCAACGCGCCGAATGTTCCCCTGCGCAGCCGGTTCGGCAATAAGCTGACGGTGTGGATGTTCCGGTTTGCATGCGGCATCCGCGTTTCGGATACGCAGGTCGGCCTTCGTGCGATACCCCGTGCGATGACGCGGGATTTTCTGGATCTATACGGAGAACGCTTTGAATACGAAACGAGCATGCTCATCGAGATCCGCAATAAAAATATCCCCGTGGTGGAAGTGCCGATCCGCACGATCTATCTTGAGGAAAACAAATCGTCGCATTTCAATCCGATCCGCGATTCCCTGCGCATTTACCGTGTGCTGTTGAAATTTGTCCTTGCATCGGCGGCGTCACTCGGCGTGGATTTTGTAATGTACTGGCTTGTGCTTCGCCTGCTGGGCCCCGCGTGCGAGCTTTCGCAGCGTCTGCTGGCCGCAACGGTGACGGCGCGCATCGTATCCTCCTTTGTGAATTATATGCTGAACCGCACGGCGGTTTTCGGCAATCAGGGCAGTATGAAAAGTACGGTGTTCCGCTACTATCTGCTGTGCACGCTGCAGATGCTGTGTTCATACGGGGGCGTTTATCTGCTGTGCAGGGTGTTCCCTCCGGCAGTGTACGCGGGTGCAGAGATCATCAGCAAGCTTGCAGTGGATTTCTGCCTGTTCCTTCTGAGCTTTCAGATCCAGAGGGAATGGGTGTTTAAAAAGCGCTGATTGGGAGAGAGAAGGAAAAACAAATGGAAAACATGACCTATTGGAACGAGGAAGAACAGCAAGAAAGGGAAACCCGGCAGGAAGCAGAGCAGCCACAAACCGAGAAGCCGGTGCAGAAATCGGCAAAGAAGAAAAAAAGCAATGCCGCCGTGCTGGCACAGCGCATCGGCCTGTGCGTTCTTTCACTGCTGGTTTCGGTTTTGATTTTTGCATTTTCCGGCATGGCGATCATCTGCTATGGGCCGAGCGAAGCGGCGCGCGATCTTTTTGTGGTTTCCGTTATGGAAACCAGCGCGGCAAAATTCCTTGCACATCTGTATTTCAGCGAGGAAGAGGTCGAAGCGATCCTTGCCGATAATGCCGTGCAGGAAACGCAGGAAGTCACCGACGAAGCACTTGTTGAGATGCCGCAGGAGGATGCGCAGGATTTTGACCTGAACGGACTGGAGATCGTGGACGTCAAAGGCAGCACCTTCAAGGGAAAAATGATGATCGTAAACGACCCTTCCCGCGTGTATGTGGCTGCACCGCCGAGCTTTGGGGCGGATGTTGCAGGCATGCGCGTAGCGGAAATGGTGGAGCGCGACGGGGCAATTGCAGGTGTGAACGCGGGCGGCTTTGCAGACGAAGGCGGCATGGGGCTTGGCGGTCAGCCGCTGGGCATCGTCATCCAGGGGGGCGAGCTTGTGTACGGTTCGCGCAGTGCTTCTTCCAGCGTGATCGGCTTTGATGCGGAAAACCGCCTGATCGTCGGGCAGATGACAGGAGAGCAGGCGCTGGAACGCGGCCTGCGCGACGCTGTCAGCTTCGGGCCTGTGCTTGTCGTCAACGGCGAACCGGCCGAAGTGAACGGTACCGGCGGCGGGCTGAATCCGCGCACCGCGATCGGGCAGCGCAAGGACGGCGCCGTTCTGATTTTGGTGATCGACGGACGGCAGGCACACAGCATCGGTGCAACCTATAATGACCTTGTTGACGTGATGCTGCAGTTTGGAGCAATCAATGCCGCAAATCTGGACGGCGGATCGTCGTCCCTGATGATTTATGAAAACGAGATTATCACAACATGTGCTTCGCTGTACGGCCCGCGCAAGGTGCCGACGGCGATCCTTGTGAAATAATGCCGCAGGGCAGAGGAAGGGCATGATCGAATGAATCCCAAAAAAGAAAAAAGCGGTTTCACCGGCTTTAAAAAGTTCATGGCGGTATTTCTGGCCGTTCAGGTGGTGGTTATCTGCTGCGGCCTTATCTATCTGTGGCAGGCGCTGAGATCATACGAAAGCAGCATGCCGGTGCACGCTGCAGAATATGCACTGGAGCTGTTTGAAAACCGACGGTTCGAGGCGATTCGCGATAAAAGCGGATTTGCACCGACTGCCCATGTATCGGAAGAAGATTTTGATGCATATCTTGGGCAGAAACTGGACGCAGCCGGTGAACTGGAACTGAAAAAATACCGCTCCGGCGAGCAGGAGGCGATCTACCTTGTAAAAGCGGGGGAGGATACACTGGCAAAGGTGGTTCTGGAAAAAAAGCAGGAAAGCGACGCCTTTGGAAACACCGGCTGGAAGATCGCAAAGCTGCAGGACGTCTTTGCAATGCAGCAGCCCTGTGTCGTGCTTGCACCGGAATTTGCAGTGCTTTCGGCAAACGGTGAGCCTGTCAGCGAGGATTTCCGCACGCTGCAGCAGACGCAGTATTACGCGGGCCTGCCGGAGGGCATGGAAACCCCGATCCAGGCATGCTATACGCTGGAAGGCTTCCTGACCGCACCGGAACTGACGGCACAGGCGCCCGGTGTGCAGGAGTGCGTGATCCGTGAGACAGAGCAGCCGAATGTCTATGAGGTAAAGGCGCTTCTTTCCGAAGAACAGGCTGCCGAAGTGCAGGAACTTGCCGTGGAGGCGGCAAAGGTGTACGCGCGCTTTATCAGCGAGGACGCCAGCTTCAAGCAGGTTGCAAAATACCTTGTGCGTGAAAGTGATTTCTATAACAGCCTGAAAACGTTCTACAACGGCTGGTATGCAGACCATACCTCCTATGAGTTTGAAAATATGCAGACGGAAGAATTTACGGCATACAGTCCGGATCATATTTCCTGCAAGGTCAGCTTTACCTATGTGATCAACAGCGGGGGACGCCACGAATACCCGAGCGCCTATGAGATTTTTATGGTGCGGACAGAGGACGGCTGGCGCGTCGCCAGCATGGACGTTCTTTAATTGAAAAGCAAAGGCCCCGGCAGAGCATGCGCTCTTGCCGGGGCCTTTTTGATTCGTCTTTTTGCGGGACGGGCAAATGATCGGAACGGTTACAGCAGAATATCCTCCAGCGTGCGCTTGGGCACATGGATCACGCCGTTTTCATCGCGGTAATACCGGATGTTTTCGGTAATGCCGGTCGTCTGCGAATGTTCGGCAGGGTAGCCGAGTGCGATCAGCGTATGGATGCAGCATTCGTCCGGAAGCTGCAAAAGCGCATGGATCTCCTTGCGGTCGATGCTGCCCATCCAGCATGCGCCCAGCCCTTCGTATACAGCGGAAAGCAGCAGATTTTCCACGGCGGCACCGGCGTCCGGTGTTTCCGTGATATCACGGATCGAACGGTCGATGCAAACGACGATGAAAGCGGTGGGCTGTTCGCCCTTTTTCGGGGCGCCGTTCGGGGCAAGATAAGCGGCCCAGCGCACAAGCGGCTGCATGGCTGCGACGGTTTCGCTGTCGGATACGATCTTGTATTTCAGCGGCTGCAGATTGGCTGCGCTGGGCGCAAGGCGCGCGGCGTCAACCAGACGCAGCAGAACCTCCTGCGGGATCGGCTGCTGTGTGAATTTGCGGATCGTGCGCCGGTTTTGGATCATATCGTAAAATTCCATAATGCATCCCTTTCCGTTCTGCGGATTTTCTATCGCCATTATAGCAGAAAAGCAGGCAGATGAAAAGCAAAAGCCCCCTGAAAACAGGGGGCTTTTGCAGGGAGAAAGAAGAAAAATGAAAATCAGATATCACATTTTTTCAGGAACCCGAGCCCGATCGGATACGGGCCGGTGTGAACACCGATCGTTGCGCCGATGTTGGCCTTGCCGAAATCCTCGGGGCAAAGTCCCTTTCGCTCGAACGTTTCAAGCAGATATGCCTTGAAATCATCGTATTCGGGAATATCAATGCCGATACCGGTGCAGAACAGATAGCCGTCCAGATCAATGTTGTTTTCTTTCAGATAGGCAACAAATTTTTCGGTGACCTTCTGCAGGGATTTGCGGCGTCCGCGGCAGATTTCGGTCGTGCCAAGCTCGCCATCATAAAAATGAAGCAGGGGCTTGAGGTTCAGCATGCTGCCGGCGATGCAGGCAACCTTGCCCAGACGGCCGCCGTGCTCCAGATATTTCAGGTCATTTGTCGTAAAGAAGATGTGGCCGGTTCCCCGAATCTCCTCCAGCAGCGGCACAGCGCGGGAAAGTTCCAGATCCATATCCCGCAGGCGGACGGCTTCGGTGACAAGCAGACCCTGCAGTGCAGTCACAAGGCGGGAATCCATAACGTAAATGTCGGCGTCGGGATAATCGTCCTGAATCGAAGCCTTTGCCGTCATGGCAGATTGATACGAGCCGCTGAACTTCTGTGTCAGACAGATGCACAAAACCGGCATGCCGCTTTGCACAAAGGGCAGGAACGCATCGATGTAATCCTGAATCGAAGGCATCGAGGTTTTCGGGAAACAGTCGGGATGGTCGATCATGGCCTGATAAAAATCGGCGACCGAAATATCAACGCCTTCCTTCTGGTAGGTTTCGCCGTCCAGTGAAACATAAAAAGGAACGACCGTGAGCCGGTTTTGCTGTGTGTAGCTTTGGGGCAGGTCTGCTGAACTGTCACATACGATTTCAAATTTCATTCAAAATAAAGGCAGGAACTGTCGGCTTTTGAAAAAACGATGAGAATGCAATTGATCATCCCCGGTCCCGCCGGATTCCTCCTCATCATTGTATTACGCATCTATCTTTTGAAATGCTTCTTAGGTTTTTATGATAGCACGGCACGTTTCCGGAAACAAGAGGTACAATGTGAACTTTCCTTGAAATGAACATAAAATGCGAAGAAAACGGCAAAAAAAGAAAAACGGAACGTGCAGATCCGAAACAGGTGCAAGAAAACGGCATGCCGTCCTAAAAAAATCCATACAATGCAGTAGGAAGAAAAGGAGGAAAACAGCATGTTCGGAGTATTTATGAGCATTGTTGCAGGAAAATTGCTGTATTTTGCGCTGCATCTGGAAAGCAGCAGCTTCCCCAAGCCGCTTTCTGCAAAGGAGGAGCTGGAAGCATTTGACGCGATGAAAGCGGGGGACGCGCAGGCAAAAGACCGGCTGATCCGCCACAATCTGCGGCTGGTAGCACATATCGCAAAAAAATATTATGCCGCGAATGTAGAGCAGGAGGATCTGATCAGCATCGGTACGATCGGCCTTATCAAGGCGGTGAACAGCTTCGATCATCAGAAAGGGGCGCGCTTTGCCACCTATGCGGCGCGGTGTATTGAAAATGAGATCCTGATGCAGTTCCGGTCGGATAAAAAGCTGAAAAATGATGTGTCGATCCATGAGCCGATCGAATGTGATAAGGATGGGAACGGCCTGACGCTGAACGATGTGGTGGCGGACAGCTTTGATCTGCGCGAGGATCTTGAACGTCGGGAGGAAATGCGGCTGCTGCGCCGCGTGGTGAACCGTCTGGAAGGAAGAGAGCGCCAGATCGTGATTTTGCGGTACGGCCTTTCCGGCCTTCCGCCGATGACACAGCAGAAAACGTCCGAACTGCTGCACATCAGCCGCAGTTATGTATCCCGCATTGAAAAGAAGGCGCTGGCAGAGCTCAAGACGCTGATTCAGCAGGAAGCAAAACCGGAAAATGCGCTCCGGACAGAAAAATGAGAAAAAACACGAAAAAAGGCTTGCATCAAAGGGAAATGTCTGGTATCCTATATTAGGTTTGGGAAAGGGTTTGGATATGAAAGCTTTTAATACATCAGCTGAATATGCAAATAAAAAACGCACTGCCGCATCCGTTTTATGCGAAACAAACAGGGCGCTCTTTTCACATTCCGTTTTAACATGAGCAGAAGGCATTTTCCGTTATTGCACAATAACGGGAATGCCTCTTTTTTTGGCTGCTGTCAATCACCCGAGCGGTGTTTGGATACAGAAAGGTCTATTTGAGGAGGAAGTATTGAATGAGCAAAGAAAAAGAAAAAATCGAGCTCGGAAAAGAAGGATTGTATGACGCGCGCAAGCTCGGCATCGGAAAGATGCTGGTGCTGGGCATGCAGCATACGTTCGCGATGTTCGGCGCAACGGTACTGGTTCCGATCCTGACGGGGATCAACGTTTCCACGGCACTGCTGTTTGCAGGCATCGGCACACTGCTGTTCCACCTTGTCACAAAGGGAAAGGTTCCTGCGTTCCTTGGCTCCAGCTTTGCGTTCCTGGGCGGATATGCCGCAGTGGCGCCCCTTGGCAAGGACGGCACCCCCAGCGAGATGCTTCCGTATGCGGCAGGCGGCATCGTGGTTGCAGGCCTGATCTATGTCCTGCTCAGCGCGCTGATCAAGGTGTTCGGCGTGCGCAAGATCATGCGTTTCTTCCCGCCGGTCGTTACCGGCCCGATCATCATTTCGATCGGCCTGATCCTGGCACCTACGGCTATCACCAACTGTTCTACAAACTGGACACTGGCCATGATCGCGCTTGTTGTCATCATCGTGTGCAATATCTGGGGCAAAGGCATGACGAAGATCCTGCCGATCCTGATCGGCATCGTGGTTTCCTACATTGCGGCGATCCTTATGGGCGAAGTGGACTTCACGGCAATCAATAAAGCAGATTGGGTCGGCCTTGCGGTGCACACTTCCGGCATGGCAAAATTCAGCCTGAGCGCATGCATCACGATCGCGCCGATCGCACTGGCAACTATGATGGAACACATCGGCGATATTGCGGCAATCAGCGCAACCTGCGAACGTTCGTACCTGTCGGACCCGGGTCTGCACCGCACCCTGCTGGGTGACGGCCTTGCAACCAGCATCGCCGGCCTGTTCGGCGCTCCGGCAAACACCACTTACGGCGAAAACACCGGTGTTCTGGCTTTGACCAAGGTGTATGACCCCCGCGTTATGCGCATTGCAGCCTGCTTTGCAATCTTCCTCAGCTTCTTCCCGAAAATCGGCGCGGCGCTGCAGACGATCCCCGCAGCGATCATCGGCGGCATCTCGTTTGTGCTGTACGGCATGATCTCTTCTGTCGGCGTGCGCAACATTGTCGAAAATCAGGTCGATTTCACAAAATCCCGCAACCTGATCATTGCAGCGGTGATCCTTGTTTCGGCACTGGGCTTCAACAGCGTCGGCGGCATCACGATCCCGCTTGGTGAAACTTACAGCTTTACGCTTTCCGGCCTTGCAATTGCTGCAATCGTCGGAATCCTGCTGAATGCGATCCTGCCGGGCAACGATTATGAATTCGGCGTGGATCTCAAGGGCGACAGCGCTGTCAGCTTTGAAGTCTGATCCTGCACAAAAGCATCCTGATATCGGAAATATGAAAAACGGAGTGTATCACACGATACACTCCGTTTTTTGCTGCCGTTTGAATGAAAAGCAGCGCGGCGGCGCGTTACCGAAGCTCCAGATTGATGGATTTTTCGGTGAAGCCCAGCTTTTCATACAGTTTGCGGGCGGCGTGGTTCATGGCGTTTACCTGAAGTTCCAGCCCGTCCAGATGCTCCTGCTGCACCTTGTCCCGGGCAAATGCCAGCAGGCGGCTGCCGATCCCGCGCCCGCGGAACGCTTCTTTTACAGCAAGATCGTCCACAAAAAGAATATTCCGCGTCACCTGTTTATCAGATTCCACATGCCGGTATACAAAGCTGAGCAGACCGACGACCTGTCCATCCAGTTCGGCGACAAGAAGGCGCTTTTCACACATCAGCTTGTCATAGTATGCTTTGGAATAGACCGGTGCGGCGGGCTTATAGATATCCGGACGCCAGTGCACATGCATTGCATGGACTTGCTGCATAATGGCTTCGGTACTGTCGTAATCGGCAGCTTCGGCACAGCGGATCTGAAGATTCATAAAATTCACTCTTTCTTTTTGAATTTTGGCCGGGAAATCATGTTGTCTTGCGGAAAACCGAAACCGGATTCCGCGGCTTTTGCATCCGGCTTTGGTTGGGACAAAGCGGAATACGCCGCAGCCGCGCGGCAAATGGGGCAGACATCAGCTGTTGTTATCGACGATCAGCATGTTCATTTTCTGCCAGCGGCGCAGATCCTTTACGCTTAAAAGCAGATGCTGCTGCAGGTTTTCATAGTCGGTGCTGGGGTTCAGCGTCACAAGGCACTTGAACGCGCATGGCATCAGATCGGCGCTTGAAATACCGCACAAAAGACCTTCCGTGTAGTCGCGCAGTTCCAGGGGATTAAAGATGTAAAGAAGATCCTGCTCCAGTTTGTTATAGCAGTTTACAAAGGAAAAACGAATCAGCATATCACTGTACAATACGCTGCCGTTATAGTAGATCTCGCTGCTGCGGCCTGTGGGGGTGGAGGAGCGGATCGACATGCTGGCATCGCAGCAGCCATCCTTATCCACCACATTTTTGTGGATATCGATCACGGCCTCTTTCAGCCGGTGGTATCGTCCGTCGTAAAAATAGAAGTACAGCCGGTCTGCCTTGAAGAAGGGGCTTTCACCGCTGTAATCGACGGCAGGGGTCAGCGGGGGCTGCTCATCGGGGCGGTAATCGGCAAGACGGCTCAGGTCTACATCCAGAACCTTGCTGATTTCAAACAACGTCTCGATATCCAGAGTGATTTCTCCGGTTTCATATTTGCTGACCGTCGCGCGGCTTTTATGGATCTGATCGGCAAGCTGCTGCAGGGTCAGTTTTTTCATTTTTCGGTAATTGCGGATGCGCGCACCAAGGCACTGATTGATGTTTTCCATAGGTGTCCCTCAAAAGTTTCGTTAAAATATCCATTTTTGTGTTTTCGTCCGGAAATAGCGCTAAAATACATCATTTTCGATAGATATTCTATCACAAAGAAATATAGGATGTCAAAAGTTTATTTTAAAGAAACATTTGGGGCTTTGCATAATGCCGCACGAAACGATATAGTTAGGAAGTCAAATCTTTCGACGATGAGGAGTTTTGTTTTTATGGAAGCAAAGAAAAAAGGCGGATTCACAAGTTCGATCGGTTTTGTGCTGGCGGCGGCAGGAAGTGCGGTCGGAGTGGGAAATATCTGGAGATTCCCGTACCTTGCAGCACAGGATGGCGGCGGGCTTTTTCTGCTGATTTATCTGGTTTTGGTTCTGACCTTTGGTTTCACTTTGCTTGCAACGGATATTGTCATCGGACGGCGCACCGGAAAAAACGCGTGGCAGGCCTTTGGGGCAATTCGTTCCGGGTGGGGTTTTCTTGGCAAGATCACCTTTTTGGTGCCGGTGCTGATTATGACGTATTACAGCGTGATCGGCGGCTGGATTTTGAAATATGCCGCGGTTTACATGACCGGACAGTATCAGGAAGCCGCACAGGACGGCTACTTTACCTCGTTTATTTCGAGCAGTGTGTCACCGATCGTATTCATGCTGATCTTTCTTGCCATGACGGCAGCTGTTGTATACGCAGGTGTGGAAAAGGGAATTGAAAAATTTTCAAAGTTTGTGATGCCCTGCCTGCTGCTGATGATTCTTGGCATTGCAATCTATTCGCTGACACTGCATCATACCGATGCCGCCGGAAACGAGCGCACCGGGCTGCAGGGGCTGGCTGTCTACCTGATCCCGGATTTCAAGGGGCTGACCGTTTCGCGCTTTTTGAGCATTCTTTTGGATGCGATGAGCCAGCTGTTCTTTTCGCTGAGCGTTTCCATGGGGATTATGATCACCTATGGTTCGTATGTAAAAAAGGATGTGGATCTGAACCGTTCGGTTGCGCAGATCGAAATTTTTGATACCAGTGTCGCACTGCTTGCCGGTATGATGATCATTCCCGCTGTTTATGTCTTTGCAGGCACGGAGGGGATGCAGTCCGGCCCGAGCCTGATGTTTGTTTCTCTGCCGAAGGTGTTTTCCTCCATGGGCGCCATGGGTATCGTGATCGGCATTGCATTCTTTGTGATGATTTTGTTTGCGGCGCTGACATCCTGCGTTTCGATCATGGAAACACTGGTTGCAACCTGCATGAACATCTTCCATGCATCCCGCAAAAAGGTGAGCATGGTCATTGCGGTGCTTTCGGCGCTCAGTGCAATTGTGATCTGCATGGGCTACAATGCACTTTACTTCAGCGTAACACTGCCGAACGGCCAGAGCGGCCAGCTGCTGGATATTATGGACTACGTCAGCAACAGTTTCCTGATGCCCATGATCGCATTTCTGACAAGCATTTTTGTCGGCTGGGTCATCAAACCGGAATGGATCGAGCAGGAAATGGAAATCGGCGCAGTGCGCTTTAACCGGAAAAAGCTGTACCGCGTTATGATCCGGTATGTCGTTCCGGTTATTATGATCGTGCTGTTTGTACAGTCCACAGGGATCCTCCGCTTCCTTATCGGGTAACCGCGGGCAGGCTTGTATCCGGCAAAGCGGGGAAAAAGACATCCGCAGGCCGAATGAAAAAAGAAAGCTGCGGCAGAAAAAGGCGAAAAGCACTTTTCTGCCGCAGCTTTGAACAACGCAAAAGCCGCACAGCAGCATGCTGTGCGGCTTTTTGCAGGTTACGGAGAATCAGACCATAAGTGAAATGGAATACAAAGAAACAAGCATCAGGATTCTGCTTTTGCGCGGCGTTCTGCCAGATCTTTTTCCATCTGAGCCAGTTTGCTCTTGCTCAGGTTAAAGATCAGGCCGTATGCAACAAACTGCAGAACTGCGCTGAAGAGGTACATGCCAGCTGTCAGATAGCGCATGTTAAGTGCGGTTTCGGCAGTCTGGTTGGGGCCCAGTGCGCCGTTGTAACCGAACCAGGTTGCAAGAGCAAGACCGACCGACGGTCCGATGCCCTGTGCCAGTTTGCGGAAGAAGGAATGCAGAGCATAGGTCGTACCTTCGTTGCGTGTGCCGAACTTCCATTCCTCATAGTCCATTGCATCAGCCATAAGGGACCAGCCCACGCAGCTGCCGATACCAGCGCCCAGCGTGTTGAGGATCTGGCAGGCAACAAACATGCCAAGGCCCTTGGAATCCGGAGTGATCGGAAGAACGAACATCAGGATATAGGCGAAAATGCTGACAAGGGAACCGGCAACAACGGATTCACGTTTGCCGAACTTGGTGACGATCTTTGCGATGAACGGCATAAACAGGAAGGTGCCAAGCATCTGGATCATCTGCACCATACCCATGATGCGGGCATTTTTGAAATAGGACTGGAACATGATCTGCATTGCCGTGCCTGCACCCGCCATGCCGAGGAAGATTGCAACCGGGGCAAGCGTTGCGCCGATTGCAGCACGGTTGCGGATGAAGTGGCCGAATGCCTTGAACGGGTTGAATTTCGGGGTGTCCTCTTTCAGAGTGATCTGCGTATCGACACGGATGACGGTATTGCGGATCATAAACTGGAAGGCGATGAAGCCCAGAATACCCATGAACAGTGCGATGAAGAACACGCGTTCACCCAGCAGAACGTTGTTTTCGTCGTAAATCAGGACAGGCAGCAAAGCCATGGTGAGCATTGCGCCGACCGAGGAACCGAGCGAACGCCAGGTGGAAAGCTGTGCACGTTCGACAGGATCGGAACTGATCAGGGAAAGGATAGAACCGTACGGGACGTTTGCCACGGTGTAGAAAGCATCCCAGATGATATAACCGCCGATGAACAGCAGGTTTTTGACCATGGACGGAGCGCCTTTCCACGGAACAAAGCAAAGCGCGCCTGCAACAAGAAGACCAAGAGAACCGGCCCAAATGTAAGCAAGGAATTTGTTGCGTTTGTATTTGTGCTTATCTGCGTCGACCATAGCGCCGATCAGAGGATCGTTGATCGCGTCCCAGATCTGAACCACTAAAAGCAGCGACGCCATCACCATGTTGTCGATGCCCATGAACTGTGTCCAGAAAATGGTCAGCGTACCTTTCAATGCGAAACTCATGTTGCAGCCAAAATCGCCGGCAGCATATGCGAGTTTATCGCGGAACCCGAATTTGCGCAGACCGTTTGCGTCTGTTTCAGCTGACTTGGTAGCCATAAATTACCTCCTCCTTGCGGGGACGACCCCCGCATATGTGAAATGAAGCGGCATGATTTCTCCGTATTTGTCGCTAATAACAGAATAGCACGAAATGGTTGCCTTAAATTTGTAAAAATTGCTTTAAACTATGCAAATCTTGCGCAAAAGAACAAAAATGACAAAAACGTGAAAAAATGGAGGGAATAAATGCATGTTTTTGGGTATATTTCAATAAAAATGGGCGAAATATATTGGTAAAATTGCGTAAATGAAGATTTTGACTAAAAAAACGCGGAAAGTCATAAGAACATACATTGTAAAACTTGTGTAAAGTTTTTGTATAGCCGGCATCGAGGAAACCGGCAAATACAGCTTGACAAATATACCAAAAAAGTGTATTTTAATGGTGTACCCCCACCCCGGGGGAGTGTTTTGAAAGGAAGACCGATATGGTTAAACAAAAATATGATGTAACAGGGATGTCCTGTTCGGCGTGCAGCGCACATGTGGAAAAAGCAGTGCGCAAGCTGCCGGAAGTAAAAGAGGTGACCGTCAATCTGCTGACAAACAGCATGGTGGTCGAAAGCGAGGCGCCGATCCGTCCGGATGAGATCATCGACGCCGTAACACAGGCGGGCTATGGCGCTTCGCAGGCGGGCGGCGATGTGCCCGCTGCGGCAAAAAGCAGTGCGCCGCGCACAAATCCCATGGCGGAACAGCTGAAAAACATGAAAACGCGTCTGATCGTTTCATTCGCGTTCCTCATTCCGCTGATGTACATTTCCATGGGCAGCATGTTCGGCCTTCCGCAGCCGTCGTTCCTTACCGGACATGAAAATGCAGTTTCGTTTGCCATGACGCAGATGATCCTGGCACTGCCGGTCATGTACATCAACCGCAAGTATTTTCAGGTCGGCTTCAAAACGCTGTTCCGCGGCAGCCCGAATATGGACAGCCTGATCGCGATCGGTTCTTCGGCTTCGCTGGTGTACGGCATCTTCGCCATATACCGCATGGGCTACGGCCTCGGCGTCGGGGATATGGCGCTGGTGGAACGGTATCACCATGATCTTTATTTTGAATCGGCGGCGATGATCCTTGCCCTCATCACGCTGGGCAAATTCATGGAAACCAAGAGCAAGGGCAAGACGAGCGAAGCGATCACCAAGCTTATGGATCTTGCACCGAAAACCGCGACCGTGGAGCGCGGCGGGCAGGAAAAGACGATCCCCGTTGAGGAGGTCGCGGCGGGAGACATCGTGATCGTGCGTCCGGGACAGAGCGTTCCGGTGGACGGCGTCATCGTCGAAGGTACGACAAGCATTGATGAAGCGGCGATTACCGGAGAAAGCATCCCGGTTGAAAAGACGGTCGGCAGCAACGTGATCGCGGCGACCATCAATAAAGCGGGCTTTTTCAAATTCCGTGCAACCAAGGTCGGTTCGGATACGACACTGGCACAGATCATCCGTCTGGTGGAGGATGCAAGCGCAAGCAAGGCGCCGATCGCCAAAATGGCGGATAAGATCTCCGGCGTGTTCGTTCCGGTGGTCATCTGCATTGCCGCGGCGGCAACCATCATCTGGCTGCTGCTTGGTCAGACGCCTGAATTTGCCATTTCGATCGGCATTTCGGTGCTGGTCATTTCCTGCCCGTGCGCACTGGGGCTTGCAACTCCGGTGGCTATCATGGTCGGCACCGGCAAGGGTGCGGAAAACGGCATCCTGATCAAATCGGGCGACGCACTGGAAACCGCGCACAACGTCAATGCCATTGTACTGGATAAAACCGGCACGATCACCGAGGGCAGGCCGTCCGTTACCGATATCGTAACGGCGGAAGGCGTGTCGGAACGCGAGCTTGTGGAGCTTGCGGCGGGTCTTGAGCATCAGAGCGAGCATCCGCTGGCGCAGGCGGTTACCGAATATGCGCAGAACAGCGGCATTGCGCCGTGCGAAGTGACGGATTTCAAGGCGGTGTTCGGCCGCGGCATTGAAGCCAAGCACAACGGACAGACCGTATTTGCCGGAAACGAAACGATGCTGTCCGAACGCGGCGTGCAGCTTGCCGCGAAAACCAAAGAGACGATCGACGCTTTGGCAAACGACGGCAAAACGCCGCTGATCTTCTGCCGCGGAACGCAGGTGGCCGGCATCATTGCGGCGGCGGATACTGTAAAGCCGTCCAGTATTGAAGCGATCCGCGAATTCAAACAGCTGGGCATTGACGTTACAATGCTCACAGGCGACAACCGCCGCACGGCAGAGGCGATCCGCAGGCAGCTGGATATCCCGCACGTCATTGCGGAGGTCCTGCCCCAGGAAAAGGAACAGCACGTTGCGGCGCTGCAAAAGCAGGGCAAAACGGTTGCCATGGTCGGTGACGGCATCAACGATGCACCGGCACTGGCACGCGCCGATGTGGGTATTGCAATCGGCGCAGGCACGGATGTGGCGATCGAAAGCGCGGACGTCGTCCTGATGAAGAGCGACCTGCGGGACGCTGCCACGGCAGTGCGGCTTTCCAAATCGGTCATCCGCAATATCAAGCTCAGTTTGTTCTGGGCGTTCTTCTATAACACCGTGGGCATCCCGGTGGCAGCGGGTCTTTTGTACATCCCGTTCCATTTGAAGATGAACCCGATGCTCGGCGCGGCAGCCATGAGCCTTTCCAGCGTCTGCGTTGTTGCAAACGCGCTTCGTCTGAAGCGCTTCAAGGCAAACCACACGGATCTTCCGGCGGCACAGAACGGTACGCAGCATGCGGTAACGGTGGAAAAGTCTGTTCTGGAACAGGCGGCTGCACCGGCGCAGGAAAATACTGCGGCAGAAATGGTGCAGACGGCACCGAACGCCCCGGCAGAAAAAGAAGTGGTGCTCGGCATCGAAGGCATGATGTGCACAAAATGCAGCGGCCATGTGGATGCGGCACTGAACAGCATCGAAGGCGTGCAGGCAAAGGTGGATCTGGAAGGCAAAAAGGCCGTGTGCACACTGCCGCAGGGCATGGACACTGACGCGCTGAAAAAAGCAGTTGAAGACGCAGGTTATACTGTGGTATCATTAAACGAAACAAACAAAACGAATACGGAGGAAACCAAAATGAAAACGATCACCCTGAATATTGAAGGAATGATGTGCCCGAAATGCAGCGGCCATGTGGATGCAGCCCTGAACGCACTGGAAGGCGTCAGCGCAGTTGTCAGCCTGGAAAATAAGAACGCCGTGTGCACCGTGAAAGACACTGTCAGCGAAGAAGTGCTGAAAAAAGCAGTAGAGGACGCAGGCTATACGGTCGTATCCTCGGCAGTCAACGGCTGAGATGCGCGCGGATAAAAAAACAGTAACGCGCCTTCTGAAAACGGCACGCGGACAGATCGACGGCATCCTTGCCATGATCGAAGACGACCGTTACTGTATCGAAATTTCCAATCAGGTCATGGCAACGCAGTCCATTCTGGGCAAAGCCAATAAAGAAATCCTGAAAGCACACATCAAAGGATGCGTGCAGGAAGCATTTGAAAGCGGCGAAGAAGCGCAGCAGGAAGCGAAAATTGCAGAAGTGCTGGCGCTTGTGGATAAGCTGGGGCGCTGATATGGAACAGAATCCGAAAAAAGAATATTGGAAAACAGTGTGGCAGCGCGATCGGAAAAAATACATCGCGCTGCCTGCGCTGTGCGTGCTGTTGGTGCTTTTCCGTCTGGTCACGCACAGCCGCGCGGCTTCGGATTTCGCTGTGCATTATATTGTGCAGCCGTATCACCGCGTTATGGGATACCTGTGCGGCTTTCTGCCGTTTTCCGTGGCGGAAGTATTCTGGGCGGCGGTGGTCATTTTCTGCATCGTCTATGCCGTGCGCACGGTGGCGGGCATCATCCGCACAAAGGGCGGGCGTCTTGCTCTGCTGTGGCGCGCTGTGCTGACGTATGCCGTGCTGGTGCTGAGCATCTACACGGCATTCACCGGCCTGTGGGGCCTGACGTATTATGCACAGACCTTTGAAGAAGCGGAAGGGCTGCATGCCGAGCCGATCTCTGTGGATCAGCTTGCAGAAGTGATGCAGCTGTTTGTGGATAAAATCAATGAAACCGCACCGCTGACACAGCATATCACGCCGGGAAAGCTGACCGGCAATACCCGCGCGATTTTGAAAGCTTCGGATACAGTGTACGACCGGCTGGAACAGCAGTTCCCGTTTTTGGATGTGCCGGCAGTGAAGCCCAAGCCTGTTTTCTGTTCACGCGTTATGAGTGCGGTGAATTTTACGGGCTTTTTCTTCCCGTTCACCGGCGAAGCGAACATCAACGTCGATGCGCCCGAATGTCTGCTGCCCGCGACAGTGGCGCATGAGCTGGCGCATGTGCGCGGCATCGCACCGGAGCAGACGGCGAATTTTGCCGCGATCCTTGCCTGCGATACCTGCGGGGACCCGATGTATGCATATTCCGGATATCTTTTGGGATACATCCACCTTTCCAATGCACTGTACGGCGCTTCGCCCGAACGGTGGAAACCGATCGCGCAGCAGCTGTGCGATACGGCAAAAGCCGATCTGCATGCCAATAACGAATACTGGCGGCAGTTTGAATCGCCGGTTTCTACCGCAGCGGAAAGCACCTATTCGGGTTTTCTGCAAAGCTATGACCAGACGCTGGGCATCAAAAGCTACGGCGCGGTGGTCGATCTGCTGGTGGCTTATTACGGCAAAACCGAAAAATGAATCGCAGAAAAAATGCCCCGGAAACGGATCTGCCGTTTCCGGGGCATTTTGTATGGTCTTGATTAGTCCCCACAGGTGCAGCTGCCGGATTTTTCGGCAAAAAACTTTTTGCGCTCTGCAAAATAGCACTGGGCACACAGGGATTCATATTCCACGTTGTTTTCCATGTCGATGGCGACCTGCGCGCCTTCAAAGACAAATTTGCCGTTGATCTTGCGTCCGTTGAAAATCGCTTTGCGTCCGCAGTGGCAGATGGTTTTCATCTCCTCGATATTGTGCGCAAGCTCCAAAAGCCGGGTGGAACCGGGAAAGCCCTTCAGCGAAAAATCGGCGCGCAGACCGTAGCTGATGACAGGGATATCCAATTCCACGGTCACCATGAAAAGCTGTTCCGCCTGTTCGGGCGTGAAAAACTGGCTTTCGTCCGTCAGGATGCAGGCAGGCGCGCCGTTTGCCGCAGCATCGCGGCGCACACATTCCAGGATATCCAGTTCGGGGCCGACCGCGACATCGACGGTGCGTTCCACACCCAGACGGGAAACCAGCTTTTCCCCGCCTTTGGTGTCGATCGAGGGCTTCATGATCAAAACGCGCATGCCGCGCTCTTCGTAATTATGGGCCACCTGCATCAGCGCCGTGCTTTTGCCGCTGTTCATAGCGCCGTAGCGGAAGTATAATTTTGCCATTTTACTGCTTCATTCCTTTATCAGTGATCGTTGCGCATCAGGTAGCCAAGGCTCATCAGGCTGTCGCCGAGATGAACGTTTTCTACCGTGATATCGTCGTATTCGACGGAAAGGTCATAGTGGCTGAAGTTCCAGTAGCCTTTGACGCCGGCTTCCACAAGCGTCGGTGCAACCGCCTGTGCGCCGGAGCGCGGAATACACAGCACGGCAACGTCAGGCTGATGCTCTTTGCAGAAATCGGAAAGCTCTGCCACATCGCGCACGATCACACCGGGCAGGATCTCGCGTCCGATTTCCGCGGGGCTTTTGTCAAATGCCGCCATAAGGTGATAGCCGCGCGCTTCCGAAGAAAGATAGCCGGAAATGGCGCGTCCCAGACGGCCGGTGCCGATCAGCACGGCGTCCAGCGTGCGTTCGCTGAACAGAAGCTTTGAAATTTCGGACAAAAGCACATCGACATGATATCCGATGCCCTGCTGGCCGAAGCCGCCGAAGCAGTTCAGATCCTGGCGCACCTGCGACGCAGTCGTGCCCATCATGTGGGCAAGCTCGCTGGAGGAGATTTTGACAATACCGTTCTTGTGCATATCCGAAATATAGCGGTAATACTTCGGCAGACGCTTGATGACGGGAAGGGATACTTTATTGGGAGACTGAGAGGCCATTCGTTACACCAACCTTTAAAAATGCTAGATTACAGAGATTCGATCGTGCGCATGACATAATCGCCGAATTCGCTGCAGGTGCACCCGGTGTCACGTCCGGTTACGGTCAGTGCCTTTTCGGTGAACATGCACTTGTCCAGTGCGGCGGTCAGCAGATCTGCCTTTTCCTGATATCCGATGTGGGAAAGCAGCATGACCGATGCACGCAGCATGCTGCACGGATCGGCATACTGGGCGCGTCCTTCGCGCACCATGCGCGGGGCAGAGCCGTGGATCGCTTCAAACATGGCATAGCGCTTGCCGATGTTGCCGCTGCCCGCCGTGCCGACGCCGCCCTGAAATTCCGCAGCTTCGTCCGTGATGATATCGCCGTACAGGTTCGGCAGGATAAACACCTGAAAATCGCGCCGGCGCTTGGGGTCGACAAGCTTTGCGGTCATGATGTCGATGAACCAGTCATCGGTGGAAATTTCGGGGTATTTTGCGCCGACTGCACGGCACAGGTCCAGGAATTTGCCGTCCGTAGCCTTGATGATGTTTGCCTTTGTCACGATCGACACATGATCTTTGTGATTCTTCTTTGCAAAATCGTACGCAAGCTCGGCAATGCGCTGTGTGCCGTCCGTTGTGGTAATGGTGAAATCGACCGAAATGCCGTCCTCGGTTTCAAAGCCGCAGCTGCCCAGTGTATAGGCGCCCTCGGTGTTTTCACGGAAGAAGGTCCAGTCGATGCCTTCCTCCGGCACCTTGACGGGGCGGACGTTGGCAAACAGATCCAGTTCCTTGCGCATGGCGACGTTTGCGCTTTCGATGTTGGGCCATTCGTCACCGGCGTGCGGTGTGGTGGTCGGCCCTTTCAGGATGACGTGGCAGGCTTTCAGCTGTGCCAGAACATCATCGGGGATCGCCTGCATATGTGCGGCGCGGTTTTCGATCGTAAGACCGTCGATATTTTTGAAAACGATTTTGCCGGATTTTACTTCGTCGTTCAGCAGAAAACGCAGGACACGCTCTGCTTCATGCGTAATGGTCGGGCCGATGCCGTCGCCGCCGCACACGCCGATGATGATCTGATCCAGTGCTGCGTAATCAATAAAATCGCCCTGTGCACGCATTGCTGCGACACGCTTTTTCTGTGCTTCGATCAGGTTGCCGAAACGCTCTTTTGCAGATTGAATATTTTCCACTGTTTTCCCTCCGTTTGGTTCAAATTGATATGCCGCGTCAGGAATGGCACGACTTGTCGGATTATCGGTTCTTTTCGCGGGTGTAGTTGAGCAGACCGCCCGCGCGGATGATATCGGCCTGACGGCTGCTGATATCGCAGCGCAGGCAGAACGTGCGGCCGGTCGTCTGATTGGTAAGCGTCACACGGCCGTTCTGCACACCTTCGTCGATGCCGCAAAGAACAAGCGTATCACCCAGCGATACGGCTTCGTAATCGGCGGGGTCTTCAAATTCAAGCGGCAGGATGCCGGCGTTGACAAGGTTCGCCTTGTGGATGCGGGCAAAGCTGACGGCGATGACGGCGCGGATGCCAAGATACAGCGGAACCAGCGCCGCATGCTCGCGGCTCGAGCCCTGGCCGTAGTTTGCACCGCCCACGATGAAGCCGCCGTCGGCAGCCTTTGCGCGCGCGGGGAAATCCGGATCGCACACCTCAAAGCAGAACTGCGAAAGGTGCGGGATGTTGCTGCGGTACGGCAGGATCTTGCTGCCGGCGGGCATGATGTGGTCGGTGGTGATATTGTCGCCCACTTTCAGAAGGCACGGCAGCGTCATGGTATCGGTAAGCGGCTGTGCCTGCGGCAGGGGCTTGATGTTCGGCCCGCGCAGGACTTCGACGCTTTCGTATTCATCCGCAGAGGCCGGCAAATCGATCATGTTGTCGTTGATCGGGAAGGCTTCGGGCATCGGGACAGGCTCGAATGTGCCGAGCGTCGTCGGGTCGGTGATGAAGCCCGTCAGGCAGCTTGCAGCCGCCGTTTCGGGGCTGACGAGATAGACGCCGGCATCGCGCGTGCCGCTGCGGCCTTCAAAGTTGCGGTTGAACGTGCGCAGCGAAACGCCCGCGGAATTGGGGCTCTGCCCCATGCCGATGCACGGGCCGCATGCGCTTTCCAGAATGCGCGCGCCCGCATTGAGCAGCGTTGTCAGCGCGCCGTTTGCGCTGAGCATCGAAAGCACCTGACGGCTGCCGGGTGCAATGACAAGGCTGACGTCGGGGCAGACGGTTTTATCCTTTAAAATAGCGGCGACCGCCATTAGATCGGTATAGCTGGAATTGGTGCAGCTGCCGATGCAGACCTGATCGACCTTCGTCATCGAAAGGCTGCGCACCGTGCGCACGTTATCCGGGCTGTGCGGGCACGCTGCAAGCGGTGCCAGGGCGGAAAGATCGATGTCGATCACTTCGTCATACACGGCGTCGGCGTCGGCGCAAAGCGGAATGTAATCTTCTTCGCGTCCCTGTGCTTTCAGGAAAGCGCGCGTCACTTCATCGCTGGGGAAGATCGAGGTGGTTGCGCCAAGTTCGGCACCCATATTGGTGATGGTGGCGCGCTGCGGGACGGTGAGCGTTTTAACGCCTTCGCCGCCGTACTCCACGATCTTGCCTACGCCGCCCTTGACGCTCAGGATGCGCAGCACTTCCAGAATGATGTCCTTGGCGCTGACCATGGGGCGCAGCGCACCGGAAAGCCGCACAAGGACAGATTTCGGATAGGGGATATAATACGCGCCGCCGCCCATGGCAACTGCGACGTCAAGACCGCCCGCACCAATGGCAAGGCAGCCGATGCCGCCTGCGGTGGGCGTGTGGCTGTCCGAGCCGATGAGTGTTTTGCCCGGGCGCGCAAAGCGTTCCAGATGCACCTGGTGGCAGATGCCGTTGCCGGGGCGGGAATAGCGCACGCCGATCTTTTTGGCAACGGTGCGGATGAACCGGTGGTCGTCCGCATTCATAAACCCGTTCTGCAGGGTGTTGTGATCGATATATGCAACAGAGAGCTCAGTTCGTACGCGGGGGATGCCCATGGCCTCAAATTCCAGATAAGCCATTGTACCGGTTGCGTCCTGGGTCAGTGTCTGGTCAATTCGCAGGCCGACTTCACAGCCCGGCTGCGGGGTGC
Source organism: Ruthenibacterium sp. (assembly GCA_020025235.1). Taxonomy (GTDB): domain Bacteria; phylum Bacillota; class Clostridia; order Oscillospirales; family Ruminococcaceae; genus Ruthenibacterium. The sequence goes on from JAHHSL010000003.1 coordinate 58,702, forward strand.
CGTCAACCAGATGTGCGGCGATGATCTTTTGTGCGATAGTCTGTCCCATTTCAGTCTCCTTTCAGGCATTGCGTACACGATGCCTTGCGCATAGCATTATTATAATAAAACACTATTTATAATACGCGGCTGATAAGTTTTTGTCAATGAAAGACACTGCATTTGAATCGGTAAAAATGTGTATGTTTTTGGAAATAAAAGCGGACGTTTTGGGGAACGATAAACAAAAACGAAAGGCGGATGACCATGAAACAGGAAAAAACAAAGCAGATGCAGCAAACAGATGAGCAGGACGAGGCAGAAACCGAAAAGCTTCGGCTGGAAAAGGAGTATATGATGGAAACGGGATCGGTGCTGCGCACAAAGGGGCGGCATGCGATCCACTGTCTGACGGTGATCGGGCAGGTGGAGGGTCATTCCATTGCGCCGCAATCGCAGAAAACGACCAAGTACGAGCATGTGATCCCGCAGCTTGTCAGTGTGGAGGAAGACCCCGAGGTGGAAGGCCTGCTGGTGATCTTGAATACGGTGGGCGGCGACGTGGAGGCGGGGCTGGCGCTGGCAGAGCTCATCAGCGGCATCACAAAGCCAAGCGCGGCACTCGTTCTGGGCGGCGGCCATTCGATCGGTATCCCGCTTGCGGTATCCGCGCGGCGCAGCTTCATTGTGCCCACGGCGACGATGACGGTGCATCCGGTGCGCCATTCGGGCATGGTGCTGGGCGTGCCGCAGACGATGCGATATTTCGAGCAGATGCAAAAGCGCATCAGCAGCTTTGTCGCGGGACATTCGCACATTACGGAGGAACGCTTTGAACAGCTGATGCTGCACACCGGAGAGCTTGTCATGGATATGGGAAGCGTGCTGGACGGGCAGACGGCGGTGCGCGAAGGGCTGATCGACGAGCTGGGCGGACTGGGGGATGCACTGCGTTATCTGTACCATGAAATCGAAGCAAAGGGAAAAAGCGGGAAATAAGGGAAAGACGCTGGAAACGTTTTACAAGCGCGGCGATTGGTGCTACAATATAACAGTATATGTATGCGGCAAAGCAGACAGAAAAATCATTCCGGTGCGCAGACAGTGCACCGGGTACTTACAGGGGTAGCGAATCAGGTATGGCATCAAGGAACGGAACAAGGCCGGCGCGTCCGGCACAGAAGAAAAAAACAGCGTCGTCCGCAAAGAAAACAGCGCCGGCACATGCAAGGAAAAAAACGCGGGCAAAGCCCGATATCAATGAAAAATGGAGCATCCTGATCTTCGGCATCGGGATCCTTCTGTGCGCGCTGATCGCGGTGCCGGGGGCTTCGGTGTGGAGCTGGGTGCGCGTCAACATCCTGTTCGGCGTGTTCGGCATCGGCAGCTATGTGCTTGTGCCGATCCTTTTGTATGTTGCCGTTCTGGTGGCGGTGGGGCGTCCGGTAAAGGGCAAGATATTGAAGGGGATATTCCTTCTGATGATCGTCTGCGGCACCTTTCTGGTGTTTTCCAAAACCGATCTTACCGATATGACGTTTCTGGAAGGCATGGCGGAGCTGCGCGATACCGGCGCAACGCACTGGGGCATCGGCGGCGGCATGCTGGGCGCGGTGTTCGGCTGGACGCTGCTGCTTTTGTGCGGCAGACCGGCTGCCAATATCATCATCATCATCTTTATGATCGTCAGCGTCATGCTGTTCACCGGTGTCACCCCGGCAGATATCTGGTATTTCTGCTCGGGTCATGTCGGACGCATGCGCGATTCGGCTTCGCAGCGCGCGGATGAACGCGCCCAAAAACGCGAGGAAATGCGCCTTTTGCAGCAACAGCAGCAGTTCGAGCAGGACGCACAGAGCGACATCCCGCCGTTCGATCTGGATGCACAGGCGTATGAAGCGGCCCACGCCCGCAGGAGAAATTCGATCGATATCGATATCGGACACGATCCGATCAACCCGACCCAGCTGACGGAAACGGAACGTCCGGTCATCGGCCCGGGCGGAACCTTCGGCATGTTCCCGGGCAGGGAGGCAGAGCACGCGCCGGAACCGGTACAGGTGCCCGCACAGAGCGAAGCTGCACCGGAGGAGGCTCAGCCGGACGAAGTGCAGCTGCCCGGCCGGCAGGAGTATATCCAGAGCATTGCGGACGATGCGCTGGCAAACCTGATCCGCAAGGCAGCGGGCCCTGCACCGGAAACGCAGCCGGAAGAGCCCGAATCGGCGGAGACCGATACGGCCTGCGAGCCGGAACGCCACAGCGAAGGGTATTCGTATCCGCCGCTCAGCCTTTTCCAAAAGCAGCCTGCGGCGGACGAGCAGGGCATCGAAGAGGAAATGCGCCACAATGCGGATCTTCTTGTCAAAACGCTGTCCAGCTTCGGCGTCAATACGCACCTTATGGATATCAGCCGCGGCCCGTCCGTCACGCGCTATGAGCTGCAGCCCTCGGCGGGCGTCAAGATCAGCCGCATCACGAACCTTTCGGACGACATTGCGCTGAACCTTGCGACAACGGGCGTGCGAATCGAAGCGCCGATCCCGGGCAAGGCGGCGGTGGGCATCGAAGTGCCGAACCGCCATTCCACCGCCGTCAGCATCCGCAGTATTCTGGAATCGCCGGCATTCACGAAGAACCGTTCGGCGCTGACGCTTGCGCTGGGCAAGGATATTGCGGGCGCATGTCAGGTTGCAGATCTGACCAAGATGCCGCATCTGCTGATCGCGGGCAGCACGGGCAGCGGTAAATCCGTGTGCATCAATACCATTATCATGAGCTTTTTGTACAAGTTCTCGCCCGAAGAGCTGAAATTCATCATGATCGACCCGAAGGTGGTTGAACTTGCGGAATACAACGGCATCCCGCATCTGCTGATGCCGGTCGTCACCGAACCGCGCAAGGCGGCGGGCGCGCTGGGCGCTGCCGTTGCGGAAATGGAGCGCCGCTATCACCTGTTTGCCGAGACGAACGTGCGTGAGATCAAAAGCTATAACCGCATGGCAGAAGAGACGGAAGGCGTCGAAAAGCTGCCGTACATCGCCATTATCATCGACGAGCTGGCCGACCTGATGATGGTTGCAGGCAAGGATGTGGAAGACTACATCTGCCGCATTGCACAGAAGGCGCGTGCCGCCGGCATGCATCTGATCGTGGCAACGCAGCGCCCGTCGGTCGACGTCATCACAGGTCTGATCAAGGCAAACATCCCCAGCCGCATCGCGTTTGCCGTCAGCAGCCAGATCGACAGCCGCACCATTCTGGATGCAGGCGGCGCCGAAAAGCTGCTGGGCATGGGCGATATGCTGTTCCTGCCGGTGGCGGCCAATAAGCCGCTGCGTATTCAGGGCGCATATGTGCGGGACGAGGAGATCACCGCTGTGCTCGATTACATCAAAAAACATTCCTCTGCCGATTACGACGAGGAAATGATCCGCCAGATGGATAAATGCGCCGCCGCGGAAAAGAACGAGGACACCGACAGCGGCGATGACCACGACCCGATGCTGAAAACGGCAGTCGAGGTCGTGATCGACGCAGGACAGGCTTCCACCAGCCTTTTGCAGCGCCGGTGCAAGCTGGGCTATGCACGCGCGGCACGCATCATCGACGAAATGGAACAGATGCATCTGATCGGCCCGTACGAGGGTTCCAAGCCGCGTCAGGTGCTCATCACGCGGCAGCAGTGGATCGAAATGACCATGCAGCAGGACGAAACCGAAGCATCCGAAGAATGAGCGGATGCATGATCGTATCATACGGCACGGAAAGGCACGTCCCTTTCCGGTGCCGGATTTGCGGAAACATTCCGGAAAGGGGTCTTTATGGCAGATAACAAAAGACGCAATGTACAACAGGTGCAGGGAGAGTTTCTTCCGCTGTGCCGGGAAGATATGCTGGAACGCGGATGGCACTATGTGGATTTCGTCGTTGTAACGGGCGATGCCTACGTCGATCATCCGAGCTTTGGCGCGGCGATCATTTCGCGCCTTTTGGAATCCTGCGGCTACCGTGTGGGGATCATCGCGCAGCCGGATTACACCACATGCGAAAGCATGAAGGAATACGGCCGCCCGCGCTACGGCTTTTTTGTCGGCGGCGGAAACGTGGACAGCATGGTTGCCCATTATTCCGTCGCGAAGATCCGCCGGGCCGAAGACGAATACACCCCCGGCGGCAAGGCGGGCAAGCGCCCCGACCGCTGTGCGACGATCTACACACAGCTTGCAAAGCAGGCGTATCCGGAGCTGCCCGTCGTTCTGGGCGGGCTGGAGGCTTCGCTTCGCCGTTTTGCGCATTATGATTACTGGATGGACACCGTGCTCCCCAGCATTGTGGAAACAAGCGGTGCAGACCTTGTCGTATTCGGCATGGGCGAGCATCAGACGCGGGAGATTTCCCGCCGTCTGGCTGCGGGCGAGGACGTGAAAAGCATCACCGATGTGAACGGCAGCTGCTACATGACGGATTTCGAGCATCTGCCCGAAACCTATGTGGAATGTGCCTCCTTTGCCCGTGTGGCGGAAGATAAGGTGGCCTATGCGAAGGCGTGCCGCATCCAGATGGATAATCAGGATGTCGTTTCGGGCAGGATCATCGTGCAAAAGCAGGAGCACGGCTATATGGTGCAGAATATTCCCGCAACGCCCCTGACGCGGCGGGAATTGGACGCTGTTTACGCGATGCCGTTCACCCGCCGGTATCATCCTTCGTATGAAGCACTGGGCGGTGTGCCGGCGATCAAAGAGGTTGAATTTTCCATCATCCATAACCGCGGCTGCTTCGGCGGGTGCAATTTCTGTGCCATTCAGCTGCATCAGGGACGCCGCGTGACGTCGCGCAGCGCCGACAGTGTGGTGCATGAAGCGGAAGAGCTGACGCATATGCCGAATTTTAAGGGATACATCCATGACATCGGCGGCCCGACGGCGAATTTCCGTGTGCCGAGCTGCGGAAAGCAGATGAAGGACGGCATGTGTTCGGCGGGCAAGCACTGCCTTGCGCCGCAGCCGTGCAGCAAGCTGATCGTCGATCACAGGGAGTATCTCGGCATCCTGCGGCGGGTGAGAAGCCTGCCGGGCGTCAAAAAAGTGTTTGTGCGCAGCGGTATCCGCTACGATTACCTGATCCGCGATAAAGACGAAAGCTTCTTCAAAGAACTGGTGGAGCACCATATCAGCGGGCAGCTGAAGGTTGCGCCCGAGCACTGCGCACCGGAAACGCTGCGCTATATGGGCAAGCCGCCGGTCGAAGTGTACAATAAATTTTCAAAGCGCTTTTACGAGCTGACAAAGAAGGCGAGCAAAAAGCAGTATCTTGTACCGTATCTGATGAGCAGCCACCCGGGCAGCACGCTGCGGGACGCCGTTATTTTGGCAGAATACCTGTATAAAAACAAGATCCGCCCCGAACAGGTGCAGGATTTTTACCCGACGCCGGGAACCGTATCGACCTGCATGTTCTATACGGGGCTTGATCCGTATACCCTAAAGCCGGTCTATGTGGCAAAAGACCCGGAGGAAAAAGCGATGCAGCGCGCGCTTTTGCAGTATTATGAACCGCGCAACACCGCAAAGGTGCGCAAGGCGCTGACACTGGTGCACCGCGAGGATCTGATCCCCGCGCTGTGCGGCGGCAGAGCGGCGGGAACGCGCACGCCGGTGCAGCTGCCGGCAAACGGCGCACGCGCGCAGCGCACCCAAAACGCAAAACCTGCGCGCGGCGGCAAAAACCGTGCACAGGCACAGAAAAAGAACAGCAGAGGAGCAGATGCATGGCGTCAAACAGCAGAACAAAACGCAAGAGGAAGGAAAAATTCCAAAAGACGCTGATCGGTCTTTGCACGGGGCTCATCCTGTTTCTTGTCGCGCTTTCGGCGGCGATCACTCTGGGGGAAGAACATGGCTTTCCCATGCCGGACTGGAACGAAATACAGAGCTGGTTTGGGTTTGAACCCATTGTGCCTACCCTGCCGCAGGAGGCAGAGGGCGCATCGACAAAGATCCATTTCATTGATGTGGGTCAGGGCGATTCGGTGCTGATCGAAAACGATGGCAGCTTCGGGCTGATCGACGCCGGTGTGCCGGAAGCGGGGCATGCCATTGTGCAGTATCTGCAGCAGACCGGCGTGGAAAAGCTGGATTTTGTGCTGATGACGCATCCGCATGCGGATCACATCGGCGGCATGAAAGCGGTGCTGGAGGCCTTCCCGGTGGATAAAATGATCCTGCCGGATTTTGAAAAGGCGCCTATGGCAACGTCGAAGGTGTTCCTGGAACTGCTGGATACGATCGACCGGCTCAGGATACCGGCCGAAACGGCGCAGGAAGGCGCGGAGTATCCGCTGGGCGGCGGAACGATGCGCGTCATCAGCACCGGCGTAAAAACCGATAACCTCAATGATATTTCGATCGTAACGATGTTTGAAACACCGGATCTTCGCTTTCTGGCAAGCGGGGATGCAGAGCGCGCCGTGGAAAAAAGCATTTTGGAAAGCGGCGTGCCGATCCGGGCGGATCTGTTCAAGGCGGGACACCACGGCTCGTCCACATCCAATACAAAGGCTTTTGTGCAGGCGGTACAGCCGCGTGCGGTTGTGATCTCCTGCGGGAAGGATAATTCCTACGGGCACCCGAACGCTGCAGCACTGGAATCCTTTGACAGTGTGCTGGCGCAGGTGTACCGAACCGACCAAAGCGGAACGGTGATCGCATATGTGGATGCGGAAAGCAATATGCAGATCGCCGTCAGCAAATAAAACGCAAAAGCTTTGAGGAGGCGGCGTGATGTATTATTCGGTGGATGGAATTGAAAACGGAACAGCGCGTCTTGTTGCGGATGACGGGAAAATCGTATTTGCGGCGGTAAGCGAACTGCCGTGCGGCATTGCGCAGACCGATATCGTCGTGCACAACGGGGAAACATGGACTGCAGCACCGGAGGAGACCCTCCGGCGGAAAAATCAGGCACAGGAACTGATGAAAAGAATTTTAAGCCGCTGAAACCGATTCAAAACAACGTTCGGGGGCAAGGGAGGATTTTATGAAAATCGTTTTGGTGATCGATCAGTTCGATGATTCCAACAATGGAACTACTGTGACGGCACGGCGGTTTGCAAATCAGCTGCGCCTGCGCGGTCACGAAGTTGTGATCCTGGCGGGCGGCGAACCATGCGAAGGAAAGGTGTGCGCACCGATCCACAGGATCCCGCTGTTTCAGAAGCTGATCGAAAGTCAGGGCATGTGCTTTGCAAAACCGGATGCGGAGGCGTATTACACCGCGTTCAAGGATGCGGATATCGTCCACTTTTACATGCCGTTCCGCTTTTGCCGGCGCGGCGAAGAACTGGCGCGTCAAATGGGCATCCCGACGGTGGCGGCGTTCCATGTTCAGCCGGAAAACATCACATCCACCCTGTTCCTCGGCAAGAAAAAACGTGTCAACGAACTGCTGTACCGCTGGTTTTACCATGTGTTTTACAATCGGTTCGATCACATCCACTGCCCGAGTGCATTTATTGCAAAGCAGCTGGAAAAGCGCAGCTACGGCGCAAAGCTGTGGGTGATTTCCAACGGCGTGGATGACCGCTTTGTTCCCATGCAGGTGGAGCGTGCGCCCGAGCTTGCAGACCGCTTCACCATTCTGATGATCGGCCGTCTTTCCGGCGAAAAACGGCAGGATCTGATTATTGAAGCGGCGAAAAAAAGCCGCTATGCTGACCGTATCCAGCTGGTGTTTGCAGGAAAAGGCCCCAAAGAGGCCGCCTACCGCCGCAAGGCCAAGGGGCTGCATCATCCGCCGGTGTTCGGCTTTTATTCGCAGGATGAGCTGTATAAGCTGATCAATATGTGCGATCTGTATGTGCATGCATCGGATGCTGAAATCGAAGGCATCAGCTGCATGGAGGCGCTTGCCTGCGGCATGGTGCCCGTGATTTCAGATTCCGGCCTTTCGGCGACCGGGCAGTTTGCGCTGTGCGAAGAAAGCCTGTTCCGCGCGGGCGATTCCGACGATCTTGCGCGCAAAATCGATTACTGGATCGAGCATCCGCAGGAAAAAAAGGCGTATGCGGAAAAATACGCAAGGGCGCAGGATGAAAACCGCGTACAAGCGTGTGTTGCGCGTGCGGAGGAAATGTACCGGCAGGCAATCCACGACAAAAAACATAAAGGATACCGCCGTGTGCCGCTGAGCCGCTGGCGGCGGCTGACAAGCCCGAACTGCGATACGATCCGCCGGCGCTTTTGCAAGGGCGGCGCGGTGATGACGATGCTGTTCTGGGCGTTTACCACGCTGATTTCCCCGATTTTATGGCTGATCAACAAAGTATGGTTCGGCCTGCGCGTGGAAGGACGGGAAAATATCCGTGATCTGAAAGGCGGGGCGGTCAGCGTCATGAACCATGTGCACCCTATGGACTGCACCATGGCAAAGGTTGCGCTGTTCCCGAGCCGGCTTTGGTTCATCAGTCTGGCGTCCAACCTGCATAAGCCGTTTACGGGCTGGCTGGTGCGCTTTTGCGGCGGGGTCCCGCTGCCGGAAAATGTGCATGATATGGCAGAGCTGGAACAGGGCATGGAAGCGCGTGTGCGCGGCGGTGCGTTCGTTCATTTTTATCCCGAAGGGATGCTGGTGCCGTATCACAGGGGTCTGCGTGAATTTCGGCCGGGTGCGTTCGCTTTGGTGTCGCGGACGGGATGCCCCGTTGTGCCGATGATGCTTTGTATGCGTCCGGCACAGGGGATCATGCGGTGGCGAAAAAAGCCGTGCTTCACCCTGCGCATCGGAAAACCGTTGTATGCGGATGAAGCACTGACGAAAAAACAGGCGGCGCGGGATCTGGAACAGCGCGTGAAAGAAGCGATGCTTTCGCTGGATTTTCAGGCCGATCTTCCGGCGCAGGAGCTTTGCGCCTTTCCGGAAAACTGCGGCTGAAGCGGCAGAGGATGCATTGTTTAAAGGAATGAATGCAGGAGGAACATATGGTGAAACGATTTTTTTGCGGGATGCTGGCACTGGTATTGGCCTTGAACCTTGCGGGCTGTGGAAAACCGGCTGAATCCGTCAGCAGTGAAACGCCGAAGAACGAACAGGAACAGCAGGTCAGTGCGCCCCGTTCTTACCGCGGCGTCACGGTTTCGTGGACGCAGCCGCAGGTGGAACAGGCGGTAAGGATCGCTTTGAATAAGCCGGAAGGCGAGATTTTGGGCGAAGAACTGGAAGGTATCAGGGAACTTGATCTTACGGATGCCGGTCTGTGGGAAGCGGACGATCTGCAGTATCTTACAGGGCTGGAAACACTTCGGCTTTCCGGCAACTGCATTCAGGATCTTGCCCCGCTGCAGGGACTGGTAAGCCTGAAAACGCTGGAGCTTGCCGGAAATGATGTGGATGACCTTGCTCCGCTTGCCGGGATGAAGGAACTGGTGCATCTGGATCTTGCACACAATCCGGTCTCCGACCTTGCCCCGCTGCAGGGGCTGGGCAAGCTGGAATGGCTGGATTGCTCCAATCATGGCTCCGGCTGGATGGGCGACCCGCGCATTGATTATTCTCTGTCCGGAATGAATCAATTGGCACAGGGGCTTATTACCGATGCGGCGCCGCTTTCCGGCCTGACAGGATTAAAGGTGCTGCGTCTGGGCGGCAACCCGATCCACAGTTTTGCGCCTTTGGCACAGCTGACGCAGCTGGAAGAACTGGATGTGCACTGTGTGCGCGCACGCGATTGGAACAGCCTTTCCGCACTCACCGCTCTGCGCGTTTTGGATCTTTCGGAAAACGACATCGAACACATCGAATTTCTGGAAAAACATCCCGCACTGGAACAGCTGGATCTTTCGGGCAATCTTGTGCAGTCGCTGGAACCGCTTGCGGCGCTGCCGGCGCTGACCGATCTGCATATTATGGAATGCGGCCTTGCCAATTACGGTACATTCGGCGCAGAACCCGAGGTGAGCCTGTGGAATCAGCTGGCGGAGCTGTCTGCACTGAAACGGCTTTGGGCAGGCAATTTCGGGGAGAGCGACAATGCATACCGCAACGAACCGGGGGCGCTGCTCTGGACGGAACAGCTGCCCGCTCTGGAAGAACTGTATCTGCCGTTCAGCTCGCTCAGGGGCATGACAGATACTCTGGCGGAATTTCTGCCTTCACTTCGCGTGCTGGATCTTACGGATTCGGATATAAAAAGCCTTGATGCGCTGCGCGGGATGTCTGCACTGAAAGAGCTGCGCTGCGGCGGCTGGTACTGCGACCGGCCGAAAGATGCTGCGGTGCTGGCGGAACTGCCCGGGCTGGAAAAGCTGACGATCACCTGGGGAGGCTACGGCTTCGGCGGGCCGGATACCACACCGCTCCGGCAGCTGACACAGCTGAAAGAGCTTGATTTCTTTGTGCCTGGGTGCGATGATTTCTCTTTTTTGCGCAGCATGCCCGGCCTTGAAGTTTTAAAAATCAAGGAAGGCAGTATGGGGGATATGCAGGATCTTTCCGGCATGGCTTCGCTGAAAAGCCTGACGCTGGAGGATGTCGATATTGCAAGCCTGGACGGGCTGCGGAACTGCACTGCGCTGACAGAGCTGAACCTGAAAAGCTATAAGTCCGAGACCCCTGCTGAAATCACGCCGCTGGCGGCATGCACGAATCTGGAAAAGCTGTGGGTGATCAACTGCCCGACACAGGATCTTTCCATGCTGACACAGATGCCCGCACTGCGTGAACTGCATCTGCAGGGCTATGTGGATATGGTGCACGCCTATGCCGGCTACACCGTGGGCGGAAGCGTGGATACCGTTTCGATCGGACAGATCCCTTCGCTGGAATCGCTGCGCATCGACGGCCCGGAAGTGCCGGATATTGTACCGCTGGCTGCTTTGCCGAATCTGCGGCAGCTTGCGCTGCTGTCGGCCTGTGTGCCGGAGGATCTTTCGGCACTGAGCGGCATGACAGGGCTGCAGAAGCTTGAACTTCGCACCGAAGGCGCAGTGCCGGATCTTTCGGCACTGTCTGCCCTGCGCGAACTGACGCTGGATGCATCTATGGAAAACCTGAAAGAACTGAAGGACGTTACCGGATTATGCAGCCTTACAGTGCGCCGCTGTGGGATCGGCACGCTGAAAGGCGCAGAAGGAATGACGCATCTGCGCCGGCTGGATGCTTCCGATAATATCCTTGCGGGCGTATCGGGCATTGCAAACTGTCCGGAACTGACGGTGCTTGACCTGCGCGGCAATAATATCCGTGATCTGCAGCCGCTTGCCGATAAGGAAAAGCTGCGGGTGCTGTGTACGAATGTTGAGGACAGCGCCATGCTGGAACCGCTGGCAGGGCTGCCCTGTCTGAATCTTTTGGATTTTGGGTATCAGCCGGTGGATGACATTACCCCGCTGGCCGGGTTCAAAATGCTGCGGGTGCTGACGATGTGTCCGTCCGAAGAAGAACCGGGCTTTTCACTGGACCCGCTGGGCAGCTGCACCGAACTGCAGGCGCTGAATCTGTCGAACGATCTGTACGACGAGAAAGAGAAGACTATGCTGCTGAGCGGACTTTCCGGCTGCAGTGCCTTGCGGTATCTGCCCTATTACCGTGAAGCAAACGATGTACTGGAAGGATTTGTGCATCTGCGCAGATAAAGCGCAGGCTGTGCGGATCTTCCTAAAAGAAACCGAACAAAACGAAAAAAGGATGCGCTGCCTATGCTTGGCGGCGCATCCTTTTTTATTTGCGGTGTTCCTTAATAGAGACACTCTTCGGAGGGGGAAGGAAGGGCGGGGCGATCGCGGCCCCAGACCGGCAGAGCTTTCAGCGGCGACAGATCGGTAACGCGGGTGCCCCAGATCGAAAGCTCTTTCAGAGCGGGGCAGCCGGACAACGGTGACAGGTCGGTGATGCCGCTGCAGCAGTCAGCCGAAAGCGTTTCAAGTTCTGTCAGACCCGAAAGCGGCGCAAGCGAGGCTGTTGCGGTGCGGGAAACAGACAGATGCTGTAAATGAGTGCAGCCGGAAAGCGGGGAAATGTCGGATACTCCGGACTGTTCCAGATCCAGCTTTTTCAGCGCTTTGCAGCCGGAAAGCGGGGCAATATCCGTCAGCTTCGATTGGTCACGCAAGGAAAGCACTTCCAGTTCTGTCAACCCCGCAAGGCCGGAAATATCCTGCAGCGTATTGTGATAGCTGTCAAAAACCAGCTGCTTCAGTTTTGTCATGCCGGCCAGTGCAGAAAGATCCTGTGCGGTGGAGTTCGACAAAAACAAATCGGTCACTTCCGTCAGGCCGGAAAGGGGCGAAAGATCTGCCGCCGATGTATTAAGCCGCAGCCAGTTGAGCTTCGTCAAGCCGGACAAAAAGGACAGGTCGCTGGCACCGATATCCAGCTGGGTCAGTTCCGTAAGGGCAGCAAGGCAGGATAAATCACCGGAATGAGCACCAAGCGACAGCTTGGTCAGCTGTGTTTTGCCGGCAAGAAGCGAAAGATCCAGCGGAGCAGCGGTAGTGTCGATGCACAGTGTTTTCAGCCCCGGCATTGCGCCGATTGCAGAACAATCGGCAATCGAACGGCATTCGGTCAGATCCAGTTCTTCCATTTGCGTGCAGGCGGCAAGCGGGGAGATATCTTCCAGATTATCATAGTTTGTGCGCAGGACAAGCTTTCGCAGCTGCGTGCAGTTTGCCAGTGCCGAAACATCATAGATCTGCGCCGCATCGCCAAGATACAGCTCCTGCAGGCTTGTCAGCCCCGCCAGCGGGGAAAGATCGTCCGGTTCATTTATATACTGATCGGTAGAAAGGCTGTTCGTCAGCCGCAGGGTTTCCAGACCGGAAAGAGTTTCCAGACCTTCCAGGCTGTCCAGCGGGCTGTAGGAAAGATTCAGTGTTTTCAGCCCGGTCAGCGTGCCAAGCCCGTGCAGGCTTTGCAGTACACTGTGGGATGCATCCAGTGTTTCAAGGCCTGTCATGCCGTCAAGGCCGGAAAAATCCGCGAGGGCACAGCGGGAAAGATCAAGCGACGAAAGCGACGAAAGCGACGAAAGCGGGGCAAGATCCCGCAGGCGCAGACAATGGGAAAGCCCCAGTTCCCGCAGCGCCGTCAGGCCGGAAAGCGGGCCGAGATCCCGCACCGGATTTTCACCGAGATCCAGCTTTTGAAGTGCGGTAAGCTCCGAAAGGAAAGAAAGGTCACGCAGGCGGTTTCCGGAAAGATCCAGATCGCAAAGTGCCGTCAGCCCCGCAAGAGCGCCGGCGTCGGTCTGCAGGCAGCCGGCAAGGTTCAGTGTTTCAAGGCTCGTCAGCTCTTTGAGCGGATCGAGCTGCACATCCTGCCGTCCGGCAAGGTTCAGCACACGCAGCTGTTTCAGCTGTGCCAAAGCGGAATAATCGGCAATGGCACCCGGATACGGCGCGGATGGCACGGGTTCCGGTTTGATATATGTCCACATCATTTTTTCGCCGGGCGCCTGGTCGGATTCTTCCTCGGCTCTTGCCTGGTCCCTGCGTTCTTCTTCGGCGTGAAATTCCGCGGTGGAAAGATCCAGCTCCTCCAGCGCGGGGAAAAGCTGCAGATCCTCCAGACTGTTCACCACACAGCCGGAAAGATCCAGTTTTGTGACAGAGGCAAGGTCGCTCCGGGAAATTTCTTCCTCCGAAGTGCCCAGCGCTTCCTGTGCGGCTGCCTTTACGGCAGGGTCTGCCCAGACCACCGGGCCGAGCGCGGGCGCGGCACAGCCGGCAAGGGCTGCCGCAAGCACAAGTGCCGCCATAGCTGCCAAAATTCGTTTCATCAAATGGTTCCTCCTTATCGTATCCCGCCGCAATGTCCGGCCATTCCGGCTTCGATATCAAAGTTTTTGGGGGATGCATAATTTTTTGCCGCACATTCTCTGCAAAGCAAAGCTGTGCAGTGTGCATCCGGGATCGGGTCGTGCATTAAATTGATTGTATCATAAAATCAAAGGGGCTGCACTGTTTTTCGGAAAAACGCGAAAAGCGTCGGCGCTTCCTGCAAATGCATGGGAACGCAGCTTACGTCTGCAGTTCCGGGGCAGGCGCTGCGGAATTTTTCTGGTAGGCAAGGCGTTCCGAACCGTTTTCCAGTGTGATGATGCCGCACAGCTGAAAGTTGTTTTTGGCAAGAAGCTTCTGCATGACGCAGTTATCCCGATGCGTATCAATGCGCAGATTGCCGCATTGAGAAAACGCCCAGTTCAGACAGAACGTGGCGGCGCCTTTTACGCTGCCGTCAGAAGTGATGCGGTGCACAACGCCGTATGGTTCATCGTCGAGCCAGCTGCCGCCATGGATCACGGCATAGGTGGGGTCAGGCGCCGTATTGAAATAAAAGGTTGCCGCAATGTGTCCGTTTTCTTCGCAGACATAGCTGTGCTGCGTGCGGATATCGTTTTCGATTACAGCGGGGGCAGGATCGGAGGTGCCCCACTGGTGTGGATTGCCGTGTTCCGCCATGAATAGGCGGGCGTGCTCGTATAATTGAAGAAGCACCGGAAGATCGGCGGTGGTTGATTTTCGTATCTGCATGATTTTGTCCTTTTAAATATGTATTATAAGGGAGCGTCGGAATCCGGCATCCAGGCAAAACCGAATCTGGTTCTGCTTTGCCGGGATGCACTTGGCTCTGCTTTATTATAGCAGATGCAAAGCGGAATTTCACGCGGGATGCTTTTCATGATCCACCATTTTTTCAAGCCCGCTTGCTTGGCGCGGGCGCGGCAAGGATTCACCATATCGGGATGCGGACGTCACATTTTGCCGTTTCGGCGCACAAAACGATTTTTCCGGGCGGAAAAAGTCGCTTTTGCCTTGCGGGATGACGAAAATTTTGTTCAGCAAAAATGGCGTAAAAAAGGTGAAGTTATACTTGTTTTAAACATTTTATAAGTTTTTAGTCATGAAAATATAGTTATATTGATGAAAAAATTGTTGATTGCAAACGGCGCACATCCCTGTTAGAATCAAAATTGCATTATGTGGCCTGTATGCCGGAGCGTGAAGCAGCGAATTGCTTGCGGTGCACAAAGTGATTCGATGCGGCATGCAGGAGCAAAACGAAGAAAATGAAAAAGGAGCTAAAGGCATGAAAAGCAAAAAACGAGTTCGGGCGTTGCTAAGTACTGCGCTTTGCGCAGCAATGGTGCTTTCCAATGCGTCGGTCGCATTCGCGGAAACTCCCGCGGGAACGCCGGAACAGACAGCAGCAGCGGGGCAGACGATCAATCTGCTGCGCGATTCCGGTACCGCATCATATGTATACGGAGAAGATGCGCTGTACAATATGTCTCATTTCGATATTTTGGGCAGCGCGGCCGATTCTGCCGATCCCGACTGTGTCAAGCTGACGGACGGCGTCAAGAGTGAGGGCGGCGCAATCGATATTGATAAAGCAGTCAATATGTATTCGCGCCCTGAATTCAACACGGCAGAAAACGGTGCAAAATTTTCCGCACAGAATACCGTGGATTTTGACTTGGGCGAAGCCAAAACCATTACAGAAGTCAACGCATACAGCAGTAAGAAGCTGACAGGGCGCTTTCAGGGGGAATTGGGCCACGTCGGCAAATACAGCGTCTATGTTTCGACCAATAAGGCCGATTGGATCAATCTGGTAAACAGCAAGGACTGTGCAAATGACACCGCAGCAGACACCGGTGCATATGTTGCACGCTATTCCGTCGCACAGGATAAGGTGCCCGAGCACCCCGAAGCGACCGGTGTTTATGCGCAGTATGTCCGCATTGTTCTTGAACCGAACGCAAACTGGGGCAATAATGTCTATCTGGCTGCAGAAGAAGTAGAAATCATGGGACAGAACGGCAAGGCAGAGGGCGCATATGACCCTGCCGGCACGCCGGTAGTTCCCGATCAGCCCACAGACGGCAACCTTGCAAAGGATGCAACCTACACCTATTCGGAAGCAACGACAAAATACATGCTTACCGAAAATGACGACAGCGCCTACTCGGCAGATACCGATATGAAGAAGCTGAACGACGGCGTTCGCGGCGACCATACCGGCGCTGACATGAAGGGCTGGACGGTATTCAATCCGATCCCCTGGATGAATCCGGACAACGCTTCCAACTACAATAACGATCCGCTCTGTGCGATCTTTGATCTGGGCGCACCGAAGTCGATCACCGGTGTTCAGACCTCCTCGCTGGTAGCAGGCCCGATCAAGCAGAGCGCAAACCTGCAGGTGTATGTTTCCAACGACAAGCTGGATTGGTTTGAAATCTCGAAGAAAAACGGCTATGACAAGGTACAGCCGACCGATGGCGTTGTAAACCTTTCCTGGGATGTTGCTGCGGATAAGGTGAAGGATCATCCGGATGCAACGGCTGTTTACGCACAGTACGTAAAGGTCGTTTTCTCGTCGTTCTCGCCGGATGCCGACCAGTACGTTGCCATTGACGAAATCGAGATCCTGGGCAGCAGCGAAAAGATCGCAGGCGCCTATGAACCGAAAGCGGAAGTGATCGGCGGCGATACCGATCCGAATCATCCGGACAACCTCGCATTCAAAAAGGCTTATGAAGTGCTCAATTCCGATGCGAGCGGTGACGCTCCGTATCCCGACCCGAAGAAAACAAAGCTGACGGACGGCGTGGAAGCATCGGAAAACTATCTGGAAGCACCGTGGGTCGGTTATTCCGGAGGAAAATACCGCGAAATCGTAATCGACCTGGGCGAAGTATGCTCGGTGTCCGCAGTGGAATTCAATAACCTGTACAACGACGGCATCGGTGCAAGAATGCCCAGCGCGGTAGATGTTGCGTTCTCGAAGGATAAGTCCACCTGGTCGACGCTGTCGAACTCGTTCATGATCCCGGACACTCCCTCTACCATTGCCAAGGTCCTGTACAACTGGAAAGCAACGGATGACCCGAATGTCAATAAGGCAGAAGGCCAGACCACTGCAAAGATCCAGGCACGCTATGTAAAGCTGCATGTTCCCATGCGCAACTGGTGCTTCATTGATGAAGTGCGTGTTCTGGGCGAAAAAGGCGTTTCTGCTGATGCAGTTGTTCTGCCGGCCGATGGCTCGGTGCAGAAAACCTATATGAAAAAAGGCCCGCACACCGCAGAGATCGGAAACCTGGTCCTGCTGTACAACGGCTATTATGAAAACGGTTCCGGCAACTGGACTGCTGAAAACTGCCTGCCCTATCTTGTGCATGAAGATATCAAGACCGGCGCAGTCGATACCATGTTCGATGGCGTTCTGATGCTGGCACTTCGCACCGAAGGCGGACAGCATACCTTCCAGGGCCCCAGCTCTGCAGCAGAAGCAGCAACCGTGGATGACTTTGTCTGGTATCTGAACAAGACCCTTGGCAAAGACGGCGACGTTGCAGCTTTGAACAAAGCGGCAAAAATGGCCGGCGAAAAACTGGGCGACCCCAACTACAAGATGAAGGTCGTTCTGAATATTCCGGGAACCAGCGAAAAGCAGGTCGATTTCGGCGCACTGCCGGGAACCACCAAATCGCTGAGCTTCTCTCCGGATATCAACCCGGACGGCTATATGGACGATCAGGTTACCGCAATCAAGTGGTATAACCAGGAACTGCTTCGCAGATGGAAGGAAGGCAACTTCGAGCATCTGGATCTGGTAGGCGTCTACCTTGTTGAAGAAGGCATCAAAAAGATGACCCCGGTCCTGCAGGAAGTCGATTCCTTTGCCGAAGCAAACAATCTGAAATACTTCTGGATCCCCTACATGAATGCACCGGGTTACAGCCAGTGGAAACGCTGGGGCTTTGACGCCGTTGCATATCAGCCGAACTATACGTTCTCGTCCGATCCCACCACGGCCCGCCTGAAAAATGCAGCGGAAGCTGCTATGGAATACGGCATGGGTGTTGAGCTGGAGCTTGACGGCATCAGCAGCACCGGCAATATCAGACCGGATAAGTACAACCGCTACATGGATTACCTGGAAGCGGGTGTTGATTACGGCTTTGATGGCGACAAGGCATACAAGGCTTATTATCAGGATGTCTGCTCGCTGCTCAATGCATCGCGCAGCACAAGCCCGAAGATCCGCTATGTCTACGATGCTACCTATGATTTCATCAAGGGCAAATATCAGAAGGGCTATCTGCAGTACCTGACCAAAGAAACCATTACCCTGAACGATGTTTCGGACATCAAGGACGTTCTGGGCATCATCGACCGCAGACTGGCGGACAAAGACAGTGATAAAGAATATCTGAACGGCCAGAAGGCAAAGCTGGAAGATCTGAAGAACTACATCATGGCTGTCCGCGAAGACATCGAAAAGCTGAATGCAAGCTTTGAAGGCGTTACCGCAGAAAACATCACTGCAGAACAGAAGGCAGAACTCAAGGAAACCATTGCCAAGATCCAGGCATATCTCAACAGCCAGAATCTGACTTCTTCCCAGCGTTCTACCCTGACCAGAAAGCTGCAGTCCCTGATCGAACTGGACCCGCAGGCATACGAGCAGTACACGATCACGGTTGGTGCCATGAAGAACGGCACAGTCGCGGCAGATCAGAAAAAAGCCCCGGCAGGAACCACCATTACCCTGACCGTTACCCCGGATAAGGGCTACAAGCTTGTGGAAGGCAGCCTGAAGGTCAACGGCAAAGCAATCAAGGGCAGCACCTTTGAAATGCCGGCGGAAGATGTTACGATCACAGCAGAATTTGCTGCGGCGGACGCAAAGCCGGAGCCTAAGCCCGAACCGAAACCGGAGCCCAAGCCCGAACCGAAACCGGAGCCCAAGCCCGAACCGAATCCCGCTCCTGCTCCTGCTCCGAAACCCAACCCCGCAAAGCCGGGCAACACGCCTCCCACCGGAGATACCTCGAATCTTGCTGTGTGGGTATCGCTTATGGCTGTAAGTGCAACAGTGCTGATCGTCACCAGCCTTGTTGCCAAGAAAAAGAAAAAAGATAACGGCTAAGGCGTAAAAACAGCATAAATCCAATGAACTCAGGTGCAGATAATGCACCTGAGTTCATTTTTTCGGCGCGTATCGCGGCTTTTATCGGCATGATGCGGCCCGAAAGACCTGAAACTGCGGGAATAAACTGCGGGATCAAAAGCCGCAGAACAAGAGCCGTATGCTGAAAAACGGAAAAACCGGCTGAAAATTGTGCAGCCGGGGGTGTAAAACAGAGCCGTGTCCTGTTATAATGGAATATAAAAAAAGAAAGGCCGGAAAGGCGGGAAAGCCCGGTACCGGAACAGAAATATGAGCAAACGAATCTATACGTTTTTGATCGTGCTGTTCGGCATGATTTTTGCTGTAAGCAGTTATCTTGTGTATGATAATCTTCGTCAGTCGAAAAAATCAAAGGATCTTTACGACGGCCTGGTGGAACAGGTGCGGCAGGAAGAGCAGAGTGCAGCGCAGACCCCGGAGCCGGAAGAAAAAACCATGCTGCCGGAATATGCCGCACTGTATGAAAAAAACGAAAATCTGGTGGGCTGGATCCGTGTTCCCGATACAAGGATCGACTATCCGGTTTTGCAGACGCCGGATTCCCCCAATTACTATCTGCGCCGCGGTTTTGATAATGAATACGCGCTTTGCGGCTGTCCCTACGCACAGGAAAACTGCGATATCAACGCACCCTCCGATAATATTATTGTCTACGGGCATAATATGAAGGATGGCTCGATGTTCAGCGATCTGATGCAGCTGGAAAGCCGGGAATTTTGGGAAACACACAAAACCCTGACGTTCGATACCCTGACAGAGCGTCAGGAATATGAAATCATCGCCGTGTTCAAAACGGTCGTATCGGATAACGAGGCCGGGACCTTCCCGTATTACCGGTTCGTCAATGCGGCGGATGAACGGGAATTTGATTCATACATTGCACGGTGCAGGGAACTGGCACTGTATGATACGCAGGTAAGCGCCGAATACGGCGATCATCTGCTTACGCTTTCCACCTGTGAATATTCCCGCGAAAACGGCCGGCTTGTTTTAGTGGCAAAGCGAATGGAGGAAAATGCAAAATAACTCCGTGCAAAGAAACACCGGCAAGCGCACCCCCGAACAGCCGGTGCATAGATACGCCCTGCAATGCCGTCTGCGGCAAAAAGGGCGCACCGGCGGGAAGGGCGCTGCATGCGGGATATCTGCGGTGCTGCGGACGGCAGGAAAAAAGAATAAAACAAAAAAACCTCATGCACCATATGTGCATGAGGTTTTTGGTTGGGCCAGCTGGATTCGAACCAGCGGAATGAGGGAGTCAAAGTCCCTTGCCTTACCACTTGGCGATGGCCCAGTAGAAGAGAACGGCAAATCCGCTTGCGAATTTGCCGTTCGATAAATGGGGTGGGAGATGGGACTCGAACCCACGACAACCAGAACCACAATCTGGCGCTCTACCAACTGAACTACACCCACCATATTTGTTTTTATTGGTGCGCCCAAAGGGACTCGAACCCCTGGCCCACTGCTTAGAAGGCAGTTGCTCTATCCAGCTGAGCTATGGGCGCGAATGTGAGCCGCTATCGGGACACTGCTCGTATATAATACACCGCCGAGAAATATTTGTCAAGCATTTTCTGCAAAAAAAATCATGTGTTTTTTAAAAGGACGGGATTTTATGTAAAAGTGTTATTTTGGGCATGGTTTTAGTTTGAAAAATGGAACGAACGGAGAAACCATGCGCCGAAAAAAAGAAAACGAGCAAATCTCTTGACGAATCAAGTGAAAAAGGAATAAAATATTTACGGATATGTGCAAAAATGCGCAAAAAAAACAGTTGAGTGGAGGATCAAGGAATGGAACTTGCATTGCAACAGGAAAAAGCAAAGCAGCTGCGTGCTGATATCGTGCGGATGACGTACCTTGCAAAATCCGGACATCCGGGCGGTTCTCTGTCCTGTCTGGAAATGCTGATGGCCCTTTATTATAACGTAATGAAGGTCGATCCCAAAAACCCGAAGTGGGAACAGCGGGATCGCTTCGTGCTCAGCAAGGGTCATGCATGCCCCGCACTTTATGCGGTTCTTTCGGATTTGGGCTTCTTCCCGCGGGAAGACCTGTGGACGCTTCGTCAGTACGGCAGCCATTTGCAGGGTCACCCCGATATGCGTAAAACGCCGGGCGTCGACGCAAACACCGGATCGCTGGGTCAGGGTGTATCGATCGCAGGGGGCATGGCTCTGGCGGCACGCTACAAAAAAGAAAATCACCGTGTGTTCACCATTATCGGCGATGGGGAAAGCCAGGAAGGCATGGTGTGGGAGGCGGCAATGTCCGCAGCTCATTACAAGCTGGATAATCTGACCGTGATGCTCGATCACAACGGGATGCAGATCGACGGCAAAAACGATGAAGTTATGAGCGTCGGCGATATGATGGCAAAGTACGAGGCATTCGGCTTTGTGTGCGTGCGTGTGGAAGACGGCCACGACATCGCAGCCATTGTAGATGCGCTTGCTACGCCGCATGAGGGCAAACCGCTGTTCATCTGCTGCGAAACGCACAAGGGACACGGCGTTTCCTTTATGGAAGATCAGGTAGACTGGCACGGCAAGGCGCCCAGCGCCGAGCAGTGCGAGCAGGCAATGAAAGAACTGGGGGTAACGGAGAATGTCTGAGAAAAAATCGCTTCGTGTCGCTTACGGCGAAACACTGGCAAAGCTCGGCGCAGAAAACGATAAGATCGTCGTTCTGGATGCGGACCTCTCCAAATCCACCATGACGAATTATTTCAAGGCACAGTTCCCGGAACGCTTTTTTGATTTCGGCATTGCCGAAGCCAATATGGCGTGCGCGGCAGCAGGCTTTGCACACGAAGGCCTTGTGCCGTTCGTAAGCACCTTTGCCATGTTCGGTGCAGGCCGCGCATATGAGCAGATCCGCAACTCGATCGCGTATGTCAATGCGAATGTCAAGCTCGTATTTTCCCATTCCGGCCTGTGCGTCGGCGAAGACGGCGGCAGCCACCAGAGCATCGAGGACATTGCACTGATGCGCGTTCTGCCCAACATGACGATTTTTGTTCCGTGCGATGCGCTTGAAGTGGAAAAATCCATGCGCGCTGCAATGGAGATCGACGGCCCGGTCTATATCCGCGTGGCACGTCCGGCAAGCGAATACTTTACCGATGAAAGCACACCGTTCATCCCCGGCAAGGCCAATGTCCTGCGCGAGGGCGGCGATGTGGCGATCATTGCAACGGGTCTTATGGTGAAGGAAGCTATGGAAGCTGCCGAACTTCTGGCAGCCGAAGGCATTCAGGCAACCGTTGTAAACATGCACACGATCAAGCCGATCGACGAAGAAACCGTGCTGCAGGCTGCAGAAAAATGCGGCGCAGTTGTCACGGCGGAAGAACATTCGGTCATCGGCGGCTTGGGCTCGGCAGTGGCAGAAGTGCTTGCCGGCAGATCGGCAGCCCGTTTTGCGCGTGTCGGCATCGAAGACCGCTTCGGTCAGTCCGGCACACCGGAGGATCTGTTCAAGGCATACGGCCTGACGGCAGAAAACATTGCGGATAACGCACGCCGCCTTGTAAAATCCAAATAAAAAGTCAGTTTTAAAAAAATTCTGAAACTTTTCTGAAGTTTGCAATATTTTGTGTCGCTTCTTCGTATAATAGGCAGAGACGCAAAAATAAAAGGCAGGACAAGCAGTTTTATACATCCTGCCGGAATCAGAAAGGGCGGTCGGAATTATGAAAATGGCAATCAACTCTTTTATGGACAACCTTAAACAGATTTTCGGGATGGTATATTCAGACACGCCCGCAGAATCCTATGAGGAAAGCGAACTGAACGAGGACTGATCGGTTTGCTTTGCACCGGCAGCAGAGCACAGGACGGAAAATCCCGTTCGCCCTGCCGTCCATGAATAAGACAGAGACAGCATCCGGATAAACGGGTGCTGTCTTTTTTTGCGCCGCAGGACAGGATGCGTTTTTCGGGGACGTTTTTTCGACAAAAAGATACACACGGGGGCGTGTTGAAGCGTGAAGTTTCACAGAAAAAGGGTTGCATTTTTGGGGGTGCACCGATATAATAGTAAGTACGAGTGGGGGAAAGTGGTTGAAAGAGGTTTAAAATCCCGAAACAGTGGCGAAAAGGGGTGCAAAGCGGATGCTGATCGGAAAATACGACTATACGATCGACGAAAAAGGCCGGATGAATTTTCCGCCGAAATTCCGCGAAGCACTCGGCAGCACCTTTATCGTAACGCGCTGGCTGGATGATTGCCTTGTGGCTTTCCCGGAAACGGAATGGGAACGCATTTCGGGACTTCTTACGGATAAGAGCATGGTGCGCACACGCGATGTGCAGCGCTTTTTGTATGCTTCTGCGGTGGAGGCGGAAACCGATAAACAGGGACGCATCCGTCTGCCCGCCCACCTGCGCGAACACGCCGGGCTGGAAAAGGAAGTTACGGTGATCGGTGTGGGCGGCCACGCTGAAATTTGGAGCACAAAGGCATGGCAGGAAAAGAACGAGCAGCTGCGCAGCGGCCCGATTGCAGCTGCCATGGAGGAACTGGAGTTTTAAGTATGGAATTTCATCATATCCCCGTTCTTTTGAATGAATGTCTGGAAGGGCTTGCGATCCGTCCGCAGGGAACCTATCTGGATGGCACGGCAGGCGGCGCGGGACATTCGTCCGAAATTGCAAAGCGCCTTACAACGGGCAGGCTCATCGCGCTGGATCAGGACCCGGATGCGGTGCAGACGGCGCGCCAGCGGCTTGCGGGTCTGCCGGCAGATGTGGTGCAGATCAACTTCCGCTATGCGGATACCGCGCTGCAGCAGCTGGGCGTGGAAGGCCTGGACGGCGTTCTTTTGGATCTTGGCGTTTCGTCGCATCAGCTCGACGAGCGTTCCCGCGGTTTTTCCTATCAGGGCTCGGCGCCGCTGGATATGCGCATGAGCCAGTCCGGCCCGACGGCGGCCGATCTTGTGAATACTGCTTCGCGCGAGGAGATCAGCCGCATCCTGAAGGAATACGGCGAGGAGCCGCATGCATGGCAGATCGCCGGGAAAATCGAGGCGGCGCGCAGCGAAGCGCCGATCGAAACGACCGAACAGCTGGTGCAGATCGTCACCTCTGCGCTGCCGCCTGCGGTGCGCAGAAAAGATAAAAACCCCGCGCGGCGTACATTCCAGGCACTGCGCATTGCCGTGAACGGCGAATTGGATGCGCTCAGCGAAGGACTGGAAGTGCTGTTTGAAGCGCTGCGCCCCGGCGGAAGAATGTGCATCATCACGTTCCATTCACTGGAGGACCGGCTTGTGAAGCAGCGCTTTCGGCAGTGGGCCACGGCCTGCACCTGCCCGCCGGAATTTCCGGTTTGTGTGTGCGGGGGAAAAGCAAAGGCAAAACTGATTACGAAAAAGCCGCTGGAAGCAAGCGCACAGGAGCAGGAGCAGAACCGCCGTGCCCGCAGCGCAAAGCTTCGCGTGATTGAAAAGCTGTGAATTTTTTGAAAAAGGAAGATAAAGAAGGAAAGGAGAGGTCCGGCTTGCAGGGAAATGAAGCATATGATTTGAGTTTGTTTGCTCCGCATGAGAAAAAGACGGAGCTGCGGGTGGCAGAACCGCCCAAAAAGGAAAACGGCTTGCGGAATCGTCTGGCGTGGCTGAAATGGACTGTGCTTGCGGTCGTTCTGGTGGCGCTTGTGTGCAATCTTTTGTATGCACAGGTGGAATCCACAGAGCTTTCGGCGCAGATGCACCGAAAGGAAGACGAGCTTACGGAACTGCAAAGCGAATATACCTACCTTTCCAATGAAATGGAAATGAAAACCAATCTTGCGGCAGTACAGCAATATGCAACCGCGACTTTGAAAATGGTCAAAATGGATCCGTCTCAGGTAACGTATGTGACGTCAAACGAAGAAAACCGGGTGGAACGTCCCGACACCGGACTTGCACGTCTTGCCGTGGAGGTATCGCAGACGCTGGCAAGCTTTATGGAATACCTTACGCCCTGAAACAATAAGTATTATCACCGTCTTTTTTCGATTTGACCGGATGCCGGACGAAAAAGTCGGTGATAATTCTTTTTACTCTGAAATTAGGGCTTGTTTGAAAATGGAGAAAAAGATAAATTCTTGATTTTTCAAACAGCCCCTAGTTCCTGAAAAAATTCCGGGAGGAAAAGATGAAACAAGAACCGGGAAAAGATAAGAAGAAAATTTTGCCCCATATTCCGGAAAAAGCCCCGAGAAGCGCTGTGACACGCAGCATGCGCGTGCGCGCGTGCGTGCTGGCTTCGCTGTTTATCCTGATCGGCTTCAGCGCCGTGATCTTCAATTTGTATAAGCTGCAGATCGTGCAGCATGAACAGCTTGCCGCCCTTGCGGAACAGCAGCAGCTTGCCGATGAGATCATCACGCCGAACCGCGGGGTGATCTATGATTCGGAAATGAAGGTGCTGGCCCGAAGCAACAAGGTGTGGACGGTTGTGGCATCGCCGCGCGATATGGAAAAAGCGGGCACGAACATCAACGATGTGGCGATCAAGCTGGCGGAAATTCTGGAACTGGATACGGAAAAGATCCTGGAAAAGCTGGAAAAGACGGAAAGCAACTATCAGCTTTTGAAGCGTCAGGTGGAAAAACCCGTTGCCGATGCGATCACGCAGTGGATCCAGGAATATAACGAGGAAGACGCACACAAGAAAACGCCGGTTGCCGGCATCAGCCTTGTACAGGATGCAAAGCGGTATTATCCGTACCAGACACTGGCGTCCACGGTCATCGGCTTTGTCAATGTGGACGGCGACGGCGTCATGGGTCTGGAGCGCTACTATAACGATGTGCTCAAGGGCACGGAAGGCCGCATTGTCGGCATGAAAAATGCGTGGGGCTATGATCTGCCCAACACAAGCTATGAGGCGGCGCACGAAGCGCAGGATGGATATGGCATCGTGACGACGCTGAATGCAAGCATCCAGAGCACGCTGGAAAAATACCTTATGGGCGCGGTTCGGGATTATCAGGTGGAAAACCGTGCCGTCGGAATCGTGCTGAATGTGAAAACAGGTGAGATCCTTGCCATGGCAACGATGCCGGATTTCAACCTGCAGGACCCGTACACCATTGCCGATCCGGTAAAAGCGGCAGAGGTGGATTCGATTGCCGACGAAAAAGAGCGCGCCGATGCACGCTATAAGGCACAGTGGGCACAGTGGCGCAACAAGGCCGTCATGGATAACTATTTCCCCGGTTCGGTTTTCAAGGTGATCACGGCAGCCGCGGCACTGGATTCCGGCGCTGCAACGCTGCATACCTCGTATACCTGCACGGGTTCGATCACCGTTGCGGGCGTCACCATGCGCTGTGCACATCAGGCACACGGCGGGCATGGCACCATTGATTTCTTCGGCGGGCTGGATGGCTCGTGCAACCCGTACTATGTCACGCTCGGCCAGCTTATGGGGGCAGAAACCTTCACAAGCTATATGCAGGCGTTCGGCTTTTACGATAAAACCGGCGTCGATATGGACAGCGAACAGCAGACGCAGTATGTGCCGCTTTCCCGCATGGGGCCGGTCGAACTTGCATCCTCCTCGTTCGGGCAGACGACCTCCACGACGGCGCTGCAGATGATCACATCGACGGCAGCCGCAATCAACGGCGGTTATCTGGTGCAGCCGCATGTCGTCAAACAGATCCTGGATGCGGACGGCAATGTTGTCAAAAATATTGAACCGAATATCAAGCGGCAGGTGATCTCCAGCGAAACGAGCGAAACGATCCGCGAGCTGCTGACCCGAAGCGTCAATATGACAAATGCGCAGGGGCAGCTGATCGGCGGCAACAAGGCCGGCTATATCGCGGGATATAAGGTCGGTGCAAAATCCGGCACCGCACAGAAATTCCAGGGCAAAAACGTGGAGCATCAGGAATACTATTCCTCGTTCTGGGCGTTTGCACCCGGCGATGATCCGGAGATCGCCGTGCTTGTTATGCTGGATACGCCGCATGACGACGAGCGCCAGAACTTCTACGGCGCGCGACTGGCAGGCCCGGTCGTCAAAAACGTTCTGGATGAAGCGCTGCAGACGCTCGGCATCCCGAAAGCCTATTCGGATCAGGAACGCGAAAAGGCGGAAACGGCGATTCCGGACGTCATCGGGCAGAGCGTGAACGTGGCGGCGGGCAAGCTGCGCGACGCGGGCTTCAATGTTGATATTACACGCGCAACGGGGGATATTGTTAAATATCAGTATCCGTCGTTCGGCACAACGGCTGCGCGGCAGTCGACGATTGTGCTTTATACGGATGAAAAGCCCGAGGGCGGGGACATCGTCACGGTGCCGCAGCTTGCGGATATGAGCTATGACGCGGCGTGCTCGACACTGAAAAGTCTGGGGCTGAACATCAAGGAAAAAGGTGTTGTCGGCGGCGGAAGCAACGTTGTGGTATCGGATCAGAGCGTGCCCGCGGATACAGCCGTGGAGATCGGCACGATCATTGAAGTGACATTCTACGATACGAAAATTCTGGATTAAACAAATCAGGGGGAGGAGTTCGATTCCATGAATCTGCAAAAACTGTTCGGCAATGTGATATATGAGGGCGAGCTGCCGCAGGGCGAAGTGACGCTTGTTACGCAGGATTCCCGCAGGGTGTGCCCGGGGGCGGTGTTCGTGTGCGCAAAGGGGCTCACCACCGACGGACATGACTATGCGCGCGGGGCACTGGAAGCGGGCGCGCTGTGCGTTGTGACCGAGCGCCCGCTCGGGCTGGAACGCGAGGTGCATGTGCAGTCCGGCCGCAGGGCGTATGCAGAACTTTGCCAGAACTTTTTCGGGCGTCCGGCGGAAAAGCTGCGCCTGATCGCCGTGACGGGCACAAACGGCAAAACGACCGTTACGACCCTCATCAAGCAGATCCTGGAACACGCAGGTTACAAAGCGGGGCTGATCGGCACGATCCATACGGAAATCGATACCATGGAGGTGCCTGCAAAATACACGACGCCCGGCCCGTGGGATCTGAACGCGCTGTTCAGCCGCATGGTGATGGCAGGCTGTTCGTTCGCCGTTATGGAAGCGAGCAGTCAGGCACTGGATCAGCTGCGTCTGTGGGGGCTGCATTTTGAAGCGGGCGTATTTACCAACCTGACGCAGGATCATCTGGATTATCACAAGACCTTTGAAAACTACTTTGCCGCGAAAAAAAGCCTGTTCGATCAGGTGGAACACATGATCGTGAATATCGACGACAAATACGGCCGCCGGCTTCTGACGGAATCCGGCGCGCAGGATCAGATCACGGTTTCGCTGCACGATGACGCCGATTATACGGCAAAAGACGTGAAGCTTTCGGCGGCGGGCGTCCGGTTTGAAATGGTGGGACGCGGCTTTTCCAAGGAGGTCGATTTCCCGATGCCGGGTGCGTATTCGGTGTACAATGCACTGTGTGCCGCGGCAGCCGCTGCGGCGGTGGGCATCCCTGCCGAAACGGCAGTGTCAGCACTTGCCGGCTCCTGCGGGGTGCGCGGACGGTGCGAAGTGCTGTACCGCGGCGAGTATACGATCCTGTGTGATTACGCTCACACCAACGACGCCATTGAAAAGGTGCTTTCCGGCATTGCACCGTTCACCGAAGGGCGGCTGATCGTCCTGTTTGGCTGCGCGGGTGAGCGGGATGCGAAAAAAAGGCCGCTTATGAGCGAAGCAGTCGTGAAATATGCTGATTTTGCAGTTTTAACGTCGGATAATCCCCGCAAAGAAGATCCGTATGCTATAATAAAGGACGCCGAGCCGGTGATCGCTGCATCCGGCAAGCCGTACCTTGTGGAAATCGAACGCCGCACGGCGCTGTTCCGTGCCATGGAAATGCTGCAGCCGGGGGATGTGCTCATCCTGTGCGGCAAGGGACACGAGGATTATCAGGTCATCGACGGCGTGACGATCTATCTGGATGAGCACCGGATCGTCCGCGAATGGCTCGCGCAACACGGAAAAATCTGAAGCAGTCATTGGGATTGGGAGGTTATAATATGCGGCCTGTTTTGTCAAGCGTGCTGCTGCGGGGGCTGGGCGAGCTGCCCGGCGACCCGGAAATCACACAGGTAGTCACCGACAGCCGTGCGGCTTCGTCCGGCAGTCTGTTTGTATGCATCAAAGGGGAACGCGTCGACGGACACGATTATGCGCGCAGGGCGCTGGATGCCGGTGCGGCAGGTCTTCTGGTGGAGCATGAAGTGGAAGATGTGCCCGCGCAAAAGTGTGTCATCGTCCCCGATGCACTGGACGCCATGATCCGAATGGGGGCGAACTACCGCGCGCAGTTTGCACCGGTGGTGGTGGGCGTCACCGGCAGCGTCGGAAAAACAACGACAAAGGAATTCTGCGCCGCAGTGTTTTCCGCCTTTGGCGAGACGCTGAAGACCGAGGGCAACCAGAACAACGAGATCGGCATGCCGAACACACTGTTCCGCATGGAGGAAAGCACGCAGTACGCCGTGGTGGAAATGGGCATGCAGGGTCTTGGGGAAATCGAAAAGCTGACGCTTGCGGCTCAGCCCGCCGGCGCGGTCATCAGCTGTATCGGTACATCGCATCTGGAACAGCTGGGCACGCGGGAAAACATCCTGCGCGCAAAGCTGGAAATCTGCGACGGCCTGCCCGCGGGCGCGCCGGTCGTCGTAAACGGGGATGACGATTACCTGCCGGGGGCAAAGCTGCGCGGCGATTTGAAAAAGGTGCTGTTCGCCGTTGACAATAAAGAGGCGGACGTGCGCGCCACGGATATCAAGGCGGATGCGGAAAATACAAAATTTACGATCCGTGACCGCGAATACGGCAGCTTCCCCGCGCAGATCCCGGCACTGGGCGTGCACAATGTGCGCAATGCGCTGTCTGCTTATACGATCGCGACCCGCCTTGGGCTGGATGCGGCCAAGGCGGCGGCTGCGCTTGCCGATTATAAAACAACCGGTCACCGTCAGCATGTGGTGCGCCACAACGGCGTGATCGTGATCGAGGACTGCTACAATGCAAACCCGGACAGCATGCGCGCCGCGCTGAGGACTCTGCAGGATTATCCGGCAGACGGGCGCAGGGTCGCGGTGCTGGGGGATATGTTCGAGCTTGGCAGCATCACGGAAAAGGCGCACGCTGAAATCGGGCGCATTGTGGCAAGCAGCCGCATCGACTTGCTGCTGACGGTGGGCGAAGCGATGCGCACGGCGCACCACCAGGCGCAGGCGCTGGGTGTGCCTGCAACACACTGCAAATCAAAGGAAGACGTGGTTTCGATCCTGCGCTTTTACTGCCGGCCGGGCGATGTGGTTTTGGTGAAAGCAAGTCACGGCATGGCGTTTGAAACGATCCTGCAGGGCTTTTATGCGCAGGAGACCGAAACATAAAAAGCCCTGTTCGGAACAGGGAACAAGGACGCAGAATGATCTGCGCAAAATATTTGGGAGCGTGTAAACAATGGAAAAATATGCCCTTATGGCAGCGGCCTTCGGTGCGCTGCTGATTACGGCAGCTTCGGGAATCGTCATCATTCCCGCACTTCGCAAAATGAAATTCGGCCAGACGATCAAGGAAATCGGCCCGACGTGGCATCAGGGAAAAAACGGTACGCCGACCATGGGCGGGCTGATGTTCTACCTTGGCGATCTGATCGGCGTCGTGCTGGGCTATACCGTGCTTGCACTCAGCGTGCCGGAACTGCTGGGCGGCTGGATGTCCAACACCAGCGTTTCGCTGCTGATCGGCGTGCTGACGGCATATGCGTTCGGTTTTGTCGGCTTTGTGGACGATTACATCAAAGTGGTGAAGAAACGCAACCTCGGCCTGAAGGCGCGCTATAAGATCATTGCACAGATCCTGATCACGGGCGCTTATCTTGCGTCGCTGCATCTTTCGGGCATGCTTTCCACCGTTGTCACGCTGCCGCTGTTCGGCGCGGTCGATTTCGGCTGGACGTTCTATGTGATCTCCTACCTGCTGATCATCGGCATGGTGAACGCCGTCAACCTGACGGACGGCATCGACGGCCTTGCGTCGAGCGTCACATTCATCGTTATGATGGGCTTTATGTTTATTTCAAGCCTTTTGGGAAATACTACCATGGCACTCTTTGCGGCGGCGGTTGCCGGCGGATGCGCCGGGTTCCTTGCGTGGAACTTCTATCCCGCAAAGACCTTTATGGGCGACACGGGCAGCATGTTCCTCGGCGGCGCAGTTGTTGCGGCAGCCTACGGCATCGGCCGTCCGGAGCTGCTGATCTTCCTTGGCATCATCTACCTGATCGAGGCGTTCAGCGTTATGCTTCAGGTGTCGTATTTCAAGCTGACGCACGGCAAGCGCATCTTTAAGATGAGCCCGATCCACCACCATTTTGAAATGTGCGGCTGGAGCGAGGTGAAGATCGTGGGCGTGTTCAGCTTCATCACGCTTGCGGGCGTGATTTTGGGCGGTATTTTTGTATATGTTTCCTGACAGCGCCGGCGCACAGCCGGGCGCAGAATAAACGGATCGGAGGGCAGGCATGCCGGCACGAGCAAAAAATTTAAAACAAAAAGCAGAAAAAAGGATCCAGATGCTTCGGCAGCCGCCGATCGACAAGCCGTTTCTTGTCATCGTGTGCACGCTTGTGATGTTCGGGCTGGTGATGCTGTTCAGCGCAAGCTACGCAACGGCGTACTACCGCTTCAAGGGCAACAGCTTTCACTTCATCGGCCAGCAGTTTGCGTTTGCGGTGCTGGGCATTGCCGTGATGACGGCGGTATCGTTCTTCGATTATCATATCCTTCATAAATTTGCACTGCCGATCATGGGGATCACCGTGGTTCTGCTGATCGTGGTGCTGTTCATGCCGGAGCTGAACCATGCAAAGCGGTGGATCTTCACGCCGGTGGGCACCTTTCAGCCTTCGGAAGTGGCAAAATTTGCGGTAATCGTGCTGTTTGCCCAGATCATTGCCATGAACCACGAACGCATGAAGTCGTTCACCTACGGCGTTCTGCCGTTTTTGGTGATCCTGTCCGGCCTTGCGCTGCTGATGCTGGCAGAACCGCACGTTTCCGGTACGGTTCTGCTTTTGGGCATCGGGGGTCTGATGATGTTCGTGGGCGGAACGGGGCTTGGGTGGTTCGGCCTTGCCATCGGCGGCTTCGGCGGCGCGATCGGCACGGCGCTGCTGCTGTTCCCCAGCCTTAAAGGCCGTATCATGGGCCGTGTGGAGCACTGGCTCAACCCGTGGCTCGATCCGCTCGGTGACGGACACCAGACGATCCAGAGCCTTTACGCAATCGGCTCCGGCGGGCTGACGGGGCTTGGGATCGGCAATTCCAAGCAAAAGCACCTGTATCTGCCCGAACCGCAGAACGACTTTATCTTTGCGGTCGTGTGCGAGGAGCTTGGCTTCATCGGGGCGCTGATCGTAATTGCGCTGTTCGTCGCACTGCTTTTGCGCGGGGTGTACATTGCATGCCATGCAAAGGATAAATTCGGTGCGATGCTGGTTGCGGGAATCACGATCCAGGTGACGCTGCAGGCCATGTTCAACATCGCGGTCGTCACGAACACGATCCCGAATACCGGCATCAGTCTGCCGTTCTTTTCCTATGGAGGCACGTCGCTGCTGATGCTGTTGGGGGAAATGGGCGTGGTATTGTCGGTATCGCGACAAAGCAGTATCGAAAAATGACAGGCACCCCAAAGGTGCATTTTATAAGCTGGAGGTCACTATGCGTATCCTGATCGCAGCCGGCGGTACAGCCGGGCATATCAATCCGGCGCTTGCAATAGCGGGCGCAATCAAAAAACGTCATCCGGACGCCGAAATCCACTTTGCCGGCAGGGAAAAGGGAATGGAATACGGGCTTGTCACCAAGGCAGGGTATCCGTTCCACCCGATCGAGGTAAACGGGATCCAGCGCCGCCTGACGCCGAAAAATATTGCGCGCAACGCGGCGGCTTTGTATCATCTGGCACTCAGCGGGCCGCGTGCCAATGCCATTCTGCGGCAGGTGCAGCCCGATCTTGTCATCGGCACGGGCGGATACGTCAGCGGGCCGGTGGTACAGGCTGCGGCAAAGAAAAAGATCCATACGGCGGTGCACGAACAGAACGCTTTCCCGGGCGTAACAAACAAGATCCTGGCAAAGCAGGTGGACCGCGTGTTTGCCGCAATGCCGGACGCGGTGCAGCGCCTTGGCGCGCCGGATAAAACGACTGTTACAGGCAACCCCGTGCGCACGGAAATGTTTCATCTGGACCGTGCGGCGGCACGCCGTGCACTGGGCGCAAAGGACGGGCAGATCGTGATCGTTTCGTTCGGCGGCAGCCTTGGCGCACAGGTGGTGGGCGAACGTGTGGCAGACCTTGCAAAGTGGGAAATCGCCAACCGCGATTTTATTCATGTGCATGCAACGGGCAGCATTGAAAAAGCCGATTTTGCAAAGCTTGCAAAAGAACTGGGCATCGATCACAGCCCGAAGTTCATCATACGCGAATACATCGACAACATGCCGGAAATGCTTGCGGCGGCAGACCTTGTCATCAGCCGTGCCGGTGCGCTGACGCTGGCGGAAATTGCGGCAGTGGGGCGTGCGTCGGTGCTGATCCCTTCGCCGAACGTTGCGGAAAATCATCAGTACCACAATGCCATGCAGCTGCAGAAGCTCGGCGCGGCCATTGTGGCGGAAGAAAAAGACCTGACCGGTGAAAAGCTGATCGAAATTGTAGATTCACTGACAAAAGATCCGGCGGAGCTGATGACAATGGGCGCGAAGGCCAAGGCGCTTGCGCAGCCGGATTCGCTCGACCGCATCTGCGATCAGCTGGACGAATTGCTGGAAAACAAAGCGTAAAAAGCCGTTTTTCACATAAAATACCCCGTTTGCATAGAATAGCACAAAGTCCCGGGAATCGGGCGCTATTTTAGGAAACGGGGTGCGTGAAATGGAAGTTCTGACGGTGAACGGCGGCAGAGAGCTTTTCGGCAGTGTGCGGATACCGGGGGCAAAAAACAGTGTGCTGCCGATTATGGCGGCGGCGGTTTTGTGCAGGGGAACCGTGACGATCACCGACGCACCGGTGCTTTCCGATGTGCGCGCGTGCATCCGCATCCTGAACCGCATTGGGTGCGCGGTGTCGCTGTGCGGCACCAATATCCGCATCACGCCGCCCGCAAATCCGGGCAGTTCGATCCCGCATGAGCTGATGCGCTCCATGCGCTCCTCGCTTTTCTTTCTGGCGCCGATGCTCGCCCGCACGGGGCGCGCGGAAATCTGCATGCCGGGCGGCTGCCGGCTGGGTGCACGCCCGATCGACATGCATCTGGATGGTCTTGCGCACATGGGGGCAGAAATTACCGAAAAGCAGGACGGCAGCTGGCTGCTGCGCGCAGAAAACGGTTTGAAGGGCACCGAAATCGGGCTGCGCTTCCCGAGTGTCGGCGCGACGGAAACCTTGTTAATGGCGGCGTGCACGGCGCACGGCACCACCGTCCTGCACAATGCGGCGCAGGAGCCGGAGGTCGTGGATCTGGCACGCTTCCTGCAATCAGCCGGTGCACAGATCAGCGGTGTGGGTACGCCGGAGCTTTGCATCACGGGTACCGATTTTCTGTTCGGCACGCAGTACGCAGTCTGTCCGGACCGCATCACGGCGGCAACCGTGATGTGCGCCGTGGCAGGGTGCGGCGGGGAAGTCCTGCTGACGAATATCCGGTGCGGCGATGTGCAGAGCATCACACAGCTTCTGGAACGTGCAGGCTGCAGCTTTGTGCCGCTTGGAAAGGACGCGGCAGTCATCGCTTCGCACGGAAGACCGCGTGCGCCCGGCAGCTGGAAAACCGGTGTGCATCCGGATTTCCCGACGGACGCCGCCCCGCTTGCCGCAGCGGCGCTTCTGCGGGCAGAGGGCGAAAGCGCCGTGACGGATTCTGTCTTTGAAAATCGCTTTGCATGCGCCGATGGCTTTTGCCGCATGGGCGCACAGGCACAGGTGAGCGGCAGAACGCTGCGGCTGAACGGTGTGCCGGAGCTTTGCGGCGCGCACGTCACCGCGCCGGATCTGCGCGGCGGCGCGGCACTTGTGCTTGCGGCGCTGCAGGCACAGGGCACAAGCGTGATCGCGGGGACCGAACACATCAACCGCGGATATGAAAACATCGCAGCGCTGTTTTCGCGGCTCGGGGCATCTGTCACGGCGGCGGAAAAACAGCAGGAAGTATCCGGGATGGCAGAATGACAGGTTTTGCCGTTTTGGGAAAAGAAAGGAAAGGAGTGGCGCGTTATGGCACATTCAACGCCGCCGCACAAACCGGTTTATCCGAATCGTACATCCGGGCAGCGCAGGCAGCAGCCTGCAAGACCGGTGTATACATATAACGCCGATGCAGGAAAGCACAAGCAAAGGCAGCAGGCACACCCGATCGTCTATGATTACGACCGGATGATCGAGCAGGAGGAGCGGAAAGCAAACTCCATTGAAGTGCCATCCTTTATGCCGAAAGCTGCTGCACAGCCGCCGTCCGGCAGCCGTCCGGCAAGGCAGGAAACGGCGGCCGGTGCGACCGCGCCGCAGAAAAAGCCGCCGGTGCAGCAAAAGCGCATTCAGGAAAATATGTTTGAAATCCCGCTGTCCGAACCACAGCGCCCGCGCGCGGAGCTGTACGATCAGCATGCGCGGAAAAGACCGGAAGCGGCGGCACAGCCGCCGAAAAAAGCCGGCAAAAGGGCGGGGAAAAAACGCGCCCGAAAAAAGCAGCCCGCAACGCCGGGGCAGGCGCGCCGCCGCAGGATACGGCGCGCCATTACGGCAGGGGTGCTGGCAGCGGTTCTGCTGACGGCGGGCGTGCTGATTTCAGCCGCCGTGCTGTTCAAGATCAAGACCGTATCGGTGGAATCCACAGGCGAAGCGCTGATGTACGAAAACAATCAGATCATGGCGGTGTTCGGGCATCCTGCGGGGGAAAACCTGTTCGGATTCAGTGTCCGGGAAACCCAGCAGAATATGGAACAGGCGCTGCCGTATCTGGAACAGGTGCATATCAAGCGGCGCCTGCCGGATGAAATCGTCATTTCGGCGTCTCCCGCCGTGGAATCGTATGCCGTGGAAAGCGAAAGCGGCGGCTGGGCGGTGCTGAGTGCTTCCGGAAAGGTGC
Source organism: Ruthenibacterium sp. (assembly GCA_020025235.1). Classification (GTDB taxonomy): domain Bacteria; phylum Bacillota; class Clostridia; order Oscillospirales; family Ruminococcaceae; genus Ruthenibacterium. The sequence continues at coordinate 94,795 of JAHHSL010000003.1, forward strand.
TTCGCACCGCGGAAGAACCGCCGGAGGGCGTGGTGCGGATCGACGGCGCACAGGCGGCTGCACCGGTTCCGGGGCAGGCTGTGCACTTTACGGAAGAGGACAAGCTGGAAGCGATGCAGCTGATTTTCGCGACGGCGGCAAAGCAGGAACTCGGCCCGATCGGGCAGATCGACCTTACGAATATGATGGAGATCAGCGTTCTGTATCAGGACCGCATCCGCATCATTCTCGGAACCGTGAACGACATGGAATACAAGATCGAATGGGCATGGAAGCTTCTTACGCCGGAACAGACGGAAAACAGCCTTGGAACCGAGGATCGCGGAACGCTGGATGTCAGTTCGCGCGGCAACGATGGTCTGGGCCGTGCACGCTGGCGCGCGGGCGTTCTGTAAGCAAAATACAAACTGTTAAATTTTTGGATAATATCAAAACAGCTATTGAAATCGCTGTGAAAATCTGGTATCCTTATAATTAATATATAGTGTAAAAAATACAGCACATAGAATAAAAAATAGTCTTTAGGGGGAATTCACGTGGCTTTTATCCTCGATGAAGAAGTTCTGAATATAACGAATATCAAGGTCGTAGGTGTCGGCGGCGGCGGCGGAAACGCTGTGAACCGCATGGTACAGAGCGGCCTGCGCGGCGTTGAATTTATCAGCATGAATACCGACCAGCAGGTTCTGTTTGAATCCAAGGCGACCCAGAAGGTCCAGCTTGGCGCAAAGCTGACGAAGGGCCGCGGCGCAGGTGCAGATCCCGAAATCGGCCAGCGCAGTGCAGAAGAAAGCCGCGATGAAATTGCAACCGCACTCAAGGGCGCACAGATGGTCTTTATCACGGCCGGCATGGGCGGCGGCACTGGTACGGGTGCTGCTCCGGTCGTTGCAGAGGTTGCAAAGGAACTGGGCATCCTCACGGTCGGCATCGTCACAAAGCCGTTCGCGTTCGAGGGCAAGCGCAAAATGAATATGGCTGAAATCGGTATTGCAGGCCTTTTGGACCGCGTCGATTCCCTGATCGTCATCCCGAACGAACGCCTGAAGCTCATCAGCCAGGAAAAGATCACGCTCCTTAACGCATTTGAAGCGGCAGATAATGTCCTGCGTCAGGGTGTTGAAAGCATTTCCTCGCTGATCAACGTTACATCGTTCATCAACCTTGACTTTGCGGACGTGCGCAGCATCATGAAGGATGCGGGCTATGCACACATGGGCGTTGGCTCTGCAAAGGGCGCCAACAAGGCGGAAGACGCTGCAAACGCAGCCGTTTCCAGCCCCCTGCTGGAGACAAGCATTTCCGGCGCACGCGGCGTTATCATCAACATCACATCTTCTCCGGATATCGGACTGGAAGATGTCGAAAAAGCAGCAAGCATCATTTCCAATTCGGCACATCCGGATGCAAATATCATCTGGGGTACTGCATTTGATGAAAGCATGAAGGACGAAATGTGCATCACGGTGATTGCAACCGGTTTTGACGCCGGCATGCCGGAAGAAGGAATGCGCGAAGAGACCGTTGCGCCGACGGCTACCACCTTCGGCAGCAATACCTTCGTTTATAAAAACGATGTTCAGCCTGCCGCTCCGGTACAGCATGTGCAGCAGGTTCAGCAGGCACAGCAGGTTCAGGCAGCAAGCGAGCCGAAGCCCGCAGCGCCGACCGAGGAAAACGATTATTTCGATGATATCCTCACCCTGTTGAATAACCGCAGCAACTAAGAGTTTTTAGAAAAGCGGGGCGTACGCGCCCCGCTTTTTTCGCTAGAGAAATCAGACTTTGATGCAAGGAGGTGCGCAGATGCAGAATACGGCAGATCGAACCGATACAAGGCCGCGTGCAAGAGATGCGGCGGACGATGCAGAAACACGGTTCCGCACGGAACTGTTCGGGTTTGATCGGGTTGAAGTTCTTTCGTACATCGAAAAAATTTCGGCGGCAAATGCAGAAAAAGCACGCGCACTGGAACAGACGATCACGCAGCTTCAGCAGGGGATTTCCGTTACACAGCAGCGGGAGGACGCAATCAAGCAAAAAGCACGTCAGGTGCTGGAGGTGCTGGAAAATCAGAAAAAACGTGCCGAGGATGCTGTCGCGGAAGCGGCAGAGCTTCGCACACAGGTGGACAAGGCAAACGATGAGATTGCGGCAGTACGCAGCAGTTTGTTTGCCAAAGAACAGGAAAACGAAGCGCTGAAAAACGAAAATGCAGAGTTCAGCGCTACGATCGATTCTCTGACCCGTTCGCTGAATGAAGCACAGAACAGTCTGGCTGCCGGATGCGCTGATACCGAACTGGTGCGCCGTGCCAAAGAACAGGCCGATGCTGTGATCCGCAAGGCAGACCGGCAGGCTGCGGCGGAAATCGAGCGGGCAAAAGAGCATGCGGACAGCATTATTGCGCATGCAGCGGTGGAAAAAAATCGGGTGCGCACACAGGTCGCGCAGTCGGCTGATGGAATTGCGGCAAGCATTTCGGTGCTGAAATCGCAGCTGACCGCTGTGGATGCGAAGATCCTTGCCGCTACCAGCGACCTGCAGAGGGCAACAGAGGGTATCGTTGCAGCACTGACGAATACCGAAAGAAGTCTGGCATCGCTGAGTTTGCAGTCCGGCGACCGCACGGGCATTTCGGGCAGCTATTATCCGGCACAGCAGCCTGCGGGCGCATGGAATACGCCGTCTTATGCAGGCCGTGCCGATGTCGGTTATGACAACCGCTGCAGCACAGAGGATGAGGAATATCAGCGTGCCTTATATGAGGTTCGCAGAGAGCGCGAAGCGCGGGAAGCCAGCGAACGCCGCGAGCAGGAACGCCGCGAGCAGGAGCGCCGTGAACAGGAACGCCGCGAGCAGGAACGCCGCGAGCAGGAACGTCGCGAGCAGGAACGTCGCGAGCAGGAACGTCGCGAGCAGGAACGCCGCGAGCAGGAGCGCCGTGAACAGGAGCGTCTTGAGCAGGAGCGTCTTGAGCAGGAGCGCCGCGAGCAGGAACGCCGCGAGCAGGAACGTCTCGAACAGGAGCGTCTTGAGCAGGAACGCCGTGAGCAGGAGCGGAAACGCTACTTTGCATCCCTGAACCAGCCGATGTGGAATACATCGCATGCATCGGAACAGCCGAATCAGAAGCCGCAAAAGGAAAGCACATACCGACCGATGCGCAATCGGGTCGATTATACACTGAAAAAGGCGAAAATCACAGGGCAGGAACAGTACGATGCCGTTCAGAACGCATCGCGTGACGTCCAGATGCCGTATGACCTGCCCACCGGATTTGAACCGCATCAGCTTGTGGTGACAAAACCGAATTATCCGCAGGTGGCGGCGCAGAAGCCGGACGATGATCCGTATGCGTTCGGAAAACCGCATGCGCCGCGTGCTATGCCGTTTACGGCGTTTGACCCGTATACGCCGCACACCGCGCCTTATATGGACCCAAATGCGGAGGAGGCGCGCATCCTGAATGCACCGCCTGCGCCGCCTGTGAAGGAGCCGCAGGAAAAAACACCCTATGTGCCGCAGCCGACCCCGATCACGGCGTGTGCGCCGCTGGAAAGCGTGCAGATGCCGAAGTTTGGCAAGGAGGGTGCTCCGATGCAGGAATACGCGGAGAAAATGCAGGAGATCCAGAATGCATATCCGGTGAAGGATACGCCGGTAATCATTCCGTATTCGGCACCGATCCCGTCGTCCCGCGCTTTTAAAAAGGAATCCGAAACCGCACATCCCGTGCAGGAAGGCAGCGACCCGATGCGCCGCGCGCCGCGCAGCCGGATGAAAGCGAAACCCAAGGAGACCGAAGAAGATCTGCTCCAGAATTTACGGGCGATGCTGGAAGAATAAGAAAACAGAACAGCCGTATACCGCGCGGAACGTGCTCCGTTAGGTGTACGGCTGTTTTTCTATGAATTTTTTGTAAAAACAGCAGGTTTTGGAATAAAAGGGCTTGAAGATTTAATACTAAAATGGTATAGTATAGACACAAAAAGCCCGTGCGGCAAAAATTCCGGGCAGAAAAAGGAGAAATAAGTATGGCTTTGAATATTACAACAAACGATTTCGATACGCAGGTACTCAAGGCAGAAGGTCCGGTTATGGTGGATTTCTGGGCAAGCTGGTGCGGCCCGTGCCGTATGTTGGCACCGATCCTGGATAAGGCAGCCGAAGAACGCCCCGACGTTAAGGTGTGCAAGGTCAATATTGATGACGAGCCGGCACTGGCGGAACGCTTCGGTGTTATGAGCATCCCGACCGTGATCGTGTTTGAAAACGGCGCAGAAAAGGCACGCAATGTCGGTCTTGTTCAGAAGGATCGTCTGCTGGCACTGCTTGGCTGATTCTCTGTTTTCAAAACAGAAAAATGCCGTGGGGCGGCCAAAGCGCCTTCGGTGTTATCTTTCATCAGAAAAACAGGCGGCTGTGTTCGGCACAGCCGCCTGTTGCTGCTTTTGCGGGGATTACCGGGCTGCTGCGGCTTTGTTGACAGCGGGGTGTAAAAATCGCTGTGCGCACATCACAGGCCGCGCAGGGCGGTTTTGGACGCAGGGGAACATTGCAACACAGCTCAATTTAAAAAGGCGGCGCAGAGCAAAAAAGGATGCCGCAGGGAATCGAAAAAGATTCCCTGCGGCATCCTGCGTCAGTTCGTTTCGGGGTGATGCAGCTTTCAGAAAGCGGGTTCTGTTTTTCGTCCGCTCAATGGCGGTTCACGCTGCTTGTCCCTTTTTCCATAAGATAGGTTGCTTCCAAATCGGCGATATGCAGCTTGACGGCAAGCGGATATTCGTCGAACGCGCTGCTGATCGCGTAGCTTCCGCCGCGCACGGCGTCATCAAAGCCGCCCATGTGCCAGCGAATGGCAATCGCTTCTGCGGGCTTCAGACGGATGAAGCGCTCGATCAGGTAGACGCTTTTTTCACCGTGACCGAACGGAAAGGCGTCCTGAACGCTGTAAGACGGCACTTTTTCCCATTGCCCGGTGACATCGTTTTTTACATTGCGGAAACCTGCCTTGTAGTAGTTGGCTTTGCAAAGATCATGCAGCAGAGAGATGATCGTAAAGCTTTCCTTGTTTTCCTCCGGCGTGTAATAGCGGGACATCAGCGCGTTGTACACGTTGACGCTGTGCATGACAAGGCCGCTTTCGCACGCACCGTGAAAGCGTGTGGATGCAGGTGCCGTATAGAAATCGGTCGTTTCAAGCCAATCCAGCAGCTGCGCAGAGCCGGGACGGGAAACGTTTTCCGAAAAGATGCGGATAAATTCTTCTTTGTAATTCATGGGATCAGATTTCAAGCTCATCCAGAATGCCCTTCAGGATCGCGATTTCATCGTGGGAAAGGCTGATGCCCTTGCCCATTTTGGTTCCGTCCGGCGACCAGTCGCGGATGTCATATTTCGGTTCGCGGTCATTCCAGCTCACCATGTTCAGCTGACGTTCCCAGCCGTTCGGGTTCTGGGAAAGAACGGCGATCCGTTCGGTGATTTCATATTTGAATTCTGCCATAAGTGTGATGCTCCTTATTTATAAGATGTTGCTACATCCTATCATAATAGAATCGCGCTGCAAATGCAAGAGCAAAAAACAACGAAGCAAATGCTGCCGGAAAGAACCCGGTTTGCGGTGCGGGCTGAAAAGGGCGGGAAAACGTGCAGGAAAACGGGGTTTTAAAATAAATTTCAAAAAATTCAAATTTTTTCAAAAAACCTATTGACAATTACCCGTATATTTCGTATACTAATAAAGCACTCCGGCGGAACACCAACAACGCCGAGCAAGCAATGCGGAATTGTGTAATGGTAGCACCTGCGACTCTGACTCGTATCGTGAGGGTTCGAATCCTTCTTCCGCAACCAAACGGCAGCACAAGCTGCCGTTTTTCTTCGGGGTATAGCGCAGTTGGTAGCGCGCTGCGTTCGGGACGCAGAGGCCTTGAGTTCAAATCTCAATACTCCGACCA
>JAHHSL010000030.1 GCA_020025235.1 Ruthenibacterium sp.
CAGGTGCAGCCTTCCTCATGGTCGTGATGATGATGCTCGTGCTCATGCTCGTGGTCATGGTCATGGCTGCAGCTTTCGCAGGTGCAGCCTTCCTCATGCTCATGGTGATGGTGGTGATGTGCGTGCGCCTGTTCCTGCTGCAAAGCTTCCAGCGCCTTGGCAAGGCTTTCCTTTTGCTCGGTGACGGCGAGCAGCTGTTCGCCGGAAAGCTCGTCCCACGGGGTGGTGACGATCGGCGCGGATGCGTTGTGGCTGCGCAGCAGTGCGACGGCAGCCTCCAGCTTTTCGGGGGCCATGCCCTCGGTACGGCTCAGGATGATCGCGCTTGCGTTTTCGATCTGATTGTTGTAAAATTCGCCGAAGTTGCGCGTATACACGCGGCACTTGGAAGCATCGGCAACGGTGACAAAGCCGGAAAGCTCGACGTCTGCACCAAGGTCGCGCACGGCGCCGATAACGTCGGAAAGCTTGCCGACGCCGGACGGCTCGATCAGGATGCGGTCCGGATGATATTCATCCAGCACGCGGCGCATGGCGCGGCCGAAATCGCCCACCAGCGAACAGCAGATGCAGCCGGAGTTCATCTCCGTCACTTCGATTCCGGCGTCCTTCATAAAGCCGCCGTCAATGCCGATCTGGCCGAATTCATTTTCGATCAGCACAAGCTTTTCACCGCGGTATGCTTCGGAGATCAGCTTTTTGATCAGTGTGGTTTTGCCGGCACCCAGAAAGCCGGAGAAAATCGTGATTTTTGTCATGGGAAACCTCCATTGTAACGATAAACGCCGCGTGTGAAAACAGCGGCGGAAATAAGCCGAGCAGGACGCGCGGGATCACTCCCAGTCCTGAAAATCGGCAGGGTCTGCAATTTTGCAAGGGTCTGTTTCATGCGCGACAGGCGCGGCATCGACCGGATTGCGGTTCGGGCTGGAAGGCATGGATGCCTCCGGGCAGAACGGGCGGCGGGGAGCTTCTTCGCTTTCCGCGTCTGCATCCGGTTCGTCGTCCTCGGGAAATTCACCGGCCTCTACGGTATATACAACGTCTTCCAGCTCTTCTTTTTGGCGGTTGAAAAAATTTACGGCGGCGATTGCAACACCGGCTGCCGCGGCAACTGCGGCAATCGCACCCAGTTTCGGAAGAATACTCATAAGAACCTCCAGATCTGAAAAAGAGATCGTGTCAAAAAACGAACACTTTCATTATACACAGGAACGGTATACTTTTCAAGCGCGGCAAAGCGGCAAACTTTTCAGAAAAAATAAAAAACAGCACAAACAGCTCTTGATTTCTGCAAAACAGAGTGCTATAATGCAGGCAATATGTAAAATTCCTCAGACGGGAACAAGTAGCGTCTGGCGGGTCTTTGCAGAGAGACAGCGGTTGGTGCAAGCTGTCAGGACAGCCAAAACGTGAAATCATCCCCGAGAAGCAAGCTGAACACAGAAGTAAGCACGCCGGAGTCAAGCCACGTTATCGGTGAGCTGCATTGATCGATGCAGAAAAGTGCCGGATCATCCGATCCGGAATCAAGGTGGTACCGCGGTTTACAAAGAATCGTCCTTTCGCAAGGACGATTCTTTTTTGTTTTGCGGAGCCGATGCGCCGAGCGGTCATACGCGCAGCAATACGGGGAGGTATAATGATGAAATTAGGAAAAAAACAAATGGTACTCGTAAGCTTTATGCTGTTTTCGCTGTTTTTCGGCGCGGGCAACCTGATCTTTCCGCCGTTTTTGGGGCAGAGCGCGGGCAGCGCAACGCCGGTTGCCATGCTGGGCTTTCTGATCACGGCCGTGGTGCTGCCGGTGCTGGGCGTGGTTGCCGTGGCGGAATTTGACGGCCTGGATAAGCTGGCAAGCAAGGTGGATGCGCGCTTTGCGATCGTATTTACGATCCTGATCTATCTTTCGATCGGCCCGGGTCTTGGCATCCCGCGTGCGGCGTCCGTTCCGTTTGAAATGGCAATTTCGCCGTATCTGCCTGAAGGCGCTTCGTTCCGCCTGTTCATGCTGGGCTATTCCATGGCGTTTTTCCTGATTGCAGGCTGGCTTGCCCTGACGCCGAATAAGCTTGTCGACCGCATCGGCCGTTTCCTGACGCCGAGCCTGCTGACGCTGCTTGTCCTGCTGTTTTTGTGCTTTGTGGCAAACGGCACAAGCGGTGTTTCCCAGCCGACCGGCATGTACAGCGAGGGCGCGTTCGTCAAGGGCTTTCTGGAAGGCTACAACACTATGGATACCATTGCCGCGCTGAACTTCGGGCTTGTGATCGCAACCACGCTGCGCAGCATGAATGTCAAGGAAAAGAAAAGCGTGATGAGCTACACGGTCAAGGCCGGCATTGCGGCAGGCAGCATCCTTTCGGCGATCTATGTGATGCTTTCCTTCATGGGGATGAAAAGCTCTGCCGTGTATGATCTGAAGGACAACGGCGCATGGACGCTGCGCTGCATCGTGCATCAGCTGTTTGGTGAAGCGGGCGCTGTGATCCTTGCCGCGATCTTCACACTGGCATGCCTGACGACCTGCGTCGGGCTGATCAACTCCATTTCACAGTATTTTTCCGGTCTGACAAAGCGCGTTTCGTACCGCAGCTGGGTGCTGATGATCACGGGCTTCTCCTTTGTCGTGTGCAATCAGGGCCTGAACGTCATCCTCAGCATCTCGGTCCCGGTCCTGAATGCGATCTATCCCGTTTCGATCGTGCTGATCGTTCTGGGTCTGCTGGATAAAAAGCTCAAGGGCAGCCGCATGATCTATCCGTGCACTGTCGGCGTGGTTGCAGTCGTCAGCGTGATCTATGCTGTCGATCAGCTTGTTGCGCCCGAAAGCTTCTTCTGTCCGTGGCTGCCGCTGTACCGTTACGGTATGGGCTGGGTCCCGGTGGCGCTGGTTGTCGGCGGCCTGAGCCTTGTGCTCGATAAAGTCTGCTTTGCCGAAAAGGCGGGCAGCGAAGCGTAAAAAGCGCTTTGAAAAGAAAACAAAATGCACAAAGGCCGTACCGGAATTTCCGGTGCGGCCTTTTTTCTGTCCGGCAGAAGTGCCGGGTGCGGCAGATTTTTTTAAAGCACAAAGCAAAACGGCACGCGGTTCACCGCGCGCCGTCTGAACTTTCAACATTCTGCAGGAATTTGTGGAAAATTTACTCGACCCAGCTGATAAGCTCCTGCGCCGTTTTGCGCTTTTTCGCACGCAGCGCATCGCCGGGTGCGGCATAGCCAAGCGCCACGACAAGCCGCACATGCGCCGCCGTGTTCACAACCGACTGCACTGCCGCTTCGTCAAACCAGCCGATGATGCACGAGGCAACGTCCAGTTCCTGCGCGCGGCAGACAAGCTGGGAGACGGCAAGCCCGATGTCGATGGAAGCATAATGCTCCGAAGTGCGCGGTTCGTTTGCGGGGACGTCGTCCGTCACGACGATGAATGCGGGGCAGTCGCTTACAAAACGGTTCATGCCTTCGCCCTGCATGGTGGGCGCAAGACGGTGCGCGGCTTCACCCGTGACGGCAAAATAATGATAGGGCTGCCGGTTGCAGGCGCTCGGCGCAAGGCGCGCCGCATCCAGGATTTCGGCAAGGGTATCGCGGGAAACGCTGCGCGCGGGGTCATACGCGCGGCAGCTCTGGCGTGCAAGGATCAGATTTTTGTAATCCATAAAAACCTCCGAAAAGGAAAACGATCATTTGTGTTCTGCGGATGCGACCAGATATTTGCAGATCTGCGGCTTGAATTTTTCGTACAGGCCGAGAGATTCGTACAGGTGCTTATAATATGTAAAAAGAGTCGATTTGGTTTTGACAACGCCCATGAGGTCGATCTGCGTCTGCGTGATGCTTTTTTCGTTGCGCACATAATAGTAGATCGGGGTGTCGATCGCGCAGAAGCGGTGTGCGTAGCGGATGTATTCCAGATTGAACAGGAAGTCCTCGCTCCAGTCCAGCTCTTCGCGGCACAGGATGCCGTTATCTTTGATCAGCGCCGTGCGGTACAGCTTGTTCCACAGCACGCCGTAATAAAAGCTGGCAGGCTCGCACATCAGTTCGCGCGCAAATTCGCGCTGATCCATAACATCGCGGCGGCGCAGAAAGCCGTGCTTTGTGACGTCTTCGCCATCCACGCGGTAATAGTGTGCGATGACAAGATCGGCGCCGGCATGCTCGGAACATTCGATCAGGCTGGCGGTGGCGTTGGGGGCAAGGTAATCGTCGCTGTCCACGAACTGCAGATACTTGCCCTGCGCGGCACTGATGCCCGCGTTGCGCGCAGCGGAAACACCGGAATTTTCACGGTCGATGACGTGTACGCGCGGGTCGATGCGTTCATACATATGGCAGATCGGGCTGGAAGCATCCGTGCTGCCATCATTGACAAGAAAGACTTCGATATTGTGATAGGTTTGTTTGCGTACACTTTCGATGCACCGGGCAAGATCCGGCGCGGCATTGTACACGGGGATAACGATTGATACGAGCGGCTGTTCCAACGGATGATTCCTCCTTTTCTGTAAGCGTTGGGGTGATAAAAAGCGGTAAATTTACAGGATCGGCTTGTCGAGATTGGCGGCAGTGGACCAAAGGTCGTAATAGACGCCCTTTCGGGCAAGCAGCTCCTGATGCGTGCCTTCTTCTTCGATGCCGTCCTCACCCAGAACCAGGATGCGGTCGGCGTTCTGGATCGTCGTCAGGCGGTGGGCGATCGTCACGGTGGTGCGTCCTGCGGCAAGGCGTGCAAGGCTCTGGCCGACAATGTGTTCGCTTTCATTGTCAAGCGCACTGGTCGCTTCGTCCAGGATCAGGATCGGCGGGTTCTTCAAAAAGACGCGCGCAATGGAGATGCGCTGCTTCTGCCCGCCGGAAAGCTTGACGCCGCGTTCGCCGACATAGGTGTCATAGCCGTTTTGCAGCGCGCTGATAAATTCGTGCGCGCCTGCCATTTCGGCGGCTTTCTGCACCTCCTCGCGGGTGGCGCCGGGGCGGCCGTAGGCGATGTTTTCGTACACCGTGCCGGAAAAGAGATAAACGTCCTGCTGCACGATGCCGACAGCGCCGCGCAGCGAACGCAGCGTGATATCGCGCACATCGTGTCCATCGATGCGCACATGGCCATCGGTGGCGTCATAAAAACGCGGGATCAGGCTGCACAGCGTCGTTTTGCCGCCGCCGGAAGGCCCGACAAGCGCCAGCTTTTCGCCGGGGCGCACATCCAGATCCAGATGATGCAGCACCTTGTTGTGGTCGTCGGGATATTCAAAGCTGACGTCCTCGAACGTGATGCGTCCCTGTACGCTGTCAAGGTCAACGGCGTTTTCGGCGTCGAAGATCTCAACGTCCGCGTCCATGATCTCGCAGAAGCGCTCGATGCCCGTCATGCCGCGCTGGAACTGTTCGGCAAATTCGATGATGCGGCGGATCGCCGTCAAAAGAGCGGTGACATACAGTACATAGGCGACGAAATCGCCGGGGGCGATTTTGCCGTATACAAGGAACAGGCCGCCCGCCACGATGACCACCAGATACATCAAACCGTCAAACAGGCGCGTCGTGGTGGTGAAAAGACCCATCCAGAAATAGGTGTCCTTTTTGATATTGAGAAATTCATCGTTGTCGCGTGCGAACTTTTCGCGTTCGGCATCTTCGCCGCAGAACGCCTTCACCACGCGTTCGCCCAGAAGGGTGTCTTCGATGCGGGCGTTCAGCTCCCCGATGTGGCTGCGCTGGCGGCGGAAGTTTGCGCGCACCATATGGTTGAACCGGGTGCAGCACACAAGCATAACGGGAACCACCGCAAAGACGATCAAAGTCAGCGGCAGGTTCATGCCGGAAAGGATCAGAAAGGCGACCAGGCATTTCAATCCGGCGATAAAAAATTCCTCCGGGCAGTGATGCGCAAATTCGGTCACATCAAACAGATCGTTCGTGATGCGTCCCATGATCTGGCCGACCTTCGTGTTGGCAAAATAGCTGTCGGAAAGCTTCTGCAGATGATCGAATGCGTCACGGCGCATATCGGTTTCGATGCGCGCACCCATGACGTGACCGACATTTGCCATAAAATAGCTTGCCAGTGCGTCGACAACGCGCAGCACAAAGTATACGGCGCCGGTGGTCAGGATGTACCGCACCGTCAGCCCGGCAAGATCGTAAAGCGCCATATTGGTGAGCGAGCGCATGATAAGCGGCAGCACCAGCTCGCACACGGTCGTGAGCGAAGCGCAGAAAAGGTCGAAGGCAAGAACGCCTTTATAGCGTGCAAGATAAGGACGGAACCGGCGCAGCAGCATCGGCGTCGTCATACCGGAAGTGTTAGTGTTTTTCATGATTCTCCTTGAATGTTTTATGGTTGCAAAGACGGCAGATCAGCGGGTGACGTTGTTCAGCAGGCGCTGGCGTTCATCCCACAGCTTCTGCGAAAGATCGACGTAATAGCGGTGCGGGTTTTCAAAGCGCGTCACTTCGTCCCACAGCGTACCGATCTGCGCAGAGCAGAATTCGCGGATCTCGTTCAGGGACGGCGTTTCGTACACGCGCTTGCCGTTCACATAGATCGGACGGTTGAGCCGTTCGGCGTATACGTTGGTGAAGGTGCGCTTTTTCCACGTTTCGGCCGGATCGAACAGCGTGATGCCGTCGGAGACATCCACCGTTTCGTCCGCCATGGTGATGTAGTCGGCCATAGCCTTGCCGGTTTCGTTGTCGTAGATGCGGTACAGGTTTTTCAGGTGCGGCACCGTCGTCTTTTCGGCGGTTTCGCTCACCTTGATCTTCGGGGTGTATTCACCGTTTTCGCGCACGGCAGCCAGCTTATAAACGCCGCCGAACACGGGGTCGCTCTTGCTGGTGATCATGTTTTCACCGATGCCGAAGCTGTTGATCTGCGCGCCCTGCTGCAGAAGATCGCGCACAAGGTATTCATCCAGCGAATTGGAAGCGCACACGCCGCAGTCCGGATATCCGGCTTCGTCCAGCATCCGGCGCGCTTTTTTGGAAAGATACGCGATATCGCCCGAATCGATGCGCACGCCCTTCGGACGGATGCCCATGGGCTTGAGCACTTCGTCAAATACGCGGATCGCGTTGGGAACGCCGCTTTTCAGCACGCTGTATGTATCCACAAGCAGGGTGCAGTTGTCGGGGTACAGTTCGGCATAATGGCGGAATGCATCGTATTCGCTGGGGAACATCTGCACCCAGCTGTGTGCCATGGTGCCCAGTGCAGGGATGCCGTACAGACGGTCTGCCATAACGCAGGCGGTGCCGGAAACACCGGCGATGTATGCGGCGCGCGCGCCGAGCACGGCGGCGTCATAGCCCTGTGCGCGGCGGGAGCCGAATTCCATGACCGGACGTCCCTGTGCGGCGCGCACGATGCGGTTCGTCTTGGTGGCGATCAGGCTCTGGTGGTTGAATGTGACAAGCAGCAGCGTTTCGATCAGCTGCGCTTCGATCGCAGGGCCTTCCACGATCACGATCGGCTCGTGCGGGAAGATCGGCGTGCCTTCGCGCACGGCCCAGATATTGCAGTGAAATTCAAAGGTGCGCAGATATTCCAGGAATTTTTCGGAAAAACAGCCCTTGCCGCGCAGGTATTCGATATCGCCTTCGGAAAAGTGCAGATCGTCGATGACCTCGCAGAACTGTTCAAGACCGGCGGCAATGGCAAAGCCGCCGTTATCGGGCACCTTGCGGAAGAACATATCAAAGACGGCGGTCTTGTCGGTATAGCCCTCTTCAAAATAGCCTGCCGCCATGGTCAGTTCATAAAAGTCCATAAGCAGAGTAAGGTTGCGTTCAGAATTGATATTCGTCATGGTTGATTCCGGCTTTCTTTATAAAATAAGGTGTTGTGATATGGCTGTATCTGAATCGGCGCTTTGCGGCGCCGACTGCAAAGTTATTTGCCGCCGGGCGGCCCGAACGGGAAATCGTCATCCGGAAGATCCGGATCGAACCGGCTGCGGGGTGCAGTGTGCGGGGGAGTTGTGCCGGTGCGGGGGCGCTGCCTATTCGGCGGGATGCGGGGTGCAGAGCGCGGCGCCCTGTTTTTCGGCGGCACACCGGTGCGCACGCGCCGGCGCTGTTCGCGCCGCTTTTGCTCTTTGCGGTGCAGCGTTACGGCAAGCGCGCCGTAGCACAGCAGGAACACTGCCGTCACCACGCACACCACGCGGAAATACAGGCTGCGGAAAAACCCGCTGATGTGGGAGGATACAAACAGGAACAGGTTGCGGCTGACGTCCTGCCCCGCGACGAGATCGACGGTGCCGACCGTTTCGCCGTTGAGCTTGAGCGTCACCGTGCCGACCTTGTCCCCTTTTTGGATCGGCGCGGGGACGCTTTCCGGCACACTGAATTCCTTTTCCAGCAGCTCGTCGCTGTTGTTGGGCAGAACGGTCTTCAGGTCGCTTGCCGGATACAGCATCAGGGTGTCGGCTTCGGTGGAAAATTTCACCTTGACCTCTGCGACGGGAACGCCGGTGTCGATCGAGGGGCGCACGGAGTAATTCTGGAACAGCCAGTCATATAACACGGCGTTATCGTAAAACGAACGGGCAAGACCCGATACGGGGTCCGGCTCCCATGTGCTGCCGAGCGTAACGCCGAGATAGGTTTCGCCCTTTTCGTTGATGGCAGCCGAAGCAAAGCAGCGTCCGGCGTCCTCGGTAGAGCCGGTCTTGCAGCCCTTGATGTAAGGGCGGTATACGTCGGAGGTCGGGCGCAGCATGGCGTCCGTGGTGCGGATCGGGTACGGCTGGGTGTGCCGCCCGAACGGTGCGCCGCCGGGGCCGCCGGTGGGCATATCATACGAAGGCGTGGCAACGACCGTGCGGAAGATCTCGTGCTTCCAGCATTCCTGCAAAATCAGAAAGACGTCGTGCGCGGTGGAATAGTTGCCCTCGTCCATATCCAAAAGGCCGTGCGCACAGCTGAACGCGGTGTTGGTGCAGCCAAGCTCTTCGGCGCGGGCGTTCATCAGCGCATAAAAGTTGTTCAGGTTTTTATTGCCCAGATAATACGCGACAGAAGCCGCCGCCTCGTTCGCGCTGGGAAGAAGCATCGCATACAGCATGCTCAGTGCGTCAATGGAAGACCCCTGCAGGATATCGGCGTGGGAAGCGCCGCCGCCGGTGACGGGCGGGGCGTAGATGCTGGGTTCGGCTTCGATCTGCGTGCCGGCAAGATCGGAAACGTTTTCCATCAGCAAAAGGCATGTCATCAGCTTGGTAAGGCTGGCGATGCTGCGCGGCTCGTCGGCGTTTTTTTCATACACGACGATGCCGGTATCCAGATTGACGATATACGCAGCCTGCGCGGAGATCTCGGTCCCTTCGGGCAGCTCGTAGGCGGCATGCACGGGCAGGGTGAAAACCGAAACGCAGACAAGCAGAACGAAAAACACAGCCGCGAATTTTTTCATATGGAAATTCCTCGCAGAAAATGATAATATAAAAGAAACAATGGGGATAGTATGCCCCACAGGCGCACAAAGACGCCCCTACCTTCTGATTATATCAGATTGGTAAAAAAATGAAAAGGATTTTTGCCATGACGCACAAAGTTTACGGCGGCGCGGCAAAGGGAAAACAGGGAGGTCAACAGCATGGAGATTAAACGCAGCGGTTTGAACGGACGCAGGGCACAGAGCGTTGTGTACAACGGCATCCTGTATACCAGCGGCATCACCAGTACGGATCTGGAAGGCGGCATCACCGAACAGACGAAGGATGTCATCGCCGTGATCGACCGTATTCTGGAGCGCAGCGGGACAGATTCCGCCCATGTGCTTTCCGCATCGGTCACACTGGCCGATATGGCGGATTACGGCGATTTCAACGCCGTGTGGGACGAATGGGTGCACGACGGGTTTGAACCGGCGCGCAGCGTCACGCAGGGCGCACTGGCGATCCCGGAATACAAGGTGAAGATCTCGGTCATTGCAGCATTATAAATTAAGGAGAGTGTGGAAATGGCACGATATGTAATGGCGCTGGATCAGGGCACGACCTCCAGCCGCGCGATCATTTTTGACGAGCATCAGGATATCGTGGATATTGCGCAGAAGGAATTTCCGCAGCACTACCCGAAAGCGGGCTGGGTGGAGCATGATCCGCTGGAGATTTATGCATCCCAGTACGGCGTCATGGTCGAAGCGCTTGCGCGCAGCGGGCTGGATGCAGGTGAAATTTCGGCGATCGGCATCACGAATCAGCGTGAGACGACGATCGTGTGGGATAAAACGACAGGCCGTCCTGTATATAATGCGATCGTGTGGCAGTGCCGCCGCACGTCGGATTACTGCTCCGAACTGGAAAAACAGGGCTATGGCGAAATGATCCGCGAAAAGACGGGGCTTCGCATCGACGCGTATTTCAGCGCCACGAAGATCCGGTGGATCCTCGATCATGTCGACGGCGCGCGAGCACGGGCCGAGCGCGGCGAGCTTCTGTTCGGCACGGTGGATACCTGGCTGATCTGGAAGCTGACGGGCGGCAAGGCGCACGTCACGGATGTGACGAACGCATCCCGCACGATGCTGTTCAATATCCACACGCTTTGCTGGGATGAAGAGCTGTGCCGGCTTATGGATATCCCGATGTGCATGCTGCCGAAGGTGTGCGATTCAAGCGAAGTGTACGGCACGGCCAGCATCGGCGGCGCGCAGATCCCGATTGCGGGCGCCGCGGGCGACCAGCAGGCGGCACTGTTCGGCCAGACGTGTTTTGAGCGCGGCAACGTGAAAAACACATACGGCACGGGCTGCTTCATGCTGATGAACACCGGGGAAAAGCCGGTGGAAAGCCAAAACGGGCTGCTGACGACGATCGCCGTCGGGCTGAACGGGAAAGTGACGTATGCACTGGAGGGCAGCGTGTTCGTCGGCGGGGCGGTCATCCAGTGGCTGCGCGATGAGCTCAAGCTGATCGCCGAAAGTTCCGACAGCGAATACTTTGCATCCAAGGTGCAGGACAGCGGCGGCGTGTACGTCGTGCCGGCGTTCACGGGCCTGGGCGCGCCGCACTGGGATATGTACGCGCGCGGCGCGATCCTTGGGCTGACGCGCGGCACGGGCAGAAACCACATTATCCGCGCGGCGCTGGAAAGCATCGCCTATCAGACACTGGACGTCCTGCACGCCATGGAGGCGGACAGCGGGATGCACTTCAGCGAGCTGAAGGTGGACGGCGGGGCATCCGCAAACAATCTGCTGATGCAGTTCCAGGCCGATATCGCGGGCGTGACGGTGCGCCGCCCGATGATCCGCGAAACAACGGCACTGGGCGCTGCGTACCTTGCAGGCCTTGCGGTCGGCGTCTGGAAGGATCTGGACGACATCAAGGGGCAGTGGACACTGGATAAGCTGTATGAGCCGAAGATGCCGCGCGAAACTGCGCAGAAGCTGACCGAAGGCTGGGAAAAGGCCGTCGGGCGCTCCAAGGGCTGGTGCTGAAACTGCGGCATGACGGCTGCGGACATCGGCTGAAAGGCGCAGGGCATATTTGATGCCGCCGAAAAAACAAAAAACAAAATCCCGGGGATGCACTTCCCGGGATTTTTTGCGCAAAGAGCCGTTCATACCGGCTTTTTCGCACTGACAGCCTGAGCGCAGGGGTTATTCCCCTGCGCTTTTGTTTTGGTGCGGCGGCACGGCGGTTCGGTGTCAAAACGCGGCGCGGCGGCATATACCGGAATAAACGTGCGGCGGGCACGCGCCCCGCTGTGCAGCGGAGAGGAGAGTGCGCCATGGAAATACTGCGCGTCGAGGATGTCAGTCACAAATATCAGGCGGCAAACGGGGAGGTGGCCGCGTTCGGACACGTTAATTTCACGGTGGAAAAAGGAGAGTTCATCAGCATTGTCGGCCCGTCGGGCTGCGGAAAAAGCACCCTGCTTTCGATCATTGCGGGGCTGATCCCGCCGACTTCGGGGCATGTGTTCGTGAAAGGAGAGGAAGTGAACGGCGTTTCGCCGCACATCGGGTATATGCTGCAGCGGGATGCACTGCTGGAATGGCGGACGATTCTGAGCAATGTGCTGTTCGGGCTGGAGATCCGCAGGGCAAAAACGCCGCAGAACGTGGAGCGCGCAAAGGAATTGCTGCGCACATACGGGCTGTACGAATTCTGCGGCAAGTACCCGCGCCAGCTTTCCGGCGGCATGCGCCAGCGCGTTTCGCTGATCCGCACGCTGGCGGCAGGGCCGGAGATCCTGCTGCTGGATGAGGCGTTTTCCGCACTGGATTACCAGACGCGCCTTGGCGTCACGGACGACGTATACCGCATTTTGAAGCGGGAAAACGTCACGACGCTGATGGTCACGCATGATATCCCGGAAAGCATCAGCATGGGCGACCGTGTGATGATCCTTTCCGAGCGTCCGGCGTGCATCAAAGAGGTGCTGCCGATCGAATTCGGCCCGGACCGCACGCCGCTTTCGTGCCGCAGCGACCCGAAATTCGGATACTATTTCGATCATATCTGGAAAGAGCTGAGAACCGATGAGAAACAATAAGAAAAAAAGCTGCGCCGCGCCGGTTTCTGCGGAGCGGGCGGCGTATCTGAGCCGTACAAAACGGCGCAGAAGAACGATCACGCTGTGCCGCTGGGGCGTTCTGGTGCTGTTTTTTGCCCTGTGGGAAATTTCCGCGCGCATCGGCTGGATCGACAGCTTCATTTTAAGCCAGCCCAGCCGCATCCTGAAAACGCTTGCGAATCTTTCGGGCAGCGGGCTTGCGGTGCATGTGGGCGTGACGCTTTACGAAACGCTGACAGGGTTTGTTCTGGGGGCGGTGATCGGGGCGCTGCTTGCCGTGCTTTTGTGGTGGTCTGATTTCATTTCGCGTGTGGCGGAACCGTACCTTGTCGTGCTCAACAGCCTGCCGAAAATCGCGCTCGGGCCGGTCATCATTCTGGTTGCGGGCGCGGGTGCGCGTGCCATCATCTTTATGGCGCTTGCCATTTCGCTTGTGGTGACGGTGCTGGAAATGCTGGCGGGCTTTCGCGCAACCGATGAGGAAAGCATCCGCATGGCGCGCACGTTCGGCGCGGATAAGACGCAGATCTTCTGCAAGATCGTGCTGCCGTCGAATGTCGGCACGCTGTTCAATTCGCTGAAAATCAACATCGGCCTTTCGCTCGTGGGCGTGATCGCGGGCGAATTCCTCGTCAGCAAGGCGGGGCTTGGGTATCTGATCGTATACGGCGGGCAGGTGTTCCGTCTGGATCTTGTCATGGCAAGCGTGCTGATCCTTGCCGTCATGGCGGCGCTGATGTATCAGAGCGTCGTGTTTTTGCAGAAGATCGTATGCCGCCGGTTCGGCACTCCGCACACGGAAAAATAAAGAACCGGCACAAGCGTGGGAAAGGGTGGTATGAATGAAAAAGGGGATTTCCCTCTTTGTACTTTTGTGTATGGCGGCCGGCCTGCTTCTTGCGGCACTGGACGGAGGAGCAAAGCGGCCGGAAAAGCTGCGCGTGTGCGAGGTGACGCACTCGATTTTCTATGCGCCGCAGTATGTGGCGCTGGAAAAGGGCTTTTTTCGCGAACAGGGGCTGGAAGTCGAGCTGACGAACGGCGGCGGTGCGGATAAGGTGATGAGCGCACTGCTTTCCGGTCATGCGGATATCGGCTTTGCCGGGCCGGAAGCGTGCATCTATGTGTACAGCGAAGGGCGCGACGACCCCGCAAAGGTGTTCGCACAGGTGACGAAATGCGACGGCAGCTTTCTTGTCGGGCGGGAGCGGGACGATGCGTTCTCGTGGGAAAAGCTGAAAGGCTGCCACATCCTGCCGGGGCGGCGCGGCGGCGTGCCGTACATGGCGTTTGAATACGCACTGCGCAAAAACGGCATGGACCCGCACGCGGATCTGACACTGGATAACAGTATCCAGTTTGAAAATATGACGGGCGCATTCCTCGGCGGCACAGGGGATTACGTCACGATGTTCGAGCCGGCGGCGTCTTCGGTGGAAGCAGAGGGGCGCGGCTTCATCGTGGCGTCCGTCGGGCAGGAGACAGGCGAAATGCCCTACACCGCCTACTTTGCAAAGGGAAGCTACATCGAAGAGCATGCGGACGTGATCGAACGCTTTACCAAAGCGGTGTATCAGGGTCAGCAGTGGGTGGCACAGCACACGGCGGCGGAAATTGCACAGGTGGTGAAGGGCTGCTTTGCCGATACGGACGAAGCGCTGCTGGAAAGCGCGATCGCGCGGTATAAAGAGATCGGCGCATACAGCGAAACGCCTGTGCTCACGGAAGAAAGCCTCGGCCTTCTGCAGACGGTGATGATGCAGGCGGGCGAACTGGAACAGGAAGTGCCGCACAGTGCGATCGTCGACAACCGCTTTGCCGAAAAGGCCGCGGCGGAAAAATAAGCGCACGGCTCTGCACGGCGAATAAAAGTAAAAAAAGCGGTGCTGACATTCAGCACCGCTTTTAATATTTGCACACACGCCGCGCCAAGGCGCGGGATGATCGGGCACAACAGCGAAAATCAGCTCTGTTTTTCGTTCATCACACGGCAGTACACTTCATACAGGCCGTCCAGGCTCAGATCCGGCACAAGCTCGATCTTATGGCGGCACTGGGGAACGACGAACGCCGCCGCACCGCCGGTGGCGACCAGCGTGCGGATGCCGCCGAGCTCTTCTTCAAAGCGGTCGAGCAGGCCGTCGATCATGCCTGCCGCGCCGAAAACGATGCCGCTCTGCATGCTTTCGACCGTGCTTTTGCCGATCGCGCGGGCAGGCGTGTCGGTTGCGATGCCCTTGAGCTGGCTTGTCCCGCTGACAAGCGCATCCAGTGCAAGGAACAGCCCGGGCATGATGCTGACGCCCTGCAGATTGCGGTTTTCGTCCACCGCTGTCAGCTTGGTGGCGGTTCCCATATCGATGACGACGGCGGGCAGCGGATAATGTGCCGCCGCCGCAGCGGCACCGGCCAGCAGATCGACGCCGAGCTCGGTGGGCACGGGGATGCAGATGTTCACGCCGGTGGGCAGGCTGTGGGTGAAGATCAGCGGTTCGATGTGCACGAGCGTGCGCAGCGCCTGCGTCACGGTTTCGGTGATCGGGGGAACGACACTGGAAATGATCGCGCCGGTAATGGAGCGCGCGTCCACCTCATGCAGGGAAAACAGCCCCTTCAATTCCAGTGCATACTGGTCGGGTTCCAGATGCAGATTGGTGGAAATGCGCGTGCAGAATGTCAGGGAATCCTGTTCATAGCCGCCTAAAACGATGTTGGTGTTGCCGATGTCTACTGTTAATACCATACGTGCAGCCCTTCTTTTTAAAATTTGATACATCTATGATGAACTTGTCCCGCAGATTTGTCAATAGAAACCATTCCGCATGCGGCAAAAGGTGATAAAGCGCGCGGGGAAAACATAGGATGAAAGTAGAAAAACGACGGCTTCGGCCGCAAGGAGGGAAAGTACGGTGTTTACATGTACATTACGGAAGGGCGGGCTGCGGCGCGCGGCGGTCGTCGCGCTGTGCGGGGTGATCCTGGCGGGGGCGGCGGCAGGCGTCGGGGCGGCGCGCAGCGGGATGCAGGCGGTGGAAACTGCGGCGCAGACAGCCGGGAAACAGCAGATCACCGGCGCACAGGACGTGGCTGTGTTTTTGCAGGGCTACGGGGTGCAGGCCGATCCTTCGACAGCGACGGTGAACGAGGTGCGCGTGCCGCGCAAATGGGATGCGGATTTCAAGGCGTTCAACGAGGTGATCCGCGAAAGCGGGCTGGATCTTTCGCGCATCAAAAACAAAAAGGCGGACAAATGGATGCTGCAGGTGCCTTCCCGCTCGACAGAGCAGCAGAAATGCTGGGCTGTGGTGCTGGTGTATAAAAAAGAGCCGCGCGGGGCGTATCTGCTGCAAAAGCCCTCGGGCGAGGTGCTGCCATTGAAGGAGGCCGCCGACACAAGCCTTGCGCTGACGGATGAGGAGATCCGTGCGAACGCTTCGTTCGGTTCGCAGCTGGAAGAACAGGCGCCGGTGGAGCAGATCGCGCAGACGCAGGACGGGGACGGTGCGGGGTTCCCGACGGACTGATTTTCGGAGGATAAAGCAAAAAAGACCGAAGCGGAAGGATTGTCCGTTTCGGTCTTTTTGTGGTACAATACAGATAAAATCCGATCGATAAGGGGGACATGCGTTGCGCCTTGATAAATTTGTGTCGCAGGCTGCGGGACAAAGCCGTTCCGATGCGCGAAAAGCGATCCAGAAAGGACTGTGCTGCGTGAACGGCACGGTATGCCGCAAAGCGGATGCACAGGTGGAAGCGGATGCGTCCGTGACGCTCGGCGGCAGGCCGCTGTCCGTGCAGCAGTATGTGTACATCATGCTCGACAAGCCCAAGGGCGTCGTCAGCGCTTCGACGGACGCACGGGACGTCACGGTGGTGGAGCTTGTGGGCAAAAACTACCCGCGCCGCAGTCTGTTCCCCGCAGGACGGCTGGATAAGCAGAGCACGGGCTTTGTGCTGGTGACGGACGACGGGGTGTTTGCGCACGAGATCCTTGCGCCCAAGCGCCATGTGGCGAAAACCTATGAGGTGATGCTGGACACGCCTTTGACACAGGCGATGATCGACGGCTTTGCAAAGGGCGTCGTGCTTTCCGACGGCACGCGGCTTGCCCCGGCGGAATTGTCTGCGGGCGGCGAAGGCCCGTGCAGCGCGCACGTTGTGCTGCATCAGGGCGTGTATCATCAGATCAAGCGCATGTTCGGCGTGTATGATGCGGGCGTCAACGAGCTGCGGCGCACCGCGATCGGGGGGCTGCAGCTGGACGGATCGCTCGGTGCGGGCGGCTTTCGGGAGCTTACACAGCAGGAAGTGGAAAAGATCAGACAGGAAAGCGGACTGTAAAAAAATGGGAAAATGCTCCGGATTCATGCTATTCACACTTTTTTGACGAAATTTTCACACAAAAAAGCTATGATTATACATGGATTTTGCGTCCCGCTCCCAATTTACACAATAAATTGCCTTTTAATTTGTTGAAATATGTTGCAAAAGACAGAAACATTGTGTAAAATAGAGACGAAAGCGACAGCTAATTGTCTATAATCACAATGATACATGCGCGCAGCGCAGTTACGAGAAAGGGAAACGGGTATTATGGCAAACAGAATTTTTCAGGGCGTTGTCTATCAGATGAAAGAAGCGATCGATCGAATGGTGGGCGTTGTCGATGAAACAGGCACGATCATTGCCAGCTCTGACCTCAACCGCATCGGCGAGGTGCGCGAGGGCATTGCGGCAGACCGCCTGACGGCGGGGGATGCCTTTGTGCGCGATGGATACACCTATCATCTTTTCAGCTCGAATAAGCGCAACGATTATGCGGTAATGGTCGAAGGCAGCGACGACCCTGCTGCGCATTATGCGGCGCTGCTTGCAATCAGCATGCAGAACATCAAGCAGTATCACGACGAAAAATTCGATAAGGCAAACTTCATTAAAAATGTCGTGCTGGATAACATCCTGCCCGGCGATATCTATGCCAAGGCGCGGGAGCTGCATTTTGCAACCGACGTTTCCCGTGTCGTGCTGCTTATCCGCGTCAATCAGGGCGCCGATATTTCGGCGTATGACGTCGTAAGCGGCCTGTTCCCCGATAAGCAGAAGGACTTTGTGTTCAACATCAGCGAAAACGACACCGTGCTCGTCAAAGAGATCAAGCGCGGCATCGCACAGCATGATATCGAAAAGCTTGCCGCAAGCATTGTCGATACGCTCAGCGGCGAGCATTATATCAAAGCCACGGTCGGCATCGGCACGCCGATCGCAAACGTCAAGGATCTGGCGCAGAGCTTTAAGGAAGCACAGATCGCAATGGAAGTCGGCAAGGTGTTCGATACCGAACAGGCGGTCGTCAGCTACGATCATCTGGGCATCGCGCGCCTGATCTATCAGCTGCCGACAACGCTGTGCGAAATGTTCCTGAAAGAAGTGTTCAAGCAGGGCGGCATCGAAAGCCTGGATTCCGAAACCCTGTTCACGATCCAGCGCTTCTTTGAAAACAACCTGAATGTTTCCGAAACAAGCCGCGGCCTGTTCGTACACCGCAACACGCTGGTGTACCGTCTGGAAAAGATCAAAAAGCTTACAGGGCTCGACCTTCGTGAATTTGACGACGCGATCGTGTTCAAGGTCGCGCTGATGGTCAAGAAATACCTCAACTCCAATCCCGCAAAGTACTAAAAGCGAAAATAATGCCGCTGCGGTGCAGTTCGGTTGCCGCAGCGGTGAATTTTTAGCGACAGAAAGGGCGAAGCCCTTTTTCACAGGAGAGCAATATGGAAGCGAATGAAATCATCCGTTTTGAAAATGTCAAAAAGATCTATACGGGCCTTGATTCCAAAAGCAAGGATATCGTGGCCCTGCAGAACGTAAATCTTTCCATCAACAAGGGGGAATTCGTCTTCGTTCTGGGACATTCCGGCGCGGGGAAAAGCACTTTCCTGAAGCTGATCCTCCGTGAGGAGGTAGCGACGGAAGGGCGCGTGATCGTAAACGGGCGGGATCTGTCCAAGATCCGCCAGCGCGAGATCCCGTATCTGCGCCGCGGCATGGGCGTTGTGTTCCAGGATTTCCGTCTGATCCCGAATATGACGGCATACGAAAACGTGGCGTTTGCCATGCGCGTGACGAATATCCCGGAAAAGCAGATCAAGCGCCGCGTTCCGTACGCACTGAACCTTGTGGGGCTTGCGGGCAAGGCGCGCAGCCTTCCGCAGGAACTTTCGGGCGGCGAGCAGCAGCGCATCGCACTTGCGCGCGCCGTGGTGCATTCCCCGCCCATTATCATTGCAGACGAGCCGACCGGAAACATCGATCCGGAGCTGAGTGTGGAAATCATGGAGCTTTTGCAGGCAATCAACAGCCTTGGAACAACGGTTGTTGTGGTTACGCACGAACATGACCTTGCAGCACGCTTCCACAAGCGGACGATCACCATTGACCATGGCGAAGTGATCGACGATGGCCTTACAAGACTGGAAGAGGAGGAGGAAGCGTTCTGATGAAATGGTCGAGTTTTCGCTACCTTGTAAAGCAGGGCTGGCATAATATGATTTTCAACCGGCTGATGTCGCTTGCCTCGGTCGGCGTGCTGACGGCATGCCTTGTCATCACCGGCACCGCTGTGCTCCTTTCGGAAAATGTGGGCCGCTATGTGGATTATCTGGAAACACTCAACGAGATCGTTTTCTTTATTGACGATAATGTGTCCGACGAAAAAATCGAAGAGATGAAATCGAAAATCTCCGGACAGGAAAATGTTTCGGAATGTCTGTTCATCCCGAAATCCGCCGCGGTTGAGGAAATGCGCGATCAGCTGGGCGAATACAGCGATATCATGGACGAATATGCCGGCGAAGGCAATGAAAACAATCCGCTGCCCGCATCCTTCCGCGTTTCCGTAAAGGACGTCGCAAGACTTTCGGAAACCGTGAATACCGTAAGCGAACTGGGCGCCTACACCGCCGAGGACGAAGAGGGCAATGCGGTGGAGCAGAACGTCTTTTATAAGGTGAGCAGTCCGTCGGAGCTTTCCGATACGCTTGTCAGTCTGCGGCGCATCGTCAGCTATATCGGCAGCGGGCTTGTGCTCATTCTGGGCGTCGTGAGCATCGTTGTCATCGGAAACACCATCCGCCTTACGGTGTTCGCGCGCCGCAAGGATATCAATATCATGAAGTTCGTCGGTGCGACCAATGCGTTCATCCGGCTGCCGTTCTTTGTGGAGGGCATGACCGTCGGCGCAATTTCCGGCCTTTTGGCATCCGGGATCGTCATCGGCATTTATTATGGCATCGAACAGGCGCTTTTAAGCCCCGAAGCCATGTGGCTGAGCGAATTTACGCGCTGCATCGTGCCGTTTGAAATGGTCATCAAGCCGATCATGAGCGGATTTATCCTGTTCGGCATTGTGATCGGCGGCATCGGCTGTGCGATGAGTATTCGCAAGCATCTGAAGGTTTAAGCGTTTACACACGGAGGATTGGTTTATGGAAAAACATAAAAAGCTTATTCGCGTTGTATGCATGCTGCTTGCCGTTATGATGATCGCAACGCTCGGCCTGCCGCTGATGTTTGCACACGCAGAATCGCCGGCGGAAAAGCTGGAGCGCCTGCGCAAGGAGCTGGAAGCCATTAAATCGGATATCAGCGCAACGCAGGGCAAAAAGGAAAAGCTGGAGCAGACAAAACAGTATTATTATGCACAGGCAAACAACCTGAAGGCGCAGCTGGCTGCGATCAAAGAGGACATTGAATCGAAAAAGCTGTCGATTGAAGAGAAAAACGCAGAAGTCGCGGAAAAAGCCGCAAGCGTTGAGTATAATAAAGAAATGTTCGAGCAGCGTCTGCGCAGCATGTATGAGATGAGCCGTCAGTCGAACCTTGCAATCCTGCTGGGCATCGACGACCCTTCCGGCATGCTGGTGTTTGCCGAAAACCTGCAGCGCATCTCGCAGCATGATTCAGAGCTTGTGCGCCGTCTGGGCGAAGAAAAAGTGGAGCTGGAAGCACAGCGCGATGAACTGGACGCCCAGCTGGCAGAGCTTTCCGCACGCGAAGCAGATCTGAACAATACCGCGGCGCAGTATTCCGCTGCGATCCAGCAGGCAGACGCCAGCATCACCAAGGCCGAAGCGGACATCGCCGCGCAGACCGAGGCCGAAGCCGAAAAGCAAAAGCAGTATGAGCAGGCACAGCGCGAATGGGCGGAATGGGTAAAGGCCGAGCATGTCGATTTCGAGTACAACGACAAGGGCTTTGCCTGGCCGATCCCCGGCTATACGCGCCTTTCGTCCGATTTCGGCACGGTGCGTGTCATTTACGGCAAGGTGGACGTGCACCGCGGCATGGATATCCCCGCACCGGCCGGTACGCCGATCTATGCGGCGGCGGATGGCGTCGTCAGCACGAACAACCACTGGTCTTACGGCATTTCGGTCAAGATCAGCCACGGTTCGGGGCTTGCCACCATTTACGGGCATATGTCCAGCCGCGTCGTAAATTCCGGCGACGCCGTGGTACAGGGACAGCTGATCGGATACGTCGGCTCCACGGGCAATTCCACGGGCAACCATTTGCACTTTGAAACCAATAAAAACGGTGTGCCCGTCAGCTCGCGTCCGTATCTTGGCCCGCCCTGGGCTTAAGCATCTGGGAAAGTGAGATAAAGGTATGAATAAAAAAATCACAGTAAACCTTGCTGTTGCCATTGCAATTATCGCAATGACGGTTACGTTTGTTGTGACGATGATCCTGAGCATGCAGATGTTCAATCATACGGTCAGCAGTGTCCGTGAAAAAGAAATCATGTACAACAAGCTTTCGGAGATGGATAAAAGCGCCCGCGCCGATTATTACGGCGAGATCGTGGATGAAACGCTTTATGATTACATCGCCGCAGGCTACGTCACCGGCATGGGGGATAAGGAGGCGCGCTATTACACCGCACGCCAGTATCTGGATTACCTCAACCGCCAGAACGGCGTCGTTATGGGCGTCGGCACGGACGTCATCAAAGACGCAAACGGATATGCGCGGATCATCAAGGTGTACCCCAACAGTGCAGCTGACGAATCCGGTCTGGAAAAAGACTGGTTCATCACAAAAATCGGGGAAGCCGACGTCAAGCCGCTGTCGATCAGCCAGATCAACAGCCGTCTTATGGGTGAATCCGGCACGATCGTTCAGCTTACGGTCGTGAATGCCACGGGCGAAAATGAGCATGTGGTAGAGATCCAGCGCCATGAATTCGACCTTCCCTCCGTGGAAGGCGTTGTCCCCGAGGGAACGACGACAGCGTATTTTAAGGTGAATCTGTTCAATTCCCGCACGGTGGATGAGATCAAGGCATACCTTGCCCGCTGGGAAGAGGAAAACGTCCCGGTGGAAGGTCTGATCTTCGACGTGCGGAATAATCCGGGAACCAACCTTTCCAGCACGATGCAGGTGATCGACTACCTGTGTCCGGTGGGGCCGATCGCAACCCGTCTGAATAAGGACGGCAGTGTCACCACGCTGGAAACCTCCGATGCAAACGAGGTGGAACTGCCGATCAACGTGATCGTCAACGGGAATACCGCGCATGCGGCGGAGCTGTTTGCGACGTCGATCCGCGAATTTGGCAAGGGCCGCATCATCGGCACGCGCACCGCAGGGCGCGGTACGATCCAGTGCCGTCCGGTGGCGCTTTCCGACGGCTCGGCGTTCTCGTATACCATCGGCATCCTGCAGAGCCGCGGCGGCACGACCTTCGACGGCACCGGCGTTACACCGGATGTTGAGGTCGGCCTTTCGGCAGAACAGGAAGCGGATTTCTACCGTCTGGACGTGAACAGCGATCCGCAGATCCGCCGTGCGCTGGACGTTATGGATACGCTGACCGGACGCAATACAATCGATGCAACGATCACGCCGAATACGGAAAGCACCGCACAGCCGGAAAGTGAAGCTGTGCAGGAGCCGGACGCGGAATAACATATGATAAACCGAACGATTCCGCCCTTTTGCGGGGGCGGGTGCACACCGTCCCCGAAAAAGGACGGTGTGTTTTTTCGCAGAAAAGAACAGGAGGTCCCAAAGTGAATCTCACCGATATCAAAACGATCCGCAGCCTGTGCGAACGGTACGGCTTTTCGCTTTCCAAGGAATTTGGGCAGAACTTTATCGTAAATCCGGGCATCTGCCCCAAAATCGTCGAAGCGTCGGAGATCGATTCGTCGTTCGGCGTGCTGGAAATCGGCCCGGGCGTCGGCGTGCTGACAAAGGAACTTGCACTGCACGCCCGGAAAGTGGTGGCTGTGGAGGTGGATAAGCGCCTGCCTGCCCTTTTGCAGGAGACGCTTGCCGAATTCGACAACGTGAAGATCGTGCAGGGCGACGTCCTGAAAACAGATCTTGCAAAGCTGATCGAAGAAGAATTTGCGGGCATGCGCGTTGCCGTGTGTGCCAATCTGCCGTACTATATCACAAGCCCGATCGTGATGAAGCTTCTGGAAGAAAAGCTGCCGATCGAAAGCATCACCGTTATGGTGCAGAAGGAGGCGGCGGACCGCCTTTCCGCACAGCCGGGCACGCGTGCAGCGGGTGCAGTGACCTATGCGGTGCATTATTACGCGCAGCCGGAAACGCTGTTCACAGTGCAGCCGGGCAGCTTTTTCCCGCCGCCCAAGGTGACAAGTGCGGTGATCCGGCTGAAGCTGCATGATTCGGCGCCGGTAAGCCCGAAGGACCCCGCGGCGATGTTCCGCGTGATCCGGGCGGCGTTCGGCCAGCGGCGCAAAACGGCTGCCAACGCGGCGAGTGCGGGGCTGAATCTTCCGAAAGCACAGGTCGCCGCCGCACTGGAAAAGGCAGGCGCAGCGCCCACGGCGCGCCCGGAACAGCTGACGCTGCAGAATTATGCGGATGTTTCGGACCTTTTGTTCGGCTAAGATTGCAATACAAAGAAAAAGAAAGACGCCTTCGGGCGTCTTTTTTTGTGCGGCGGGGAAAAGAAAAAACAGGTTTCGCAGCAGGAAAAATCTTGATGAAAATGACACTAGCAGAACAAGAAATAAACGATTGTGCAATTTGTGCGTGAAGAACCGAAAATAGGCAAAAAGACGAAAATTCGCGGTATTTTGTGTGCTTTGAGGCAGGGCGAACGATAAAAATTCACTTTTGTTGCCTGAAAATTGAACAATGTGTTAAATTTATTGGATAAAAGGAAAAGAAATTTAGGCGAAACAGTTGTACAATGAAAACATAAAAGCGGCATGGGTGCCTTGGGTATCGTGCCGAAAAGTAAACTTTAAGAAGGAGAAACAACGATGAAAAAACTGCTTTCAATCATCCTTGCAAGTGCAATGGCTCTGGCTATGGTTGCTTGCGGCGGCACAGCCAGCTCCGGATCTGACGCTCCGGCAGATGCTTCCGGTTCCACCGGCGGCGACGCAA
>JAHHSL010000031.1 GCA_020025235.1 Ruthenibacterium sp.
ATCTTCATAAGGAGACAAAGGAATGAAAATTGTAATTTTGGACGGATATACGGAAAATCCCGGTGATTTGAGCTGGGAAGGGTTTGAGCAGCTGGGCGAAGTGACGGTGTATGACCGCACGCCGTCTGCGCAGGGGAATGAGGAAATCATCCGCCGGGCAAAAGGCGCGCAGGTCATTCTTGTAAACAAGACCGTAATCTCGGCGCAGACGATTGCCGCGCTCAAACCGGAGCTTCAGTATATCGGGGTCCTGGCAACCGGATACAATGTGGTGGATGTTGCGGCGGCTGCAAAATACGGTGTTGCGGTCAGCAATGTCCCCGCATACGGCACAACGGCGGTGGCACAGTTTACCATGGCACTTTTGCTGGAGCTGTGTCACCATGTGGGGGAACACGCCGCAAGCGTCAAAGCGGGTGAATGGAGCCGCTGCCCGGATTTCTGCTACTGGAACACGCCGATGACCGAACTTGCCGGCAAAACGTTCGGAGTGATCGGCTTCGGGCGCATCGGCAGAGCCACGGCGCAGCTGGCGTCGGCGTTCGGCATGAAGGTGATCGCATACAGCCGCAGTGCAAAAGGGGATGGATCCGTGCCGATGGTTTCGCTGGATGAACTGCTGGAAAAAAGTGACGTCATCAGCCTGCACTGTCCGCTGTTTGCGGAAACGCAGGGCATCATCAATCGGGAAAATATAGCGAAAATGAAGGACGGCGTGCTGATCCTCAATACCTCGCGCGGGCCGCTGATCTGTGAAGAAGACCTTGCGCAGGCGCTGGAATCCGGGAAAGTGGCAGGTGCGGCGGTTGACGTCCTGACGCAGGAGCCGCCGGCCGAGCAAAATCCGCTGCTGGGTGCCAAAAACTGTATCGTAACACCGCATATTGCGTGGGCATCGCGCGAAAGCCGTGCACGGCTTATGGATACTGCCGTGCAGAATCTCCGTGCATATCTTGCGGGCAGCCCGCAGAACCTTGTCAGCCTATAAAAAGTCCAGGGGCAGCAGGCGGAAAATTCCGCGTTTTTTGATGTAAACCGGAAACGCACAGAAAAGACAAAACCCTGCCGGGATTGCACGGAAGCGATCCCGGCGGGGCTTTTTTGCTGTCCGCAGGTGCATCCTGTACACGAAAGCAAAACGCAGCGCCGGAAAAATTCGGCGCATATTCGTGCTGCAAATGGCGTAAAATATGGGAGACAAAGAAAAAATTATCACAAAAATTACCGTTAAAACGCCGAAAATACGACATTAAAACAATATAAAAAAACTAAGAAAAAAGCAGTAAAAACAGGAGAGAAAGGTTTTTTTGGTAAGAAATGCACAGAAATCTTTCAAATCTTTTATTGACAACAACGAGCATTGAATATATACTAAACTCTATTCGCAAAAACCTGTAAGTAAAAAACAAAATGATGAAGAAGTGATTCTGTGCGATAATGCGAAACTTATCCCGGGGGGAATCTGGCACAAAACGGTGTGAAACGCAAAGAACCATCCCTTTAGCAAATTTAATATCGGTACATAAAAAATCATATTATTTTTATCTAGACTCGAGGAATATTGTCGCCGAAGTTACCAATGATTTTGAAACACAGATGCGGACAACACGTTGCAAAATCAATTATCTGATTTAGTGTGGCATCATATGAAATAACCGATGCAAACGGTGTGTCGTTAAGAATATGTCCCTTTGGGTTCGGATCCATTAACGGAGAATGCAATCATGAAAATATTAAAACTGGTAGAAATACTGAATTTTTCTATGGCGGTTTTATTTGCTGTCCTCTACCTGTATCAGGGTATCTATGTGGTAGTGGGAATTGTGCGCCGCCGCTGGCAGGATAAACATCAGCCGAGCAGGCTGCGCCGCTATGCCGCGGTAGTTCTGGCACGAAACGAAGAAAATGTGCTCGGGGAACTGCTGGAAAACCTAAAAAAACAAAATTATCCAAAAGAGCTTTTAGACCTGTATGTCGTTGCTGATAACTGCACAGACCGCACGGCAGATATCGCCCGTCAGGCAGGGGCATTTGCCTATGAACGCTTTGATGCAATACACAAGGGGAAAGGCTATGCCATGGATTACCTCTTCAAAAAGCTGAAAGAAGAGGGAAAGAACGTCTATGAAGGTTATTTTATCTTCGACGCCGACAATTTGGTCGACCCCAATTTTGTGTGGGAGATGAACCGCACGTTCGATCAGGGCTATGATGCGCTGACCTGCTACCGCAATTCCAAGAATTTCGACGATAACTGGATTTCGGCAGGCTATTCCATTTGGTTCCTGCGCGAAGCACGCTTTTTGAATTTCCCGCGCATGCTGCTGGGCACGAACTGCCATGTGTCCGGCACAGGATTCCTTGTTTCGGCAAAGGTCATCGAAGAAAACGGCGGCTGGCCGTTCCACCTGCTGACCGAGGACATCCAGTTTTCGGTTGACAGCGCGATCCGCGGAAGAAAAATCGGGTACTGTGATAAGGCTGTAATTTACGATGAACAGCCCACCACGTTCCGCCAGTCGTGGGATCAGCGCCTGCGCTGGTCCAAGGGCTTTTATCAGGTCGACCGCGAATACACGGTTCCGCTGCTCAAGGGCTGCTTTAGAAAAGGCCGCCTTGGAAGCTCCTGCTATGATATGTTCATCACCATAGCGCCCGGCATGCTGCTTACGGTGGCAATGCTCATTTTCAACACCATTCTTCTTGTTACGTGTCTTACACAGCCGTCTTATATTTCCGCATATGTGATGCGCCGCCTGACGATGTCGATCGTTTCGACATTCGGCAGTTTTTATATTGTTTTCTTCCTGTATGGAATCGTCACGGTGATTTCCGAATGGAAGTACATTGCTTCCACACCGGTTCGGAAAATCGGCTATGTCTTTACGTTCCCGCTTTTCATGTTCACCTATATTCCCATCGCGATCGCAGCGCTTGTAACCAAGGTGGAATGGAAGCCGATCTACCACACTGCATCCAAAAACAAAGCGCAGCTTCTGGTGGAAAAAAGCGGCAAATAAACGGTAATGCGAATCATAAAACCATAAAAATTTGTGTCTGGGATCATTTCTGATAAAAAGAGCCCGCCGGCTTTTGTACAGTCGGCAGGCTCTTTTTGATGTGAACGGAAAGCGGCAAGGATGCAATCAGAAAAGCAAAAGAACAGTCGGGTTCCGGCGTTTGCGCTCATACGCGCATTGTACCGCCTTCGCGCATAACAACGTCCTTATACAGCTTTGTGTAAACAGGGTCGCGGACAACACAGCCGGCGGTGGATGCATAGCGCATCAGCTGGGTGCATTTGCCGCAGGTGATGCAGCATCGGGAAGGCGTTAAGCCGCGCCCGGAAAGAATGTCGTCGGCAAATTCGGGATAGGCGAACGCCATGCGTCCAAAGCCCGCCATTTTGTAATAGCCCTGTTCAATGGCGCCGCTTACCATTTGCGGTGCAAACTGGCGCAGATAGGTGGGGCCGGAGCCGATAATCGTCAGCTCGGGATAAGCGTTCTGCATGGCGTGGATGCAGTCCAGCATACGCGCAACGCCTGCAAGCGGGTTTTCCGGCAGCGGATACGGCTGAATGTCGGACGGCCGATTCACATGAGGGTTGAAATACGGATTGCCGATCGTGATGTTCAAAAGCTGTACGCCGAGCTGCTTGTGCAGGATCCCGATCAGCTTTTCCGGTTCGGAAAGATCCGGCGTGACGCCGCCGTCCGGGCAGACGCCGAAACCGTTCGGATACGGAAATCCATCATAGATGTTCAGGCGGGAGGTGACGATGAAGGAACTTTTCACTGCAGCTTTCACACCTGCGATGCTTTCCCGCAGATAGCGGGTGCGGTTTTCAAAGCTGCCGCCGAACCGGCCGGGGCGCTCATAGGCGCTGAGAAGCTCGCTGCCGAGATACCGGTGGCATGATTTTACGTCGATGCCGTCAAATTCTGCCTGTTCGGCCTCCTGTGCGGCAGATGCATAGCGCTCGGTCAGGCGCAGCAGGTAATCATCGCTTACTATGCAGTCGTCGGAAATCGGTGCATTCTTTTCAAAAATCGGGTTGTGATACGCAATCAGCGGGGCGGCAGAGCCTTCGGGCTTACTGTACCGGCCGGAATGGGTTGCCTGCATGATGATTTTCGGCGCCCAGCCGAACTTTTTCATGGATTCCTCGCGGATGTGCTCGTTCATCCGGCGGAAATCGTCGATATTTTCCCGGTGGATCCAAAGCTGGCGGGGGTTGGCACGTCCTTCCGGCACAATGGCGGTAGCTTCCTCCCAGATCAGCCCGGCGCCGCTTTTGGCAAAGCGGTCGTAGCGGCGAAGCGTCAGCTCATCCGGCCGCCCGTCTGCCGTGCCATCGCAGCCTTCCATGGGCTGAATGACAAGCCGGTTGGGAAAGCAGGCGTTTCCTGCCTTGACCGGATCGCGCAGGATGCGGGTATCTTCGGAAAAAGGGATCGTGACGTTTTCTTGTTCCGCTTCGCGGCGGATGTCGTCAATGGAATGATAGTGAAACATGAAAAAACCTCCGAACAGCAAAATAGAATCGTTTCAGCTGCAAAAACGGGCTTATGCTATGCTTCTATCATACCGCAGCTTTGCGCGGATGTGTGGTATTTTCTTTGGGTTTAATATGCAAAGTTTGCGCTTTTGGCATTTTGGAGCACCTGAAATAAAAAAATGCATATCTTACAGCAGAAAAAGTATACAAAAAATCGGTAATTGGGTTTATGATAAAAGAAAAGAACGGAATAGGGGGACAGAATCTATGGCACAGTATGCAACAGGGCTTACTTCGGTAACGTTCCGGAAAAAAGAAGCGGAAGAAATTATCGCGCTGGCGCTCCGGACAGGGCTTGACGGAATTGAATGGGGCGGTGATGTGCACGTCCCGGCGGGAGATGTAAAGCGGGCGGAGGAAATCGGAATGAAGACGCGCAGCGCGGGTCTCCGGGT
Source organism: Ruthenibacterium sp. (assembly GCA_020025235.1). Classification (GTDB taxonomy): domain Bacteria; phylum Bacillota; class Clostridia; order Oscillospirales; family Ruminococcaceae; genus Ruthenibacterium. Next base: position 4,957 of record JAHHSL010000031.1, read on the forward strand.
GCTTTCCTACGGCTCCTATTTCCGCGCAGGGGAAGGCGAGGATTTCGCGCCGGTGCTTGCTTCGGCCAAGGCACTGGGCGCACCGATGATCCGCATCTGGGCGGGACAGAAAAGCTTTGAAGAAAGCACGCCGGAAGAATTCAGTGCGATTGCTGCCCGTATTCGCGCCGCAGCCCAAGCGGCGGAAAAGGAAAACATTTCCCTTGCGGCAGAATACCACCGGAAAACGGCCACGCAGACAAAAGAGGGTGCGCTTGCGCTGCTGCAGGCAGTGAACAGCAAAAACTTTAATCTTTACTGGCAGCCCAATCCGGATATCACGATGCAGGAACAGCTTGCGGAAATCGATATGCTGCTGCCGCGGCTGAAAACGATCCATGTGTTTTACTGGGTAAACAAAAACGAACGCCGCCTTCTGGAGGAGGGAATAGCGCCGTGGAAAATGTATCTGGAACATCTGGCAAAGGGCAGCGGCACGCACGACCTTGTGCTGGAATTTGTAAAAGAGGACAGCGAAGAGTCCTTTGAAAAAGACGCTGCCGCACTGCGCCGCCTGGCAGAATAAGGAAAAGGAGACTTGACATGAAAGCAAAGGCGGCTTTTATCAATGAAACAACGGAAAACGCGCTTGCGGCGGCATTCGATGAGCAGACGCGTGCGCTTCTCTGTCAGACGCTTGAATTCCTGCCCCGGACGATCACGCCGGATACTATGCAAGCATACCGCAGTGAGCTTGCACATACGGAATACCTTTTTTCCACATGGGGGATGCCGCAGCTGACCGAAGCGCAGATCACAGATGTTTTCCCAAATTTGAAAGCGGTGTTTTATGCGGCCGGGACCGTGCAGTATTTTGCACGTCCGTTTTTGAATTGCGGCGTCAGGGTGTTCAGCGCATGGACGGCGAACGCCGTGCCGGTAGCGGAATACACCGTGGCGCAGATCGTTCTTGCAAACAAAGGTTTCTTTCAGGGGCTGCGCCGTCAGGAAAAAGACGGGCGCACGGCATTTTATGAATATTCCCACTCGTTTCCCGGAACGTACCGCGTCAAAATCGGGATTCTGGGTGTCGGCAGTATCGGTTCGCTTGTGCTGAAGATGCTGCAGGATTATCATGTGGAAACCTATGCTTACGACCCGTTTGCAAGCGATGAAAAGCTGCAGCAGCTCGGTGCAAAGCGGGCGGGGCTTGCGGAAATCTTTTCCGAATGTCAGACGATCAGCAATCATATTGCAAATCTGCCTTCAACGCAGAAAATGCTGCGTTATGAACACTTTTCCCGCATGAAGAAAAACGCGACCTTCATCAATACCGGACGCGGGGCGCAGGTGGTGGAGGAAGACCTGATCCGCGCCTTGCGGGAGGAACCGGACCGCACAGCACTTTTGGATGTGACGTTCCCGGAGCCGCCCGAAAAGGAAAGCCCGCTGTGGACGATGCCCAATGTGATCCTTACCCCGCACATTGCGGGCAGCATGAATCAGGAAATTGCGCGTATGGGTGCGATCGCGGCGCAGGAGTACACGGCATTGCGGCAGGGAGAGCAGACCCGCTGCGAAGTAACGCTGCCGATGCTGGAAACAATGGCGTAAGACCATGAAAAACGATTTGATCACGCAGTTTTGCTATACGGAATCCGAACAGCCGCCGCACGATCATTATCACCTCAATGCGGAAATGATTTTTGTTAAAGCAGGCCGGGCGCGCTTTCGGATCGGCAGAAAAGAGTACACGGCGCAGAAAGGCTCGGTTGTGTTTATCAGCAGCTATGAGCCGCATGAAGTGCAGATCCTGGAAAAACCGTACTGCCGCTATTATGCTATGGTCAATGCACCCGAACTGGAACGCCGGTTTTCCGGCTTTCCGTTTGCGGGGATTTTAAAGGATCGTCCTGCAGGGTTCGTCCACTGTGTTTCCCCAAAAGAACCGCCGGAAAAGACAGAACAGATTTTTGCACAGCTGAAAGAGGAACTGGAATCGGATGAGCCGTATGCCGACAGGATGATCCAGAACCTTTTGGAGCAGCTTTTGATCGCAGTATTCCGCAGCTGTCCGCGCAATTTTGCCGCACAGGATGATGGTTCGGAATACAGCATCCGCGAAGTTCAGCAGTATATCGAACAGCATTTTACCGAAGAACTGTATGTTGCCGATCTTGCAGAACGCTTCTTTCTGAATCAGTGCTACCTCATCCATATTTTCAAAAAGCAGGTGGGGTACAGCCCCAAGCAGTATATCCTGCTCAATCGTCTTGCCTACGCAAAAGAACTGCTGGAAACGACCGGTCTGCAGATCAACCAGATTTCCGGACGATGCGGATTTGGGGATGTCAATAATTTCATCCGTTCGTTCCGCAGCTGGAACGGCGTTACACCCAATCAATACCGCAGACGCCGTGATGAAAAAGCAGGACCGGAACACATATCCGAAGAAAAGCAGGAGAACGAACCGGAATGATTCCGGCGAAACGTTGCACTGTATATAAAAACAGACTGCCGACAGCACGTTTTGAGCGTCAGCGGTCTGTTTTTTTGGGACGTTTTAAAAGGCGCAGCTTTATGCGGCACGGCGCTTAAAAAGCTTTTTGATGTGGTCGCGGATCAGCCCGAACCCGAAGGTTGCGCCGATCAGAACGATGAAGATCTCCAGCCGTCCCATCATCATGCCGATCATTTCAATAATCAGGGATGCGTCGTTCGTTGTCGGATTGGTAATGCCGATCGAAAGACCGACCGTGCCAATGGAAGAGGCAAAATCAAACATAGCCTCCATAAGGGTGCAGTCTGCCGCTACTGTCAGCGCCAGCGAGCCGAGCATGTAAAGGAACAGATAGCAGGTGACAAATCCGGTCGTATCCTCAGAAAGATCCGCGTCGATCGGTGCTTTGCCGTCAGCCTTTACATACGAAGGCGCAACCACGCTGCGCGGCGGGGAAAGACGGCGCTTGATGTTCGTACCGGCAAGGCGCAGTATCAAATACACGCGGGAAAGCTTGATGCCGCCTGCGGTGGAACCGATGCCGCCGCCCATGAGCATTGCAATAATCAAAATGGCAATGGCAAAATGCGGCCATTCGGCATAGCTCATTGTGGAATAGCCGGTCGTCGACATGGCAGAAGCAATATCGAAGGTCGCTTTGCGGAAGCCTTCCCCGATCGAAATGTTCAGACCATCCGCAAGGGAAAAGGCCGTGGGGGGAATGGTGACAAGAAGCACCAAGAACATAAACCGTACTTCGCTCACCTTGGAGAATGCTTTGATTTTTCCCTTGGCAAGCAGAATCAGCGCGGCAAAGTTTGTGGTGCCGATCAGCATCAGAACAACGGTGATGATTTCTATGGCAAGGCTGTTGTATTCACCGATGCTGTTCAGCTTGGTGGAAAAGCCGCCGGTGGAAAGTGAGCACATCGAATGGCAGATGCCGTCAAACCACGTCATGCCCGCAATGCGGTAGGCACATGTACCAAGCACAAGGCAGATGTTGTAAATCAGGAAAATGGCCTGTGCGGTCTTTTTGATGTTCGGCATGATGCGGTCGGGATGCCCTTCGGCGCTGTACAGCTTCATGGCGTGCTTGCCGGAGATGAACAGGATCATCACCATGATGAAGCCCAGACCGCCGCAGTACTGCATGAAGCTGCGGTGGAACAGATAGATCGGCGCGGTTTCCCGCACATCAATAACGGAAAGGCCGGTCGTGGTCCAACCGCTTACGGCTTCAAAAAGGCCCTGCACCATGGTCAGCTGCCCGCTCAGAACGAACGGCAGGGCACCGATCAGAACGCCCCAGCTCCATGCAAAAAGCACCGTCAGGCTCGAACGCCCCATAGAATCCTTCCAGCTTGTACCAAAATTCGGGTTCGGCCGTTTGATCAGGCTGAAAATGACGCCCAGAACCACCGAACCGCCGCCGGGGATCATAAAGTCCATGGTATAGCGTGCATCGTCCGGATACCACGGCAGGATCAGCAGCGGGCACAGAACCAGCAGTCCGATCAGGATCATCAGCTCGCTTAAAATCGAATGCCGCAGAGAATGTCGAATTCGTTTCATTCTTTCTTACCTCCCGGTCAAAACGCGGGCAGCTTCCATTTCCTGGCCGCTGCCGGCGATCACAACCAGTGTGTCTCCGCTGTTCACGCGGGTATCGCCGCGGGGGATCAGGGTCTGATCCCTTCTCAGGATGCAGCCGACCACCACTTCGGACGGAAGATCGATCTCCCAAAGCTTCTTGCCGGAAGCCGGAGAATCCTCCGGGATGCGGATCTCGACGATCTGCACCTTTCCGTATCCGGCCGGAACGACCTGCACCATATCATCAATGAAGGCCTGCTGCTGAATGATGCCCGTAACGGCGGAAATGGCGCATACCACGCTGTCCACACCCATTTGGTGAAAAAATTCCACCTTATCGGGGTCAGAGACAAGCGCCACGGTTTTCTTGACAGCAAAATGCTTTTTGCAGATCTGGCATGCGACCAGATTGTTCTGATCCTGCGCCGTCATGGCAATGGCAATGGAACATTCGGCGGCACCGGCTTCATCCAGAACATAGAGCTTTGTGCCGTCGCCGTGATAAACGTTCAGATTCTTGATTTCCGCAAGCTTTTCGCAGTCCTCTTCGGATTCATTGATCACCGTGACGTGATAGCCCTGAGCCAGAAGAGAGAGGGCAAGCGATTTTGCCTTGCTGCGCCCGCCGATCAGCAGGATGCTGTCTTTTTCTGTTTTGCTCATTTCGATTCCTCCTCGGTGCATTTTCCAAGCAGCTTGTCGGCTTCCTTGGCGGAAAGCACGGCCGGACAAATGGTGTCGATGCCAAGATCGCGGTAAACGGATTCACGCTCGGGATCATACAGTCTTGCGATCACGCGGTTTACATGGTACATATCGCGCGCCAGCTGTGCGATCATGATGTTGGTGTTGTCATCGTTGGTAACGGCGATCACTGCGGATGCCTTTTCGATCTGTGCGTTCTGCACAGCGTCCAGATCGATGCCATCGCCAACGACGGCCAGTCCGCCGAAATCCTGCGAAAGCCTGCGGAACGCGTGTTTCGTTTTATCCATGATCAGTACATTGCCGTTATTTGCGGAAAGCGTGTTGGCAAGGTTGGCGCCAAGCCTTCCGCAGCCGATGATGATGATGTACTCATCGGTTTTTTTCTTTTCAAAAAGCTTCAAAGAATATTCCTCCTCAAGAAATTGCAGTTGCTGAAGATCCCCTGTCAAATGAACCCGAACGGCAGGTACAGCAGCGACAGTGCTGCGGTGCACAGCCCGACAAGAACAAGCAGAAGAACCGGAACGCCAATAAATACAAACAGCCACTGCACAGCTGTGTTCCGGCACAGGACCCAATCTAGAAACCGGGTTTCTTGGCAGTGTATTTCGTCATATAACAATCTGCCGATATGCAGCATCGAACCGGTTTTCATCCCGATCACTTCCTTCATCAGTATCATATCAGGGTCGGTGTGAGGATGGTGTGAGAGCCTTAATATTGCTGTGAGGAATGTGCAAGAAAAATCCGCCCGGCCGTCCCAAACAGGGACACCCGGGCGGATTTTCATTTTGCCGATCGTCATTCGTCCACAAGGCGGTAGCCGACGCCGATTTCGGTTAAGATATAGCGGGGTTTTGCAGGAACTTCCTCGATCTTGCGGCGCAGCCCTGCCATAAGGGTGCGCAGTGCCTGCGTGTCGGTTCCGTAGCCGACGCCGTAGATTTCACGCAGGATGTTCTGTGTTGTAAGCACCTTTCCGATGTTTTTGAACAGCAGGGAAAGCAGGGAATATTCCAGCGGCGTCAGGTGCAGCTCGTTTCCTTTCAAGGTGACGATATGCTTTTCCCAGTCCATGGAAAGCTCCCCGACCGTGGAGACCGGCTGCGGCTGATTCTTTGCCATTTGTGATAAATGGCGAAGCGCAACGCGGATGCGCGCCATAAGCTCGGTGGCGGAAAACGGCTTTGTCAGGTAATCATCGGCGCCGGCATCCAGCGCGGCGGCTTTTTCGCGGTCCTGATCGCGGGCCGATACCACAATGATCGGCATTTCCGACCATTCGCGCACCTGACGGATCACTTCCATTCCGTCAAAATCCGGCAGACCCAGGTCCAGCAGCATCAGGTCGATGTGCTGCGAAACCATGGCCGAAAGCGCGCCCTGTGCCGTGCCGGATGTCAGATAGGAAAAGCCCTCCTGCTTGAGCACATAGGTGATAAAGTTGATGATCTGCTGGTTATCCTCCACAACCAGAACGATTTCCTCATGTCTGCTCATTGGTATCAGCCTCCATAGGTAAAGTGAAAACAAATTCCGCACCGCCGCCCGCACGGTTTTGCGCTGTGATGGTGCCGCCGTGTGCTTCTACGATCGACTGGCAGATCGAAAGCCCAAGCCCCACGCCCTTCTGCGTCGAGGATTCCTTGCGTCCGGCAGTGTAGAACATTTTGAATATATTGGGAAGTGCATCCTCCGGAATGCCGGAACCGCGGTCCGCCACGGAAAACCGGGCAAGGCCGTGTGCGGTGTCCTCTTCGGCGCAGATCGTGATTTCCGCATCGGCGGGAGTGTGCTTTACGGCATTGTCTAGCAGGTTTACAAACACCTGTGCGATCAGCCGCGCATCCATAGGCACAAGAAGCAGATTGTCCGGAATATTCACGTTGAATTCGCGCTCTCCGGCGCGCTTTTCCATAACAAGAAGGGCGGCGCCGATCACTTCCTCCACGGCCTCCGGCTGCTTGTGCAGGGCAAAGCAGCCGTCCTGAAATTTGGTCAGGTTCAGAATGTTTTCCACAAGACCGTGCAGCCAGTCGGCGTCCTCGTAGATATCTTTTGCCATGGCATAGCGCGGGTCGTCATGTTCCGTCATATCCATAAGCATTTCGCTTGTGCCCATAATGCCGGACAGCGGGGTGCGCAAGTCGTGTGAAATGGCGCGCAGCAGGTTGCCGCGGTAGCGTTCGCGGATCGTTTCCTCATGGCTTCTGGTCTGTTCCTCCAGACTGTGGAACCGGTCAAGTGCAAGCGATACACTTTCCATCATGGAATGCAGCAGCCGTGTCTGCGATTTGTTCAGATTTTCTCCGATTTCGCGCGGAAGGCACAGAACCGCCAGAAGCTGTGTGCGCCCGTAAATCGGAAAATTGAAAAACTCACTTCCGATTTCGTACGGTGTGTGCGGATTGTCGACCCGCTTTTTGAAGGCGTTCGGATCTGTAAGCTCCCGGTGGATCTGCTGCCCGTTTTCCTTCTGCTGAATGAAAGTGGGCTGAAATGCGCCCTTTTCATCGCAGCATATGAATGCGGCGGTGCACGATAAGGTGCTGCATACGGTGCGCACGGCGATCGAAGCGATTTTTTCGGCGGATTCAGCGTCCGTCAGATTATTTGTCATCTGGTACAGGGCATTGCTTTCCGCTTCCTTTTCCTGTGCTTCGGTGGCGGCCTGCTTCACCTTGCTGGTAAGTGCGCTGGTAACGGTGGCGGTTACCGTCATGATGATGATCGTGATAATGTACATGGGATCATTGATTTTCAGACTGTAATACGGTTCGGTAAAAAACCAGTTGAACAGCAGAAAGGAAAGCACCGTTGCCAAAAGCCCGTAACAATAGCCCTTGGTGAAGCGGGAAGTCAGCATCACGAAAAACACATACACCAGTACGGTGTTTGCCGGCTGAAAGTCCCAGAACTGAAAGAGTACACCCAAAACGGTTGCCAGAACAATAAAGGAAAATGTAACGGCAAGGTTCCGGAAGATTTTGATAGTCTGATTCATATAGCGCCTCACTGAATTTATTATATATCCGTTTGAAGCCATTGTACTCTATTTTGATAACCGTGTATATCGTAAACGGAAAATTACTGTGAGAATCCTGTGAGGATGCAAAAACGCCTTTATGCCGGCTAACGCAAAAGGGCGTGTTTGCAAACATTCCGCACCGTCCGAATCCCCAAAAGGCTGCACAGGCGGGCATCAAAAAAGGCTTTCGCATGTACAGCGAAAGCCTTTTTTGATGTATAAAAACAGTGGAGGGGGAAAGTTTATAAAGCGGGGTCGGCAACGGCGTTTTCAAAACGCTGTGCAACAACCTTCTGAAAGATCCATGCCACGGCAAGGCTGCACAGAACACCGAGGATCGTATCCACGATACGAAGTCCGGCAGCACCGGCGGCGCCGTACAGGCTGGAAGCCATCATCAAAGCACCAAGGCAGTTGATGGCTGTTTTGTAGCGGTAATCGGTACAGAAGCCTACGCAGAAACCGCCGATCGGACCGAACATGGAATGGATGCCGTCCGGCGTGAGCTGATACAGCACAAAGAAAAGGATAGAACCGGTGACAGCGCCGACAATACGCTGTACGGAACGGGACTTGAGGTCAGCAGAATACGGATACCCGGAAAGCAGAGAAGCACATGCGAAACCGGCCCACATAAAGCGTTCCACATGGAAGGCGCGTCCCAATGTAAGCACTACGGCAACGCCAATGGCAAAGCGAAGCTGCCAGCGGCATTTTTCACTCGTCAGGCTGAAATTGGAAACCACCTGCGAAAAACGTGTCTGCGGATTCTTTTTGCGGTGCTTTACATAAAGGATCGTACCGCATATGATGAAACCGAGCACAGCCAGTGCGCTGCGGCGCATAAGGGCAGCACCTGTCACGGGGTTTCCGCTCAGATAGATATAAGCAAAGTTATAAAGGCCGCCGTTGCCGAGTTCGGGTCTGTCACAGCTCATTACAATAATGACAAAGAACGCGGCAAAATGCACCAGCAGTGCTGCGGGTACCGGGACGAGTGAAGCCAGAACCGGGGCAAACACCAAAAGCGCCAGAATAATGGCGAAATTGATCAGGGAATCCTTGATGCAGTAATTAAAATCTACAAAGCGGATGCCGAGCAGGATACAGAACAGGGCAACGCCTAGGGGCATGTTTTCCGGCCCAAAGACCGAAGCGAGCGGCGCAATGCAGAGGATCGAAAAGGAAACGATCAGCAGTGAGCGCAGCGCCATGGTGGCTGTCAGGGCAAAACGTTCTTTCTTTGTCTGTGCAGCACGGATCTGCGGTTTGATAACGGACGGGTCCATTTGCAGGGTATCATAAAAACGCAATGAAAATACCTCCCAGGATGATTTGGTGATAAAGCGGACTTAAAGCGGTGCGCTTTTAACATTGGCTTCGTGTATCAGCTGAAACAGCGTGTCGAATTCCGGCCCCATTTGCCGGCGCAGGTCATAAAGAGGCTGAAGCAGAGCACCGTAATTCTGCCGCAGTTCGGTCTGTCCGGCGTCGGTCAGGGAAAGGATATAGCTTCGTTCATCCAGCGGGTGCTTTTCCTTTCGGATGAAATCTTTTTCAACAAGCCGTTTCAGACAGCGGCTTACCGCTTCTTTTTTCATGCCGCTGCTGCGGCTCAAAGAAAGCGGCGTGCTTTCGTCCGGCTGAAGATAAAGCCGGGCCAGCAGCTCCCGTTCGCTGGCGGTAAGGGTCTGCTTCTGGCTTTGGGCAAGCAGAGTGCGTGAAAGGTGGTGCAAATCCTGCTGAAAAGCAAGCATCTGCAGCCAATCGATCTGGCTCATGCGCGAAGCTCCTTTCATAAAGTTAACAAAGTTAATTATATAGTCGCGGCATGGGAATGTCAAGCGCAACTTGCGTGTTTTTGGGCAAAAATGCAGTTTTGTCTGTGAAAAAGCGGCTGGATCGAAAAGCTTTACATGAATTTTGCAAAAATATGGAAGGAAGCTGATATCGCAAAAAGCCGAAAGCATTTATAATGTAAAAGAACAGCGGCGTGCACAATAGAAAACCATGTGCCGCATATAGACAGCGCGGCTGATGCAGCTGCAAATAAAGCAGGAACAGGAGATGTTTTTATGACATATGAGGAAATCCGTAAAAATCCGGAGGTGCGCGCACTTCTGGAAAAAGGCAATCAGAATTTGGGCGTGCTCGGGTACACCGATCATTCCATAGCACATTGCGCGTTTGTGGCAGAGCGTGCGGCGTATATCCTGAAAACGCTGGGGTATCCCGCGCATGAGCAGGAACTTGCAAAAATCGCGGGCGTTATGCATGATATCGGCAACGCAGTGAACCGCACGCATCATGCCGAATTGGGAGCAATTCTTGCGAACGACATCCTTTCCAAAACCGATATGGATCGAACAGACCGCATCACGGTGATTTCCGCGATCGGGAATCACGATGAAAGCACAGGCGGGGCGAAGGATGCCGTTTCTGCGGCGCTGATTCTGGCGGATAAAAGCGATGTTCGCAGAAATCGCGTGCGAAATAAGGAAAAGGGAAAATTTGACGTACACGACCGTGTCAATTATGCCGTTACCGGCTCGAACCTGAAGGTGGATGCTGAGGAGCGGAAGATCTCGCTCAACCTGCAGATCGACCCCGAAATGTGCACGATGTATGAATACTTTGATATCTTCCTTGGGCGCATGATGATGTGCCGCGGCGCAGCGGAAATGCTCAATGCACAGTTCCGTCTGACAGTGAACGGCGGCAAGGTGCTGTAACAGAAAAATTTGCCCGGCAGAAAGTGCTTTGGGGAAAGCGGATGTCCTGTCGGAGGGAAAAGGGAGAAGCGCAGCTGTGTCGAAAACGGTTGATGAACAGGGAACTTTATGGTAAACTAAAATGGTTACTGACCTGCATTTCGGAACGGATACGGGGAGAACTGTGCCTTTCTGAATATGCCTGAAAACATAGAGCGCCGATTTTAAAAAATCGGCAGGGAAGGAAAACGCTATGAAAAAGAATCGACTTTTCGCACTCGGTATTGCACTTTGTCTTACGCTGTCGCTGGCGGCCTGCGGTAAGGCGAAGATTACCGGAATCCAGACACGTCCCGACGCGGAACTTGCAAAAGGACAGACGATTCAGTTGGAAATTGAATACAGCGCAGAAAACGGCACGGCGCAAGACGCTGTTGCACAGGCGACAAGCAAAATTATAATGGAATGGAAAAGCTCTGATGAAACGGTTGCCACAGTGGATAAAAACGGGCTTGTTACGGCAGTCGGCGAAGGCGAATGTGATATCACTGTTGCCATGAGGGGAAAATCCTTCACCAGCCAGTGCAAACTCACCGTAACGGAAGATGCGGCGGAATTACAGCCGACAGCGAATTGAAGCTGACGCTTAAAGCTGCACACGCAAAGAGATACCGGCTAAAAGGCAGCCTTTTTACAGGCTGCCTTTTTCGGTGTAAAACGGAAGATCGGCATTTTTAACAGCATATCAGAACGAACGGCAGATGCAATATTCTGCCGTTGTTTTTTTATAAACTTGCATTGGCGGGCTGCACCGGTATCCGCGATTTTCGGTTTGGCTGCAAAATGTTTCGGAATCTTTAAAAGAAAAAATTTCAGTATTTATGCCTTTATGATGTGTATTTATGTGATATCATCCCATTCCATTTGGAAATATGCTGGAAACATTGAAAAAATTGTGTCGATTTACTATAATGACAGTATCATAATATTAACAAAAGGTTAATATTTCACAAAAGGAGCGAGGAAATGGAATCGAAAATCTTGGCATTGACCGGAAAGGGCGGCGTCGGTAAAACGAGTTTATCGGCACTTATCGTAAAGATCCTCAGCGAGAATTTTACCGATAAGAAAATTCTGGCAATCGACGCCGACCCTGCAATCGGGCTTGCAACGGCATTGGGTGTGGATGTAAAGCTTACGCTTGATGACATCCGCACCGAAATCATCAATACGGTGGAGGGCGGCGATGCAAAAACGGCGCTGGAACTGGTGAGTGAATCGCGCTATAAAATCGCCGAAGCCATTGTGGAAAAGGATAATTTTGCTTTTCTTGCGATCGGCCGTCCGGAAACCAAGGGCTGCTATTGCAGGATCAACGCCTATCTGAAAAATGTGATCGAAATGGTGAGCAGCCAGTTCGATTACATCATCATCGACTGTGAAGCAGGCATCGAACAGATCAACCGCAGAGTGCTGGAAAAGGTGACGCACCTGCTGCTGGTATCCGATGCAAGCCGCAAGGGCATCGAAGTCATCAAGTCCATTTCACAGGTTGCGGGGGAAGCGGTGGAATACGATAAAATCGCCTGCATCTTCAACCGCATCGAAGACCCATCCCTGCTGGAACACGCCGATCTCGGCGGGCTGAACTGCATCGGCGTTGTAAGATCGAATCCGGATATTGCACGCTTTGATGCAGTGGCAAAGGATTTTATGCAGATGGATAATACCAGTGAATGTGTCGTACAGACCTGTCAGGCTCTCAAAAAATTCGGAATCATTTAAGGGATAGAAAGCATGAAAGATTTAAAACACATGATTTATTTTGAACATCTGCTGGAGGATGCTCACAATGATCTTGTCAGACAGGCAAAGTCTGACGGAAGACTGGCGCTCGGCTACACCTGTTACCATGTTCCGGAAGTTTTGATGAATCTTGGAAACTGTTTTTCGGTGCGGCTGCGGGCGCCCAATACGGGCAGCGTGGATATCGCTACCTATTATATGGCAAACAGCGCCTGCGAATATTCCCGGGCGCTTTTGGAACGCGCGATCGAAGGAAACTATAATTTTCTGGACGGACTGTTCGGTGTGGACGTCTGCGAACCCATGAACCGCGCCATGGAAAACATGGCGCTTTTGCATCTGCATGACGACCATGCAAAATTTGTAAGATGCTATCTGGACATCCCGTATGCGGATGACGAAGACTGCGTCGAGCATCTGAAAGAGCAGCTGACACGCAAGATCCTCAATCCGCTGCACGAAGTGTACGGTGTGGATATTTCGGATGCGGCGATCCGCAAGGCTGTGGAACAATATAATAAGGTATGCAGAGTAGTGCGGGAAATCGGCAATTTCCGCAAGGAACTCAATCCGGTCATCACCGGCAGCGAATTTCATAAAATCTGCCTTGTCAGCTTTGTGTGTCCGAAGGACTTGATCTTGCCGTATCTGGAAGAAACACTGGAAGAACTGAAAACCCGTGAGCCGGATGCGGTTTCCCGCTTCAAGGCAAGAGTAGGCATCGTCGGTTCGGAAATCGACGACCCCACCTTTATCGAACTGGTGGAGGACAGCGGCGCGCTTGTCGTGTTCGACCGCTTCTGCTATGGTTCCATTCCGGGAAGAAACGAAATCATACTTACCGATGATGAAGATGCGCTGACGCAGATCTGCCGCCAGAATCTGAAAGAGACGGAATGTCCGCGCAACTGCGCCTATCACAAGCTGGATTACCGCAAGGAGCATGTAAAAGAGCTGCACGATGAATATAAGGCAGACGGCGTTATTTACGAACAGATGAAGTTCTGTACCTACTGGTCGTTTGAACGGACGCTTGCAAGCCATGTCATGCCGGAAGAATACGGCATCAATGTGCTGTCGATCGACCGGCCGTATATCTCCCGTTCCAGCGGACAGCTGCGCACGCGCGTGCAGGCCTTTGTGGAAAGCCTTGAATTCAAGAAAATCAAAAGCAAGAAGCAAGCGAGGGAGAACTGATTATGTATAATGCCGAAACCGGAAAGGGTCTGGGCGATTACTATGATCCGAACCGCAAAGCCATGGTGAAGCGCGAATGGAAGGGGGCAAAGGATACCTTCTATGAATTCGGCCGCTGGCTGAAGCTGTACGGCTATATGGCCTTCAAGCTTGGCAGACATCCCGTGCTGATGATCAAGGCCATGCTGCGGTATCGCTGGATGATCTCGTACCTTACCGCCGCCAATACCATTGATAAGCACACCCTTGGTCTGTACGGCAAGGAGCTTCGCTATACCCACGAATATTTCTTCACCGTGGTGCGCAATTCCATTGATAACGTTCTGATGTTTCTGGAACGTGACAAAAATCTGCGCCCGAAGTCCAAAAAGGCTGCGAAATTAAGAGAAACCACCGTCATGTTTGACGAAATGATCCCGAAGTTCATTATGGCAGGCTTCCCCACACTGCAGTGGATGGATATCGCCATGATGACCGTCGGCATGCCTTCGGAAATCGACCAGTACAGCAACCCGACATACATTGACGCCATTGAAAAGTTCGGCCTTGCTGCGGATATCTGCCCGTTCCCCGCAACAGAGGTCGGCGTGGCGGTTGCAAACGATTACCCCATGGTGGGCAAAACGTTTATCACATCGTCCATGCCGTGCGACGGTTCGATCGGGGAAATCAGCTTCATGGCAAGGCTTCTCAAGGATATCCCCAAGTTCCAGATTACGCCGCCGCAGAGATTTCTTGAGCCGGAAGTGCAGGATTATGCTGTCAAGAACCTGAAAAAGGCGATTGCATTTATTGAGGAAAATTATAATGTAAAGTGGGATTGGGACGCCTTCTGGGAAAAAAGCGAAATGTTCAACCAGATGTCCCAGTGCATGCTGAACAAGTGGGATATCAACTGCACCGATTATCCGCAGGTGTGCAACGGCGCTATGGCGCTGTACCGCGAATACGAATTTATGGGCGCAGGCTGTCTCGATCCGCACTTCCTGAAAACCGACCTCAAAGTCGACGCCATGATGAAAAAGGGCTATGAAGAGGATAAAAAGAACGATGCAAACAAGCCCAAATACCGCGCCATTGTCTGGGCGTGCCCGGCGCATTACTACACCCAGTTTTCCTATTGGACAACACACTGCTGGGGCGTAAAGGCCATGGTGGATATGGAATGTATGCTGGCGCATCACTTCATCCATATCGGGGATCAGGATGCGGCAATGGTCGATCTTGCCGTTTTGTACGAAAAGATGATGATGCGTTCCCATACCAACGGCGGGTATGTCAATTCTCTGGACGAATGCTGGCGCATGTGCGAAAAGTTCAATGCCAAGATCGTCATTATGTACGACCATGTCTCCTGCAAGAATGTGGGCGGCCTGCACGGCATGTTTGAAGATCAGGCCAGAGAGCGCGGCATCCACCTGATTTGGATCCCGCACGATCTTATGGACGCGCGCACGGTTTCCAAGCGTGAAATGCGTGAAGCGTTCAATAAATACATGATCAACGTATTCCGGGAAACGCCGCTCGATCCGACATTGGTGGATTTCGTGGACGACTTAACTTGGTGATGGAGGTTTTACAGTGAAATATTTCGGCGGTTGTGACGTAGGCTCGACCTACACAAAATGTGTGATTCTGAACGAAGAGGGGAAAATGGTGGCAAACACCACCGTCCGTTCCCGCATTGTCGCGAACGAAAGCGCAAAAGAAGCGCTGGAACGCTCGATCGAACAGGTGCCGGAGCTTGACAGCATCGACGATTTGAGCTATCTGATCGGCACCGGATACGGGCGCAATAAGGTCCCGCAGGCGCAGGAGAATATTTCGGAAATTTCCTGCCACGCCATGGGTGTGCATGTGACAAACCCCGCAGTCAAGGCAATCATCGATATCGGCGGGCAGGACGTCAAGGGCATTGCCGTGGATACCGACGGCACGGTGAAAACCTTTGCCATGAACGATAAATGCGCAGCCGGCACCGGCCGCTTTTATGAATCGATGGCGCGTGCGTTCGAGATTTCTCTCGAGGAGTTTTCCAATCTGTCGCTTACAGCAAAGAACGTGATCCCCATTACATCCCAGTGCACGGTTTTTGCGGAAAGCGAGGTCATCACGTTGGTCGGCGAGGGCAAGCCGCGGGATGAAATTGCGGCGGGCATTCAGCAGGCGGTTGCAAAGCGCTGCTTTGTCATGGCAAAAAAAGCCGGTGCAACCGATGCCATTACGCTGACGGGGGGCTGCGCAAAGAACGAAGGGCTCAAGCGTGCGATTGAAAAGGTGCTGCACATCAAGGTGGTCGATCTTGCCATTGACCCGCAGCTGATGGGCGCGCTGGGCGCGGCAGAATATGCCCGCGTCAAGGGAATGGATAAGGAGAACTGATATGGCCTGGTATAGTATTGTGCTTATCGTGTTGGCCTGTATCCTGGTGGTTTTCGGGCTGCTGTTCCTTTGCTTTATCACAAACGGTGACGGCAAAATGATCGAAAAAACATACGATATGCTGTCCAAATATCACGATAATAAAAAGAAAAACGATCAAATCTGACTATGAATGTATACGATAATCTGATCCGTGAAACACTGAACGTCCTGCAAAGCCAGAGCTTTGTGCAGCTGCCGGTGCGGGAATGCCGCTGGAACATGCGGGACACCAATGAATTTTTAATGGGAAAAGAGGTCGCCTTTGAACTGGGCGACCGCTTCAGGGACAGCGTGGTCTATCATGTCCCGACCAGCGATACAGCGCTGATCGGGGAAGATAAGGTCTTTCTGCTCGGGCAGGATCTGCCGGAGATCCGCAAAAACACCAATTTTTCCCGCGTTGTCTTATTCAATATCGACGATATCCCGGACCCGAATAAGGCGTATATCGGCGTGCGAAAGCTGAATTACGAACGCTATAAAATCATTCCCGAGGGCTATATGGTGCTGTCCTCCAGCTTCGAGAATAAAGAAAACGTCCGTGTCAGCAAAAAGGCGATCGAAAACGGCCTTACGTTTGAAACGCTCGGCAATCTGTACATCCAGCATTACAAACAGATGCCGGGTGTCAACCATGTGCAGATCTATTTTATTGCCGGTGATTTCGATTTTGTAAAGGAACTTGTCGGCCTTTCCAAAAAGGTGAACGAAGTCACGAATGCGTTCGATCACATTTTGAAGAATGTGATCCTGGATTGTGACGTGTGCCCGCTGAAAACGATCTGTGAGGATATCGAAGCGTTGAGAGAACTGCATTTTGCAGTGAATAAGAAGTAAAAACACCATAAGAAGGAGAATAGCATGAACACAGAACTGGAGAGTTTATTTACTCCGTGGAAAATCGGAAACTGTGAAATCAAAAACAGGATCGTTATTACATCCATGGGCGGCACATCGATTTTCGGCTGGATGGAACCGCACCATTTCGATAAGGAAGCGGCAAATTTCCTTATGGATAAGGCAAAGAACAACGTCGGTCTGATCCTGCCGGGCATTGCGCCGGTGCGCAATATGTTGGGCGGCGGCTGGCTGTATAAATCCGAACACACCTTTAAAAAGCTGAAGGTGTTTATGGATGAACTGCACGAAACCGGCGCAAAGATGTTCGTTCAGCTGACGGCGGGCTTCGGCCGTTCGTTCTCCGTCAGCGGACCTATGGAAAAAATGGTGAATAATCCCGTGCTCAAGGTACTCAGCAAGCCGATTTTTGACGTGGAACGTCTGTGTGCGGGTGCTTCTCCGGCGCCCAACCGCTGGAGCGACTGTGTGCCCACCCGTCCGCTCACGGTGGAAGAAATCCATGAGATGATCGAAGGCTTTGCCAAAACGGCAAAAATGTGCAAAGAGGCAGGCGTAGACGGCGTGGAGATCCACGCGGTGCACGAAGGCTATCTGCTGGATCAGTTCACCATGAAGTACACCAACCACAGAACTGACGAATACGGCGGATCGTTTGAAAACCGCTACCGCTTCCCGGTGGAGATCGTCAAGGCAATCAAAAAGGAGTGCGGGCAGGATTATCCGGTATCGCTGCGCTATTCGGTTGTTTCGTATACCAAGGGCTTCCGCGAAGGCGCACTGCCCGGCGAGGAATATACGGAAGTCGGCCGCGATATGGAAGAAAGCGAAAAGGCGGCAAAGTACCTGCAGGATGCGGGCTACGATATGCTGAACTGCGATAACGGCACCTACGATGCATGGTACTGGAGCCACCCGCCCATGTACATGCCGCAGAACTGCAACCTTGCCGATGTGGCACACATCAAGAAGTTTGTGGATATTCCGGTCGTTGCTGCGGGCAGAATGGACCCGTATGTCGGCGCAAAGGCGATTGCGGAAGGCAAGATCGACGGCGTCGGCGTTGCAAGACAGTTCCTTGCGGATACCGAATGGGTCACAAAGCTGATGAACGACAGGGAAGAGGATATCCGCCCGTGCATCTGCTGCCATAACGGCTGCTTCACCATGGCGCATTATGAGGGTGTTGCCAATGACCAGAACCCGCTGGACGCAATGCACATGGCACGATGCGCTATCAACCCCGAAACTATGCAGACCAAGAAGTACAAGATCGTTCCGGCGAAAAAGCCCAAACACATCGCAATCGTCGGCGGCGGCATCGGCGGCATGGAAGTGGCGCGCGTCTGCGCCATGCGTGGCCATAAAGCGACCATTTATGAAAAATCCGATCGTCTCGGCGGCATTTTCATTGCGGCAGCAGCGCCCAGCTTCAAGGAAAAGGACCGCGATCTGATCGAATGGTACCGCAGGGAAATGGTGAAGCTGAACATCGAAGTAAAGCTGAACACCGAAGTGAAAAACATTGCCGAGCTGGATGCGGACGAAGTGGTTATCGCAACCGGCGCTGTGGCACGCCGCTTCAATAAGCTGCCGGGCATCGAAAGAAGCATTGAAGCCTGCGAATATCTGTTGGGCCAGAAACAGGTCGGGCAGAATGTGGTCATTGTCGGCGGCGGTCTGACGGGCTGCGAAATCGCCTATGATCTGTTCCTGCAGGGCAAAAAACCCACAATTATTGAAATGAAGAACGACCTGATTGCGATTCCGGGCGTGTGCCTTGCCAACAGCTCGTATCTGCGCGATTTCTTCAAGCTGCATAAGGTTCCGGTTTATCTGGAAACAAGCGTTGATTCGATCACGGAAAACGGCGTGATCGTGAAGAAAAAGGACGGCAGCAAGCAAGCGATTTCGGCAGACAGCGTCATCATGTCCGTCGGATATATCCCGTCCCCGCTGGAAAACAACGGCAAAACCCCGCTGGTCGGCGATTGCAAAAAGGTCGGCAATCTGCGCACTGTTATCTGGGGCGCATGGGATGTTGCGATGAAGCTGTAAAAAGCAAACCGATTTACAACTGTATAAAGTTAAACAGAAAGCCGGCAGAGTCTTGGAAAAT
>JAHHSL010000032.1 GCA_020025235.1 Ruthenibacterium sp.
GCTGCGGCGCTTTGGGGTTATTATACCACAACCGGCAGCTTTTGCCGAGCCTGTATATCACGTTTCATAAAACCACAAAAGCGCTTTGCCGCCATGCATACCGTGCGCACTCTTTTCAACGTACGCTCGGATTCAGTCAAGCATTGCTTGATTGGATTTTCCCCTGCACTCTGCTACAATAAAATCAAAAGAAACGGTGCGCACCTCATCTTTCCTCAAAAAGAAAAGGAGAAAACAAAATGCAAATCAATTTAGGCGAAACGATCCGCCATTTACGGCTGCAGAATTCCATGACGCAGGATCAGCTTGCGCAGAAGCTGAACATTTCCGCACAGGCGGTCTCCAAGTGGGAATCCGGTGCAAACATGCCGGACATCCAGCTTCTTCCCGATCTTTCGGTCGTGTTCGGCGTCAGTATCGACGATCTGTTTTCCCTGTCGGATGACAGCCGCATGGAACGCATCGAAAACATGCTGTACAACACCGTGCTTATCACAGACGCCGATTTTACCGGGACCGTTCATTATCTTCAGGAAAAAATGTCCGATCCTGCCTTGAACCCCCGCGCCACGCTGCTGCTTGCGCAGCTTTACAACCGCCGCGCCGAAGATTACCACACGCTTGCAAAACCGCTTGCGCGTGAAGCGCTGCGCAAGCTTCCACTGGAAAAAGACGCCCACAATGCGATTTTCGACGCCGAAAACGGCGCCTATACCGACTGGAACTACACAAATCACTATGAGCTGATTGAATTTTACAAGGGCGTCGTTGAAAAGCACCCCGACGACCCCCGGAATTATCTGTGGCTTTTGGATCTTCTGATCGCGGACGGCCGCACTGCAGAGGCGCGCGAATATTGCAAGCGTATGCAGAAGGTGCGCGACAACTACCTGTGCGAGCTGTACCTCGGTTCCATTTGCCGCGCCGAATGTAATCTTCCCGAAGCGCTGGAGCACTGGAACAAAATGGTGGAGCGTGAACCGGAAAACTGGCTGACCCACGCCTGCTACGGTGACGCCATGGCGCGTCTGTGCCGCTGGGACGAAGCCCTTGCCGCATACCGGCGTGCCATGCCGCTGCGCCCTGTGCCGCGTTTTTATGATTGCGAGGAAGCCTGCATGCAGATCTGCGAGATCCGCGGTGATTTCCGCGCAGCACTCGATATGGCGCAGCGGATTCTGGAAATCGAGCTGAACGACTGGTCGCGCGAAGGATACAGTGTGGAACGCATCCGCGAAAAGATTCATCAGCTGGAATCCAAGATCGCATCGGAGGACGGCGTTGCACAAATCTGACGCCGCAGCATTTTTCAAAAAGGCAGTCTGCCAACACGCAGGCTGTCCTTTTCTTTTTTGCGCGGCATTTCATGTGCTGCTTGGGGCTTATCTTCCGGCAGCGGACAGGGCTGATTTTACCGCTCTGTATTTTCGCTATATTATAATGTAAGAGAGCGCCGCTTTTTCCGGCTTTTTTCGGGACCCAAACGGTACATTTGCAAAAATTTTTCTGGATATGATTTCCTCCCGGTGCTATACTTATATATAATAATGTAAGAGCGGATCAATTTACCCGCAGGAAGGACGAACCAAAACCATGAGCGATTTACTTTCTTTTTTGAAAAAAAGCCCGACACGCTTCCACGCAGTAGCGGCACTTTCCGATGCGCTGGACAAAGCCGGATACACCCGCCTTTCCGAATGTGACGACTGGCAGCTTGCCGTCGGCGGGAAATATTACGTCACACGCAACGGCTCGGCGCTGCTTGCGTTCCGCATCCCGCGCGCCGATTTTTCCGGCTTCATGCTTTCGGCAAGCCACGGCGATTCCCCCACGTTCCGCATCAAGGAAAATGCAGAGATTTCCGGCCCTGACGGCTATCTGCGCCTGAATGTCGAACGTTACGGCGGCATGCTGTGCGCACCGTGGATGGATCGCCCCCTCACCGTGGGCGGACGTGTCCTTGTACAGAACGGCGATTCGATCGAAACGCGCCTTGTTTATGTCGACCGCGATCTGCTGATGATCCCGAACGTTGCCATTCACATGAACCGCAAGGCGAACGACGGCTACACCTACGACGCAAAAACCGATATGGTTCCCGTTATGGGCATCGGCAGCGAGGCCGGTTCCTTCCGCAGCGTGATCGCCCAGGCCGCCGGCTGCCGCGCCGAAGATATTCTCGGCCACGATCTTTTCCTGTGCCTGCGCGAGCCGGGCGTCATCTGGGGCATGCAGGATGAATTTGTTTCGGCGCCGCGTCTTGATGATCTTCAGTGCGCATACGGATGCTTTGAAGGCTTTCTTGCCGCACAGGAAAGCGAAAGCGTACCCGTTTATGCTCTGCTGGATAACGAAGAAGTCGGCAGCCTGACAAAGCAGGGCGCAGACGGCACCTTCGTCAGCGATCTTGTCGACCGTATCTGCGCCGCATTCGGCCGTTCCCGCGTAAGCGCGCTTGCAAACAGCTTCCTTGTCTCTGCCGATAATGCGCATGCGGTTCATCCGAACCACCCCGAATACACCGATGCAACACATCGTCCGATGCCCAACGGCGGCGTCGTCATCAAATACGGCGTGCGCTATGCAACCGACGGCGCTTCGCAGGCGGTTTTCACCGCGGTTTGCCGCAAAGCCGGTGTTCCCGTACAGCACTTTTCCAACCGTTCCGACCTTGCAGGCGGTTCGACGCTTGGCAACATCGCCAATGCGCACACCTCGGTCAACACCGTGGATATCGGCCTTGCCCAGCTTGCCATGCACTCGCCCTTTGAAACCGCAGGCGCGAAGGACACCGATCACCTGATCCGTGCGATGACCTGCTTCTATTCTTCCGCACTGACCGAAAACAACGGCACCTTCACGCTGAAATAATCGCTTTGCCCTTACCGGCAGCTGCATCTTTGCGGCTGCCGGTATTTTTTACTCTTTTCGCGGCGGACACTCGTTTTTTCCATCTTTGGAGCGAAAAATCCTGTTTTCTTTCCGTGGTCTTGCCGAAAAGCCGCGCTGTTTTCAAAAAAACAAAAAATTTCCTGCATCAAAAAAACATTTTTTAAAACTGCAGCCTTTGCATCCGGCCCCGTTTCTGTTTTACATACAAAGTCACTTTTCAGCCACTTTTTACCATAAAAAGCGGCAATATTCAAATTTTTTATGCATTCAGCATCGCCCTTTACAAGACGGACAGCTGTTTTAATAAGGCTTTTTCCTTTGTTTGTTTCTTTTGTGATGCTGTTTCAGCTTTTTTGCAAAAGAAAGGAAAGAATCGTTCAAAATGCATAAACATTCATAAATATACGTTCAATTGGTATATTTTTGCATAATTTACTGCCGCTCATTTTCTCCGTGCATTTGTCTGTCCTTGTTACGCGCACACTTTCTTCTTTTCACAATCTTTACAGATTCTTTATTTTCATCACGAAACCTTATGATTTTAATTATTTTTCTTCGATTTATTCTTATTTTAAAGCATCTGCGCTTTAAAAAATTAAAAAATTATGACAGAACCCGCCCGACGCAAGGGCACGACTTGACAAGAATGTGTACACCAGATATAATACTTAATTATAACGAGGCTATATATATAATATGATTATGGCTTGGTTAATCATAGAAGGAGGAAAAACTATGAAAAAAGCACTTGCACTGCTGATGGCTCTGTCCATGGTTTTCTCTCTCGCAGCTTGCGGCGGGTCTGAAAGCACTTCTACGGCACCGAGCACCAGCACATCCGCTTCTTCGGAAGCAGAAGAAGAACAGGTTCTTGCTCCGATTGCAGAGCAGAAGAGCCTTGCCAACAAGGAGTACGGCACCGATTACATCTCGCTGTACGAAAAGTTCGGCAAAGATGTAACTATTGCTGATGTTATTGAAGACGACGAAACCGGTACGGCTTATATTGTACGTGACGATGTAAGCTACGCGCTCGGCCTTGACTTCCTGTCCCGCGCAATGGTTTACAACACCGCAGTTCCCGAAAACAGTGATTGGGAGACCGAGGAAGACGTTTACGCTTCCTGGTACCGCCTGTTCATCACCCGTTGGAACCAGCTGCTCCCCGAAATCCCCCTGTACTCCAACGACTTCTACGATCTGTACAACGCACAGATCAAGGGCGTTGAAGAGTTCCCGACCAACCCGTACTGGGCACCGAACCAGGCTCTGATCGACTGGACGAGCGAAAAGTCGGATAACTCCATCATCCTGGGTGATTCTACCGAGCTTTCCGGCAAATTCCGCATGGCAGTGTTCGGTGCAGCTCAGCCCGGCGCTTCTGACCGCTCTGTTCAGGATATGATCTCCGGTCTTGGCACGGTTGAACCCAACGTGGAAGGCGAGCTTGTTTGGAACGACACCGTTGTTGCAAGCCACGAAGAAAAGACGAACGACGACGGCACGCTCACTTATACCATTAAGCTGAACAACGACCTGAAGTTCTCCGATGGTTCCCCCATTAACGCTAAGAACTACATTGCAAGCACGCTTGTGTTCTCCAGCCCTGTTGCCACTCAGGCTGCCGGCAAGGATCATCAGGCCGGCATGCAGCTCGTCGGTTATAATGATTTCGCAGCTTATACCGGCCCCGGCTCTGAAGAAGGCAAAAAGGAATTTGCAGGTATCCGTCTGATCGACGATTACACCTTCTCTCTGACGTTCTCTTCGGATTACGTTCCTTACTTCTATTCGATCATCTACGCATCGGCCAAGCCTGATTTCCTGCCCATGTGGCTCGGCGAAAACGACGTTGCCGATGACGGCAATGGCGCTTATCTGACCGACGGCTTCTATGCAAAGAACGGCGACTCTTATGTCATGGCCGATCACATCAAGGCCAGCGCATGGAACACGGATGACACCTATCCGTACTCCGGCATGTACACCATTGAAAAATGGGATTCTTCTACTCTGATGGTTACCCTGAAGCGCAACCCTGAATTCAAGGGCGATTACCGCGGCAAACAGCCTTCGATTGAAAAGGTCGTTGTAAAGCGCATCGTTCCGGCAACTCAGCTGGAAGACTTCAAGTCCGGCGGCATCGATGTTCTTTCCAACATCACCGGCGGTGACGAAACCAACGAAGCTCTTGCACTGGCAGACGCTAAAGAGAACGAAGGCAAATACGTTTACACCCACTATTCTCGCGCAGGCTACGGCAAGCTGGCATTCCGCTGCGACTTCGGCCCGGTTCAGTTCCCCGAAGTTCGTCAGGCGATCGCTTACTGCATGGACCGTGCAAAGTTTGCAAAAGACTTTACCGGCGGCTACGGCGTAGTTGTTGACGGCCCGTACTATTCCAGCGCATGGCAGCACAAGAAGGCCCTTGCTGAAGGCATGGTCCTGAACGCATATGCAACTTCGGTTGACAACGCTATGCAGGTTCTGGAAGACGGCGGCTGGGTTTACAACTCTGACGGTTCCGCATATTCCGGCGAAGGCGTCCGCTACAAGAAGATCCCGGCAGACGAGATCGACGAACGCGACATCACCTTCCAGTCCAAGGACGGCGCTTACAAGACCGTTAAGCTCGAAAGCGAAGACGCATACCTGATGCCGCTGTGCCTGAACTGGTACGGCACCACCCCGAACCCTGTTTCCGATCTGCTTGTTCTGGGCTTCCTTGAAAACCCGAACATGGCAAAGGCAGGCTTCGTGATCCAGAACACTCTGGGTGATTTCAACCCGATGCTCGACGAGATGTATCAGAAACCGGTTACCGGCTCTTACGGCGGTGTCCCGATGTACACCTGCTTCAACCTTGCAACCGGCTTCCCGACCAGCGTATACGACCAGGCATACGGCTTCTCGATCGAACCGAACGAGTTTGATAACTTCAACTCCAACTTCATCAAGGATCTTGCAGACGCTTACTGGCTTGCATAATTCTACTGAAATGTTTCTTTGATAAGCTTCTGCGGAGTAGGGGCGAAAGCCTCTGCTCCGCAGATTGCTTTCTTTTTTATATAGTAATATAATATTAAATATAATGCTTCAAGAAAGCCTTTGCTTTCGATGCCTGTGTATCGTTGGACACCTGTTCCCTTTCCCCCTGTGTCTGAACGGGTAGCCAATGATATACAGGATGAGGCGCACCGTCGGGGCGCTTGCCCCGGATGTCACATCACCTGTTTGATCCCACCAAGAAACGAGGAATAAAAATGGCAAAGTACACCTTAAAGCGAATCGGGTATATGCTTGTCGTATTGGTACTTCTTTCGTTCATCATGTTTATGATTTACTCCCTTGTACCTGCGAACCGCGCATACCAGGACGCAAAAGCACAGCTCACCGCAATGAAAAACTCGATCCCGAAAGAGCAGCTTAACTCGTATTTCGACCAGATTTATCTTGATTATCAGCGCCAGTACGGCACGGATACCGATAATAAGGTCGTGCGTTATCTGCGCTGGGTAGGCCTTGCTCCGCTGTATGACGGCAGCTACAACGGCCTGCTGCAGGGAAATCTCGGCTTTTCCTATGAAAAGAAGCTTCCGGTCGTTGAGGTTGTCCGCGACCCGCTGCTCAACACCATTAAAATCAATATTCTGGCAACGGTCTTTGCTTTGGGCATCACGATCCCCCTTGGCATCCATTGCGCTGTCAAGCGCGGGTCCAAGCTGGATCAGGGCGTGCAGGTCTTTACCATTATCGGTTACAGCCTGCCTACTTTCCTTATTTCCATTTTGTTTATCTGGATCTTCTGTTCCAAGCTTGGCTGGTTCCCGCCCAGCGGCATGCAGACCCCCGGTTCCAGCTTCACCGGCGCAAAGAAATTCTTTGACGAGCTTTACTATCTTGCTCTGCCCCTGATCGTTATGACCTTCTGCTCGCTCGGCGGCATGACGCGCTATGTCCGCGCTTCCATGATCGAAGCTCTCAGCATGGACTGCATCAAAACAGCCCGTGCAAAGGGTCTGCGTGAACGCGCCGTCATTTATTCCCACGCATGGCGCAACGCTTTGATCCCCATTGTTACGCTGGTTGTCGGCTGGTTCCTCGGCATTTTCGCCGGTTCCCTTGTTATTGAGGATATGTTTGCACTCAACGGCATGGGCCGCCTGATGATCCAATCCCTGCGCGCTGCCGACTATGACGTTGTTCTGCTGATGCAGATGTTCTATGTTGCGATCTCTTTGTTCGGCAACCTTCTTATCGATATCATCTACGGGCTTGTCGATCCGCGCGTCCGTGTAAACAATTAAGAGGAGGAATAGAAACGTGAGTAAAGAAAATAAAAAGGCCTCCTCGAAGAAAGGCTTTTTCGGCACGATCGGCGGCTGGTTCCGCCGCCTGTTCTTCGGCGGCTCCAACGATCTTGCCAATCAGCTGAATCCGGAACAGGCTGCCAAGGCCAATGACGTTGAAGAAATCGTCAGCCCCGGCCGTCAGATCGTAAACAACTTTCTGGAAAAGAAGCTTGCGGTCGGCGCGCTGATCACGCTGCTTGTCATGTTCCTTGTCATGTTTATCGGGCCTATGACGATGCCCCGCTATTACGATTCCTACACCGAAGTTACGCAGAAGAGCATTCCCCCGACGATGGATATGCTTTCTGTCCCCGGCGCACTGAAAAAGGAAGGCATCAAGATGATCGACAGCTTCGGCTCGTTCTCGGTCGGCCTTTCCAACGAAGGCAATGTCTTTGTCTGGGGCGCTACGGAAATCGGCACCACCGGCATTGACGTTGCGGATATCCCGCAGGAAGTCCAGGACAGCAACATCGTTATGGTTGCTGCCGGTATCGACCATATCGTCGCTCTGACCGATGCAGGCAAGGTCCTGTGCTGGGGCAACAACAACCTTGGTCAGTTCGTCACGGAAACCGAAGTTCTGGAACGCGGCGATACGCTGAAATCCACGATCGCCTATATGCCGGAGATCCTTGTGACGAGCGGCATCGACGTTTCCCGCGTGAAAAAGCTGATTGCAGGCTATCAGGCAAGCGCGATCCTTCTGGATGACGGCACCCTGTTCCTGTGGGGCAATAAGAACGCCTATGCAAACATGGATGTTTTCCTTGCAATGGGCAATGTTTATGACCTTGATTTCACACTGAACCACATTGTCGGCGTAAACGGCAAGCGCAATACGGTCTTCACCGGTTCCCGCGGCCTGTACGACGTTGTCCGTCCGAATCTGGGCGAGCCGGGCGTTCCCATTAAGAAATTCATCGGCAAAAGAAAAATCGATCAGATCGTTGCAACCAACACCAGCATGGCACTGCTTTTGAATGACGGTTCTGTCTGCTTCACCGGCGACTTCACCGAACGCATGGAGCCGATCCCCGCGCTTCAGGAAGGCGAAAAGTTCGTGCAGATTGTCGGCGGTTCGTACCATTACACCGGCCTGACGGATCAGGGCAATGTTTATTCCTGGGGCAGCAACCAGCTCAATCAGCTGGAAACTCCCAAACTTAAGAATGTCGCAAACATTTACAGCGGTTCCTTCCAGAGCTATGCCACCGACGCAGAAGGCCAGCTGCTTGGCAAGTGGGGCCTGAAGGGCTATGTATTCGGCACCGATATCCGCGGCGCGGATATCTTCCAGCGCATCATCAACGGCGGCCGCATGACCATGACAGTCGGCGCAGTTGCTGTTATCATTTCCTCGATCATCGGCATCATCATCGGCTGCGTTTCCGGCTACTTCGGCGGCAAGGTCGATATCCTGCTGATGCGTGTTGCAGAAATCTTCTCTGCTATCCCGTTCCTGCCGTTCGCCATGATCCTTTCTGCGGTCATGAGCCATATGACGATCTCCGAGAACGGCCGTATCTTCATCATCATGTGCATCCTCGGCGTTCTGACATGGCCCGGCCTTGCACGTCTTGTCCGCGGCCAGGTGCTTGTAGCGCGTGAAAGCGAATACGTCACCGCTGCAAAGGCCATGGGCGTTAAGGAAAGCACGATCGCATTCAAGCACATCCTTCCGAACGTCATGAGTGTCATCCTTGTTACTTTGATGCTGGACTTCGGCACCTGCATGCTGACGGAATCTTCGCTGAGCTACCTTGGCTTCGGTGTTGCATATCCGCGTCCGACATGGGGCAATATGCTGAACGGCGTTAACAACGCGACCATCATCAATACCTACTGGTGGCAGTGGCTGTTCACCGCGCTGTTCCTTGCCGTCACCACGATCTGCATCAATATCGTCGGCGACGCTCTGCGCGATGTTATGGACCCGAAATCCAGTGTTGAAAAGTAAGGAGGATTGACATGCCATTACTGGAAATCAAGAATTTAAAAACCTATTTCAAAACAAAAAAAGGCACCGTTAAGGCTGTCAACGACGTCTCCTATTCCCTGGAAGCCGGCAAAACCATCGGCATCGTCGGTGAATCCGGCTCCGGCAAATCGGTTTCTGCCATGAGCATCCTGCGTCTTTTGGACGCAAACGGTTATATCGAATCCGGCGAGATTCTGTTTGAAGGCCGCGAACTGACCCAGCTGCCGATCGACGAATTGTATTCGATCCGCGGCAACGCGATCTCGGTCATCTTCCAGGAGCCGATGACCTCGCTGAACCCCGTATTCACGATCGACCGTCAGCTTTCCGAGCCGTTTATCATCCACCAGCACATGAGCAAGAAAGAAGCGCATGAGCAGGCTTTGAAAATGCTGTACGATGTGCAGATCCCGAATCCGGAAGCTGTCATCAAGCAGTATCCGCATCAGCTTTCCGGCGGTATGCGCCAGCGTGTTATGATCGCTATGGCGCTTGCCTGCCGCCCGAAGATCCTGATTGCAGACGAACCGACCACGGCTCTGGACGTAACGATCCAGGCGCAGATCCTGCGCCTGATGAATGAGCTGCAGCGCGAAAAGGGCACTTCGATCATCTTCATCACGCATGACCTTGGCGTCATCAATGAAATGGCAGACGATGTTGCCGTCATGTACTGCGGACAGGTTGTGGAAAAGGCGCCCGCGCGCACGATTTTCGGTAACTCCAGCACTCTGATGCATCCGTATACCGAAGGTCTGATGTATTCCATTCCCCGCATTGAAAATGCCGGTGCCAAGATCGAACCGATCCCCGGTGTTGTCCCGCATCCGCTGGCGCTGCCCAAGGGCTGCAAATTCGCGCCGCGCTGCAAATACTGCACACAGAAGTGCATTGACGAAGAGCCTCAGCTCACTGAGCTTGAAGATGGTCATCTGCTTCGTTGCTTTTATCCCGATAAGGAGGTGAGACAGAGTGCCGAACACAAAAAAATTACTGTCCATCAATAATCTGAAGAAGTATTTCCCTGTTGCGAAATCTTCTGTCTTGCAGAAAGAACAGCTTTACGTCCGCGCTAACGAGGACATTTCCCTTGACATCTACGAGGGCGAAACGCTTGGCATCGTCGGTGAATCCGGCTGCGGCAAGTCCACACTGGGACGCACTCTGCTTCAGCTTTATCCGCAGACTGCCGGCACCACCATGTATTACGGCGTATCCCTTGCGGATATTGCCCCGAAATACGTTACCGATACGATCAAGAATCTGGATCGTTATAAGTCGAAATACGAAAAGCTGGCCGAAAAATCGGCCGAGCTTGCCGCAAAGGTTGAAGCAGCCGGCGGCGAGGAAACCGCAGACTTCTATCTGCTGCAGGATGCCAACATCGCAGCCTGCGATGCACAGACCGCACTGAGCCACATCGTCAAGATCGTGGGCGGCTTCTTTGCACACGACCCCGACAATAAAGGCCGCGACCTGCTTTTGGAAGAATTTGAGCAGAACAAGATTCGTATTTCTGCCAAGAAAAAGCTGAAGGCTGCCAAGCTGGAGTACGATCACCTGAACGCGCTTACCGATGAAAAAGAGCGTGCCAAGGCAAAGGCAGATGCAAAACTGCAGAAGCTGAAGCCGGAGATCGAAAGCCTTCAGCAGCTTGTCGATTCGGAAACCAAAAAGCTCAAAGAGCTTTCCGCAAAGCTGGATACGCTGCGTGCAGAGTACGCAGGCGTCGGCGAATTTTCCAAATATGAAGCAATGCGGGATGACGGCATCGACCTTTCCCGCCTTCAGTACAGCGAAATGCGCTCTCTGCGCCGCGATCTGCAGATCATCTTCCAGGACCCGTATTCTTCGCTGAACCCCCGTTTCACGATCGGCCAGATCATTGAAGAAGGCCTTGTGACGCACAATCTGTTCAAGCACGGTTCCCCCAAGATGCGTCAGCACATCGTGGATACCATGGTAAAATGCGGCCTGCAGGAATATATGCTGCACCGTTATCCGCATCAGTTCTCCGGCGGCCAGCGCCAGCGTGTTGCAATTGCGCGTGCACTTGCTGTCGGCCCGAAGTTCATCGTCTGCGACGAATGTGTTTCCGCTCTGGACGTTTCCATTCAGTCCCAGATCATCAACCTGCTGCAGGAACTGAAAGAGAAAGAACATCTGACCTATATGTTCATCTCGCATGACCTTTCCGTTGTCCGCTACATTTCCGACCGCATCTGCGTCATGTATCTGGGCAACGTGGTAGAGCTGGCGGACGCCGCCACGATCTTCGATGATCCGCGTCATCCGTACACGGTTGCGCTTCTTTCTTCGATTCCGTCCACCGACGTGAATCCCTCCGCAAAAGAGCGCATCATTCTGGAGGGCAATATCCCCAGCCCGATCAAGCCGCCTTCCGGCTGTAAGTTCCACACACGCTGCTATATGGCATGCGAAAAATGCCAGCGCGTAACACCGGAACTTCGCGAAATCGAGCCGGGTCACTTCCTGGCCTGCCATTTCCCCGAACGCAAGATCGACGAAAACGGCAAGTATCTGTTTGAACTGCCGAAGGTCGAATCCCGTTCCGACCGCGCATAAAAAGGAGTATCGCTTATGTTTATCCGTCATTCCGATAAGCTTCCTCAGCTCACACCGGAGCAGGAGGAAGAACGCCGCCGCGAACTTTCTGATCTGGATGTTTCCTTTTCGGATCGTCTTGCGATGATCGGCAGTGCATTTCTGTGGATCTTTCTTCCCTGTGTGCTCGTTCTTGTCGGTTTGTCGGCGCTTGTACTCTTTTTGTTCGGGATCATCTGATCGAAGCGTATCTGTATTTTAAAAAACGCGGCTTTGCTGTTTTGCAAAGCCGCAGAATAAAAGACGGCGTCTGTTCCGGGTTTCCGGAATGGACGCCGTCTTTTTTGTTTTATGCCGATCCTTTGATCCGCACTGCATTTTCTTTCCTTACGGTATGATATTCTGCCGCTGCTGCCGGATACGGCCCTCTCTGCGGGATTTGCCCTCGTTTTTCGGATTTGTGCCTTCCTTTCGCCTTGTTTTCGCAGCCGTGTCTCCTCGCAGGCTCTGTGTGCTTCTGCTGCGTTTTTCAGCGTTTTGGTATATCTTCATATCCCTTTGATGAAAAAATGTTCAGAACGCATTTTTGCCCTGTATCTGCTGCCCCGTGTATTTTAGGTGTACTTCAGAAGGACTTTTCTGCACGGTGAAACTTTTTGGCAGCAAAAAAGGGTCTGCACCGAGACCCTTTTTCCGCCTATTCAGGATTTACTGTGCTCTTCTTCCGAAAAGCGGCGCTTTACGACAGAGCTGCCGGACGGGATCGGCTTTCTATGTACCTGTCCTTTCGGCTCCAGACTTTGCTTGTAGCGGTCATAGCAGAACTGGATGATGCTGTTGCGCTTGATCAATCCAATAAAGCTTTTCTTCCCATCGATGACCGGGACAAAATTCTGCTTCATTGCCACTGAAATCAATTCTTCCATATCCGTATCAACTGAAACGCTGATGTAATGATGCTTGCGCGGGATGCTCATAATGGGCATATCCTCCGCTTCCTGCAGGTTCAGATTATAGCTTCGCTTTACCGCCCACAGAATATCGCCTTCGGTAATGCTTCCGACATATTCGCCCTGCCGATTCAGAATGGGAATGGACGAATAACGGTGATACTCCATTTTTTCAATTGCCTGACGCAGCGTATAATCATCATACAGATATGCGACCTCCGCTTTGGGGGTCAAGAAAAATAACAGATTCATGTAATCTTCCTGTTCTCCTCATTTTTGAATTTTACGCGATCCAATGCACCTGTTTCATTGTATGCAGTGCTGTCGTTTTTCATTAAGATCCGGTATGCCCGAATGATTCCATATTCATTGTATCACACTTTCCATAAAGATAAATGAAAGATTTGTAAAATGGCAGAATAAGTTTCCGCTTTTTCCGATTTCAGCCTGTTTTCCCTGCAGATCCCTCTGCCCTTCCGCCGTGTTTTGCTTTTTGCACATTTTATTTTTAACACGGTCTGTTTTTTTATTGATTTTATTATCGTTTGTGTGCTACAATAAAAAAAAGCGTTCTGCCTAGGTTTTGCGGGACGCTTTTGAGATCACAGGAGGCTTCTATGGAAAATCGCACACTGAAAATCTTTGACCGCACCGGTACCGTTCCCCTGAAAATTGTGCACGGCCATTTTGCCACGAACCATTCCCACGTCAATTATTATCTCGATATGACGACGCTGAAAACCCGCCTTTCGGAGGCCGGTGCTGTTGCGTCCCTTCTGGCAGGCCGCTATCTTTCCAACACCGTTATTGATACCATTGTCTGTCTGGACGGCACGCAGATCATCGGCACGCTTCTGGCGCAGGAGCTTACCAAGGCCGGCTATATGTCCATGAACGAGCATAAAACCATTTACGTCGTCACGCCGGAATACAATTCCAACAGTCAGATGATTTTCCGTGACAACATCCAGCCGATGATCGAAAACAAGCACATCATCGTTCTTATGGCCTCTGTCACAACCGGCATCACCGTGCGCAAGAGCATGGAATGTATTTCCTATTACGGCGGGACAACGGTCGGCGTCTCTTCCATTTTCAGTGCGCTGGAAGAATGTGATGAACAGCCGATCATTTCGGTTTTTGGGCCGGGAGACCTGCCCGATTACGCAAGCTTTTCGATGCATGACTGCCCGATGTGCAGGGAACGCCAGCGCATCGATGCTCTTGTCAACAGCTTTGGATATTCCAAATTATAACTACAGCCAATCAGCCCATAAAAAAACGTGCAGCTTTTTCGGAAAGCTGCACGTTTTTTCTGTTTAAGCTTCGGGCACGCGGTAAATTGCCGTATCGCTGTTTTCAAACACCGGCTCGGCGCCTTCAAACTTCACCGGGCCTGCCTCCATTCCTGCAAACGGTATGGATTTGAGCCATTTTGTCACAAGCAGGTAATCAATGCCTTCTGCCCGCGCCATTTCAAATGCAGATTCCGCATCGCGGCAGGCGAAGATCCCATCGCTGATCTGCTCGAGCTGTCGGCGCATTTCCCAGTAATCGTGCCCATAGGTCAGGCTGTACATCCAGCCTTCCATATACGCCTGACGCCCGCTCATCGCCGTGTAGTAGTGCCAGATGCCTTCGCGCGCATAGTACGGATCGCGCGCGTTGCGGTTGGTGGCAAACACCTCGTCGGGCTTCATGTTTTCGCGCAGCCACATCGCCGCTTCTTCATCCGCGCGCGTGATCGTGCGTGTTTCCCACGGGAAATCCGGCTGCATACCGGCCGAACGCTTCATGACCTGAAAGCCCTTGCGTCCTGTCGGTGCAAAACCGATTGCCGTGGATACAACGCACAGGAAGGCCAGCACACCGGCCGCAATGCGCAGAGGTTTGATGTCAGCCAGCAGCTTTTCGGTATCCAGCGCACAGAACCACATAAACAGCAGTGCCGCGATCAGGAAATAATTCTGCGACGCCGAATAGTGGTGGAAGATATAAAACGCCAGCATGCCGCCGATCGTTGCCGCGTTGACGACAAGCCGCCCGAACGAAAGCTTTTTGATCTGCATGATGCTGAGTACAATGGCGATCAGCCACAAAACCACGCCGAGCGGCAGGTTCGTCACCAGAGTTTTGATGAACTCCTGCGGGGTGATCCATGCTTCGCGCACCAGATTGTTAATGGCGTATTGATAAACAAAGTGCCAGCACAGCGCAAACACCGCGCCGCCGATGCCTGCAAGCGCCAGACCTCTGCGGTAAAAACGGCGCTGGAAAATCGCCCCGAATACAACCGCAGCCAAAAGCGCACAGGTCAAAAGCATGCCGTACAGGTTTTTCGACATCAAAAGCGTCAGGATCACAACGGCATATGCGATGTAGAATGTCGGTTTGATCGTTTCGTCGTGTTCAACACGGAACAAAAAGATCAGCACCGCCGCCGTCAGCGCAGTTGCGGTTGCCACACCGTTCATATCCAGCATGATATCCACAGCCACCATGCTCGTTGCCGTGTTGAAGAACAATACGGCAAACGGAAAGATCGAAGCCGTTTTTTCGGATGCACCGTATGCCCGTGCCGCACCGAACAGCCCGAACACCATGGCAAAAAGCAGGAACGGATAATGATAATAACACGTTGCCTCATACGGCAGCACGCCCGAGAACATGGCGCCGAAGCCGGAGATCGCATCCCCCAGATAATGATAGCGCAGCTGCGAGCCAAGGGACTGCATGTTCATCAGCGGCGAACCAAGCTGCACCGAAGCCGCGTTTGCCGTGCGCCACAGCATATCCTGATGATAGATCATATTTCCGGCTGCGCTGGCTTTTGCATAGCCGAGCACACCCGTGAACGAAAAGACGAACAAGCCGCCCGCAAACGCGATCAGCAAAAGCGCCGCACCCGGCTTTTTCAGCAGGTTCGGGATCGTTTTCGGCGCTTTCCGGATGCGCTTTGCGTATTCCCACAGCTGCCAGACCGTCAGCGGCAGCACAACTGCCAGCATCGCCCACATCGGCGGCACTGTCAGGCGCCCCAGTGTGATATAGCAAAAGAACAGCACCCCGACGCCCATTGCAAAGGATACCGGTATCTTTTCCGCCCGCGTCAGCTGCGGCATCAGCAGCTCTGTCACACGGACACCCGGCATCAGGATCAGACAGAACACCACCGCGTACCAGAGAAAACGCAGGATGCTGCCACCCGCAAATTCCAGTGCCGTAAAGTACATGATAACCGAAACAGCAAACAGTGCGGCAGCGGCGCGGCGCAGCCACAGTTCCCATTTACTTTCCGTACATTGCTCCATTCTTACACTTCCCCTTTTATTTGATCTGCTTGTATTTTTCTTTTTGACATATACTGATTGATTATATCATATATTGCGCTTTTGTTCCAGTTTTCCGTCTGAATTTTCCCGCACGCGGGCATTTTCCTGCGTTGTGCGGAAATACTCGCGCGGCGTCATGCCGTACTGCTTTTTGAATGCGCGGAAGAAATTATTGTAGTCGTTGAATCCACTTCGTTTATACACCTCGGTGATCGGCAGCCCCTGTTCAATATAGCCAAGGCATAAATCAAGGCGCGATTTCACAATATACTGATGCACGCTTTCCCCGGTCTGCCGCTTAAATTCCCGCGCGATATGGCACCGGCTGATGTAGAATTTTTCTTCCAGGCGTTCCAGCGTGATATCCTCCAGCAGATGCGCATGAATAAAGCGGAACAGTTCATCCAGCATCAGATGCCCCCGGCTTGCCTTGGAACGGTGCTGCTCGGAACGGATGCACGCGCGCAGCACCAGCACCACGAACATCTTCAGCAGCCCGTCCTCAAAGACCGTTTCGCCGTATTCTGTTTTTTCCTCCTCCAGATGCACAAGACGGTACGCAAGATTCTTGATCAGCATGACTGCTTCGCTGTCCGCATGCACCAACATACACGCAAGCGGGATCACATGGAACGCCCGTTCCAGATCGGTGTTTTCATCTGAAATGCGCCCGAGCAGCTGCGGCGAAAGCCACACGCCGATCATTTCCGTATGCTCTTTTTCCTCCGGCAGCTCCAGCGTCACCGATTCGCCGGGCTTCATCAGAAAAAGATCCTCTGCCCTGCCCGTCCAGTGCTGCGTTTTGCTGCGATACTGCACACTGCCGCGCAGAACGAACAAAAGACAGTGATAATTTCCGGCGTTCAGCTGCCGGCTTCCTTTCGGTTCACCGTGAACCATTTCCGCCCGATACTCCTGCATGGCCTTCTTTCCTTCCCGCTTTGCATAAAACTTTTTGCATTTTGCTTTGAAACTGTCCCTGTTTCAAGATTACATCAATTTCAGATAGTTTTCAATCAATTTTTGCATATCTTTTTCCCGCTGTGTTTTTTATAATGAAAGCGGAAAAGCAAATGCTTTTTACTTTTGCACATCAGGAGGATCCTTTTATGAAAACATTGCTGGTCTCCGCTGAAAACCGCAGCGGGCATACGCTGCGCGGTGTCGTCACCCTGCCGGATTCCGATGCCCCTGTTCCGTTTGTTCTGAACCTGCACGGATTTGCCTCCTCGCTTTCGGGACGCCGCTACATGCACACCAGCATGGCGCGCGCTTTGGCTGCTGCGGGCATCGGATGCGCACGCTTCGATTTCTTCGGATGCGGGGAAAGC
The DNA here is from genome assembly GCA_020025235.1 of Ruthenibacterium sp. Lineage (GTDB taxonomy): Bacteria > Bacillota > Clostridia > Oscillospirales > Ruminococcaceae > Ruthenibacterium. Next base: position 17,404 of record JAHHSL010000032.1, read on the forward strand.
GACGGCGAATTTTCCGAGCTTTCCTTTGACGGGCTTTACACCGACACCGAAGATCTGTTTGCATGGCTGGGCCGTCAGCCCTATGCCGATGCGCAGCGAATCTTCCTTTCCGGCCAGAGCATGGGCGGCTACATTGCCGCAAGCAATGCGCCGAAGCTGAACCCGCGCGGGCTGATTCTGATGTGCCCGGGCGCCGCCATGTGGTACGGATGCGAAGAACGCGCCGCTGCCGTAGAAAAAAGCGGCACGGACGAGGCCGATATGCAGGGGCTTGTTTACAAAATGTCGTTCAATCACGAAATGGCACGTCATCCGGAACCCTTTGAAGAAGCAAAGGGCTACGAAGGGCCGGTGCTGCTGCTTCGCGCCGACGACGATCCGCTTGTCAGCGAGCAGGACTGCCTGCGCTATCAGGCCGTTTACCGCAATGCCGACTTTATCCGCTTTGAAAACGGCGGGCACGATTTTGCATGCCTGCCCGCACGCAATGGCTGCAATGAAGCGATCTGCAGCTTTGTCCGTGCCCACCTTTAATCTTTTTGCGCGCACATGTCTGCACACACAACAGGAGGTCTTTTGCTATGGAATCCAAATTGACACAGCCGATCAAGGTCGGCAATATTACGCTGAAAAACCGCATCATGTTCCCGCCGCTCACCACCGGATATGAGGAACGCGACGGCAGCATCGGTGAACAGAGCCTTGCTTTTTACACCCGTCTTGCCAAGGGCGGCGTAGGGTACATGGTTCTGGGCGACGTTGCGCCGATCCGCAGCTTTTCCCCGACGCCCAAGCTGTTTGATGACAGCCAGATCGAAAGCTTCCGCCGCCTTGCCGACAGTGTCCACGCATACGGCGCAAAGATCGGCGTTCAGATCTTCCACCCGGAATACGACTGCGACGTCATCAACCAGCTGTTTGCCGAAAAGAAATTCGATGAAATGCGCCAGCGCCTGCACCATGATATGATGTACTTCACGGACGAAGTCACGGAAGAAGGCCTGATGAACATTATCGACAAGATGTGCGAATGTGCAAAGCGCGCCCAGAAGGCCGGCATTGACGTCATTCAGGTGCACGGCGACCGTCTGACAGGATGCCTTGTCAGCTCCCGCATGAACCACCGCACCGACCGCTTCGGCGGCAGCCTGGAAAACCGCACCCGCTTTGCGCGCATGCTGGTCCGCGCGCTTAAAAAGGCGGTTCCCGATATGGTGATCGATTACAAATTCGCCGTTGTCACGCCCGAACGCGGCAAGGGCGGCGTTGATCTGTGCGATGCTGTCCAGTTTGCAAAATGGCTGGAGGAGGACGGCGTGGATATGCTGCATGTGGCACAGGCAAACCACACCGGCAACATGGCAGATACGATCCCGCCCATGGGTGTGCAGCCCTACGGCTTCTTTGTCGATATTTCCGGCATGATCCGCGACGCGGTTTCGATCCCCGTCAGCACGGTCGGACGCATCATCGACCCCGCCATGGCAGAGCGCGTTCTGGAAGCAGGCAAAGCCGACATCGTTGCACTCGGCCGCCCGCTGCTGTGCGACCCTGACTGGGCCAATAAAGTGTGCGAGGGGCATCCCGACGATATCCGCCGCTGCATCTCCTGCAACAAGGGCTGCACGGATAATATCCAGAACCGTTCGTTCCTTGCCTGTGTGCTGAACCCCGAAAACGGCTACGAACGCACCCGCTCGATCGTTCCGGCTGCGGTGAAGAAAAACGTGGCGGTCATCGGCGGCGGCCCTGCCGGCATGGAAGCAGCTGCCGTTGCGGCACAGCGCGGGCACAGCGTCACCCTGTATGAAAAGCAGTCTCAGCTCGGCGGCCAGCTGAACATTGCCTGCATCCCCCCGCGCAAGGAGGAAATGCGCCGCGCGATCAGCAACCTGATCCACGCCGTGAACACCTCCGGCGTAAAGCTTCGCCTGGGTGAAGAAGCAACCGCCGAAAACATCCTGAGCGAAAAGCCCGACGCCGTCATCCTTGCGGCAGGCGCCGCCAGCTTTGCCCCCAATTTCCCGGGCAGACAGAACCCGAATGTCGCAGATGCATGGGAAGTGCTTGCCGGGACCCAGCAGGTATACGGACGCGTTGCGGTTGTGGGCGGCGGCATGGTCGGCTGTGAAGCAGCAGAATATCTGGCAGAGCGCGGCTGCGAAGTCAGCATCGTTGAAATGCTCGATCAGATTGCAAACGGCGAAAGCAGCACGATCCTTCCCACGCTTATGGAAAACTATAAGAAATTCGGCGTAAAGCAGTTCCCCGGCCACAAGGTTCAGGAAATCACGCTGTCCGAGCTTGTCTGCACCGATAAAGAGGAAAAGGAAGTCCGCATCCCCTGCGATTATGTGGTTCTGGCTGTCGGCGCACGCCCCGCAGCCTTTGACACCAGTGCACTGGAAGCTGCCGGTGTCCCCGTTGTCCGCATCGGTGACTGCGCCCAGCGCGCCTCGGATATTTCCAACGCCACCAAAACGGGCTACGACGCCGCCTGTGCGCTGTAACATCAACAGCGGTATTACACTTTCTTTTGCGGAAAGCGCAGCGTACAGCTCATCCGTCTGACAGGGTCGGATGAGCTGAACCTCCGGTCAAACCGGTGGTTCATGGATACTGAAACGAATCAACAGAAAAGCGGCAGAGGAAACTCCTCTGCCGCTTTTTGGTTCACTCCGCTTCCCTCAGCATATTTTCCGGAATGTTTCTCAAGCGGATCCACGTTCAAACCGGGATCAAATTTCTTCTCCGTTCATATATGCCTTGAGCATGGCTGCATACTGAACAGGGTCTTCTGTGATATAGGTACAATGGCCTCTGCCCGGCCACACCATAAGCTTGGCTCCCGGATATTTGCAGGGACAGATCTTCTTCGCGCGCTTGAGATCGCCATCCTTTTCTCCATAAGCAAAGACCGTGTTTTTCTGCTGCTTTGGGCTGAGCGTCGGGAAATTGACATAGGCACAGTCATGGACAACATTGGTAAGACTCTTTTCGGATATCCCGATCATCTGGCTTGCCATGATTTGCTTGACCTTTTCGCCGTAAAGCTGGCCCATCTTCTGTACAGCGATCTCCGGTTTTGCCTGTGCTTTACGATGTTTTGCAAGCATAATGCGCTTCATCATAAAGTTCAGACAGCCGGCGCCGGCATACATGCTGGCCCCTTCAAAGAAGATCCGATCGATCTGGATATCCGGATCGTGCAGCAGCTCCATTAAAACGGCTGCACCCATAGATGCTCCGAATGCCAGCTGAATTTCGCCGATATCCTGCTCCCTGATATATGCGGAAAGCTGCAGGGCCTCTTTTGCTGCACTCTCGTAATCAGAGTCTGCGGCTTCTCCGTGTCCGGAAAAATCCGGAATGATATATCGGAAAGTATCGCCCATAGGCTCTGCCAGAAGTTCCTGCATCATCTGTGCAGTGGCCAGCATGGGATGAAGCAGAAGAACTACCTTTTTCTGTTCCGGGTGAATATCATGTATCTTCATTATCTTGCCCTCTTTCGTTTGTCTGTCCGATACATTCTGATCAGTTTAATGCCATTATAGCACACAAAACCGAAAGACAGCAGAAGAATTTCCCTCTGCTGCATTCCGGTCTGCCGCCGCGCTCAGCACAGAAAAACCGCCGTGCATGATATAAACTGAACCGATTCAGTAAAAATGGACAATGACAAAAACACCCCCTGATGAAAAACCGGATCAGCCGATACAATCGTGAGCCGGCTCGGCTTGCGGCCTAAACGCCGTAGAGGCTCCGGAAAGTATACAACTCCCAAAGATATTGTGTTAGAAAAGCAGCACGAAATCAATCGTCTTAAAATAGAGGACCAACTGCTGCGGGATTTTCTGCGGTCTGTGGGAAGGAAGTGAGACCAATCGTAAAATACCAGATTGTGCTTAATCGCAGCAATCAGTATCCAGTTGCCGTTATGTGTCACTTTTCCAAGTATCCCGGAGCGGCTGCTATGCCTTCTTGGGCAGGCATGAACATCCGGCCAGTGATGCCAAGTTGGCTGAAATCATCGACGTTAAGCAGGAAAACAGCTTTCACACCTATGGCTATCGCAGAATATGGCTGGCGCTGAAACAGGACGGAATTGTCCGGAATCCTAAGACGATTCTGCAAATCCTGGAAAAATACAATTTGCTCAGTGAGATTCGCCGCAGAAGAGAACGGAAAAGCGGCGTAACTTCTGTCACGCCGCTTTCCGAAAACACGCTTTTCACATTTTTTGAATTTTACGGTTTTGCAGCCACCGAACATTTCATCGCCAGAGATTTTCTTTTTATCCTGTTTTGTCAGAACAATGTTGTGCATGTGATGCACACCGCGCGGATTTACTGCACATATTCGATCTGAAAGCCCCCGGTATGCTCCTGTGCCGTCAGGGTGACGTGCACAGCCTGCGGAACTTCGATTTCAAATTCTTCCGTTCCAAGCCCCTGTTTGGAAAAGATCTCGTTATCCTTGGAATCCGTGATGCTGATGCCGAGCGTGCCCGATTCCGTGCGGGTGCTGATGCGCAGCACCGTGCCTTCCGCCTCAAGCGTCGCATCCCGTGTGCCGTCAAATCTCTGATAATCCGCCGACCAAAGATCCGACACCTTGTGCTCAAGCCAGCCCTCACGTTCCGATTTTCCGCCCGGGCGCATAGCGCTCACGGCAATCAGGCTGAACACCGCAAAAATGGCAATGACGATCCAGATGATGCCCCTGCTCTTCTTTTTGTCCTGTTTTTTCTCTTCCATTTTATTCCTCTTATCTGCTCTGCATGTAAAAAAACGTCCCGTGTTTTCACGGGACGTCCGGTTGGAGGTGTCGACCAGATTTGAACTGGTGCATAAAGGTTTTGCAGACCTCTGCCTTACCACTTGGCTACGACACCATATGTTCAGCGCCGCATCTGCAGCGCTGATTTTAATGGAGCGGATTACGAGGCTCGAACTCGCTACCTCCACCTTGGCAAGGTGGCGCTCTACCAGATGAGCTAAATCCGCATACCCTCCGCGGCCATTTTAAAAGCCCCGTGAGACTGTTTTATATTTTACCACTTGTACCCC
>JAHHSL010000033.1 GCA_020025235.1 Ruthenibacterium sp.
ACCGGAGGTACTAGATCCTAAGTCTAGCGCGTCTGCCAGTTCCGCCATACCCGCGCGGCAATTTTGGTACAGTAAAACTGTACTTTATTATGATACCATAGATTACAGAAAAAAGATAGAGAAAAACAAAAGTTTTCCGGAATGTGGCACTCGGCATCATGCCGGTGCAAAAGAGTGAGCCTTTTATAACATCAGAAAAAGCAGACAGCGGCGGGGTACAGCGCTGTCTGCTTTGATAGCAGGATTCATTGAAAGAGGAAAAAGGGCGGGGAAGCGTTCAGATTCAGTTGCCGTCGGAAATCAGTTCATCAATGCGGGCGCCGATCGCCTGCGGATCATAAAGGCCAGATGCGCGAACCTTTTCCCGCAGAACACCCGGAAGGCTGTCGTAATAGGCTGCAAGCTCCGGATTTTCCTTCAAAACGGAATTGAAAACAGAATCGTGGTCGCCAAGATACTGATACATAAAAATCACCTCACCCCCAGTATGGGGCAAGGTGATCCGTTTATACAATTCCTTGAAATTTTACAGCATTTCGCTGATGATGCCGCCGCCGATCACAAGCTCGCCGTCATAGAATACAGCAGACTGTCCGGGAGCCGGCGCGCGCTGCGGTTCTTCAAAGCGAACCGTCACACGATCCGCTTGCACTTCTTCGATCGTGCACGGTGCACAGGTAGCGCGGCTGCGAACCTTTACTTCATAATGCTGCCCGGCGGCAAGCGGCCTGCCGTCCGTGCGCACCGCATTGGTCAGCACTACGCCGGAGAAAAATTCATTGCCGCCGCGCGCAAGCTCGATATTGCCATCCGGAAGGATGCGCCGCACAAAAAGCGGTTCACCGTATGCAATATTCAGCCCCTTGCGCTGGCCGACGGTGTAATACACAACGCCCTTATGTGCGCCCAGATCCTCGCCATCAGGCCCGATGAAACGACCCTGCTTGGGGGAAAAGCCGCGGTTTTCAATATATTCCGCATACTTTCCGTCGGGAATGAAGCAGATTTCCTGACTGTCGGGCGCGGTGGCGCTGGAAAGGTTTGCCGCTGCTGCAAGCTCGCGGATATCATCCTTTTCAAATTCGCCCACCGGCAGGCACAGGCGGGAAAGAATCTCCTGCGGCAGCGCATAAAGCATATAGCTTTGATCGCGTGCCGTGCTGACGGCCTTGCGCACATAGTACGAGCCGTCTGCCTCATCAATGCGGGCATAGTGGCCCGTGGCGATGAAGTGGATGCCCAAACGATCTGCCACACGCGCGAGTGTGGCGAACTTGACAAGCGGATTGCACATTACGCAGGGGCTCGGTGTGCGGCCTTCGCAGTATTCGCGGCAGAACGGCTCGATGATGTCGCGCTCAAAATCTGCCGAACAATCCTCCACGATCAGAGGAATGCCAAGCTGCTTTGCAGCGGTCTGTGCAGCGCTGACCGCTGCATCGTGCGCGGGGGAAAACCGCAGAACAACACCCTGTACGGCAAAACCCTGATCGAGCAGGATGCGGACACAGGCCGAGGAATCGACGCCCCCGGAAAGTCCGACCAGAACGCGGTCCTGTTCTTCAAAAGTACCGAAGCTGTCACCGCAGCAAATTTCGTCCGTCATGAGAAAAACTCCTTTAAATTTATTATCCGATACGGAAAAACGTCTGCCCGGGTGCAGATATCACTGCACCCGGGCAAGAAAATCAATCAGGAATGCGCGCCGCATTCGCAGGCGTGGCAGTCTTCTTCCAGCTTGCCGACGATCGGCTCGGGATCGACGCCCTGACGGCGGTAGTAATCGGCCAGGGCGGACTTGACCGCCTGCTCTGCCAGAACACTGCAGTGCACTTTGACAGGGGGCAGCCCGTCCAGTGCTTCGACAACCGCGCGGTTGGTAAGACCAAGCGCATCGGTGATCGTTTTTCCCTTGATCATTTCCGTTGCGATGCTGGAGGTCGCGATCGCCGCGCCGCAGCCGAACGTTTTGAATTTTACATCGGTGATAACGTCACCGTCGATTTTGAGATACATTTTCATAATATCGCCGCACTGCGGGTTGCCGACTTCTCCGATGCCGTCTGCATTTTCGATTTCGCCTACATTGCGGGGATTTGCAAAGTGATCCAGAACTTTTGCACTATACATAACCGTTACCTTCTTTCGGAATCGTAAATTTTAATTTTCGTGCCACAGCGGGCTTCTTTCACGCACAACGGGGACAATGGCGTCCAGTGCGTCGCATATGGCCTGAGCATCCTCCATGGTGTTCTGAACACCAAAGCTGAAGCGCAGGCTGCAGTGTGCAATTTCGTGCGGCAGGCCGATCGAAAGCAGCACATGGCTGGGATCGAGGCTGCCGGATGCACACGCAGAGCCGGAGGATGCACAGATGCCGCGCATATCCAGCATCAAAAGCAGGCTTTCGCCTTCGGCTGCCGTGAAGCTTACATTCAGGTTGTTCGGCAGGCGGCGGGAAAGATCGAGCGGGCCGTTGATCTTGACCTGCGGCATGCTCTGCACATGCTGCAGAACAAAATCGCGCATGGCGGAAATATGGCGGCGCTTTTCTTCCATGCTGTTTACGGCGATTTCAAGCGCCGTGGCAAGGCCGACGATGCCGGCAAGGTTTTCGGTGCCTGCGCGGCGGTTGCGCTCCTGTGCGCCGCCGTCAAGGAAGTTGAAGGGCAGCACGCCACGGCGGATATACAAAGCACCCACGCCTTTGGGGCCGTTGAATTTGTGTGCCGAAAGGCTCAGCATATCGACCGGCAGTTCGTGGCAGTTGATGGGAACTGCGCCCACGGCCTGAACGGCGTCGGTATGGAACCAAACCTTATGCTTACGGCAGATTTCACCGATTTCGGCAATCGGCTCGATCGTACCGATCTCGTTATTTGCAAACATGATCGTGACAAGCGCCGTATCCGGACGGATAGCAGCTTCGACATCAGCGGGGCTGACAAAGCCATCGGCATCAACGGGAAGATAGGTCACTTCAAAGCCTTCCCGTTCGAGCGCTTTCATCGAATGAAGCACTGCGTGGTGTTCGATGCAGCTGGTGATCAGATGCTTTTTGCCCTTTTCGCCAAGCTTGCGTGCCGTGCCCTTGATCGCCCAGTTGTCGGCTTCGGAGCCGCAGCTGGTGAAGAACAGCTCGGAAGCATCGCAGCCGAGCGCTTTTGCGGCTTTTTCGCGCGCATCGGCCAATGCCTGGCCGGCACTGGCGCCCACGGAGTAAAACATGCTGGAGGGATTGCCGTATTCTTCGCAGAAATACGGGGTCATTGCATCCAGAACCGGCTTTGCAACCGGGGTCGTCGCGGCGTTGTCCACATATATGATCTTATTCATTTTGTATCGCCTTTCCTTCGTTCGTAATGAAAAAGCCGGGGTCCCGGAAAAGAGGACTTACCGGCCTTATACTAATATATACCGTTTTGGTGTTGTTTGCAATAGGAAAACGAAATATTACCGGCTTCGGCAGGAAAAATACACGAAAACAGCTGGCAAAACCGTTATTTGTACTGGGCGGCAGCCTGAACGGCAAGTTCGTCGCAGCGTTCGTTTTCGGGATGCCCCGCGTGGCCCTTGACCCAGTTGTAATGGATGATGTGCGGTTCGCACAGATCCAGAAGCTGCGCCCACAAATCGCTGTTGAGCGCGGGCTTTTTATCGCTTTTTACCCAGCCGCGGGCACGCCAGCCTTTGGCCCAGCCCTTGGAAAGCCCGTCGATCACATATTTGGAATCGCTGCAGAACGTGATCTCGCACGGCTCTTTCAGCTGCTCCAAAGCACGGATGATGCCGGTCAGCTCCATGCGGTTGTTTGTCGTGCCGGCTTCGCCGCCGGAAAGCTCCTTGCGGATGCCCTTGTAATCCAAAATCGCACCCCAGCCGCCGGGGCCGGGATTGCCGCTGCATGCGCCGTCTGTATAGATCGTGATCTGCTTCATAATTTTATTCCGCCTTTGCATAATCATTGAATGTATGCTGATATTATAAGAAAAAACACCCGCTTGTGCAAGGTGCATAAAGGCATCGCAAAAATACAAATGAGCAGAATACAGGAATAACCCGATATTTTTTGTTCAATACTTACAAACCGTAATGGTAAAACTTGACTGTAGTGCCAAAAAACGATAATATAAAACTATATAACTCTACCGATAATGACTTTGCAGAAAGCCACCGGAAAGGGAGCATGCAAAGACAGGATAAAATAATCGGCGGATTTCCGCTGATCTGACAGAACTTTGAAACAGAATCGACCCGCAAAGACACTGGGAAGGAACAGGCTGCCCGTGAACAACGGCAGAACTTTCCGGCGCGTGCGAGGGAAACGGAGGAACGAATGGAAAAAAATCAAAACCAGCAGACGACAGCGCCGGTACGCGCTTCAAAGCCGAGAAGAAAGCCGACGGAAGCCCGTCCGGCAGAAAAGAACAGAAACGACGCAAAGAAGAATGACGCAAAGGGAAAGAAACCGGCGGCAGCCGCAAACCAGACAGGTGCTGCGGCGCAGAAGCCTGCGCGCAGAAACTACCGCAATTACCGCCGTAAGCCCGCAAACAGCAATGCCGCACCTGCAATCCCGGTGCGCATCATGCCGCTTGGCGGTCTGGGCGAAGTGGGCAAGAATATTACGCTGTATGAATGTCAGGGCGATATGCTGCTTGTGGACTGCGGCATTGTTTTCCCGGACAGCGATATGTTCGGCGTCGACCTTGTCATCCCCGATTTCAGCTACCTTGTCCAGAACAAGGATAAAATCAAGGGCATCGTCATCACGCACGGACACGAGGACCACATCGGCGGTCTGCCGTATCTTTTGAAAGAGATCAACGTGCCTGTTTACGCGACCCGCCTGACGATCGGCCTGATCACCAACAAGCTGGAAGAGCACGGGCTTGTCCGCAGCACCAAGATGACCGAAATTGCGCCCAAGCGCAAATTCAAGCTGGGCTGCTTTACGGTAGAGCCGATCCATGTGAACCACTCCATTCCGGACGCCGTTGCGCTGGCGATCACCTGCCCGGCAGGTACGATCATCCAGACCGGCGACTTTAAAATCGACTATACGCCGATCTCCGGCGGCCCGACGGATCTTGTCACGATCGCGGAATACGGCGAACGCGGCGTTCTGGCGCTGCTTTCGGATTCCACGAACGCCGAGCGTCCGGGCTTCACTGCAACGGAACAGAAGGTCGGCGCAAGCATGGCGGCACTGTTCAACCGCGCGGGCAAAAAACGCATCATCATTGCGACCTTTGCCTCTAACCTGTACCGCGTTCAGCAGCTGATCGACCTTGCCGTAAAGGCAGGGCGCAAGGTGGCGGTATCCGGCCGCAGCATGGTGAACAACACGCAGATGGCACTGGAGCTGGGATATCTGCATGCGCCGGACAATGTGCTGATCGATATCGAGGATATCAACAAATATCCGCCGGAAAAGATCGTGCTGATCACCACCGGCAGCCAGGGCGAACCGCTCAGTGCGCTTTCCCGCATGGCGGGCGCAAGCCACCGGAACGTGCGCGTCGGCGACGGCGATTTCATCATCATTTCGGCAAACCCGATCCCCGGCAACGAAAAAATGGTCACCAAGGTGGTGAACGGGCTGCTCAAGCTCGGCGCAGAGGTCATCTATGAATCCATGTACGAAGTGCATGTTTCGGGCCATGCCTGCCAGGAAGAGCAGAAGCTGATGCTCACCCTTGCAAAGCCGAAATTCTTCATTCCGGTGCACGGCGAATACAAACAGCTGAAAAAGCATGCCCAGACGGCTGCTGCGGTCGGCATCCCCGAAAAGAATATTTATATCGGTGAAAACGGCGACTGCATCGTGCTTTCGCAGGAAGGCCTTACCCTTGGCGATCCGGTTCCGGCAGGCGCCGTTATGGTCGACGGCCTTGGTGTGGGCGACGTGGGCAACGTTGTTCTGCGTGACCGCCGCCACCTTTCCGAAGATGGACTTGTCATCGTGGTCGTCACGATCGATTCCGCTTCGGGCGAGGTCCTTGCAGGGCCGGAGATCGTATCGCGCGGCTTTGTATATGTAAGAGAAAGCGAACAGCTGCTGGAGGGCGCGTGCGAACAGGTGCGCGAAGTCCTGAGCCGTATGGACGATATGGATAAGCGCGACTTCGGCGGCGTCAAGACGCGCATCCGCGAGGCTGTTTCTGCATTCCTGTACCGCAAGACAAAGCGCAGTCCGATGATCCTCCCGATCATCATGGAGGTATAACGGATCGCGCAGTTCAAAGCGGGAAGGGAGAGAAAGGTCATGAGAAAAAAGCTAATGGGCATTGACGTTGCAATCATTGTCCTGTGTGCCGCATGCATTACGTTCGGTGTGGCGCTGGCGGTGGCAAAACCGGCCTATCTGCTGTATGTTGCGCTCGTCATGATCGCAGTGGGCGTTGTGGTGACGCTGAACATCCGGCATTTCCGGCACATGCTTGCACGGAGCCTGCGCGGGAAGGCGGAAGTTGAGGATACGGTGCACAACAGCTTTGCGGGGCTGAAGATCCCGGTTGTTGTGCTGTCCGATGGGGACATGATCTGGTATAACGAAGCATTCCGCACTGACATTCTCGGCGGGAAGGATATGATGCTTCTGCCGATCAGCCGCGCCGTCCCGGGTTTTTCGCAGGAAACTTCGCAGGAAAAATCCGGGCAGAACATTCTGCTGGGCGATAAAAAAATTACGGCATATGGAAGCAGCATGCAGACGGAAAAGGAAATTTACGTCGCATACTTTATTGATAACACGGTGCTGAAAAATAATGCGGAAGAGTATCTTGCCACACGTCCGTCCGTAATGCTTATTACGGTGGATACGTATGACGAAGTGCTCAAGCAGATGAAAGAAAGCGAGCGCGCGCACATTGCGGGTGAAATCGATCTGGAGCTGGAGCGCCTGATCGGTTCGACAACCGGCTTTTTGCGCCGGATCAGCGCATCGCGGTACATTGCGGTTGTGGAAGAACGCCATATGCGCAAGATCATCGAAGACCGCTTTGCGGTGCTGGATCGCGCGCGTGAAATCGGCGAAGAGCCGGGAACCGTTACGCTTTCGATCGGCGTCGGGCGCGGTGCACCGACACTGCGCGAAGCAGAGGTCATGGCGGTGCAGGCGCTTGATATGGCACTGGGACGCGGCGGCGATCAGGCAGCCGTAAAGAATGCCGAAGAGGGCTTCGCATTTTACGGCGGCGTATCGCGCAGCGTGGAAAAGCGCAGCAAGGTGCGCAGCCGCATCATCGCATCCGCGATCCGCGATCTTATGGCGCAGAGCGACAGCGTGCTCATCATGGGCCACCGCGCGTCCGACCTGGATGCACTGGGTTCTGCGGTCGGCATGCTGCGCTTTGCAAAGCTGTGCAATAAGCCGGCAGCGATCGTCGTGAACGAAAAGCAGAGCCTTGCCGCCAATCTGGTGGAGGAATTCCGCCGGGCGGGGCGCGGGGATGACTTTATCGCTCCGGAAGAAGCGGAAAAGTATATGGATAAAAAGACGCTTCTTGTGATCGTGGATACGCACCTGAAGGCAATTTTGGAAAGTCCGGCACTGTATGACGCGGCAAAAACCGTTGTGGTGATCGATCATCACCGCAAATGTGTGGGACATATCGAAGACAGCGTTGTTTTCTATCACGAGCCGTATGCGTCCAGTGCGTCTGAACTCGTCAGCGAGCTTTTGCAGTACATCGACATGCCGAAGGAAAACCGCCTTACGCCGCTGGAGGCGCAGGCGCTTTTGGCAGGCATCATGCTGGATACGCGCAATTTTGCACTGCATACCGGTGTGCGCACCTTTGAAGCGGCGGCCTATCTGCGCCGCATGGGCGCACAGACGCAGGCGGTGAAACGGCTGTTCAACACTTCGTTTGAAAGCTATGCGTACAAGGCGCAGCTGGTTACGGACGCCGAGATTTACATGGGCTGCGCAGTCGTGTTTTCGGATAACCTGCCGGAAGAAGTCAATGTCGCCGTGCCGCAGGCCGCGAACGATCTGCTTACGATCGACGGCGTGGAGGCGAGCTTTGTTGCCGTGGATAACGGCCAGCAGATCTCGGTTTCCGCACGCAGCATGGGGGACGTGAACGTGCAGGTCATCATGGAAAAGCTGGGCGGCGGCGGACACCTTACCATGGCGGGCGCGCAGCTGCGCGATACCTCCTTGGCAGAAGCCAAGCGCCGGCTTTTGAGCGCGATTGCCGAATACCGTGAAAATCAGGTCGCAGAAAAGCAGAAGGCAAAAGAATAAAAATTCCAGACGGCGGCGTACGGGGAAGCTTCCTTCGTATGCCGCTGTTTTGTCACAAAAAATGCTTGCCAATCCCGCACAGAATTGGTATAGTTATAATATGTATAAATTGCGGCGGGAAACTCCGCTTCAGATAGAGAAGGAGGATTTCTACATGAAAGTAGTTCTGAAAAAAGATGTAAAATCGATTGGTAAAAAAGACGAAATGCATGAGGTTTCGGACGGATATGCACGCAACTACCTGCTGCCCCGCGGCCTTGCGGTAGAGGCAGACGCCACGGCACTGAATGAAGTAAAGGCAAAGGCTGCCGCAAACGAGCATCACGCGGCGGAAGAACTGGCAAAGGCGAAGGAACTGGCGGCAAAGCTGAACGGCCAGATCGTTTCGCTGAAAGCAAAAGCGGGCAAGGGCGGCCGTCTGTTCGGCTCTGTCACGTCCAAGGATATCGCTGAAGCGCTGACCGAAAAGCTGGGCGAGCCGATCGACAAACGCAAGATCGTACTGGATTCCGAAATCAAGAATTTCGGCTCGTATCCGGTGGAAATCAAGGTCTATCCGAAAGTCACGGCAAAGCTGACGGTCAAGGTTGAAGAGTAATGAAAACGACAGGGACGGGTGCAGGGCATCCGTCCCCTCGATTGTCTTATAAGGGGGCGCAGTATGGCTGCAAACAATAAAAACACAGCTTCCGGCGGACTGGATCTGTCTTTGGAATCGCTGGGCGTAAATCTGCCGTACAGCATGGAAGCAGAGCAGGCCGTGCTTGGTGCGGCGATCCTGGATGCCGAATCCATTCCGAAAATGGTGGAGACGCTGCGACCCGAAATGTTCTATGCGCGTCAGAACGGGGAAATCTTTTCGGAAATCGTCCGTCTTTTTACGGGCAACTCTCCGGTCGATTTTGTCACGCTGCTGGCGTCGGTGCAGGATTCCGGCATCTTTGAAACCGAGGATGCGGCAAAGGTCTATCTGACACAGCTTGCGGAAACGGTGCCTTCGCTTTCACACACGGAAGTGTATGTGAAGATCATTGCGGAAAAATACCGTGTGCGTCAGCTGATGAATGCGGCAAAGACGATCCTGGAGCAGACGGGCGAAGAAACGGACGCCGACCTGCTTTTGGAAAGCGCGGAACAGAAGATCTATGAGATCCGTTCCGGCCGCGATACCTCGGCACTTACGCCGATCAGCAGCGTCATCATCGACACCTATGCGCATCTGCAGGAAATTTCCGGCCCGAACCGCGACAAGTACCTGGGCATCCCGACGGGCTTCACCTATCTGGATACCATGCTCACCGGCCTCGGACGATCCGACCTGATCATTCTTGCCGCGCGCCCCGGTATGGGCAAAACCTCGTTTGCACTGAATATTGCAACGAATGTTGCGAAAAAGCAGAACGTTCCGGTTGCAGTGTTCAGCCTTGAAATGACGAAGGATCAGCTGGTAAGCCGTATCCTTTCCAGCGAGGCCGCTATTGACAGCCAGGCGTTCCGCACGGGCGGGCTTTCCATGGAGGACTGGGAGGATCTTGCGCGTGCATCGGAGGTGCTTGCCAAAACAAACATTTATATGGACGACACCTCGAATATCACGATCCCCGAAATGAAAGCGAAGATCCGCCGCATCAATCAGGACCCCACGCGGCCGGATATCGGGCTTGTCATCATCGACTACCTGCAGCTGATGAGCACCGGAAAGCGCACCGAAAACCGTGTGCAGGAAATCAGCGAGATCACGCGAAACCTGAAGATCATGGCAAAGGAACTGTATGTTCCGGTCATCGCGCTCAGCCAGCTGTCCCGAAGCGCAGAAAAAAACCGCACGGATCACCGACCGGTGCTCAGCGACCTTCGAGATTCCGGCTCGATCGAACAGGACGCCGACGTGGTTCTGTTCCTGTACCGCGATGCGTATTACGATAACGGTGAAGAAGCCGACGCCAGCACGGCAGAATGCATCGTAGCCAAAAACCGTCACGGCGAAGTAGGCAAGGTGGATCTTGGCTGGGATGGTGCGCATACACGCTTTACCAATGTGGATTATGCACATGGATGAGTTTGAAGTGCAGACAATAGAATATATGCGCCGTTATGAAATGCTGCAAACGGGGGATACTGTTATTGCGGCGCTTTCCGGCGGCGCGGATTCGGTGGCGCTGTTCCGCGTTCTGGTTTCGGCAGCGCCGCTGCTGGGGCTTCACCTGCGTGCGGCGCATGTCAATCACGGGCTGCGCGGCAGACAATCGGACGCCGATGAAGCATTCGTGTGCGGGCTGTGCCGGAAATTTGAGGTGCCGCTTGATACCGTGCGCCTGATGCCGCCCGAACATGCGAGTGAGGAATGGGCGCGCGCCGAACGCTATTCGTTTTTTGAACGGATCTCGGCAGAGCACAGTGCAAAAACGGCGACGGCGCATACGGCAAACGATAATGCCGAAACCGTGCTGTTCCGCCTTGCGCGCGGCACAGCAGTGCGCGGCGCCGCGGGTATCCCGCCGGTGCGCGGCGTTTTCTGCCGTCCGCTTTTGTGGGCAGAGCGAAAGGACGTGCTGGCGTATCTTGGGCGCTGCGGACAGAGCCATGTGACGGATCAGACGAATGAAACGGATCTTTATGCGCGCAACCGCATCCGCCACGGCGCGCTGCCGGCGCTCCTTGCGGCGCATGAGGGCGCGGTGCAGAACATTGCGCACTTTGCGGCAGAAATGGCGGACGTCAATGCGTTTCTGGACGATCAGGCGCACCGGCTGCTCAGGGCTGCCGCGGTAACGGAAAAGATCCCGTGCGCCGGAAATGCGCAGCGCTATCACGCAGCGGTGCTGGCACAGGCGCCGTCTGCCGTGCAGAAGGCGGCGCTGCGCATATTGATCGCACAGGCGGCGGCACAGCAGAAAACGAGCCTTGTACCGCATGCGCAGGAACTGCTGTGTGTGAAAAACGGGGCACTGCCGCTTGGAAAGGGCGTCTGCCTTGCGGTGCGTCAGGGGATTCTGGGAATTGAAACCCAAATGCCGCACACACCGGCACAGGCTTGGCAAGTTCCGTTTGAAAGCGGAGAATTTAAGGCTCCGGACGGCCTTTTTTACAAGGTAAGCCTGGTAAATTATGAAAAAAACATGAATTATGCGAAAGATGCGCGAAAACACTTAAAATTTTATGCGGATTATGCTAAAATACAAGGGTATCCGTTCTTTCGCACAAGAAGTGCAAAAGACCGTTACCGGCCGGTGCGCCGGGGCGTTTCAAAAACGCTGAAGGATTTTTTTACAGAACAGAAAGTGCCGCAGCAGGCGCGGGACAGGATTCCGGTGCTTGCGCGGGAACACGAGATTCTGTGGGTGGCAGGCTTCGGCTTTGCCGAAGGGCTTGCCCCGGACGATACAACAAAAATCGCTGTGACGATCGAGCCGCAGCAGACGGAGGAATAAAATGAACGATAACATGAAAGAAGACGTATTGCGCGTTCTGCTCAGCGAAGATGAAATTCGTGCAAAAGTGCAGGAAATGGGCAAAAAGCTCACCGAAGATTACAAGGGAAAAAATCTGCTGCTTGTTACGGTCCTGAAGGGCGCGGTCGTTTTTCTGGCCGACCTGATGCGCCAGATCGACGTCCCGGCGGAAATTGATTTTATGGTCGTTTCCAGCTACGGCTCCGGCGTCAAATCCAGCGGCGTTGTCAAAATCATCAAGGATCTGGATATCCCGCTTGCAGGCAAAGATATCCTGATCGTGGAGGACATTCTGGATTCCGGCATGACCCTGAGCTATATCAAGGAACTGCTGCAAAGCCGCGGCCCGCGTTCGATCCGCATTGCAACGCTGCTGGATAAGCCGGCACGCCGCAAGGTCGACCTGCAGGCAGATTATGTCGGCTTTGAAGTTCCGGATGAATTTGTTGTGGGCTACGGCCTTGATTTTGATGAAAAGTATCGCAACCTGCCGTATATCGGCATTCTGAAACCCGAGGTTTATTCGGATTAACCGCAAGTACACGATGCACTGCGGCGGTGCGTATTAAAGTCGGTGCGCCGTAACTGCCGACTTCAGGAGTGAAACAGATTTGAACAGAAACCGAAAAAACACAAGCGGTCTGATGATCATTGCCTTGCTTGGTCTGGTAATTCTTGCATTTATCCTGTTCAGCACAGGCGGCGACCGGCAGACGATGAAGTATTACGAGGTCATTGATTACTTCGAGCGCGGGGAAGTGGCCAGCTTTGAGCTGAACATGAAAAACGGCGCCATGAAGCTGATGCTGACGGAAAACGCCACCAAAGAGCTGCTGGAAAAGCGCGAAAAAGAAGGGGCGTTCGGACAGCCGAGCATCACAATGAATGGCGGCGGCATGTGGGGGCAGAGTGCCGGTTCGGATAAAAAACCCGAAGCAGGCAAACAGGCGATCATTTCGTACACGCTTCCGTATGCGGGCGAGCTGCTGGATAATGAAAACATCAAGCGCTACCGCGAAATTTATGCGGAAAAGAACAACGGCGAAGAAATGAAAATGGATCTTCTGCCCGCGACGGAAACGCCGATGTGGCTGACGATGCTGCCGATGCTGCTGATCTCTGTCCTTCTTATGGGCGGCTTTTACTATATGATGTATAAGCAGTCGGGCGGCGGCGGTGCGATGAATGTCGGCCGTGCCAAGGTGAAGGATCAGTCCGATCAGGGCCGCAGAGCGACGTTCAGCGATGTTGCCGGTGCGGACGAAGAAAAGGAAGAACTGCAGGAAATCGTTGAATTCCTGAAAAACCAGACGCGATTCAACACGCTCGGTGCGCGCATCCCGCACGGTGTTCTGCTGGTTGGCCCTCCGGGCACCGGTAAAACGCTTCTGGCGCGTGCATGTGCAGGCGAAGCAAACGTTCCGTTCTATTCTATGTCCGGTTCCGACTTCGTTGAAATGTATGTGGGCGTCGGTGCATCCCGTGTGCGCGATTTGTTCGATAAAGCAAAGAAAAATGCGCCGAGCATCGTGTTTATTGATGAGATCGACGCGGTGGGCCGTCAGCGCGGCACAGGTCTTGGCGGCGGACATGACGAACGCGAACAGACCTTGAACCAGCTGCTGGTCGAAATGGACGGCTTCGGTGCAAACGAGGGCGTTATCGTTATTGCGGCAACCAACCGTGCGGATATCCTGGATAAGGCGCTTTTGCGTCCGGGCCGTTTCGACCGTCAGGTCTATGTCGGCTATCCGGATGTCAAGGGACGTGAAGCGATCCTCAAGGTGCATACGCGCAATAAACCGCTTGCACCGGATGTGGTGCTCAAAACCGTGGCAAAGGCGACCGCCGGATTTACCGGTGCGGATCTGGAAAACCTTGTCAACGAAGCGGCTCTTATGGCGGCAAAGCTCGGCCGTAAGGCAATCACGCAGGAGGATATCGAAGCGGCAAGCATCAAGGTCATTGCAGGCCCGGAAAAGAAGAGCCGTGTTGTGACGGAGGATGAAAAACGCCTGACGTCGTACCACGAAGCAGGCCATGCGATCACGCACTATTACTGCCCGACTTCCGACCCTGTGCATGAGATCTCGATCATCCCGCGCGGCATGGCAGGCGGCTATACCATGAGCCTGCCGGCGGAAGATAAGAACTATGTCACCAAGCGTCAGATGGAAGAGGATATCATCACGCTGCTGGGCGGCCGTGTGGCTGAAAAGCTGGTGCTGGATGATATTTCTACCGGCGCATCGAACGATCTGGAGCGTGCGACGAATACGGCGCGCAGCATGGTCATGCGTTACGGCTTTTCGGAACGCCTTGGCCCGGTCGTGTACGGCACCGACCCCGGCGAAACATTCCTTGGCCGCGACCTCAGTTCCGGACGCGGCTATTCCGAGACGGTTGCATCCGAAATCGACGCAGAGATCCGCGAAATGCTGGATGAAGCGTTTGAAGGTGCCCGCGTGATCCTCAGCGATCATATCGATCAGCTGCATGTGGTTGCAAAGGCGCTTATGGAACGGGAAAAGCTGACCGGAGAAGAATTCCGCACCCTGATGACAGGCGGTACGCTGCCTGAACAGGAAACGGATGAAAGCAAGCCGGACGAAACAGCGGAAAAGACCGCAGCGGTTGAAACGGCTGAACCTGCGGAAAAGGCCGAAATGGCAGAGCCTGCAGAACAGGCGGAAATTGCTGTGGAAGTGCCGAAGCAGGAGAGCGAAGACAACGATCAATAAGCTCTGCTGTGCAGAAAAGAAAAAGAACAGGGAGTGCAGGCGGAAGGCCTGTGCTCCCTGTTTTTGTCTGCCCGCTTTTCCGTGCAGGTGCGCAGGGTGCGCCGCAAAAAAGATGCGCTCCGGTGCAAACGGACGAGCAGAACAGCCGGGTGCACATGGGAGGGAAAAGCGCGTTCAAAGGCGCGCTGTGCCGTTACGGGTAAAGAAAAAGCCTCTCTGCGCAGCAACTGCGCAAA
Organism: Ruthenibacterium sp.; assembly: GCA_020025235.1. Taxonomy (GTDB): domain Bacteria; phylum Bacillota; class Clostridia; order Oscillospirales; family Ruminococcaceae; genus Ruthenibacterium. Next base: position 14,684 of record JAHHSL010000033.1, read on the forward strand.
GAGGCTTAGGATACGGTCAAGTCTGCACAGAAGGTGCAGATAGCAGAATAGGGAGAAAGGGCGCTGCGGGGGCGGCAGACCGGTTATTTCGTCTGCTCTGCATCATCACAGCGAACCATGCTGGGGTAGATGCGGGCAAGCCGCTCGTCCGGAAAACGCCGATCCAGCACCTGCTGCCAGGCGTGAGTGGCGGGGATGCCTTCATATCGCTGGCTTTGGCGCAGCACGGCGGCGCCGCTGACAAGCGAGTTCGCAAGCATGAAAACGATCAGGATCCAGCTGATGACAATGCCGTAGGTTTTGGAAACGCGGCGTTCGATGAACCCGTTGATGCGCGGGAAAACCTCCTGAACCCAGAACAGCCCGAGAATACCCCAGAAAATACAGTACAGCAGATTGATGCGCCCGTTGAGGTTGAACGGATAGCCGGTGTAATCCCAGCTGACCGTGCCGGTGACGGTTTCCTGCAGCCAGCTGCAGAAATATTCAAACGCACCGCCGATGAACGCGCCGCCGAAGAAGATCCAGCGGTCGTTTTTGCCGATCAGCGGATACAGGCAGACCGTCAGCAAAACGGCGCCGACGCCGTAAATCAGGTTGAACGGCCCCCACACAAGGCCGGTTCGCTGCATAAGCCGTCCGGAGGTGATGAGGCAGAAAACCGTTTCGATAACAACGCCCAGAAAACAGCAGATGAAAAAGATCCAAAACAGCTTGTAGAAGTTGAGCCCGTGTGCAAAATGATCGGGCACCCCCGCAAGATCGGCAGCAACGCGGTCGTTGTGCGCCGCCTCCCGCTTTAATGCGTGGATCTCCAGCTCATCCAGCCGTTCCATTTTCGCCTGCAGACGTTTCCGTTTACGGGCAAAGCGCTCCGATACTGTCATAATATCAGCCTCCTTTGCAATTATCGTTCCCAGTATAACACAGATTCGGTGGGATTGCATCTTTTTTGCGCCGAACAGCAAATAAAAAGCAGCAGCGGAAAATACCGGAACCTTCATTTGCCGGGGTCAGATTGCTTTGCAGACCGGTATATTTTTCAATGCAGAAAAAGATGCCGCCCGCTGACAGAAAAGAACGTTTTTTACGAAAAAAAGAATATCCGGTGCGTTTTTTTGACATTTGCGATCATGCGGCAGGCGCAGGCGCACAGCGGCGGAAAACATCCGCCTGCAAAACAGCACTTTTGACAAAAATACGGATGATTCCTGCGACTTTTTGCTGTTGCATTTGTGCGGGTTCTCTTGTAGAATGTTTTTGGCAGGTCGTTTTCGCAACAAGACGTAGTCCGGCAGCTTCGCCTGTAAGGGCAGGACGTTCGGCGCAAAAGAAAACGCAGCGTTTTGTGCGGCGCACAGCGGAGGAACTCGGGTATTCTTTCCTTCGCCCGCTCGTTGAAACCACGATGCAGAACAACGCATTACACTGCCAAGGCACTTTCAGAACAAAGGAGTACTGACACCATGCAGATTTTAAAACGCAACGGTCTTGCCCAGGCATACGACCGAACCAAGATAAAAAACGCGATTCAAAAAGCTTTCCACGGCATGCAGGCGGAAATTTCAGAAGAAGAAATGACCCCGCTGCTGGAGGAAGTGGAAGCGCGCATCACCGAAGGATGCAGCGTAGAGCAGATTCAGGATTATGTGGAGGAGAGCCTTATGGGACACGGCTATCCCAAGGCGGCCAAGGCATACATCCTTTACCGTCAGCATCATGCAGAAATGCGCCAGACGATCGGAGAACTGACCGAGCTTGTGCAGGATCCGGAGCTTCCGTGCCTGCTTTCGGATATTCAGAACGATTTTCCCGAGGATGTGTATTCGCTGCGCCTGCTGCTTTTGAAGTTCCGCTCTTTTTATAAAGAGGAAATGACACTGGCGCAGGCGTATTCCGCACTGGAACGCGCCAGCGTAGAGCTCATCAGCCGCGACGCCCCGAAGTGGGAAATGATCGCGGCACGCTTTCTTTCGCTGGATCTGGATCGTCAGGTGGACGAACAGACCCGTGCGCTGGGCTTTTCCGATTGGTACGAAAAGCTGGCGTGGCTGACCGAAGAAGGCTATGTGGGGAAATTCCTTTTGCAGAATTACAGCCGCAGCGATGTGGCAGAGCTTTCGGCATTCCTCAAGCCGGAACGCAATAAGCTGTTCAATTACAGCGGACTGGATCTGATCGCAAAGCGCTATCTGATCCGCGATCATCAGCACAATCTGCTGGAAAAACCGCAGGAGATGTTTATGGGCATCGCCATGCATCTTGCCATTCCGGAAAAAGACCGTGTGCATTGGGCCAAGGAAATCTATGAGATTTTAAGCACGCTGAAGGTGACCATGGCCACACCCACCATGTCCAATGCGCGCAAGCCGTTCCATCAGATGAGCTCGTGCTTCATTGATACGGTGGAGGATTCGCTGACGGGTATCTACCGCAGCATTGATAACTTTGCACAGGTAAGCAAGCACGGCGGCGGCATGGGGCTGTATTTTGGCAAGGTGCGCGCCAACGGCAGCAGCATCCGCGGCTTCGAGGGCGCGGCAGGCGGCGTGATCCGCTGGGTCAAGCTGGTGAACGATACCGCCACGGCTGTCGATCAGCTGGGCGTGCGGCAGGGCGCTGCGGCAGTGTATCTGGATGCATGGCACAGCGATCTGCCGGAATTTCTGCAGCTGCGCACCAACAACGGCGACGACCGTATGAAGGCACATGATATTTTCCCCGCTGTATGCTATCCGGATCTTTTCTGGAAGCTTGCAAAAAGCGACCTGAACGCCGATTGGAACATGATGTGCCCGCATGATATCTACACTGCAAAGGGATATCATCTGGAGGATTTCTACGGGGAAGAATGGGAAAAACGCTATTATGACTGCGTTGCAGATGACCGCATCCGCAAGCGTGTGATGAGCGTGAAGGAGATCGTGCGTCTGATCATCAAATCGCTTGTCGAAACCGGCACGCCCTTTGCCTTCAACCGCGATACCGTGAACCGTCTGAACCCGAACGGACACACCGGAATCATCTACTGCAGCAACCTGTGCACCGAAATCGCCCAGAACATGAGCCCGATGCATGTAGAACAGCCGCAGACTGTGGAGATCGACGGCGAGACGGTCGTGGTGCAAAAGACGCGCCCCGGCGAATTTGTGGTCTGCAATCTGGCGTCCCTGACACTGGGACGCATGGACGTGAACAGTGAGGAAGAACTGGAACACACCATTACCACGGTCGTTCGCGCACTGGATAACGTCATTGAGCTGAACTACTATCCGCTGCCCTATGCGCAGATCACCAACCAGAAGTACCGCGCGATCGGCCTTGGCACCAGCGGATACCACCACATGCTTGTAAAGCAGGGCCTTTCGTTTGAAAAGCAGGAGCATCTGGACTTTGTGGATGCGCTGTATGAGAAGATCAACTACTATGCGCTGAAAGCCTCTATGGAGCTTGCCGCCGAAAAGGGCGCCTATGCATGCTTTGCGGGCAGCGATTACGAAACGGGCGCCTACTTTGAAAAGCGCGGCTACACCTCGGAGCGTTGGCAGAAGCTTGCTGGGGAAATCCACTCCACCGGCCTGCGCAACGGATATCTGCTGGCAGTTGCACCCACCAGCTCTACCTCCATTATCGCGGGAACCACTGCTGCGGTAGACCCGGTGATGAAAAAGTATTTCATGGAGGAGAAAAAGGGCAGCATGATCACGCGCGTTGCGCCGGATCTCAGCCCCAAGACATTCTGGCTTTATAAAAACGCCCATTATATCGACCAGAACTGGGTGGTGGATGCGGCCGGAGTGCGTCAGCGCCACATGGATCAATCCCAGTCGGTGAACCTGTACATCACCAGCGAGTTCACGTTCCGCAAGCTGCTGGATCTTTACATCCGCGCGTGGGAAAAGGGCGTTAAGACAATCTACTATGTGCGCAATCAGTCGCTGGAAATCGAGGAATGTGAATCCTGTTCTTCCTGAGCAGGATGAAAGACAGGTCAGGAGGAATTTATGGAACTGATTAAAAAGGCTCTGTTCAACGCACAGGGCGATACCGATGTACGCAAACGCCGCATGATCGGCGGCAACACCACCAATCTGAACGACTTCAACAATATGAAGTATACATGGGTCAGCTCGTGGTACCGTCAGGCGATGAATAACTTCTGGATTCCCGAGGAAATCAACCTGACGCAGGATATCAAGGATTACCGCCTGCTGAAAGAGGAAGAACGCACCGCCTATGATAAGATCCTGTCGTTTCTGGTGTTTCTGGATTCGCTGCAGACGGCAAATCTGCCGAATATCCAGGAGTATATCACCGCAAACGAAATCAACCTCTGCCTGACGATCCAGGCGTTTCAGGAGGCCGTGCACTCCCAGAGTTACAGCTATATGCTGGATTCGATCTGCTCGCCGGCAAAGCGGGACGAGATCCTGTATCAGTGGAAATTCGACGAGCATCTGCTCAAGCGCAACGAGTTCATCGGCGAACAGTACAATGCATTTCTGAAAAACAAGGATCGGGAGCATCTGGTGAAAACCATGATGGCAAACTATATCCTGGAGGGCATCTATTTCTATTCCGGCTTCATGTTCTTTTACAATCTGGGCCGCATGGGCAAGATGCTGGGCAGTGCGCAGGAGATCCGCTATATCAACCGTGACGAAAACACGCACCTGTGGCTGTTCCGCAGCATCCTGCTGGAGCTGCAGAAAGAAGAACCGGACTTGTTCGGCCCCGAACAGGTGGAAATCTACCGCGGCATGATCCGACGCGGCGTAGAGGAAGAAATCGCATGGGCAGAATATGTTCTGGGCAATCGCATCGAGGGTCTGACAATTGAAATGATCTCCGATTACATCCACTATCTGGGCAATCTGCGCGCAACGGCGCTCAACTTCGAGCCGCTGTATGAGGGCTTCCGGGAAGTTCCCGAATCCATGCAGTGGGTCAATGTGTACAGCAATGCAAACCTTATCAAGACGGATTTCTTCGAGGCAAAGTCCACGGCATATGCGAAATCCGGCGCAATCGAGGACGACCTGTAAAAAGCGCGCCGTTCCCGTGTGGGAAAAGCAAAGCGTAAAATCCAAATAGGGAAACCTTGAAAAAGCCCGAAGCCGGGCAGCTGAAACGTCAGCGGAACCGGCTTCGGGCTTTTGTTTTGCGGCGGCAGGGAAAGGGACGGGGAAAAGTATTTGCAGGAGAAAAGCGTCCGCGGGCGGGGGAGACAATGTGCCCACAGGCGAATATATTCAAGGGAAAAGTACCCGCCCGTGCATTAAAAATGCGGCACAGAAGGCCGGTATCATGCGGGATGCAAAAACAGACGGCCATGCTTTACAGCACAGCCGCCTGTGATACGAAACCCTATAAAATTGCCGGAAATCTTGCGGTGCTTTTAAAACACGGCAGGAAAATCAGACCTTTTTGTTGCCCTTGGTTGCCTTCATACGCAGATCGTGGTTCAGGATGCGCTTGCGGATGCGGATGCTCTTCGGGGTGACTTCCAGAAGCTCGTCCTCATTCAGGAACTCAAGGCTTTCTTCCAGTGTGAACTTGGAAACCGGGGTCAGACGCAGTGCGTCGTCGCTGCCGGATGCACGGGTGTTGGAAAGGTGCTTTGTCTTGCAGACGTTGACGGAGATATCCTCACCGGACGGGCTGTAACCGACAACCATGCCTTCGTAAACCTTTTCGCCGGCATTGACGATCAGGGTGCCGCGCTGCTGTGCGTTGAACAGACCGTAAACAACGGCAACGCCGGTTTCAAAGCTGATCAAGCTGCCGCTGCTGCGGGCAGGCAGATCGCCGCGCCACTCGTCGTAGCCATCAAAAATCGTGTTCAGGATGCCTTCGCCGTGGGTGTCCGTCAAAAATTCACTGCGATAGCCGAACAGACCGCGGGACGGGATGCGGAATTCAATACGCATGCGCGTCGTGCCAAGGGGCGCCATCTGGATCAGCTCGCCCTTGCGGCTGCCAAGCTTCTGCATAACGCTGCCCTGGTATTCGACCGGAACGTCGATCACAACGTGTTCCATAGGCTCCATTTTCTTGCCGTTTTCCTCGTGGATCAGAACCTTGGGCGGGGAAACCTGCAGCTCGTAGCCTTCGCGGCGCATCGTTTCGATCAGGATCGAAAGGTGCATTTCGCCGCGGCCCATAACACGGAAGGAATCGGTTGTGGCGGAATCCTCGACCTGCAGTGCAACGTCCTTCAAAAGCTCTTTGTGCAGACGTTCACGGATCTGACGGCTGGTGACAAATTTGCCTTCCTTGCCGGCAAACGGGCTGTCGTTGACAGCGAAGGTCATTTCAACCGTCGGGTCGTTGATGCGCACGAAGGGCAGGGGATTGACAAGCTGCGTATCGCACAGGGTGTTGCCGATGTTGATGTCCGTCAGGCCGCTGAATGCGACGATGTCGCCTGCGTCTGCGGATTCGATCGGGGTGCGGCCGTTTGCTTCAAAGCTGTAAAGCGCCGTGATGCGTCCGCGCTTGGAAAGGCTCTTGTCATGCCAGTCGCACACGGCAACGTCCTGACCCAGACGGATCGAACCGCTTTCCACGCGGCCGATGCCGATACGGCCGACAAAGTCGTTGTAGTCGACAGAAGAGCACAGCATCGAGAACGGTGCATTGAGGTCGCCCTCCGGCGGCTTGACATAATCCAGAATGGTTTTGAACAGCGGCTCCAGGTTTTCGCCCGCGACATCGGGGCTGTAGCTTGCCGTGCCTGCGCGGCCGGAGCAGAAGACCATCGGGCTGTCGAGCTGTTCGTCGGTTGCGCCGAGATCCATAAGCAGAAGCAGGATCTCATCGATAACTTCTTTGATGCGTGCGTCAGGGCGGTCGATCTTATTGACCGCGATGACAAGGGAAAGATTCTGCTGCAGCGCCTTCTGAAGAACAAAGCGCGTCTGGGGCATGCAGCCCTCTGCAGCGTCAACAAGCAAAAGCACGCCGTTGACCATTTTCAGAACACGTTCCACTTCGCCGCCGAAGTCCGCGTGGCCCGGGGTGTCAACAATGTTGATTTTAACGCCATCATAATAAGTGCAGGCGTTTTTTGCAAGGATCGTGATGCCGCGCTCGCGCTCGATATCACCGGAGTCCATTACGCGATCCGCAACCTGCTGGTTTTCGCGGAAAGCGCCGCCCTGTTTCAGCATCTGGTCCACAAGCGTGGTCTTGCCGTGGTCAACGTGGGCGATGATCGCAATATTGCGAATATTTTTCTGTTCCATAGACGATCGTCCCTCTTTTATGTGTAGTGGTTATTTTGTCAGACATAATATTTTATAATATGTATCAGAACTTGTCAAGAAAATTGCGCCTTTTGCAGAAAAATATTGGAAAAAAGCCGTTTTTGGGCCTTTCTGTACTGAAATCCGGATGATCGCGCCCAAAAACGCACCGGACGGGAAAGTTTTTGGAAAATGAAAAAAGGGCTTGCATTTTGTCACGGTATCTGATATACTAAACAAGTCACAGGACGAAAAGCAAATATGGACAGTTAGCTCAGCTGGTAGAGCACCTGCTTGACGTGCAGGGGGTCAGGGGTT
>JAHHSL010000034.1 GCA_020025235.1 Ruthenibacterium sp.
CCGATATCGTTCTGCTGGACGAAGATCTGATGGTACAGTCTGTCATGGCACGCGGGAATTTCATTAAATAAGGTATATACATCTATATTTTATATGCATACGGCGCAAAACGCCCGTGCAGTAGGAAAAAAGCAGTCTCCTGCGAAAGCGGGAGACTGCTTTTTTACGGTACGGGATCCAAAATAACGGCGCGGCGGCCCATGGCGTTGTAAAGCGTGAAGAACTGATCGCGCGGGATCGAAATTTTCCCGCGCTTGGGGTCGGAAAGAAACACGCGGTCGCCCTCCATGCCCGTCAGGATCAGACAATGCAGATTGCGGTAGGGGCGGTAGCGTTTGCCGTCGGGCAGCGTGAAAACAAGATTCGGGTTGCGGCGCGGCGGGGTGTAATCCACCGTGAGCCACACGGCGGCGGGATGTCCGGTGTAAAGCGCATACCAAAGCTGCACATAATCCGCACCGGAAATCTTTTCGGCCGAAAAGGCGGCGCCGCGCTCGGCAAGATACCGGTTTGCGCCCTCGATGACAGGGTCTTCAAAGCAGTACCAGCCGCTGCCGAAATCAGAAGGGTCCCCGATGTACGCCTGATTCGGGTTCGGCGCAAAGCGCCCTTCGCCGATGCGGCGGATCTCCTGATGCGGAACGCAGCGCATTGTGAAATCATAAGCGTCGGCGGCGATGCCGTGAAACTGCATCAGCATCGCAAGGCTGACGCTTTCGCATCCGTTCGGAAGCAGGAGTTCATCCTGAAAAATCGGCTCCACATCCAGATGAACGGGGGGCAGGGTCAGCGCAAATGAATCAAAGGGATCATCTGCATGCTTGAACTGCCCGTCTTTGGGGCAGAAACGGTAAAAGCCGTCGGGGCGCAGCAGCATCAGCTGCTGCGGCGCACCGTCCGGGACAGCGGCCTTCATCGTAAAAAGGGCGGGTTCGTTCGGGGCGGCAAAGGGCTGCGGCAGCACCGGCCTTTGCCCCCGCGCAAAATCGGCAGAAACCGGAATACGCTGTGTCCGGATGCCGGAAAGCGGCGGCGCATACGCCGGCATATGGGATGCGGCGGGAACAGCTGCGGACAGGCTTGCGGGCACAGAAGAAGGCCCGAACGGCGCAAACGCCGCACACACGATGCACAGCGCCAAAGCAAGAAAGAGCCTGCGTCCGCAATGCTGCAGAAAATTCCGGAATTTCAAAAACTACGACCGCCTTTATCAAAACACTTTGTTTAATGCTATCGTATTTTGGGGTGATTTGCAAGGGATTTGTGCGGGAAATGCTGAAAAACACAGCCGGATGCGGTGCATCAGCCCTGCCCGCCGCGGTTCGGGGCAAGGATGACGGCACGGCTGCCCATGGCTTCAAAAACGGAAAAGAATTGTTCGGCAGAGACAGAAAGCGCTCCGTGCAGTGGGTCGGCAAGATAAAAACGGTCGTTTTCGATGCCCGTCAGCACAACACAGTGCAGGTTGGCAAACGGCGTCAGGGTGCTGTGATCCGGCAGCTGAAAGGTGACAGTCTCGGAAAGGCGCGGCGCCCCGTAATCCGTTGTCATCCACACGGCAGCGGGGCATCCCGAAGAAAGACAGCACCATAGATCGTAATACGAAGCACTTTCCAGCACCTGTGCCGAAAGCCCGTCGATGCCGCCAGCACGCAGCAGACGGTTTGCACCTTCGATGACAGGCCCTTCAAAGCAGTACCAGCCGCCGTGTTCGCTGCGCGGGTCACCGATGTACGCTTGTTCCGGGTCGGGGGCAAAGCGCACGCCGCCGCTTTTCGTGATTTCCGCGCGCGGGATAAAATCGACCGCAAAATCGACGGGGTCTGCCTTGACGCCCGCATACTGCAGCAGCATCGTCATGCTGACGGCTTCGCACCCGTTGGGAAGAAGCGGGTCCTGCGCAAGCGGCTTTACGTCCAGATGCACAGGGGCCAGCGGCACGCTGTCTGTGCCGCCGGAGGGCGCCGCATCGGAAAGAAACAGCGGATCTTCAATGGAAAGGCAGAAATCGTTGAGCTTTGTGCCGCACCCGGCCGTGTGCAGCGGCGTAAAGGCAGAATCCGATCCCTGCACCTTTCCTTGCGCTGCGAAGGAAGAAAACGGCCTTGCCGCAAAACCGAAGAGGAGAAAAGCCGAAAGAAAACAAAAGAACCGTTTCATAAAACACACTCCTTTGCCAAAAGCTGTGCACAAGGGCGGAAAAGGCGGGATAGCCGATCCGCCTGCCTGTTTTCTGCTTTTATGCTAGCACGGAGTTGTTTCGTGGTTGTCTCGGGGGTGTATCCGAGTTGCAGCAGCGCAAAAAGAAAAGCATCCGGCAGTTTCGGGCCGGATGCTGTGGGTCGGGAAAAATCGGTTATTTAAATCGTTCGGAGCGTTTTTGCAGAAAATCGTGCAGCTCGCCGCGTTCCTCCAGACAGCGCATGTCGCGGATCATATCGTCATAATAGCGGCGCATATCGGCAAGCGAAACGGTAAAGCGCAGTGAATCATCGGAAAAGAACGCATCGTCGCTTTCGCCGTAGGCGGCCATGCGCGCGGCGGCGTCCTGCGGATCGGCGGGCTGCACAAAAAGGCTTGTGATGCGGCACACGTCGGGACGGTGCGGGGTGATGCGCTTTGCATGCTCGAGATATTTCAGCCACATGGCCCAGTCCTCGTGCGCGTTCAGCCCGGCGGGCATGCCGCCGTACTGTTCAAACAGGCTGCGGCGGAACAGCACCGTCTGGATCGGGATGCGGCAGTCCTGGCACATGGTGAAGCGGTCGATGCGGTCGAACACCATGGGGCGCAGTTCGGTCACCTGCCCTGTGCGCGAAACGAACATGGCGCCCGCACTGCCCAGAACAAGGTCGGCTTCGGGGTGCTGTTCCAGCACGCTGACAAGCAGTTCCAGATGATCCGGATAGAAAAAGTCGTCATCGTCAAGGAAGTTGCACAGGCTGCCGTGTGCGGCGGCAAGCGCATGGTTGCCGTTTTCGGCGCGTCCGCGGCGCACGCCATCGTTCAGATACACGATCGGCAGATCGGAAAATTCCGCGGCAAGCATCTCCTTTGCGGCCGGTGCGCCGTCTTCGGCGACAATGATCTCAAAATTGCGGTAGGTCTGGCTGCGCAGGCTCTGCAGTGTGCGGCGCAGCGTTTCGGGGCGGCTGCAGGTGCGTACGATGACCGACACCAGCGGCAGGTGCGCGGGCGGCACCAGAGCAAAGCGTCCGCGGCAGAGCGCAGGCGCAGCCGTCTGAAGTGCGTGTGCGGCGCGCCGCTCCTTTCGATGCGATGCGCGCCAGCGAAGCAGGGATGCAAGATGCCCGAAGTGGTGCAGATAATTCCGGCACAAAACACGGCGCACGCCGTCAAAATGAACCGGATGCCGCATTTCGCAAAGATAGCGCCAGCCGCCGCGCACCATTTCGCCGAACGAACCGAATTTATACGGCATCAGCAACGCGGCGTAAAGGCGTCCCGCGTAATCGTCCAGTGTATCGGTGCAGGCGGGTGCGGGGTCGAACACGACAGCGGCTTTCGGCACGCAGCGCAGCACAAAGCCCGCCGCGCGCAGACGCAGCGAAAGCTCCTGCGCACTGCACACGTCCGGAAACAACGGGTCGAAGCCGCCTGTCTGCTGAAAGGCACTGCGGCACACCGCAAACACATCGCCGCTGATGACGTCGGTTTCAAGCGTCACGGGGTCGCAGGCGTGCGCGCTTTCAATCGGCAGACAGCGGCACTCAAACGCGGCGGTCTGTGGGTCGGCTGCGGCGTCGTCCAAGGCGGAAAAAAGCTCCGGCACGGGTGCGGCGTCCGGATGCAGGAAAAGCATACGCGGCGCACAGCCGAGCGCGGCGGCGCGGTTTTTTGCCGCGGCGGGGCTTTCGCCGGGCACGAACGGCACGGGTGTGACGCTGCCGAAGCCGTGCGGCTCGGCGCTCGGCGCTCGGCACTCTGCGGCAAAGCGTCCGTCAGCGGAACAATCTGCCAGAAACAGGTGCAGCTGCGAAAGAGGGAAATCGACATTCGCCAGCGCATCAAGGCAGCGGCGAAGACCGGAAGAATTTTCTTGTAGGGCAATGATGATATCGTACTGCATGATTCGTCCTCTTGTGTTTTTTAAAGCCGCAGAAATGCGGCGGCGCGGTTCGCGGGGATGACCGGAACCGTCCTGTTAAAATGAGTATAGCACAATCCGGTGCGGAAAAGAAGAAGCAGCGATGCAAAACACACGTCAGGGCGAATAACGTGCGCTGCAGGGGGCATGCTTTTGTGCAAAGGTTTGCGAAGAAATCTGCATCCAGCCGCCGGAATATAGAAACCGGGGATTGCCAAAACAGGGAATCTAAGATATAATATGCTGTTACGGATGAGGACCCGTAGCACCCGTACCCGAACGGACGGGAAAACTTTTTTCAATTAAGGAGGATCGTTATGAGATTAGCGAATAAAATTGCAGTGATCACCGGAGGCAGCCGCGGAATCGGCTTTGCCACTGTGCAGGCTTTCCTGCGTGAAGGCGCAACCGTCATCTTGTGCGCCAGCAGACAGCAGACGGCAGATAAAGCCGTAGCCCAGCTGAAAGAAAACGACCCTGCATGCCGAGTGGAGGGTATCTGTCCGGATCTTTCCAGCTATGAATCGGTGAAAAATGCTATGGACGAGGTGGTGCGCAAATACGGGCGCATCGATATTCTGGTGAACAATGCAGGTGTTTCCGAACAGACGCCGTTTGATCAATATCAGGAACAGGATTTTGACCGTGTTATGGAGCTGAACGTCAAGGGCGTGTACAACGCGGCACGCGCCGTAACCGAAACGATGATCGCACAGGGCGCGGGCGTCATCCTGAACACATCTTCCGTCGTCAGCGTGACAGGCCAGCCCAGCGGGATTGCATATCCCACAAGCAAATTCGCGGTCAACGGCTTCACGCTTTCGCTTGCGCGGGAACTCGGGCCCAAGGGCGTGCGCGTCAATGCTGTAGCACCCGGCATCACGGAAACTGACATGATGAAGGCAGTGCCCGATTCCGTCATTCAGCCGCTGATTGCCAGCATCCCGCTGCGCCGTTTGGGCCAGCCGGAGGATATCGCCAACGCGTTCGTGTTCCTTGCATCGGATGAAGCTTCCTACATCACCGGTGTTGTGCTGAATGTGGATGGCCTGGTTCGGCCTTGATTTCCAAACGCAGTACTGTCATGCAAAATCCCGTTCCGGTTTCGGAACGGGATTTTTTTGCAAAAAAACACCGAAAACAGAAAATTAAAGGATGCATTTTCCCAAATCTGCGGTATACTGGAAAAGCCGGTCCCGAAAGACCGCCGGTTCGCAGGCGCAGAAAATGTGCCCGCACCGTGCGGAAAGCAAAAAAGCCGGCACATCCGGCACAGGCGTATGCAAAAAAGCCGGGCGGCACAAAGCCGCGCATAAAGGAGAACGGAAGAATGAAAGACCATAAGCCGGTGCACGCACCGATTCCCGGGCTGGGGCTGCGAAGCCTGAAAACCGCGCTGGCGGTGATGCTTACCGCCGTACTGTATCTGTTTTTGCCGGGGCGCAATCCCACATTCGCCTGCATCGGGGCGGTGTTCGGTCTGGGGTCGGATATGGAAAATTCCCGCCTGAGCGGCGGAAACCGCTTTTTCGGCACGATCATCGGGGGATTTCTTGGCATGGGGCTGTATGCGGCGGAGCACTTCATCGCACCCGCGGGCAGTTATCTGCTGCGCCTGCCGCTTGCTTTTATCGGCACGATCATCCTGATCATGGCCTGCGTGCTGTGCCGCTGGCCGGGCGGGGTGCAGCCGGGCGGCGTTGTGCTGTGCATCATTCTGTTCAACACACCGCCCAATCACATGAGCTATGCTTTCGCGCGCATGCTGGATACCGGCATCGGTGTTGCGGTGGCGCTGTTTGTCAATTACCTGTTTTCACGCACGCGGCTGGAGCATTGGATGCACAGCGCCGCCGGCACAGAGGAAGGGCAGACGGCGGAAAACGGATGATCAAAAACGGAAAAACAGGCTGTGCCCGCGGGCACAGCCTGTTTTTGTAAAGAGAACCCAAAACACGAAGAAGAGTTGGAGAAAGATTATTTTGCGGGTGTCTGCTCGGCTTCTTTAGCATGGCGCTCTTTGAGAGCCGCCTGAACTTCGACCATTTTTTCTTCGGTCAGCGGATAGAAATGCATTGCGATCAGGGTTGCAACATGGCCCAGGATCAGAGGGACGCAGAAGATGAGCATGATCGTCCAGTAGAATTTATCGCTGATCCAGGTATCGGTGGGCAGCTTCTGCGAACCGACGCCGGCAATGGTCAGGGCAAAGCCGACCAGCATGGAGCCGAAAGCGGAAATGCACTTGTCAACGAAGGTGAAGATCGTGCCCATGATGCCGGGGACGAATTTGCCGGAACGATAGGTTTCATAGTCCGCGCAGTCTGCGATCATCGGGTTCACCATGCCGGTGATCGAAGAAGTCAGGCACTGCTGCAGTGCCCAGACGACCAGGAACAGAACGGTCGTTTCCGGACGTGCGCCGACAACCAGCATAACGATCAGCAGGATCATGCTGGCCCATGTGAAGCATACGAACGGCTTTTTCAGGCCGTATTTGCGGGCAAAGTTGATCAGGAACACGGAAAGCAGCATGGAGGGGATCATGCGGATCATGCCGTAGGTGCCGGAAAGTGCGTTGTTCAGCAGCAGGTTTGCAAAGATGTAAACGGAAACCGAGCCCATCATCAGGCTGGCAAGCTTATCGGTGGAAGCAGCGACGACCAGCATCTGGATAGCGCGGTTGCCCTTCAGGACGTGCCATGTGTCTTTCAGCGAAACTTTCTGCTGGGCAAGGGAACCGAAGTTCTCGGGCACGTCGCAGCGGCGGATGCCGATAATGGCAAGAATGGTGGAAACGCCCATGACGGCAACATACACCCATACGATGTCTTTCCACAGCTGGGGATCGAGCATCTTCTGCTCATAGCGCGGAGCCATGATCGTCGTCATAACAAGCGGAAGCACAGCGCCGCTTACGCCGTTGGTGATCATCTGGAACTGTGCAAACATCGGGCGCTGCTTGGGGTCTTTTGTCAGGATCGCCTGTGCAGCGCGGGTGGATACCGTCTGGAAGGTGTAGCCGATGATGTACACGGCGTACAGCACTGCGGTGTAAGCGTACTTTGTGCCGATGCCCCATTCTTCCGGTGTGTTGAACAGCAGCACCATGGGAATGCTCATCAGGAAAAAGCTGGCTGCGATAAAGGGGCGGAATTTGCCGAAGCGGGTGCGTGTTTTGTCGATGACAAGGCCGATGATCGGGTCGGTGACGCCGTCCCAAACGCGCATCAGGGTTGCGATGATGCCGACGACAGATGCGGCAAGGCCCAATACGTTCTGTGTGAAGAACATATAGTAGCCCATCAGCATCAAAGCGCCGTTGCTGGATACCGTGTTAAAGGTGTAAAGAAATATTTCCCAGTTTTTTGTTTTGTGGGGTTCTTTCAGCTGTCCCATTGTAAATTCCTCCTTAAATTAAAAACATGCGCATCATATTTTGCATCGGGCCGCAGTATCCTGCGGGAAGAAATTGCGGCATAAGCCCGATCACCAGTTCCTCATCAATGGGCTTGCCGCTCTTTTCCTGCTGCTGTTTCACCTCCGTTATAATTTTCTTCTGCAGTTCTGCGCTCTGAAGAGACAACAGTATATTCAGCGCTTTTTTTCCTTTGGGTGTAAAATCAAGCGTGTTTTCCTTGATATAATCATCAAATTCTTTTTTGCCGCAGTGCAGCATCTGTTCGGTGACAGCGCCCTCTTTCACGATGCCGATGCGTTCGTACTGTTCGTCCGGCG
The DNA here is from genome assembly GCA_020025235.1 of Ruthenibacterium sp. Lineage (GTDB taxonomy): Bacteria > Bacillota > Clostridia > Oscillospirales > Ruminococcaceae > Ruthenibacterium. The sequence goes on from JAHHSL010000034.1 coordinate 7,847, forward strand.
CTTCGTTTTCGACCATCATGTCCCGCATGCTGTTCAGCAGGCGAAGCTCGACTTCATCGTTGACAATGGGGTGCTTCTGCTCGGGGTCGTTTTCCAGATCATACAGCGCACTGCCGAACCAGTAAGTGCTGACGCCGCCGTTGTGCTGCGGGATCTTCATGACGCGTGCACCGCGTGTGAACTCGAACGAAGCAAGCTCGGTTTCGCGCAGTTCGTCGGGGGAAAACTGGCAGTTCATGTGGTTTGCGATCAGCGTGTATTCGTAAAGCGGTTCGTTCTTTGCGGTTTCCGGCGCACGCATGTACACATAGCGTCCGTCAGTGATGTTGATGTGTCCGCCGAACACGCCGAACAGTGCGGTTTCGCGGATCGGCTCGTCCTCGCGGATCACCGGCGTCAGGCTGTGTCCGTCGGCAAATTCCAGCGGCTTTGCGCCGAAATATTCCGCCAGTGTCGGGGCAATGTCAATGGTCTGTACCAGAGAGCTGCGGCGTTCGTTCTTTTTATCCGGATAGCGCGGGTCATAAATGAACATCGGGATATGGATCAGCTCGTCGTACCAGGGCATCATGTTTTTGCCCATCATCTCGCGTTCGCCCAGAAGGAAGCCGTGGTCGGTGTTGACGATCAGCATGGTGTCCTTCCACATGTCCTTTGCGTCAAATTCATCCAGCAGCTTGCCCAGATAGTGGTCGCACATCGAAAGCAGCGCGGCATATTCCTTCTGAACATGCTTTGTTGCGGCTTCGCCGTAATTGTTGTAGCCGTAATCGGGCCAGTCCAGATTTTTGCCGGTGTAGTCGTCGTCGTACAGATCCTTGTACGCCTGCTGGGTGAAGAACGGCTCATGCGGGTCGAATGCTTCGATCTGCAAAAACCAGTTGTCGGTGTCGTAGTTGCGGTCGATGAAATCAAGGCCGCGTGCAAAGGTGCGCGCCTGCGGCATTTTTTCTTCCTTGTCCAGGAAGCTGCGGTTGACCCAGTCATGGCGCCAGTTTTCACCGGTGCAGCGGCGGGAAAGCGTCTCCGGGAATTTGGGGCGTTCCACCTGGCCGATCCACGGGTCGCCCTGCTGGCCGCGGATGATCTCGTGGCTGTCGAATTTCGTCAGATAGCCGGAACCGCCGTCCTCCCAGTAATGGAAGTGGTCGGTGACGATGTGCGTGTACACGCCCTGCTTTTTCAGGTTGACGATCACGGATTCGTCGAACGGCTCCATCGGCGTCCAGAAGCGGTGCAGGAAATTGTAGCGTCCGGTGTGCAGCTCGCGGCGGGCGGGCATGCAGGGCATGCTGCCGCCGTAGCAGCAGTCAAACGTAAGGGTTTTTTCAGCAAGTCGTTTAAAGTTCGGCATCCGGGTCCATTCACAGCCGAAATTCGGCAGAAAACGGCGGTTCAGGGAATCGAACATCAGCATGACAGCTTTCATTTTTTTCTTTTCCTCCTTAATATTTCAGAAGTCCCTGTTCGATCAGGAACATTTCCATACGGTGTTTGGTCTGCTCATAGTAAAAATTGTTTTCGCTGCGCCCGGGGTTGAAAAATCCGTGCGTGCAGCCGGGATATTCTTCGACTTCAACGTAATTCCCGGCACGGCGGTATGCTTCGGCAAAGTGCCGCACGGCTGTGCACAGCGGGTCGTCTGCGCCCTGCAGGATCAGCGCGGGGGGCAGACCGGGGCGGATGTGCGCGGGGCAGGAATATTTTTCGGGGTGCTGCGTTACATCGTCGCCAAAGCTGCGGAAAACATGCGCCGCATCGCCGCTGATCTCTTCTCCGCTTTCGCCGACCATGTTCTTCGGCAGCGGTTCGCCGGTGGGGATAAGCTCCAGCGCCGGATTAAAAAGGACCATGGCGCAGGGCATGGCGGGGGGCGTTTGCTCCCACAGTTCGGAAAGCATCACGCCTGCGGCGGCGATCATTCCGCCTGCCGAACCACCGGATACAACGAGCTTTCGGCTGTCGACGCCGAAGTGCGCGGCATTTTCAAAAACGTAGTTCCATGCACAGCGTCCGTCGTACAGACAATCCGGTATTTTTACGCCGTCCTCGACCGTCAGGCGGTAATCCGGCGTGAAAACGACAAGACCCTTATGGGCGAAGTATTCACTCTGCATACGGAAATGGTCCATGTCGTTTTTGTAAAAGCCGCCGCCGAACCAGAAGATAAGCCCGGTGCGGCGGTCATCGGGCGTCCACGTCTGCGGCCGGAACACCTTCATCGGCAAATCGCGCGCACCTTCGCGGCGGATCGTCACGGTTTCAATGGAAATATCCGTGTAAAGATTTTTTTCGATCTGCATGACAGAACCTCCTTTGAAAATTTCTGCGCCTGATTTGGGAACGTTCCCAAAAACGAGAAAAATTTTTCCTCCCAGCAGCATGGCAGTGGGATATGCCATGTACAAGCTGTTACAGACGAACCACGGAATGGCGGTCCCGCAGTTCAAATTTGCATTTTACGTCCATATATTCCAGTGACGGGTCTTCCAGTGCGCGCAGCATCATCTGCGCGGCCTGTACGCCGTATTCGTAATCCGGCAGTACGATCGAGGTGATGCCGCCCTCCTGCGGCGTCTGCTCGGTGCCGCGTTCGATCGCGATAATGGAAAAATCACGCCCGACCGGCAGACCGTTCTGCGCGAAATAAACGCGGACGAGGTTTGCCTGCGTGAGCTGATCGACAAAAAGTGCGGTGCACTCTTTCTGCCGATACCGATGCAGGATCTCTGCCAGAAGCGTTTCATCCAGCTGGATATCGTTCAGGCAGAAGAAGGAATCGGGGTCCGGCTCGAACCCGTTCTGCGCGCAGGCGTCCTGATAGGCGTCAAAGCGGCGGTTCTGGAAAATGTGCCCGTATGCGTGGGAAATGATCGTCATGATGCGGCGATGTCCGCGCTGCATGAAATAATCGTATACAAGGCGGGAATAATCGTAGTTGCCCATGTAGATGCGAAAGCCCTGATGCGGCAGGATGCGTTCACCGGTGTATACCACTTCGCGGTGATTCAAAATAGCCTGACGCAGTGCGTCGCTTTCGATGTTCTGCATGTAGATCAGCCCGTCGACAATGTGCTGTTCCAGAAACTGAAACGGTGCGGATTCACCGCTGGGTTTCTGCTGTTCGTTGATGAACAGCACGGAATAGCCGTGTTCGTACAGAAAATGCATGATCCCCGCAAGACGCGAAGTGGAGGATGCATTCAGCAGCGCATCCGACGAATTGACGATGATGCCGATGACATAGCTCTGTGCGCCGCGCAGGGTGCGTGCCGACTGGTTCGGGTGGTATCCGGTCTCCTCAAGCACGCGCAGAACGGCGCGGCGTGATTTTTCGCTGACGCTGCCGGAATTCAGAACACGGGAAACGGTGCTTTTGGAAACGCCGGCCTGCTGGGCAATATCATAAATGGAATATTTCATTTTGTGCCTCCGCTTTGGTATCGTTCCCAAACAATAGCTTCATTATAGGGTCCCACGGGGGGTAAATCAAGGCGTTTTTTGCTTTTTTGGCAAAAAAATGAATTTATTGTGTCCTGATTGTGAACATTGACGAAAGGCGCCCGCAAAAAGAAACACCGCGCGTAAAAACAGCAGGCCGGTGCGTGTATGCCGCTGCCCGGATGCGCCGCAAAGCGGGAAAAACAGGCGCTTTTCCGCGGCGCTGTTTCTCTTAAGACAACGGAAAAAAGGCCGATATATCCGGTAAGGATACATTTTGCAGAAAGAAGGGCGTCATATGAAAGTTACATCGGATCATGATGTTTCGGCACAGCGTGTCCGCCGGTGCGGCAGGACGCCTTTGCAGCCGGAACAGACTGCGGCAAAAGAAAATCACTTCGACCGGTTCACGCCGAAAGCGGCGCCGGGCGCAGCGGGAAAGGAGCCCGCGCAGACGGCACAGCAGATCGCGGATGCGCTGCGCAGCCAGTACCCGTGGGTGAAATTTACGTTCCGGCCGCTGGGCGATCGTCCCGAGGATCTTGCGCAGTTTGCGGTTTCAGCGGGCAGCGGGGCGCACCTAGTGATCGACCCCGATGTGCTGGAATGGATGGCACAGGGCAGTGAAGCATGGGCACAGGGAATGGAAATGATCGGCAAAACACTGCATGACCTGATGCAGCAGCCGGGTGGTGAAAACGGCTGCAAGGGCGCGGTGATCGCGGATGCGGGCGAAATCACGACATGGACTGCGGAATGGGAAAAGCCCAAGACAGAACTGGAAAAAGGCTTTGAATACATGACCGATACGCTCGACCGCATGGAGGAAGCCCGCAAACAGCAGGAGAAAAAGCGGGAAAAAATGAAGCTTGAGCAGAAAAAGAAGCTGAACTATCAAATGGGGCGCGATATGACGCGCCTGGCAAAGGGCACGACGGATCGGGACGTGCGCTCGCTGATCAGCAGCCTGTATGCCAGCCGTCAGCGGATCGCCGCGAGTTCCGGCTATAATAAGCAGGAGGTGCAGATGGCGCTTGCGCAGATGGATTATGTGATCGGGCGCGCAAGGGCGAAGATCCGGCATCTGAAAGAAGAAGGCGAGCTGCAGCAGCGCGTGAAAAAGGCGGAAAAGCTGCAGGAGGAAAAGCGCAGGCTGCAGCTGGAGCAGGAGCTGAAAAGCCGCCGCAGGGCCCGCATGGCAAAAGAGCGCGCCGCGATCCATAAAAAAATGCCGGATCTGCCCGGCCTTCGCGGCGAAGAAGAACGGCGGCAGGCGCGGGACGAAGCCGTGCTCAGCGCCGCAGCGCAAAATCTTTCCGCGGCGTCCGGCGCGGCGCTCCCGGCAGCGCCGAACGCATCGGCGGGAAGCACCGTCGTAGTTTCTGCGCCCGGCGGCGCAAGCGTGGAGGTCACGATCACCCCAATGGCCTGACGCACCCCGTGCGAAAGAGCCGTATCCGGAAAACCGAAAAAAGAAAAGCGCCTGCCGAACCGGCTGCAGCAAAGGTTCGGCAGGCGCTTTTTATTGTTATGCCAAGGCAAACAGGTTGATGATCAGCGCCGCGATCAGAAGTATCATAAGTGCGGTCACGATCAGTGCGGCGATCGTGGTTTTGACACGGTGCCGGTCTTTCAGGCTGAAAATCATAAGGGATGCAACGTCAAATACAAACAGGAACTGGCAGATCCCGGCAAGGATCGTCCCGCCCGTTGAATGCAAACCATCCTTGCGTGCCTTGATCAGATAGGAAATCGTGTACGGCGCGGACGCCAGCAGCAGAAAATAGCCCGAAGCGACAAAAACCGCGGTGACAAGCATAAAAAGCTGCATCAGCGGCAGCGGGAACAACGCCAGAGCGGTCACGATCACTGCTACCAGGCCGCCGAACAGATAAAACGGGATCAGCCCGTATTTGACGATCATGGCGCAGTTCATCATGGTTTCACGGCTCCATTTGCGGCCCGCCGTCAGCACGATGATAAGGTTCACGATGCCCAGGACGAACGGAAAGCAGAATAAAATCAGATCGACGTTGAATGTGGGGCGGAGCGAAGTCGGAATGATCAATAAACAGTACGATGCGATCACATGTAAAATCGGAACAAGATACGGCACAATACGACCTCCTTATGCAGAACGTCCGTCTGCGGATGAGGGGGGATGCGGCAGGATACCGCCCGAACGCCAGCGCCCAAAAGCTGTGGCACAAGCTGCTGAAAAAAGCGCGGCTCATGCGGGATCTTGTGCGGCTTTTGTGTGCTGTTATATGCATTGTAACATGCGGAAAAAAGCTTGTATAGTATCTATTTTTGCAAAGACGGCGCAAAGCGCGAAATTTTTATCGGCTTGTGCGGATAGAATCCATTACAGGATGCGCCCCTGCTTTTGCGATGCGCGGTAATGGGTGGGGGGTTCGCCGTAAACCTCCTTGAACTGCTGCGTGAATTTGCTTTGGCTGCAATAGCTCAACCGTGCGGAAAGTTCCGATACCGTCAGATTGGTGTTCAGCAGGAAATAGGCGGCAAGCTTTATTTTCAGGTGATGAAAATACCGGATCGCCCCCATGCCAAGCTCTTTTCGGAACAAATCGGTGATATAGTTGGGGGAAAGACGGCACAGACTGCTCAGTTCCTTCAGCGTGACGGTCGAATACAGATGCAGCAGCATGTAGTCATAGCACTGCTGCACGGGAAAGCTCAGGTATTGGATATCGTGCTTGTGCACGATGCCGCAGAATCTGCGGAATACATCCTTGTAAAAAACGGCAAGCTGTTCCACCTGCCGGATCTGCTCTACCTGCTGGATATAGCTGTCGCTCAGCGCAAGGGCGATGCTTTCCGGCACGCCGGCGCTGATTGCACCGCGGGACGCGAGCGTGACGGCGACAACGCCAAGATAATGCAGCTGCTTAAAGCTGTCTGTGGAAAGCGTGCCGATGTGCGGGCTGTCACGCCCGGCCGCATGGCTTTCCAGCAGTTCATCCAGCAGGTTCACGTTTCCCATGCGGATGCACTCCAGCACGGCCTGTTCGCTTCGGCGTCGGTCAAGATAGGGCATCGGCGTATCCGCCGCATAGGAAAGATCCTCGTCGACAATGTCCCTGGCATGTGCCGCCACGGCGTCAAGCATTGAATTTTTCTTTGTCTGCATCGTTTGTTCCAACTTTGTCTGCACCTGCACTTCATTCCGTGTTTTGGTATAAGAATCAGTAAAAGAGTATATACAGTATAGGACAATAACGATAAAATGTAAACAGCAAGTGAAAATTTATTGGGTGATTCGTTCAAAATGCCAAAACCGTATCAAACGCAGTGCGCAGCGAAATGCACTGCGATGAATAAAGGAGGAACATCATGAGCAAAACTGCAGGAACCAAAACCGGAACCAGAGGAATGGTGACGGGTCTGGAAAAGGCCAGCTACGGGCTGTACTTTCTGGGACAGAACATTTTCTTTATGCTGATCTTTATGTACATGAACACCTATTTCACGGACGTCGGCATTTCCGCGCTTTCCGTTGCGGGAATTGCGCTTATCGTAAAAGTGTGGGATGCGGTGAACGATCCGATCTTCGGCGGTGTGATCGACAGGGTGCGCTTTAAAAAAGGCAAGTTCCTGCCGTGGCTGCGCATTTCGCTTGTGGGCATCCCCATTGCGACGTGCCTTCTGTTTGCTATCCCAACCGAAACGTCCGAGGTCGTCAAGATCATCTGGGCGTGCATTGCGTATGTTCTGTGGGACACCGCGTACACGATCTGCGACGTGCCGATCTTCGGCCTTGTTACGACTATCACCTCCGTGCAGCAGGAACGCACGACGCTCAATGCGATCGGCCGTGTCTGCGCGATGATCGCCGCAATGCTCGTCATGGTGGTGATCCCGGTGTTCCGCTCTATGCTGGGCGGCTGGACGGCAACCGTGGTGATGCTTTCGGTCATCGGCGCCATTACCATGCTGCCGATCTGCCTGACCGCAAAGGAACGTGTGGCGCCCTCTGTCGAACAGGAGCAGGCGGTCGGCCTCAAGGAAATGTTCCGTTATATGAAGACAAATAAGTACCTGCTGATTTTTTACAGCGCAATGCTGATCGTCGGTTCGCTGAACATTGCATCCAATCTGGGCATGTATATCGCCCGCTACTGCCTGAATAACGAGGCAATGCAGGGCGTGCTCGGGATCATCGGTCTGCTGCCGAGCATCCTTCTGGGCGTATTTATCCCCATGTTCACCAAAAAGGTGGATAAGTTCAAGCTGTACTACTGGGGCGTTGCCGCAACCGTGGTTCTGGTCGCGGTGAAATTTGTTGTGGGATATCACAACCTGACAGGCTTCCTGATCACCAGCACGCTGGCAGCCATTCCGGTCGGCATGACGGCAACGCTGAACTTCATGTTCACGCCGGACTGCGCCGAATACGGCCGGTACAAAAGCGGTATTTCGGCACCCGGCATCACCTTTGCAACGCAGACCTTCTTCGTCAAGCTGCAGTCCGCACTCGTGGTCGTCGTCGGCTCCGGCATGCTTGCTGCAATCGGCTTTGTGGAAGGCGAAGGCGCCGTGCAGGCAGAAGGCTTTGCTGATAAGCTGTGGACGATCTCCAACGTGCTGCCCATTGCCGGCATGGTCATCGCGCTGATCATCCTGCGCGGCTATAAGCTGAACGACCATGACGTGGAGCTGATGGCAAAGTGCAATTCCGGCGAGATCACCCGCGAAGAAGCACAGGCACAAATGATCAATCAGTATTGATGCGGAAAGGAAAATAATATGGAACGCGATCTGAAAAAACTAATTTCGGAAATGACACTGGAAGAAAAAGCCGGTCTTTGCTCCGGCGCAAGCTTCTGGTACACAAAGCCGGTGGAACGGCTCGGCATCCCTGCCGTTATGATGACGGACGGCCCGCACGGGCTGCGCAAGCAGGCGGGAAACGCCGATCATCTGGGGCTAAACGACAGCGTACAGGCCGTCTGCTTCCCCGCGGCCTGCGCCACGGCGGCAAGCTTTGACACCGAACTGATGACAGAGCTGGGCGAAACGCTGGGCAGTGAATGTCAGGCGGAAAATATCAGCATCCTGCTCGGCCCGGCTGTCAATATCAAGCGCAGCCCGCTGTGCGGCCGAAATTTTGAGTATATGTCCGAAGATCCGTATCTGACGGGAAAGCTGGCTGCCGCATATATCCGCGGCGTCCAGAGCCGGAACGTCGGAACCAGCATCAAGCATTTTGCCGCAAACAATCAGGAATACAACCGCATGAGCTGTTCGTCCGAAGTTTCCGAGCGCGCACTGCGGGAAATCTATCTGGCCGGTTTTGAAGAAGCGGTAAAGCAGGCGCAGCCAAAGACTGTCATGTGCAGCTATAATAAAATCAACGGAACCTATGCATCCGAAAACGAATGGCTGCTGAACAAGGTGCTTCGGGACGACTGGGGCTTTGAGGGCTATGTCGTCACGGACTGGGGCGCAGTGTCCGACCGCGTCAAGGGGCTCAAAGCGGGGCTGGATCTGGAAATGCCGGGTCCCGGCACCGCAAATGACGCCAAGATCGTACAGGCGGTGCGCAGCGGAACACTGGATGAAGCTGTGCTTGACCGCGCCGTGGAACGCCTGCTGCGGGTGCTGTACAGCTATGTGGATCACCGCGCACCGGATGCGGTGTTCGACCGCGCCGCCGATCACGAAAAAGCGGTGGATATGGCGGCAGAATGTGCCGTGCTGCTGGAAAATAACGGCGTACTTCCGCTGAAAAAGGACGCAAAGGTGTGCTACATCGGCAGCTTTGCAAAGACGCCCCGCTATCAGGGCGGAGGTTCCAGCCATATCAATCCCAGCAAGGTGACGTCCGCACTGGAAGCGGCACAGGCAAAGAACCGCAGCGTTCGGTATGTCCCCGCATTTTCGGCGGAAAAGGACGAACTGCTGCCCGGCGGACTGGAAGAAGCGGCTGCCGCGGCAAAGGAAGCCGAAGCGGCGGTCATCTTCGCCGGACTGCCCGATTCCTTTGAATCGGAAGGCTACGACCGCAAGCATATGAACCTGCCCAAGGTGCAGGATGAGCTGATCCGCGCGGTTCTGGCGGTGCAGCCGAATACCGTTGTTGTCCTGCATAACGGTTCGCCCGTGGAATGTCCGTGGGCAGAGCAGGCGGCGGCAATCCTGGAAATGTATCTGGGCGGGCAGGGCGTAGGGGAAGCCTGCGACCGGCTGCTGTGGGGCGAATGCAATCCCTGCGGACGATTGGCAGAAACCTTCCCCCTGCGGCTGCAGGATACGCCGAGTTATCTGAATTTTCCGGGAGACGGCAAAAAGGTGCACTATGCAGAGGGCGTCTATGTGGGATACCGCTACTATGATTCCAAGCAGATTCCCGTGCGCTGGGCGTTCGGACACGGCATGAGCTATACAGAATTTGAATATGCAAACCTTGCGCTCTCCTCCGGCATTATGGAGGATGATTCCACCCTGACGGTGCGCGTGGATGTGACGAACCGCGGGAAAACAGCCGGAAAGGAAGTCGTGCAGCTGTATGTGCGCGACCAGAACGGCACGGCGGGACGTCCGGATAAGGAACTGAAAGGCTTTGCTAAGGTGTTCCTGAACCCCGGCGAGACAAAGACGGTTTCCATGCAGCTGACTGCGCGCGATTTCAGCTATTGGAACGAAGAGCTGGGGGACTGGTATGCGCCTTCCGGAAGCTATGCTGTTCTGGCGGGTCACGCCAGCGATGACATCCGGCTGCAGGCAGACGTGCAGTTCACGACGAAGAAGCTGCTGCCGCTGACGGTGTCGATGTCCACCACACTGGGCGAACTGCTGAAAGACCCCCGCACGGCACCCGTTGTGCAGCAAATGCTGGCAAAGGCGGGTCAGGGGCCGGTGGGGGCGATGCTTGAAGGCGGCGATCCCTCGGCGAAAGCCATGGCACAGGCCATGCTTGCCGGCCTGCCGCTGAAAGCGCTGATCTCCTTCGGTGCGGTAAGCCCCGAACAGGCAGAAGGATTGATCGCGATGCTCAACGGAGTGCTTGCCTGATCGTAAAAAAACGCAAAAAAACCGGGTCGCTGCACTGTGCGGCGGCCCGGTTTTGTGCTGCCCGGAAAAGGCAGAATGGTTTTGCAGTATGGAAAACGGCAGAAAACGGGAACAGACTGCCGTTTTACTGGGAAAATTGGACTTTTCCGTTTTGCCACACCGGAAGAGATTCCAGCGGAGAGAGATCCTCCACGGGGTTGTTCTGCAAGATCACGCCTTCCAGTTCTGTCATACCTGACAGGGGGGAAACATCCGTGATCTGATTGCGGAACAGATTCATGTACTTCATCTGCGTCAGGCCGGCAAGCGGCGTCAGGTCGCTGAGCAGATTGACGTCTATACGCAGATCGATCAGACTTTCCGCATCAGACAAAGCGGCAACGCTGCTGATCTGGTTGTTGTTTAAGTACAGCCATTTCAGCAGCTTTTTTCCGGAAAGGGCGCTGATGTCGGAAATCTGGTTTCCGCTAAGATCCATTTTTTTCAGCTGGCTCATATCCTGCAGTGCGCTGATATCGGTGATCTGGTTGTTGTAAAGTATCAGCTTTTCCAAGTTCACCATACCGGCCAGCGGGCTGATGTCAGTGATCCCGCCGTCTGTCACTTCCAGACCCTTCAGGTTGGTCAGGCCGGAAATCGGGCTAAGATCGCTGACATGATTGTGCTCTAAATCAAGATCTTCCAACTGTGTAAGCTCTGCAAGCGGGCTGATATCGCTGATCTGGTTGCGGGTGGGGTCATCGTCGCCGGGCGTCGTGTTTGAAAGGTTCAAGCGCAGCAGCCCCTTGAGCCATGCGATGTCGCTGATATCGGTAAGCTTTGCATTCTGCACAGAAATGTAGCTCACGGTCATGGCTTCCCCGACGGTGATATCGCCGGTGGGCTTATTCAGTTCTAGGCGCACGGCTTCTTCAATAGCAGGCACTTTCCATTCGATCACCTGATTTTCGTCCGGTGCATTTTCATCGGAAATATTTTCTGTCTGGCTTTGGGCGTTTGCTTCTTCGCTGTCCGTGCTTTCGGCCGGTTTGCCTGCACATGCAGAAAGTGCCAGTGCGGCTGCCAGTGCCAGCGCGGAAAGCCGTAAGACTTTTTTATGCTTCATATATTGATCCCTCCAAATGAAAAGAAAACAGTATTCCGGCTGCGGACTGCAGCCGGAATGTATGTTTTGTATCAGTCGGTGATAACGCCGTTATTCTGCCAGACAGGCAGATTTTCGATCGGGCTGAAATCCGTGATGCTGTTTTCGGAAAGATTCAGCTTCGTCAGTTCCGTCATACCGGAAAGCGGGCTTACATCCTGAATCTTGTTGTTGTAAAGAGAAAGACTTGTCAAATGCGTCAATCCGGCAAGCGGCGTCAGATCGCTGATGCCGGTAGAGCCCAGATCCAACTTGGTCAGCCCGGTCAGGCCGGAAATCGGATCGATGCTGTCCAGTTCATTTTCCCAAACATACAGGGTTTTCAGGTTCGTCAACCCGGCAAGCGGGGTAAGGTCATGCACCTGGGTCTGCTGCAGATAAAGCTCTTCCAGAT
>JAHHSL010000035.1 GCA_020025235.1 Ruthenibacterium sp.
GGGATTTGAACCCTCGCGCCGGTTTCCCGACCTACGCCCTTAGCAGGGGCGCCTCGTCACCACTTGAGTACTTCTCCAAAATGGCAGCGTTCTGTTGAACTGTTTAATTGTAACTCCTGATAGCCGTTTTCCTGAATGGCGGAGAAGGTGGGATTCGAACCCACGGAACATTGCTGTTCAACGGTTTTCAAGACCGCCTCCTTAAACCGCTCGGACACCTCTCCTCGGTTTTACGGTATAAGAGTGCGTTAATAATAATAGCACAGCCGCTGCATTCTGTCAATACCTTTTTCGGGGATTACCGCAAAAAGACAGATAAAGTTTTACGCCACCCGCATCGGGCTGCCCTTTTTCACGGCAACATGCACCGCGGCTTTGGCTTTTTTGCTTCGGTGCAGGTTTTCCTCCGCCTTATACGCCGCCCACGCAAGCGCCGCACACGCAGGCATCGCCAGCATCTGCACATTGATCGACCCCACCGTATAGGCCTCCAGCGAATACATAGCAAACAGCACAAACAGCACCACTGCCATGCGAAGAATAAAACTCAACACTGCCTTTTTCATCGTGGTTCCTCTTTTCCCGAATCCGTTCCTGTTTTTCTCTGTTAACAGCATAATACAACTAAAGGTTGTTGTCAATACATTTTAACAACTTATTTGAGTTGTTTTTGCTTTTTTCGATTTTTGAAGACAACCAAAAGTAGTGATTCGTTCCTGATTTTGCAAAAAGAAAAGGAACGCCCTCTTTCGAGGGCGTTCCCGATCGTGTGCCGCTGCACACCGTTCTGTTTTACTCTGCTGTTTTACCGGTTTCCGGCTCGGCCGTTTCCGGCTTTGCTTCGCTTACTTCCGGCTCTGCCGGTTTTTCTTCAGCAGGCGCTTCTGCAGGCTCTTCCGCTGCCGCTGCTGCACCGGTAAATTCGCCCTTTACAACAAACTCGTCAAATGCGATCCAGCCGTACGGAGCGTTTTTATCCTGATTGAAGCCGCGCTCGAACACAGCCTTCACGGCATTGACCGTCAGCGGTGCGGACGGTGCAGTTTCAAAGTAGTAGGCGTCGTGCCCTGTTTTGATGTTCACCTTTGCCGCCTGCTCCTTGGTCAGCTTGCCCAGCTCCGTCCACGTTTCGCCGCCGTTGGCAGAGGTATAGTAGGTTACGGAATCCGGTGCGCCGACGCCCGAGGACGTCCAGCTCAAAAAGTCCACGCCAAGGCTTGTCAGCTTGACGTTGGAGCCAAATTTCACTTCCAGGGTATACGCGCCGTCAGAAAGCGTCTGCAGCATGCCGACATAGTCACCCTTCAGGGTATTGACGTTCGACCAGTCGCCGGTCTGCATTTTGCCATCCTTTAAAATTTCCTTTGCCACTTTTTCGCGTTCGGCAAAATTGGCTTCATCCTTCACGGTCTCTGCCGTCATCGAAATCGTGCCGAACTCGGTCAGCGACGTCGGATCGGCCTTCGGTGCGCTGCCGACAACCAGCAGTTCATCCGCGCCCATCCAGGTCATCGGAGCGCCATTTGCGGTGGGGTGCTCAAATTCAGCCTTGACATACCGCGCCGCTGCGGGCTTTGCTGCGGCATACACATAGTCTGCAAACTTGTTCTGTGCATCCGGAACACGCTTTGCCTGTTCCTTGGTCACGGTTTCCAGCGGGGTCCATGTGGTGCCGTCGACCGAGGTGCTGAATGTCACGGATTCCGGTGCACCGATCCCCCAGCCGGTGTTTTCCAGCATGGAGATCTGCACCTGTGTCAGATTGCTTACGCCGTTCAGATCGACGTTCACGCTGATCTTGCCGCCGATCTTGTTGTGATCCAGCTGCACCAGCTCGTTCCAGTTCAGGGTTTTGCCATCGGTAAGGCGCTTTGTATCCAGTGTACCGATGTACTGCGGATCCTTTACGTCCTGTGCCTCCACGCTGATCTTACCGTTTTTGGCAAGGTTAATGACCGGGCTTTCCATGTTGGTTTCCACACCGCGGAAGAAATCGAACATGGCGTCATAGATGTAGCGTGTATCGGCTTTGTTGTGGCAGGTATCATACAGACCCCATGTGCTGGTATACCATGCAACAAGGCTGTCGTGCTGATAACCGAGGTTTGCCTTCTGGCCTTTTACCAGATAATCACGGAACGTGGAAATGTACTGATCGGAGATACCGCCGAATTCCATTTCAACGCCCAGACCGTATTTCTTGGAAAGGGCCGCGCTGTCATCCACGCGCTGGCCGGTTGCGTTTGCGTCGAATGCATAGTTCGGCTGCATGATCGCATAATCAAAGCCGAAGTTTTTCCATTCACGGAAGCCGGTTGCCTGATAGAACGGGATCCAGTAGATCTTGTAGCCGCCTTTCAGGCTGTGCACATACTCGGTTGCCGCCTTAATGGTCTCTGCTGCAATCGGGTCCACATCATAATCGACGCTTTCGTGGAACCAGTAGAAGCCGTCCAGACGCAGGTTTTCATAGCCCTTCTGCGCAAAACGTTTTTCTATGGTGTCAATATACCACTTCATGGCCTGCGTGCGGTCGGCAAGCGCCTGATCGCGCGTATTCGTATCGGATACTTCAAAGTTCAGCGAGCGCTCGGTTCCCGGCAGTCTGCCGAAATCGTTCTGGGCGGAAATCGGCTGCAGGATCGCGATCTTGACGCCCACTTTATAGTTCGGGTCGTTCGTTGCCGCTTTGATCCGGCCGACGGCTTCGTTCAGGGCATCCAGATTGCACGCTTCGCCCTTGTCGTTCTTGAAATCGAACAGGAAATCCAGCCACATCTGCCACTCGTTGACACGCGTGCAGAGCTTTGCTGCATCCTTGTTGCCGTACATTTCCTTTGTCAGCCATACCACGCTGCGGCTGTCGGTCGGGTCCTCGGTCGTCAGATCCGGCATGGTCTGATGCGGCAGGAACGTCACCGAATCAAAGAATTTATCCTTGATGCTGCCGTCTTCGCCAAGATAGCCGACAACAGGCAGCAGATCGTCCGCTGTTTTGTGGGAGGTCTGGAACGGCTTATCCTTCGACGGCTGATAGAAGCCGGCGTAAATCAGGCTTTCGTGCTGAATGCCGCCGGAAAGCTCCGGTGTCGGATATGCGTTCACGTCTTCATATTCCGTGCCCGGTGTATCGGGAAGCGTATCGGCATCGGCTGCCGGTTCGGCAAGACCCATGACGTTCAGCTCATCGGCGAACATCCATGTGCCTGTCAGTTCAAAGGCAACCTTGACATAGCGGGCATTGTAGTTCAGGCCGCTGACGGTAAAGTTGAAGTTTACCGGCGGATGCGCCGCATCGCCCTGCTGATGTGCGGGGTCGTTATCCACGGCGGCGTCAAAACGGGTGACGCGGCCGACGCGGTTGAAGTTCACGCCGTCCTCGGAAAGATAATACGAAAGGACTGCCGGTGCGGAAATGCCGTATGCCGGGTTTTCCTGCACATGCATCGTCACTTCCCGGATGTTGCGGCTTGCGCCAAGATCCAGAACGATGCCGCGGTCGATATTGCGGTACGCTTCATAATATTTGCTGCGTTCGCCCGTACCGTTCCAGTTGCCGTCCAGAATGGCGCCGTTGCCGTATGTGCCGTCTGTCAGACGCTTGAGGATCTGTTCCTCTTTTTCACGGATCGACACATCCTTTGTTGCGGGGTCTTTATCCGTGCCGGGGCCTTCCATGGTGAGCGTAAACGCATCCAGACCGGCTGCAAGGTTTACGGTTTCAACAGGCTGCGGCTGCGGTTGGGGTTCCGGCTGGGGCTGCGGCTGCGGCTGAGGCTGAGGCTGCGGCTGCGGCTGGGGCTGGGGCTTCGGCTTATTCGGCGTCCCCTTGTTTGGCTGCGGCTTCGGCTTATTCGCCTGCGGCTTTGTCTCTTCCTTTTCTTTTTCTTCTTCCTTATCGTCTTTCACTTCGGACGAAGAAGAGGAAGACGCCGGCTTTTCCGGTTTTTCGGGTTTTTCGGGTTTTTCAGGCTTTTCGGATTCCGCACTTTCCGATGCCGACGACGAGGGCGCTTTGCTTTCGCTCTCACTCTTTTCCGACCCACAGCCGGTAAGCATCAGAAGATTGGCGGCCATACAAATTGCCAGAAAAATGCTGATGTATTTTCGCATTGGTGATTCCTCCTTTGAGTTTTTAATTCATTATAACGGGGAAAAACATCGGAATCTAACCATTTTGTTCACAAAAAAAGCATTATTGTTCACATCTTTCTGTGCGCCCGGCGTACACAGCAGCACCTTCGTATACCCCGGCGCTTGCCAAATGAACTACCTTTCGTTGTCTTTTTAGCAAGTTTTTTCCTCTTTCCCGCTTTTTTCTTTACATTTACAACTGATAGTAGTATTATATTATTAAATATAAAATCAGATCGAGGTGTCCTTATGTTTCCGAAACGACTCAAAGAGCTGCGCAAGCGCGACGGGCTTTCCCAGGCGTCCCTGTCCAGTCTTCTGGACGTAACACAGCAGGCCGTCGGAAAATGGGAGACCGGGCGTTCCACGCCCGACCCGCAGACGCTTGCGCGGATCGCAGAGCTGTTCCGCGTCAGTGCCGATTACCTTTTGGGCTGCTCGGGCGGCAGTGCGGGGGCGGTTTCGGAATATCCCATTCCGATCATCGGCACCGTGCGCGCCGGCTTCGGTGCGCTGGCGTTTGAGGAAGATTACGGCGAGGAATACGCCCGCGTCAAAGATCCCGAACGCTATTTTTATTTATTGGTAAAGGGCGACAGCATGGAACCGCGCATCAGCGACGGCGACCTTGCCCTTGTGCACCGCCAGCCCACACTGGAAAGCGGGGATCTGGGCGTTGTGGTATTCGGCGAAGGCGAAGGCACGCTGAAAAAATTTGTGCAGCGCGGCAGTGCCGTGATCCTGCAGCCGTTCAATCCCGCGTACACGCCGCAGGTCATCATGGGCGAGGATCTGGAACATCTGTATATCGCCGGCAAGGTCGTGGAAACACGCGCACGCTGGTAGAAATTCTTCCCCCGCAGGGATCCTGCGGGGGCTTTTTTCTTTCTGTCTGTATGGTATACTGGTAGCATATCCTGTGGTAAGAATGGAAAACGAGGTGTTTTGAGCATGAAAGTCCTTCTTTTGAACGGCAGCCCGAACGAACACGGCTGCACCTATACGGCACTGAACGAATGTGCAAAGGCGCTGGGCGAATGCGGCGTTGAAACCGAGATCGTGCACGCCTGCGGCAAAAGCGTGCACGGCTGCACCGGCTGCGGGGCATGCCGCAGAACCGGACGCTGCGTTTTTACGGATGACGCCCTGAACGAAACGCTGGAAAAGCTGGCCGGGTGCGATGGCTTCCTATTCGGCACGCCGGTGTATTACGCATCCCCAAACGGCGCGTTCCTTGCATTCCTCGATCGTCTTTTCTACGCCGGCGCTCCGCTGATGCGCGGCAAGCCGGGCGCGGCGGTCGCATCGGCGCGCCGTGCCGGCACCACCGCAAGTCTGGATGCGCTGAACAAATATTTCACGATCAACTGCATGCCGGTCGTATCCTCCCGCTACTGGAACATGGTGCACGGCAATACGCCCGATGAGGTGCAGCAGGATCTGGAAGGGCTTTGCGTCATGCGCACGCTGGGGCGCAACATGGCGTGGCTGCTGCAGTGCATCGAAGCCGGACGCGCCGCGGGCATCGCTTTTCCCGAAGCAGAGCCGCCCGTGCGCACGAACTTTATCCGCTGACCGCGTTTTTTGAGGAAAGGAGGTGCATTCGATGCACCCGATCGCTGCCGTGCTGTCGGCCGCTTTGCTGTGCTGCGTGCTGCTCTGCGCGCTTTTCTCTGCGGCACAGCGCCGCAGACATGCCGCACTGCGCAGGCAGGTATGCAGCCGCTTTGACAAAAGCCCCGCTTCGCCTTGCCCGCCCTCGGATGACGCACGCACCCTCCTGCACATTTTTTCGCAGCGCTCTGCGGATATCCGCCGCATCGACGACACCACCTGGGCGGATCTTGAGCTGGACGGAGTGTTCGCGCGGGTCAATGTCTGCGAAAGCACGCTCGGCGAACTGTATCTTTATACGGCGCTGCGCACCCCGGCAGACGACGCCCTTTTGAAAGAACGGGCGCAGCGAAAAGAACTGTTCTGCCGCGACGGCGCTCTGCGCGCCGATGTGATGACAGCACTTGCCGCCCTGCCCGATATGCACGCGCTTTTGGCGCTGTGCTCCGGCAAAACGGCGGCACTGCGGCATCCGGTGCTGTGCCGCTGCGGAGCGGCGCTGTGGCTGCTGACGCTGCCGGGGCTTTTCTTCGGGCCATGGGCGCTGTGCTTTCTGGGCGCGTGCATCCTGAACACCGCACTCTACTACACGGAAAAGGATGCGCTTGCCCAGCCGCTTCGTGCGCTGTTCTGCGCCGGGAGCCTTGTACATACCGCAAAGCGCCTTTCCGCACGCATGCAAGGCGAAGATCCTGCACTGTGCCGCTGCCTTGACGAAGCGTCGAACGCGCTGCGCCGCACTCTGCCGTACCGTTTCAGCCCCGGCGATTCGCCGGTTTCGGAGCTGTTCGGCGCGCTGACGCTTGTGCCGCTTGTGCGCTGCGGACGGGCGCTGCAAACGCTTGAAGCCGAACGCGATGCGCTTTTGTGCCTGATTTTTGTCCTTGGGGAAGCCGAGCTTGCAAACGCCGCGCTTTCCCTTGCCCAAAGCCTGCCGCTTTCGTGCGAACCGGAATCCTGCACGCCGCTTTCCATCGCGTGCGAGGAACTTTATCATCCCCTGCTGCCGGACGCCGTAAAAAACAGCACCGTGCTTTCGCAGCACGCCCTGTTCACCGGCGCAAACGCATCGGGAAAATCCACCTTTTTAAAGGCAGTCGGCATCAATGTGCTGTTTGCGCAGACACTGGGCGTGTGCTCTGCGCGCCGGCTGTGCACACCGCGTTTATTTCCCGTGACGTGCATGGCGGTGCGCGACAGCCTTTGCGGCGGGACAAGCGGCTTCACTGCCGAGCTGCGCCGTCTGCGGGACATGCTGCACACCGCACAGACAGTGCCGTGCCTGTTTCTGCTGGACGAGCTTTTAAAGGGCACCGGCTCTGCGGACCGCATCGCCGTATCCGGTGCGATCCTGCGCGCCCTTGCGCAGCTGCCGTGCCTCTGCCTTGCCACCACGCACGAAATCGAGCTTACGGCGCTTGTGGAGGATCTTTTTGAAAAGCGTTATTTTTCCGCACAGGTTTCGGACGGCGTGCTGCACTTCGATTATCTTCTGCGTAAAGGCGTATCCACACAGCGCAGCGCGCTGTGCCTGCTGCGGCAGCTGGATTTCCCTGCCGCCGTGACCGAAAGCGCACTGCGCACGGCAAAACAGCTGGAAAGCCCGCACTGACCGGCATTGCATATTAAAATATGTTTGCTCTGCCGCGTTTTTGTGCTATACTGAACTTATATCTGCGGGCAGCGTATGCCCGCAAGTGTGTTTTGCGCACACAATAAAATATTTGAAACAGAAACGGAGATACCGAATATGATCGAAATCACCATGGAAAACGGCAAAACGATCCGCATTGAGCTGGACCCCACTGCGGCGCCGATCACCGTCGAAAACTTTCTCAAGCTCGTCAACGAAAAATTCTATGACGGCCTGACGTTCCACCGCATCATCCCCGGCTTTATGATCCAGGGCGGCTGCCCCGAAGGCACCGGCACGGGCGGCCCCGGCTACGGCATCAAGGGCGAATTTGCATCCAACGGCGTAAACAACCCGCTGCGCCACACCCGCGGCGTCATCAGCATGGCACGCAGCATGATGCCCAATTCCGCCGGCAGCCAGTTCTTCATCATGCACGCCGACGCCCCGCATCTGGACGGCAACTACGCGGCATTCGGCCACGTTGTAGAAGGCATGGACGTTGTCGATGAGATCGCATCGACCGCAACCGACTGGAACGACAGACCCACGACCCCCGTTGTGATGAAGACCGTGAGAGTGATCGAGGAATGATCGAAAAGGCAAAGCAGCTCTGGAACCGCTATTACGAACAGCTGACGTATCTGATCTTCGGCGGGCTGACGACATTGCTGAACATCGTTCTGGGGATCGTGTTCCGCGAAGCCGGGCTTTCCACCACGATCAACACCCTGCTGGACAATGTGCTGTGCATCCTGTTTGCCTATTTCACCAACCGCCGCTGGGTATTCCAAAGCCGCAGCACCGGCAAAGCCGCCGTGCGGGAATTCGGTTCGTTCGTCACCTGCCGTCTTGGCACCATGGCGCTGGATGTCTGCGTGATGTGGCTGGGCGTCGATCTGCTGGGCGCAAAGCTGTTCCCGGCTTCCTGGCAGGGGCTGTGGTTCCTGTGCGTGAAGGTGTTCTCGAACGTTCTGGTCATCGTGCTGAACTATGTGTTTTCCAAGCTTATCATCTTTAAAAAGAAATAACTGCTTTAAACGGCACAGTCCTGTACGGGCTGTGCCGTTTCTTTCTGCGGTTTTGTCTGCCGCTGCATGTGATTTTTGTTCCTTTTAAAATATTAGTTGACATCTAATATTATATCTCATATAATATTATCAGAATAAAAGTTATACGACAGAACGGAGTGATTGCGAATGGCTTTTAATATGGGCGCTGCACTTATGGATGCCCTTGTACTGAGCATCGTATCTGCCGAAAGCACCTACGGATACAAGATCACACAGGATGTACGCAAGGTGATGAACGTATCCGAAAGCACACTGTATCCCGTGCTCCGCCGCCTGCAGAAAGAGGATTTCCTGCAGACCTATGACCGCGAATTTGCCGGACGCAACCGGCGCTATTACCGCATCACCGAAAAAGGGCTTGCGCAGCTTGAAGTCTGCCGCGGGGAATGGACAGAATACAAAGAGCAGATCGAAAGCGTATTGTTTGGAGGGATGACGCATGAATAAACAAGAATTTCTGAAGGCGCTTGCGGATGAGCTTTGCGATTTTTCCGCAGAGGAACGCACGCAGGCCCTGCAGTTTTACAGCGAATATTTTGAGGAGGCCGGTGCAGAAAACGAGGACGCCGTTCTACAGGAGCTGGGCAGCCCGAAAAAGGTGGCGCAGATCCTGCGGGCAAACTGCCGTGACGTCCACGCCGCCCCCGAAGCCGCGCCGAAGCCAAAACCCCAAGCCGCGCCCGGGCCTGACGCCCCTGCCGGATTTTCGGGGCCGAAATACGAAGCCCCGCCGGAATATGCGCACACTCCCTACGATTATTCCCAGCCGCTGCCAAGGCAGCAGCGCACCGGCACCGCCGGCCTTCCGCTGACGATCATCCTGCTGGTGGTGACGTTCCCGATCTGGTTTTCGCTTGCCGCTGCACTGCTGAGCATCGTTCTTGCCGTATTCATCACGCTGTTCGCACTCGTCATCGCGGGGCTTGCCGTCGCCGGTGCGGGGCTTATCTGCATTTTCAGCAGCATCCGGCTTTTCTTCCTTTCCGCTTCCACCGGAACGCTGATGCTCGGCCTGAGCCTGTGTTCGATCGGCGCCGGTGTTCTGATGGCCATCGGCTTCTGCTGGTGCCTTTCCAAAGCATGCCTGTTTATTTTTAATGCCTGCCGCAGCCTGTGGCAGTATGTTTCTTTGAAAGTGAGGAACCTCCTATGAATAAGATCATGAAAATCATACTTTCTTCTGCGGCTGCCTGCCTTGTGCTCGGCATCGCCGTTTCTGCCATCGGCTTCTTTATCGGCGGCTCTCTGCCCGCTTCGATGCGCCGCACACATGACGGACACCGCCTGCCGGAGCGCACCGTTTCGCAATCGGCTTCCGCTGCCGCAGGCTCCGCTTCCGAAGCTTCTTCGGCAAGCCTGCCCGCGCCCGAAAGCAGCTCTGTTTCGGCAGGCACGGCTCCCTCTGCTGCACCTGCCGCACCGGATGCATCGGCTTTTTCCAATGCACCGTCGCCCGATACGCTCATCACAAGCCTTGATTTCGAGCTGGGCGGCGCGGAGATCTATCTTGTCGCGGGCGACAAGTTCGATCTTCAGGTAGAAGGCTCCCCCCGCTTTGAAAACCGCGTTGTGCGCGGTGAATGGAAGCTGAAAACCTCCGACTTCAACATGCCGAACAATGACGCCGTATTCACCATTACGTATCCGCGCGACATGGTATTCGATTCCATCGATCTTTCCGTCGGGGCAGGCATCCTTCATGCCGATGCGCTCCAATGCCGCAAGGCCGAGTTTGAAGTCGGCGCCGGTTCGATCGAGGTTTCTTCGCTGAACTGTCAGCAGGAATGCAGCGTGGATGTGGGCGCAGGCAAGTTTTCGCTGTCCGAAGGGACGCTGAACGGCCATACCGAGATCGACTGCGGCCTTGGCAAAGCCGATCTGCGCGCCGCGCGCCCGCAGAACTATTATCTGGAGCTTTCCTGCAGCGTCGGCACCGTCACCTTTGACGGCACGGAATACCGCAGCATTGCCGAAGACAGCACCTTCGGCACCTTCCCCGCCGCCAGTTCGTACGAAATCGAATGCAGCCTCGGTTCCGTCACAGTGGAATTTTACTGATGCTTCGTTCGGCACTGCGTGAACCGCGCGGATGCAAAACCATATCATAAAAAAGGCCACTGTGCGTTTGCGCTGCGGCCTTTTTCTTCTGTGCCTGCTTTTGGTTCCGCCTGCTTTTGTTTTGCAGCCGGGCCGGCCCTTTCTGCCGAAACCGCCGGTGCTCGGCATCGCCGGAAAACGGCGCCGGATCATCTGCGGGGCTTTCGCTTTCCCACGCTGATCTGAAAAAACGGCAGCTGTCCAGACAGCTGCCGTTTTCATTTCCGCTGCCGCTTTGCATGGTGCGGCATGACGGTTTTTTATTTAATTTTCGAGGGAGCATATGCCTTGACGGCAGCGGCGTCCTCGGTCACCTCATACGCATCGGTCTGAGCCTTTACAGCATCCGCAAAGCGTCCGGTAACGATCTCGCTTTCGATCGCCTTCTTGAAGTTTTCTTCATATTCGGCGTCATCGGCAAAGTTTGCAATGCGCTGGAAAACCATGGGGACATTGCTGTTGTAGTAAACATCGGCCTGTCCCTCTTTGGCTGCCATGGTCTTTTCCACTACTTCCTGCGGGTATTCGTGCGAATCCTCGGTTACAAAGCCCTTGGTAAGGAATGCGCCCAGCAGCTCTTCCGTATAGGTGCGTCCGCTGATCTCGCATGCCTTCTGCAGTGCTTCCTTGCCCAGTTCATCGAAGTTTCCGCCCTGATTGAGCTTTTCTGCAAGATCCTGTGCCAGCGTTTTCACTTCTTCAAGCTTATCGCCTTCCAGCACGACGCCCTCGTCGTTGCCGATCGGCAGCAGCAGCATCTGAATCCGCGTATAATGCTCGTTCATGTACTTCTTGCCTTCATCCAGGCTGACGGAAGATTCGTTGGTGAACATTTCTTCATACATCATGCGCTCGTACAGCATGTTTGCCGTAAAGAAGCGTGTATAGCTTTCCCGGCCGATGCCGTTTTTCTCGAGCTGTTCACCGTTTGCCTGCCAGATCTGCTCGATCTGCTTATCAATTGTTTCGGTTTCACCCGGCGTCAGTTCGCCGTTCTTTTCCGCAAACGCCTTTTCCGTCCAGATGCAGCGCTTGACGCCCTCCACGGCCTGTTCATGGATCCAATCCGTGACGCTTACGCCCTTGATCGTGTTTTTCATCGTGGGGATCAACGGATCATCCACCTTGGACGAAGCCTGCGTATAAGCCTGATACTGATACATCAGGTACAGCCCTGCGGGGATTTCCTCCCCTTCCACCGTCATAACGACAGACGGTGCCGAAAATGTGCAGGCCGCCATGGAAACAGCCAGAACGGCGCACAGAAGAATACCGATGATTTTTTTCATCTTCACAGTTTTTCCCTCCGCACGGGCGTTTTTTTACAAATTCCTCGCCCGCAATAATAAAAAATATTATACCGCTTTGCGCGGTGAATGACAAGTATCACACGGAAGTTTCCCCCGCGCAGGATGTCTTTTTTACGTCTCCTGCGGCGGATTTTCCATAATTTCAAACACCGCGTTCATCACGTCCAGCGGCTTTTCACCCGGCAGGATGCGCACGGAAAGGTACGGCTTGCCCGATGCATTCACCAGCAGCCTGCGCCCCATATCGCGCAGCAAAGGTTTCAGCGCCGCCAGATCCAGCTGATCGGAATACAGGATCAGCGTATCCCCGCGCTGCGAAATTTCGTAGATGCCAAGCCGTGCCGCAACAACGCGGATCAGGCTGATGTCGATCAGCCCCTGTGCGCTTTTCGGCACATCGCCGTAGCGGTCCTGCAGTTCGTCCAGCACATCGTCCGCGTCGGCGCGGTCCGCGATCGCGGCAATGCGCTTGTACGCTTCGATGCGTCCGGCGGGGTCGGGGATGTAATTTTCCGGGATATATGCGTCCACGGTAATGTCGATCAGGCAGTCGCTCTTATCCGTTTTGACCGTTTCGCCCTTTTCGGCGGCGATCGCCTGATTGAGCAGCTTGACATACATCTCATAGCCCACGGCTTCCATATGCCCGTGCTGGCTCTGCCCCAGCAGATTGCCGGCGCCGCGGATCTGCAGATCACGCATGGCGATGCGGAAGCCCGAGCCGAAGCTTGTAAATTCGCGGATTGCGGAAAGGCGCTTTGCCGCAACGTCCGTCAAAACCTTATCGCGGTGGAACGTGAAATACGCATACGCCTTGCGCCCCGAACGCCCCACGCGCCCGCGCAGCTGATACAGCTGGGCAAGCCCCATGTAATCGGCGTCTTCGATGATCAGCGTATTGCAGTTGCGCACGTCCACGCCGGTTTCGATCAGCGTGGTGCACACCAGAATGTCGATTTCCCCGTCCAGCAGCTTCTGCCACACATCCGAAAGCGCCGCTTCGTCCATGCGCCCATGCGCCGTTGCAATACGCGCATTCGGCAGCTGTTCTGCCAGCATCGCCGCACAGCGGTCGATCGTATCGATGCGGTTGTGGATGTAATACGCCTGCCCGCCGCGGTCCAGTTCGCGCCGCAGCGCTTCGGCAATGACGCCAAGGTCGTATTCCATGACATAGGTTTCCACCGGACGGCGCTCGAACGGCGGCTCTTCGATCGTGCTCATATCGCGCAGGCCGCTCATTGCCATATTCAGCGTGCGCGGGATCGGCGTTGCCGAAAGCGTCAGCATATCCACGCCGATGAAGCTTTCCTTGAGCTTTTCCTTATGCTTGACGCCGAAGCGCTGTTCCTCGTCGATGATGACAAGCCCCAGATCGTGGAACTTCACGCTTTTCTGCAGCAGCTTGTGCGTGCCCACCACGATATCCACTTCGCCCGTCGCAAGCCCGCGCAGCGTTTCCTTCTGCTGCTTCGGCGTTGCAAAGCGTGAAAGCAGCCCCGCTTTGATCGGGAATGCCTCCATGCGGGAAAGCACCGTGGTATAGTGCTGCCACGCCAGAATGGTCGTGGGCACCAGGATCGCCACCTGCTTGCCGCCCATGACGCACTTGAATGCGGCGCGCAGCGCTACTTCCGTCTTGCCCACGCCCACGTCGCCGCACAAAAGCCGGTCCATAGGGTGCGGCTTTTCCATATCGCGCTTGATCTCCGCCGCGCTTGTCAGCTGATCGGAGGTTTCGTCATATTCAAAGCGCGTTTCAAAATCGCGCTGCCACTCGCCGTCCTCCGGGAAGGCAAAGCCCTGCGCCTGCTGCCGGTGCGCGTACAGCTCGATGAGTTCCTTCGCCATTTCCTGCGTCGCCTTGCGCACGCGGCTCTTTGTCTTGTTCCACGCGTCGCCCCCAAGGCGCGAAAGCTTGACGTGCTCGCTGTCGCCGGGTGCGGTATACCGGCTGATGACGTCCAGCTGCGTGACGGGCACATACAGCGTATCGGCCTTGTCGTAATTGATCTTGATATAGTCCTTGACGACACCCTGCATATCCAGACGCTGGATGCCCGCATAGATGCCGATGCCGTGGTTCTGGTGCACGACATAATCGCCGGGCTTGATATCCGAAAGGCTCGAAAGCCCCTTGTTCTTCGCCTTTTTCTTCTGCGGCGCCGCGGCGGCATGGCGCCGGCTTGTAAACACCGCAAATTTGGCAAACGGGTAGTCCGCGCCCGCATTCAAGTGCCCTTCGAACACGCCCACCGTTCCGGGCATGAGCTGCTCGGGGTCTTTTTCATAGGCCTGTGCACGCAGCCCTGCGGATTCCAGATCCCGCGCCAGCGCTTCGGCCGCGCGCTTTGTGCCCGCCAGCACCGCCACCGCATATTTCTGTTCGATCAGCGGCGTCAGCTCATCGCACAGCGCGCTCACCTCGCCGCTCCACGGCGGCAGGCTGTGCGTCTGTGCCGTGACGGTATCAACAAGCTTCAGGTCGGGCACGGTGCGCGCAAAGTTTTCGCACACGATCGCCGTGCGCCTGCCCGTTTCGTGCAGAAGATACGCCGTATCCTCGTAAAACCGATCCAGCCCCGGCGCCAGCACGCCCTCTTCCAGCAGCCCCTTCTGCGCTTCGCCGGTGCGGAATTCCACACCCTTTGCCGCTTCGCGCACGGCGCTCGGCTCGTTCAGGAACACGATCGGCTCATCGAAATATTCAAACAGCGTCGCCGGTTTTTTGTACCGCAGCGCAAGGTATTTATCCATGGCAGCCGGCATCGTCCCAGCGTCCAGTGCGGCAAGGTCGGCGCTCATCGCCGCTTCCAGTGCATCCGCATAAGCGGGCTTTGCCTTGGCAAGCGCCGTGCGCAGCAGCTGCGCCGCCTGCTGCGTATCGCCGAACAGCACTTCGCGCGAGGGTGAGATATGGATCTTCTTCACCTGCGTTTCGCGGCGCTGCGTCACAAGATCGAAGCTGTGGATGCTGTCGATCTCATCGCCCCAGAATTCGATGCGGTGCGGCTTTTTCATTTCCGGCGCATAGATATCCACGATGCCCCCGCGCACGGAAAACTGCCCCGGGCCGTCCACCTGCATGCGGCGCAGATACCCCGCCCCGTACAGCCGTTCGATCAGCGTTTCCAGCGGCATTTCGTCACCGCGCTTCACCGTCAGCGTATTGCCGCAGAATTCTTCGCGCGGCGTTGTGTACTGCATCACGGCCTCGGCCGATGCGCACACGATCTTCGTTCTGCCGCCCACCAGATTGCCCAGCACCGAAAGGCGGCGGTATTCGTATTCATGGTTCTGCCCTTCCACGGCGCGCAGGACATAATCGCGCGAAGGGAACACCTCGGCATGCTGGCCGAACTGTTCCAGATCCTCCGCAAGGCGCGTTGCATCCGCTTCGCCCGCGCAGATGACGAGCGCCGGATGCGCCGTATCCTCACACAGACCGGCAAGGATCTGGGCGCGCGCGGTCGGCGGCATACCGAACAAAGCCGTCACGGCGGGCGCCGGGCGGGATACATCCGCCAAAAGCCGCTTGTATTCCGGCGTATCTTTCAAGGGTCGTGTCAGCATGGTAATCCTCCTTTGCGGTGTGCGTATTCTGCGGAAACCGGGTTTACCCGTTATAGCGCGACATGGCAAGATCCGTTTTGCCCTCGAGCATCAGCTCCAGCGCCGCACAGATATCGTCATACCGCGATGTGATCGCCTTTTTGTCGTCCGGCGTGAAATGCCCGAGCACCCAGTCGGCAAGATCGTATTCCGGATGCGGCTTTTCCCCCACGCCCACCTTGATGCGCGGGAAATCCTGCCCGATGTTTGCAATGATGCTTTTGATGCCGTTGTGCCCGCCGGCAGAGCCTGTTTTGCGGATGCGCAGCCGCCCCGGTGCAAGCGAGATATCGTCGAAGATCACGATGACGTGATCCGCCGGGATCTTATAGAAATCAACGGCCTTGCGCACGGCTTCGCCCGAAAGGTTCATAAACGTCTGGGGCTTTGCCAAAAGCACCTTGGCCCCGTTTGCCGTCCCCGTTCCCGTCAGGGCGTCGAACTTTGAGCGCGTGACGCTTATGCCCCATTGTTGCGCAACGTGATCCAGCGCGTCAAAGCCCGCGTTGTGGCGTGTCCCCTCATATTTTTTGCCCGGATTGCCGAGCCCCACGATCAGATAATCCAGATTGGATGCGCTTTTCAAAAACATAAATTCTCCCTGTAACACAACATCGCGGCACGGCACAAACGCACCGCACCGCTTTTGATTCTGCATGGTTCTGTTCCGGTCTTTCCCTCTTTTGAGCCGTCTTTATAATACTATAAAGAATGCCGTGTGTCGAGACGAAACGTGTAAATTTCTGCACCCGGCGTCCGGGGTGTTTTCCCTTCTGTTTTGGGCACAAAAACGCCTTTTTTCCCAAAAGGCATACGAATCTATTGTACCCCTTTTGCAGATTTTTTCAATAGGAAACCGATTCTTGCACGAATTTTTCAATTTTTGCACCTAAAATACAACAAAATTAAAGAAAATAGTGGTAGCTTTCAGTGTGACTTTTTGTTATAATTATTTGTGCAAAAGAATAAACATTTTGTTTATTCGTACAAGACGGCGTGTTTTTGCACCTGCCGGCTTGTACAAAACTTTTTGGAGGTAGAGAATTTTGAGCGAAAAGAAGTACCTTTATCTGTTCAGTGAGGGTAACAAAGACATGCGCGAGATCCTCGGCGGCAAGGGCGCTAACCTTGCCGAGATGACGAACGCAGGCATGCCGGTTCCCCAGGGCTTCACCATCAGCACCGAAGCCTGCACCCAGTATTACAAAGACGGCCGTCAGATCAATGAATCGATCATGGCCGACATCTACGAGTACATCGGAAAGATGGAAGACCTCGTCGGCAAGAAGTTCGGCGATCCCGCCAATCCGCTGCTCGTTTCCGTCCGTTCCGGCGCGCGCGCTTCGATGCCCGGCATGATGGACACCATCCTCAACCTTGGCCTGAACGACGAAGTCGTGGAAGGCCTTGCAAAGAAAACCGGCAACCCCCGCTTTGCCTATGACAGCTACCGCCGCTTCGTGCAGATGTTCAGCGACGTTGTCATGGAGATGAACAAAAGCGAATTTGAAAAAATCATCGACGAAATGAAAGAGGCCAAAGGCGTCACCCAGGATATCGAACTGGATGCCGACGACATGAAGGCCCTTGTTCTGAAATTCAAGACCCTGTACCGCGAAAAAATGGGCACGGATTTCCCCACCGACCCGAAGGTGCAGCTGATCGAAGCCGTCAAGGCCGTGTTCCGCAGCTGGGATAACCCCCGTGCAAACACCTACCGCCGCATGAACGAGATCCCCTATGACTGGGGCACCGCCGTCAACGTGCAGATGATGGTCTTCGGCAACTCCGGCGAAACCTCCGGCACGGGCGTTGCGTTCACCCGCAACCCCGCAACCGGCGAAAAGGCGCTGTTCGGTGAATACCTCATCAACGCACAGGGCGAAGACGTCGTTGCAGGCATCCGCACGCCGTCCCCGATCAGCCACCTGGCAGACCAGATGCCCGAAGTTTATGCCCAGTTTGTTGAAATTGCAACCAAGCTGGAAAACCATTACCGCGACATGCAGGATATGGAATTCACGATCGAAGACGGCAAGCTCTTCATGCTGCAGACCCGCAACGGCAAGCGCACCGCAGCCGCCGCTTTGAAGATCGCGGTCGATCTTGTCAGCGAAGGCATGATCACCGAAAAGGAAGCCGTTCTGCGCGTGGAGCCCAAGCAGCTTGACAGCCTG
This sequence comes from Ruthenibacterium sp., assembly GCA_020025235.1. Classification (GTDB taxonomy): domain Bacteria; phylum Bacillota; class Clostridia; order Oscillospirales; family Ruminococcaceae; genus Ruthenibacterium. Next base: position 17,651 of record JAHHSL010000035.1, read on the forward strand.
CTGCACCCGCAGTTCGACCCGGCTGCCCTGAAAGCCGCCGAAGTGATCGGCAAGGGTCTTGCCGCATCCCCGGGCGCTGCATGCGGCCAGGTGGTATTTACCGCAGAGGACGCAAAGGAAGCCGTGGAAAGCGGCAGCATGAAGAAGGTCGTTCTGGTGCGCCTTGAAACCAGCCCCGAGGATATCGAAGGCATGGCAGTCGCACAGGGCATCCTGACCGTGCGCGGCGGCATGACCAGCCACGCAGCCGTTGTTGCACGCGGCATGGGCACATGCTGTGTTTCCGGCTGCGGCGACATCGTTGTCGATTACGACAACAAGTGCTTCACGCTGGCAGGCAAAACCTACCGCGAAGGCGACTGGATCTCCATTGACGGCTCCACCGGCAATATCTACGGCGAAGCCATTGCAACCGTGGAAGCATCCATTTCCGGCGATTTCGGCACCTTTATGGGCTGGGCTGACGCAGAGCGCCGCCTGAAGGTCTTTGCCAACGCCGATAACCCCCGCGATGCAAAGCAGGCGGTTGAATTCGGCGCAGAAGGCATCGGCCTGTGCCGTACCGAGCACATGTTCTTCGAGGGCGACCGCATCAAGGCCGTGCGCGAAATGATCGTTGCACGCGATGTGGAAGCACGCAAGGCTGCCCTTGCCAAGGTTCTGCCGTATCAGCAGGGCGACTTCGAGGCCATGTACCGTGTTCTGGGCGAACGCCCGATGACCGTGCGCTACCTCGATCCGCCTCTCCACGAGTTCCTGCCCACCAAGGAAGAGGACATCGTGGAGCTTGCAAAGGATCTGGGCATCACCGTCGAGCACCTGCGCGCTGTTATCGACAGCCTGCATGAGTTCAACCCGATGATGGGCCACCGCGGCTGCCGTCTGGCTGTTTCCTATCCGGAAATTGCCGAAATGCAGACGACCGCTGTTATCAATGCCGCGATCAATGTCAGCAAAGAGCTGGGCATCCAGATCACGCCGCACATCATGATCCCGCTGGTCGGCGAAGTGAAAGAGCTGAAATACGTCAAGGACGTTGTGGTTGCAACCGCTGACCGCATCATCGCCGACGCAGGCGTTTCCATGAAGTACGAAGTCGGCACCATGATCGAGATCCCGCGCGCAGCTTTGACTGCGGACGAGATCGCCGCCGAGGCAGAGTTCTTCTCCTTCGGCACGAACGATCTGACGCAGATGACCTTCGGCTTCAGCCGCGATGACGCAGGCAAGTTCCTGAACTACTACTACGACAGCAAGATCTATGAGAGCGATCCGTTCGCACATCTGGATCAGAACGGCGTAGGCAAGCTGGTGGAAACCGCTGCAAAGCTCGGCCGTTCCGTCCGTCCGGAGCTGGGCCTTGGCATCTGCGGCGAGCACGGCGGCGACCCGACGAGCATCGAGTTCTGCAACAAAGTCGGCCTTGATTATGTCAGCTGCTCTCCGTTCCGCGTGCCCATTGCACGTCTGGCTGCTGCACAGGCTGCGATCAAAAACGCATAAACGGATTTTTCCCGATAACAAAGTCCCCGGTTCCGCGTGAACCGGGGACTTTTTCTGTTCTTTTGTGCACGATATCTTCCTGCAAGTGCCTGCACTTTGCGCCGGTGCCGATCAATGCCTGTTTGCGATGCACTTTGCATTGGCCATGCGGGAAAGCACCGCACCCAGCACGCACAGCA
>JAHHSL010000036.1 GCA_020025235.1 Ruthenibacterium sp.
CGCCCGTCCCGCAGCCGGCACGGTCGTTCCGTCTGTTTCCGCTGATTCGGTAAAGCCCGAAAAGGCAGAAAGTGCCGAATCCGAACTTCCGGAGAGCAAGCCGGAATCAAAGCCCGAAAGCAAACCGGAGAGCACCAAGCCGGAAGCGGCGGATTCTTCTTCCGAAGCCGAGCAGCAGACGGACGCTGCCGCGCCCACCGCGCCGCAGCCTGCCGAAAAAAGCGGACGCGGCGTGTGGATCACGATCATCGTTCTGCTGGCTGCTGCGGCTGCCGCATGCGTCATTTTCCTGATCGTCCGCAATAAAAAGGGACGCAAATTCATGTCCCTGTTCCTTTGCGCTGCACTTTGCGGCGCTGTAGTGCCGCTTCGCGCCGAAGCCGCAGGCAAAACGAAAATGGTCCACGCCGAAACCGTCGTCACCGTGGAAGGCAGCCCCCTCAAGCTGGAAGCGCTTGTACAGTATTCTGTGGATTCCGGCGACAGCGAATCGGAATACACCCGCAGCGAATGGATCCAGACACTTGTTGATTTTTACGGCTATCCCGAAACCGGTACCGACCGCGAGCCGCCGTACACCGACGTCGCAGGCACCGGCTATGAGGCCGCTGTCAAAAAAGCCATTGCATACGGCATCCTGATCCCCGACGCCGAAACGTTTGACCCGAACGCGGCCGCCACACGGGAATTTGCAGCCGTTACCGCCGTGCGCGCCGCCGGCTGCCCCCTTGGGGATGACATTGCCTGCGACGATGCATCGCAGATTGCCTTCCGAAAAGAAGCCGCAGCCAGTGTCGAGCAGGGTCTTCTTGCTTTGGAAGGCAACCGTTTTTACCCGCAGCGCACCCTTTCCGCCGATGAAGGTGCCGGCATCCTGAAAGGCCTGGAAGCGCTGCGTTCCAACGGCAAAAATATGCTTGCCGGTCTGGAATGGACAACCAACATCCCGAACGATCACTTCATTTACGGTCAGGGGCCGGTATCCAAGCCGGAGATCCGCAGCTGGCTGACCGATGGCATCTTTGATGACAAAGACTATGCGAACGACCACGCAAAGGTCGTCGGCTTCAACGTGCCCGGCTATCTGGAATTTGATCTGGGCGGCTGCCGCGTCTTCCGTCAGGTGCGCATTTCCTCGGCGACGACACAGTCGTTCCAGCAGCCGATCAAGGTGTTTGCCCAGATGAAGATCGAAGCCTTTACGAACGGCGTGTGGCGCGTCATCTGCGACGCATCCAAGCTGCCTTATGCATCGAATCATGCCTATGTGTTCGGCTGCACCGGAAATACTTCCATTGCTGCGGAAAAGCTGCGCTTCTCCTTTGCCCCGGAAGGCGGTCTGGGCTTCAACGTCTTTAACGAGATCGAAGTGCTTGCAAGCACCCCCTCCGGCAGCACGGACGGCGAGCTTATCTATCCCGCTTCCTCTGCCGCCATGCCCGTCTTTGCCGAAAATCTGCCGGATACGCTGACGGCTGCGGCAGGAGAGGAGCTGATCCTTTCCGTGAAAGCAAGCGTCACCGACGGCGGCACGCTTTCCTACCAGTGGTACCGTGATGAGACCCCGGTGGGCGAAAACAGCAGCAGCTTCACGATCCCCAAGGCATCGTCCACAGACGCCGGTTCTTATAAGGTCGTGGTCACCAATACGGCAGGCGGTTCCAGCGCATGCGCCGAAAGCGCCGTGTGCACCGTGACCGTAACGAGCGCCGCCAGTGAAAACATCCTGAAAGGCGTAAAATACACAACCTCCCTGAAGGACGGCGGCGCAAATGCCGGTACCGGCAACTTCCATGATACGCATCCGGATACCGAACGCAGCAAGCTGACAGACGGTGCTTTTTCGGATTCGTGGTCGGGTGAAAACTCGGTCGGCTATCATCGGCGCAATCCGGTGCAGCCGGTCGATCTGACGTTCCATATCGGTGATACGCCCCGCACCTTCCGCCAGATCCGTATCGGCGCGTTTTCCATGAACGGCAGCGGCATCCTTCTGCCCGGCAGCTATAAAATCGAAATCAAGCACAACACCTCCGACGAATGGCATACGATCTACGATGCGCCGTCCTCGGCCCCTGTCACCGCCGACAAGCGGGTGATTTTTGCCGCAGAGCCGGATGCATCCTTTGAAGCAACCGACATCCGCTTCACCCTTACCCCCGCTTCCTTCTGGGTGTTCCTGGATGAGATCGAAGTATTCACCGAGGCAAGCGGCGATGCGCCCGACGGCATTCTGAAAGAAGCGGCGCCGCCCAGCGGGGAAAACATTGCGCTGAACCGCCCGTATGATACGAGCTTTGCATCGGCCAAGGGCAGTTATTACCCCAGAAACCCCGATAAAAACTACGAGCTTTCCAACGGCATCAAGGCCGGCGATCCCAGCTATCTGAACCCGGAATGGACGGGATACCTCAATCCGGGCGCTGTCACGATCTGCTATGATCTGGGCGAAAGCGCAAACATCAGCGCGGTAAAAACACATGTTTACACCGCGAACAAGGACGGCATCACGTCCGCCGGTTCGTACACGGTGCGCATTTCAAACGATGGCATCCACTGGACGGATGTGCACGACGACCACACCGGCACAGCCGGACAGGAATGGCTGATCTACCGTGCGCCGGAAGAGGGCGTGCGCGGCCGCTTTGTACAGATCACGATGAAAACCGGGATCATGCTGTTCCTTGACGAAATCGAAATCTGGGGCACCGGCGGCAAGCCGAACGAGCCGGAGCCCGACCCCGCTGCCCTTGTCAATCAGGCAAAGGGCAAGGCATATTATCTTTCGGCCTGTGACCCCGCGAACGAAGCCTTCCGTTACCCCGAAGCCGACAAGGCCGCATGGCCCGATGCAAACGGCAGCCTGCTGACGGACGGTGTCGTGGACGCATCCGGCGATCCGGATGCACAGCCGCCGCAGTGGGTCGGCTGGAAAAAGGAAAGTGATTCCATGGAGGTTTCCGCCGTATTCAATCTGAAATCCGAAAAGGCAATTCACGAGATCAGCGCGGATTTCGTACAGGATGCCGCAAAGGGCGCAGGCCTGCCCTCTAACATGCAGGTCTGGGTCAGCAACGAAGCATCCGGTGACAACATCAGCTGGATCAAGCTGTATGATGAACCGGTATCCCCCGCCGAGGGCAAAACAGCAAAGGTCACCTACACCGTGCCGGAGGTATTCCGCGCCCGCTATGTCAAGCTGGTGTTCCGCCAGACGACCGAACACATGGCTCTGGGTGAAATCACGATCAACGGCAAGGGCAGCACCGACGGCGCCGCCGACCCGATCGACCTTGTCACGCGCGGCATGAGCAATCTGTCGCAGGGCAAGGCGTACGAAATCCCCGAAGTGAGTGCCCAGCACCCCGACGCCGGTTTCCGGCTGACGGACGGCCAGCACGCTCCGGAAAACGCATCCGATCCGGGCTGGACGGGCTTTGATTTCCCCTCCGGCGGCGTGCACAGCATCACGCTCGATCTGAACGACGTCTATTCCGTAAGCAAGCTTTCGGCAAACTTCCTGACGAAAGAAAACGCCGCCCTTCCGCACAACGTACAGTTCATCGTCTCGCAGGATAACGTCCACTGGCAGACCGTATACAACGGCCGCAGCCTTACCTCGTACGGCAGCACCTATAACGTACAGACGTTCCTTGAAAATCCGGTGAAGGCGCGCTATGTCAAGTACTATTTCTATGCGGAAAGCGGCACCGTGCTGCTGGATGAGATCAGCGTGTACGGCGATCCCGCACCGGTGACGCCGGACCCGGCAGAGCCGAACGCACAGAAGGCGGTATTCCTTTCGTACCGCGACGGCGAAGTACGCCTGCTTTCCCGCTTCAACGATGCGGAAAAAGCCATATATACGCTGGGTGCAAAAGGCCCGAACAGCCTGTTTGAATTCAAGACCGTCAACTTTGTAAGCATCGGCCTTGACGGCGAAGCCGCCTTTGCCGACAATGGCTGGAATCTGATGACGAGCAATACCGACTGCTTCGGCCCGTATGTGATTTCGGCGGTGAACAACCCCACCTGCAACGATACATGGAGCTTTACCGGCGGCAACCACGGGCACGAAAACACCGGCGATACCAGCCCGGGCACCAAGAACACGCCCACCGCGAAAATGACATCCTTTAAAGTTCTTGCGGACGGCACCGAGGTATCCGACGGATACGCAGGCTATGCCGACACCGTCACTTTTGAATGGACTAACGACGTGCAGGCCAACAATACCAAGCAGCCGGACGGCAGCGGACGCGCCGTTCTGCGTGAAAACTACCGCATGGTATTTGACGGCGACACCTTTGCCGTATCGAATGATATCACGTTCCTTGAGGACTGCAAGGTGAAAACCTACTACGGTCTGCAGCTGCCGAACCCGTGGGCATCCGACGGCATCAAGTATCTGAATGCCGCCAACACCGAATGGAACAGCGTACGCAGCAAAAACAACTGCGGCGATACCACCTGTTCCGACTTTGTGTGCAAACGCGGCAAGTACAATTGTCAGGTAAGCCTGAACCCCGACGTGGGGCTTGGCTCACGCGAACACATGCACACCGGGTTTGCCGCATTCAACGAAAACTACGCCAAGGCATACTTCCACCTGTTCCGGGATGTTCCCGAACCGGTTCCGGCAGGCTCTGCCTTCCGGTATGAAGGCTCGTTCCGCTATTTCAGCGAATGATCCTGCCCCCAAGGCCTTATCCCCTGTTCCCACAGCCGCGTCTGCATTTTTCCCCTCCTCCTTCTGCACGGCTGCATATCGGGAACCGGGGCAGATGCCGGTGTATTTACCGGCAAAAGGGCTGCTGTCTGTTTACGCAGACAGCAGCCCTTTTTGTTTTTCTTTTTCCCGAATATCAGGACACCGCCTGCAAACCTGTACCGCGGATGTCATTCGGTTTTGCTGTAAAAGAGATACGCCGCAATTTTCAGCCCCACCGCCGCTGCAAGCACCGCGAACGAGGTATAAAATGCCGGCATATTGACGAGTGACGCCGTCATTGTGATGAACAGCAGCAGAATAAACAATGCATCCCATACGATGCCGCCGCTTTTATCATGCAGATACCGGTTGCGCTCATCGGTTTCCTGCCGCAGCTGTTCACGCAGCATCTGCGTGCTTTTCAGCAGCTTTTTGTTGCGGATGATTTTGGAGATGACCCACCCCAGCCCGCCGAAGAAAATCAGCGTACCGGCCGTATCGGCAAAACGGCTGATAACGCGTGAATCGCCCAGACCCATTTCGCCGACCACAACCATGTACACAAGCATTGCCGCCGCAAGACACCACAGGCCGAAAATGCGCAGACGGATCTTTTCGGTAAATGTGCGCTTTTTAAAGATTTTCATATGCGTTATCCTCCATTCTTCGGTTTTCTTCCAGACAGCAAAGCTCCTCCACACTTGTGCCGAACACCTGCGCTATGCGGTATGCCAGCATCAGGGACGGACTGTACTGTTCTTTTTCGATCGAAATAATGGTGCGGGATGAAACATGTACACGCTCCGCCAGCTGCTGCTGTGTCATCTGCGCCATGGTTCTGTATTCTTTCACCTTGTTTTTCACGGAATCCCTCCCTATAAAATGAAGTTCGCTTCACATGAAGTTTACTTCATATTAGCATGTTTTCTTCGCCGTGTCAATCTCCGGCGGCAAAAAGGCAGCTGGGCTTTCCTGGATCCTGCAAAACCGATGCAAATAAAGTTTTTATGCAATCAACGCACTTTTTCTTTCTATCGGGTTTACCTCTGCTTACACTTTCCCGAAAAACGCATAAAGGCAAAAGCATCGAAATGGGTCGGGCACTTCATTCGATTGATTATTTATTTTGAAAGAAATATCCATTTTCAGATACCGCACAATTTAAAAATCGCTGACCATCGGTCGGTTTGAACGGTTCTTCTCCCAAGCGGGCATGCCGTTCATGCTCCACGGGGCAATTCAAACACTCTGCCGCCTTACCGGTTTTCGCCTGCGGTTTTCACAAGCCACGCAAACAGCGCCGCATGGTCGGGATTTTGTTCGGCAAGACATTCCGGATGCCACTGCACGCCGATCATCCTGCCGTTTTCCTGCTCGATCGCCTCGATCACGCCGTCGGACGCGGCGGCCGCGACACGAAAGCCCGGCGCCGCTTTGCGCACCGCCTGATGATGATAGCTGTTGCATTCGTGCTTTCCTTCGCCCATAATGCGGGCAAGCAGGCTGTCCTGTGTCAGCGCAAGGCTGTGGAACAGCTCCGACCGGCTTGGCGTATCCTGCTTATGACAGATGTTTGCCGCTTTCTGCGCCGGAAGATCCTGCCAGAGCGTGCCGCCGAACGCCACATTCATCACCTGCGCACCGCGGCAGATGCCCAGGACCGGCTTTCCCGTTTCCTTTGCCCTGCGGCACAGCGCAAATTCCGCCGCATCCCGGGCACGATCGGTGCTCGTCAGCTGCGGGATCGGCTCTTCGCCGTAAAAGCACGGCGCAATATCACCGCCGCCTGAAAGCACAAGCCCGTCACAGAGCGAAAGCCACTGTTCGGCACTGCCGCGCACATCATCTGTCGGGATCAGCAGTGCAAGCCCTCCCGCAGCTTCCACCGCACGCACATAGTCCCGTTTCAGCGCCACATAGGCATTTTCTGCACCGCCTGCGGGCGCAGTGATCCCGATTACCGGTTTCATTCCATCGTTCCTCCTTTGGTTGGTATCATAAAAAAATGCGCCGCCCTGCGGGCGGCGCACTGGTATACCCGTACAGGCAAAAGCCACGTCGAGCTTCTTGATTCTATTGTATGCAGGATCAGCCGAACGGTGTTACAACGCCTGTAACCGTACTGCCGGATTCCGGCTCCGGTTGCGATTCCGGTTCTGCCTGCGGATCCGTCTGTGCCTGCGCGTCAGATTCCGAAGACGGCTGCGTTTCGCTTTCCGCGCCGTCCGTGCTTTCGCTGTCCTGCAAAGCCGACTCTGCCGATTCGCTTACGCCCGGATTGACCTGCATCGAATCACCCGGCGTTTCTTCACCAAGACCGGAGAAATGCATAAAGAAATAGATGCATGCCGCCGCAAGCAACACAAGCAATACCGCAAGGATCGCGGCCGGCACGACGCTTTTCCCTCTTTTTTTCTGCTTGATCGGCTCATTCCAGTCGAAATCATCATCCCGGCGGAACATGCGCACATGGTTCACCGTCTTTTTTTCTTCCAGACAGCGCACGATATCCAGTGCGGCCAGCGCCGCCGTCTTTTTCACGTCTTCCGTCTTTTCAAAACAGCGGATGTACACATATTTGCGGTGCGCCACGGCGATATAGCATTCGGCCGCATCGGTGTCAAAGCCCGCACTGCCCACACCGTAATCCGCATGGGTAAACCGTGCCGCAGCGGATGCGCGCACCGCAGCGATCTGGGCATCGTCATCCTCATAGGCGTTCTTTTCCACTTCCTTGCGAACCTTTGCCGTGAAGCGGGAATCCTCGTAAGTGCTTTCGCCGAAATCAAAAACAGCCGGCCCGCGCTTGGTGTGCGAAAATTCCTCTGCCAGCATGGCGCCCATAGCGGGGTCTGCCGCGGCAAGGATCGATTCGTTCTGAATCAGCGCGCCTGCGGTAAAATAGGCAAGGCTGCCCCGTCCGCGCCCGTATGCTGCGGAGCCGAGCGCCAGCTCGAACTGTTCCGCAATATTTTCCGTCAGCTCTGTTGCTGCTGCCTGCGCATGCGAACGCGCCGTAATGACGATCAGCACCTCGCCTGCATTGCCATACAGGTTCAGGTTCAGATCCTTCATGTGCGACAGTTGTTTTCCAGTCTGTTTGAGTATATCCATATCCGGCTCAAACGTGCGCACGATGAGCTGTTTTTCCATATTTTTGTCTATCCCTTGCATCCTGTTTCCTCCTTGCCGCGCATGCAGTATCCTGCTGTGCGGTTTTTGTGAATTGTACCCGTTCGGGGATCGTTTATTCGGCGGTTTCCATATGTGCCGCTTTTCCCGGGGCAAAACGGCTGCAGCCCGGCTGTTCCAGCGAAAGCGCCAGACGGCGCACCATTTCCAGTGCGTGCTGTGCCGCGCTGATGCGCACCACTTCCCGCGTGCGGTTGGGCACCACGATCCGCTTTACATAAACGGCATCGGCGCTGCATGCCGAAATATACACAAGCCCCACCGGCTTTTCCTTTGTTCCGCCGCCCGGGCCGGCAATGCCTGTAATGCCCACACCGATATCCGCACCGGCGGCTTTGCGCACGCCCTGTGCCATTTCCGCCGCCGTTTCGGGCGATACCGCGCCGCAGGCTTCCAGTGTTTCATGCTTTACGCCAAGGACGCGTTCCTTGATTTCGTTTGCATAGGTGCACGCACCGTAGCTGAACACCTCGCTTGCGCCCGGAATGGCCGTGATGCGCTGGGAAACCAGCCCGCCCGTGCAGCTTTCTGCCGTGGCAAGCGTCATCCCGCGTTCGGCAAGCGTACTGACCACCACTTCCTCCAGCGAATCGGCATGGTCGGTATAAATGCAGTCACCGAGGATGTCGTAAAACTTCTGCGCATAGCTGCGGCACATTTCCTGCGCTTTTTCCTTTGTCTGTGCCTTTGCCGTGATGCGCACGATCACTTCCGCAGTTTTTGCGTAAAGTGCCGCCGTCGGGTTTTCCCCGCGCAGCAGATGCGCGACCTTATCTTCCAAATGGCTTTCGCCAAGGCCCGCCACGCGCAGCGTCATCGAATGAAGAACGCTGTCGCTCATGGCGGCAAGCCACGGGCGCACGCTGTCCAGGAACATCGGCTGCAGTTCCTTGGGCGGCCCCGGCAGAAGCACCGCGTATTTACCCGCCTGCTGCCCGTCCTCAAAGATCATGCCGGGTGCGGTTCCGTTCGCGTTCGGGATCTTGCGCCCGCGCGTGGGCACCATGGCCTGACGGCGGTTGTTTTCGGGCATGGTGCGTCCGCTTTTTGCAAAAAACGCCCGGATGTGCTCCAGTTCTTCTTCGTCAAAGCGCAGCGTATCGCCGTATGCGCGCGCCACGGTCTGCTTTGTCAGATCGTCCTCCGTCGGCCCAAGACCGCCGGAAAAAATCAAAAGATCGCTGCGGCTGCGCGCCTGGCGCACAACACCTTCCAATCGTTCGGGGTTATCCCCCACAACGGACTGATAATGAACGGTAATGCCCAGCGCGGCAAGCTCCCGGCTCAGGAACTGCGCGTTTGTATTGAGGATATCGCCCAAAAGCAGTTCGGTTCCCACTGCGATAATTTCCGCTTTCATCTTCGTCATCCCCTGTTGTTCAAAAGCTTACAGATTGATATATTCCACTTGCGCTTCCTGCGCCGCTTTGGCTTCCAGCTCGGCAAGGCCGGGCATGCCCGCCTCGGCCTCTTCGATCTCCTCAAGGCTGGGCTTCGTTTTCGGGTGCGGCGGCGTAAAGATCGTGCAGCAGTCCTCATACGGCAGGATGCTGGTTTCAAAGGTATCGATCTTGCGCGCGATATCGGTGATTTCGCACTTATCCATACCGATGCACGGACGCAGCACCGGCAGATCCTGCGCGGCGTCGGTGCAGGCGATCGCCTTGAGCGTCTGGCTTGCAACCTGTGCAAGGCTTTCGCCCGTGATGATCGCATCCGCATTTTCCTTTTCGCACAGCATCTTGGTAATGCGCATCATGCTGCGGCGCATCAGCACCGTGAACAGCACATCCGGCGCATTGTCGCGGATATATTCCTGCGCCGCGGTGTACGGCACGATATAAACGTTCAGATTGCCGGTGTACGGCGTCAGCTTGCGCGCCAGCGTCAGCACCTTCATGCGGGCGCGTTCACTGGTATACGGCGGGCTTGCAAAATGCGCGCACGCCAGCGACAGGCCGCGCTTTGCCATCATATAGGCTGCGACCGGGCTGTCGATGCCGCCGGAAAGCATCAGCATCGCCTTGCCGGAGGTGGAAACCGGCAGGCCGCCCGCACCGGGCTTTTTGCCGCCGTGGACATATGCCGCAAAATCGCGGATCTCCACCGTGACGTTCACATCCGGGTCATGCACATCGACCTTCAGGTGCGGATAGGCTTCGAGCAGGATGTGCCCCAGCTCGCGCCCGATCTCCATGCTGTTGAGCGGGAAGGTCTTATCCGAACGGCGTGCGCTGACCTTGAAGGTTTTTGCCTGCATCAGCGCATCGCGCAGGTATTCCTTTGCGGTATCGCAGATCACGTCAAAATCCTTCGGGCATACGGCTGCACGGCTGATCGTGGCGATGCCGAAAATTTTGCTGATGCGGTCCTCGGCCTCGTCGATATCCTCATCACCGACGGGTTCAGCGTACATCGTGCTCTGTGCCTTGTAAATTTTAAAGCTGCCCAGCGATTTCAGGCGGCGGCGCATGGTTTTGAGCAGCACGCTTTCAAAGGTGGCGCGGTTGAGCCCCTTCAGGGACATTTCGCCCTGATAGGCAAGAATGATTTCTTTCATAATGTTCTGTTCCTTTTAATCAAAATATCGTTTATCAGCGCATGTGCGCAAGCGAGCCCATGCCTTCACGCAGGGCATCCAGCAGTGCACGCACGTCGTCTTCGGTGGTATCCCCGCAGAATGAAACGCGGATCGCCGTGTCGATGCGGCGGCGGGAAAGCCCCATTGCCGTCAGCGTATGGCTTGCTTCGCCCTTGCTGCACGCCGAACCGCTCGACACATAAATATCGCGGCTTTCCAGAAAATGCAGCATGGTTTCGCTCTTGATGCCGTCTACGGAAAAATTCACGATTTCCGACAAGGCGTCATCGGGGCTGTTCTTCACGATGCCGTCAAGCTGCGCAATGCCATCGCACAGCATTTTATTCAGTGCGGCAAGGCGCTGCGTGCGCGCCTTCCAGCCGCTTTGCATCAGTTCGATCGCTTTGGCAAGCGCCGCAATATAGGCGATGTTTTCCGTGCCCGGGCGGCGTCCGTGCTCCTGCCCGCCGCCGAGATATACCGGCGTGATATTGTAGCCGCTGCGCAGATACAGCGCGCCGACGCCCTTGGGCGCATGGATCTTATGCCCCGAAACGGAATAGCTGTCGATTTTCGTCTCGTTCAGACGGATCGGCAGCTTTCCCCATGCCTGAACGCCGTCCACATGCACGGCAGTGCGGCTGTTTTTTTCCTTGACCGCTTTGGCAAGCGCCGCAACATCCAGGATCGAGCCGATTTCGTTATTGACATGCATGGCCGTGCACAGCGCCGTTTTCGGGCCGACAGCTTCGATCATCGCGTTGAGATCGACGTGCCCGGTTTCGTCGGGCATCACCTTCGTGACGCGCCAGCCCTCTTTTTCCAGCGCATCCACCACCAGCTGAACGCTCGGGTGCTCATACCCTGTGACGACGATGTGGTCTGCCCACGCGCGGCGCGCCTTTGCCGCGCCCAGGACTGCCAGATTATTGCCTTCCGAGCCGCAGGACGTGAACACGATCTCCGATTCCTTTGCGCCGAGCGAGGCTGCAACGGCGGCGCGCGCGTCCGCTATGGTAAATTCGCTTTTTGCACCCGGTGTATACAGGGACGAGGGATTGGCGAAATGCTCGCGCAGAACTGCATCTGCCACATCCGCCACGGCATCTGCCACGCGCGTGGTGGCAACGTTATCAAGATAATGCAAAGCGTAAAGCCTCCCAAACAATATATAAATTTATTATACTACCAAATGCCGCACAAGGCAACGAAATCCGCACAAAAAGAAGCGGGCGGCAAATGGCTGTGCCGCCCGCTTTTGCTGTTGTTTTCCGGGGCTTTATGCCCGAAGCGCCGGTGTTCATCACCCAAGTGCTTCGGGCGGCTGCCAGGGCTTGATGTATTCCACGCTGCCTGTTCCGGAAATCAGGCTTTCCTTTGTGATGATGCCATAGATGTATTCGGAACCGCCCCGCCTTGTCTCATGAATCCCCACCGGGATCAAAAAGTGTTCATCGTCCACGGCTGCCAGCGGGAAATCCTCCTGCGGCACATACTGAAGGCCGCCCGAAAGGCTTTCCGGATTCGATCTGTCCCACCGGATCTTATCCACCTGACCGGTCTTTAAGTCGATCAGATCCCCATAATACTCGTTTCCCATGGAGATCAGCTTGAGGTAGCGCTGTCCCTGCCCGAACGCCGGATATAAGGATTTGCTCAGGTACTTCATTTCCTCGATTTCGGCACACAGGGTCGTTTCTCCGGTTATCAGATTGATTTTTTCCAGCTGACAGCCGCCCCTGGGCGAAGTTTCGTTGATGCTGCACCAGTACAGTTCATCCCCCAGCACAAAGCTGCCGCCGCTGTATGCCCGGTGGATCTCGCCGGTATCTTCGGGAAAGCGCCGTACGACCGTGCGCTTCTGGCTCGCCGCATCAAACAGGCAGATGAAGCCTTCCGTCTGGTTATTCAGGCTGTAAATTGCATTCATGGCGGCATCCGGCGCCAGCTGAAGCGGAATTTCCTGCTTTTGCACCATCTGCACGAACTGGTTTTTGTAGCAGCCCATAGGCCAGCCTATTTCGATGCGCTGATAGATCTGCCATTCGCCGGTTGCAAGATCGACGCGCACATTCTGAAGTTCGTCTATGTCTTGATCGAAAATTTCCCCGTACAGTGCTGCGCCGTCCGTATATCCGAACTCGTGCACCTCCCACGAGGGCGGCAGTGCTGCCACATGGCGGCGTTTATTTGTCGCAATGTCGATTTCTTCGATCTGCACGCCGTCCTGATTGCCTTTTGCGCGCAAGTGGGGGCTGTAATGGCTTTTGATATACACCTTTCCGTTGCTGTACGCAATGGCAGATGAATCCGGCACATACGCCGGGCACGAGTCGTCGCTGTGCGCGCAGTTTGGGATATCGCACAAAACGGATTCCGTGCGCGAGGCGTAATCCACGCGCAGGACCACGCTGCTGCCTTCGGATTCCTTCTGCGGTATCATAGCATACAGAGTGTAAAACGCGCCGTCGCCGCACACTCCGCCAAGCAGGCTGCTGTTCCATTCCAGCGGCACAAGCTCTCCCACCGTATACTCCGCTTTTTTCGGCTGGGGCTCCGGCTGTACGGGTTCCACCGTGACCTCCACTTCATAGGTGCTTCCGGCTGCACCCTTGCAGCCCGAAAGGCAGAGCACCGCAGCAAGAATGATGCTCCATGCAAGTATCCGTTTCACTTTGCATCCTCCTCACTTTCCTCTGCGGCATCCGCCGTGCGCATTTCGGCTTCCTGCCCTGCCGGCGCACTGTCGGAAGGCCAGCCCGTCTGCACGCCCGGCAGCGAATCAAACGACGCTTCGTATTCCTTCCAGCTCTGCATCTGTTCGGGTGAGACCGAAACCGCGCTGATGCACAGATAGTGGATAAGCGGTCGCGGCGCCGCCCTGTTTTCAAAATCGCCGAGATACCGATAAAACGCACCGTTATCCGTTCCCTGCCTGCAGTAGACCAGCAGTTCCCCTTTTTCGGAATACACGGCACATTCGCCCTGCCTTGTTCCTTCCATGGCCTTCCAGTCCGGCAGGATATCCATGCCGAGATAGGCTACCATGGCGTTTGCCGTATCCTGAACGGAAACCCCGGCGTCCTGCAGGTTCAGCTGACTGTACACTTCTTCATCCAGCATGCAGAAGTAGCCGATCACCTTGTCGGTCTGTTTTTCGGTCACCATGCCTGCATTCATAAAACTGCCGATATTCGTTTTCTGCGGCATGCTGATATAATTGGTGAAGCCCAGGGAATCAGAAGACTGATAGCACTCCTCCTGCCAATATTCCGTCGCCCGGAACCAGCCTTCCGGCAGCACCTGTGCCTCAAAAAGCCCCGCGGCATAATCGCGCAGTACGGTCGAATTGATTGCGTACATTTGAAATATGTCGTTGCCTGCCCGATCATAGCCTTCGATCTGATAGCGTCCGGCATACTTTTTCAGCACGCGTGTCAGATAGATGTCATCCGCAGAAAGGGAAAGCGTCCCCGCTTTGCGCGTGCGCTCGTACGAGCCCTGCAAAAGCGTTTCGTTGTTTTTCATCATGGTAAAAAGCGGAAGCGCCGAACACAGCACGATCGCAAGCAGCGTCAGCAGAATCGACGCCAGCGGGCCGATGCTCCGGCCGCCTTTTTCCTGTTTCACTGCACAGCGCCCCCTTCCGTTTTTTTCAGAGCAAGGCGCACGGTGACAGTCGTGCCCCTGCCTTCTTCGCTTTCGATTTGCAGCTGCGAACCGTGCAGTTCGGCAATGCGCCGGCACACGGCAAGCCCCATGCCGCTGCCGCCGCCCGCGCGCGCACGCGATTTATCCACCATGTAAAACGGTTCCGTCACACGCTGCAGCGCCTGTGCCGGAATGCCGATGCCCGTATCCTGCACAAAAATGTCCACGGCGTTTTCGGCTCCTTTCTGCCAGCCGATGTGCACACAGCCGTCCTTCGGCTTTGCCGTCGCCGCATTTTTGATCAGATTATAAAGCAGGTCGATCATCAGCGCGCGTTCCGCATATACCGTGATGTCCTGTGCATCCGCAAACTCCGCTTTTACCGGGCGTATCACAGGCTCGATCGAGCGCTGTGTCTGCGCAAACAGTTCCGAAAGACGCACTGCGGCCAGCTGCGGCGCTTCGTCGCGCAGACCCAGCAACTTGAGCAGGTTTTCGGACAGCGCCTCCACCCGCTTTGCCTCGCTGAAAATATAGCCTGCCGCCCGATGCTGCAGCTCCGGTTCGCACTGCATGCTGCGCAGCGTATCCGCATAGCCGATCACCGTCGTCATCGGCGTTTTCAGTTCATGCGTGAACGCGCCCATGAAATCCTCGCGCTGCTGCACGGAAAGCTCCAGTGCATCCACCTTTTCCTGCACGGCCTGTGCCATGGCGTCAAAGCTTTCGCTCAAAACGCCGATCTCATCGTTCGTTTCCAAGCTGGTGCGTTCGTCATATGCACCCGATGCAATGCTGCGGCTCGCCTGCGTCAGACGCACCAGAGGCTTTGTCAGACGCCGC
The DNA here is from genome assembly GCA_020025235.1 of Ruthenibacterium sp. Lineage (GTDB taxonomy): Bacteria > Bacillota > Clostridia > Oscillospirales > Ruminococcaceae > Ruthenibacterium. Next base: position 14,979 of record JAHHSL010000036.1, read on the forward strand.
GCCAGCAGTGCGATGACAGCGCCCGCGAACACCAGCACTACAAATTCCATTTCCCAAAAGCGCCACAGCGCACTGCCGCGTGCTTCAAACACATTTGTAACATCATGCCCTGTAAGCAGCAGGATCGGCGGCGCAGAAATCGTGCGGATCTGCGTTTCCAGCAGCAGATATGTCTTGCTGCCGACGCGCCGGATGCGGTACGCTTCATCATGTCCGGACGGCGCTTCCTGCCACGGGAAGGAATCGTACAGGGTGCGCACTGTCATGGAGATCCTGCCCGCATTTTCGTCCTTTTCCTCGCCCGTGATGCGGTAGATCGCAACCGGATTTTCTCCGGTGTATTCGTACAGCTGCCTGCCGTAGCCGATGAAATGCTCTTCCGTCACAGCGTCTCCGTGCGCGGTGATATCCATAACGTCCGATTCGATCACATAACAGTACAGCAGATGCTGCGATTCCGCCTGTGCGGCGGCCTCCGTCAGGGCGTCGTCGAAGTTGCCCTGCATCACCGCCGCGCCGCCCACCGAAAGCGCAAGCGTCAGGACAAGCAGCATCGAAAGTGTCAGCTTGCCCGCAAGCGTCATCTGCCTGCGTTTTTCCGGCCTTGCCTTTTGTTCATGCCCCCTCCCCGCTTTTTCTTTTTTCACGGCTCTCCCTCCGTTTCCAGAAGATACCCCACCTTATAAACCGTCTTGATATGATCCTGCCAGCCCAGCTTTTTGCGCAGGCGCTGCACATGCAGATCGAGCGTGCGCGTGCCGTCCTCCATTTCGCCGCCCCACACACGCTCGAATAAGATATCACGGTACAGCGCCGCCCCGCGGTTGCGCAGCAGCTGTTCCAAAAGATCGAATTCCCGCGGCGTCAGCTGGATCACCTGCCCCGCTTTTGTCACGCTGCGCGCAAGCGTATCCACAGTGACGTCCCACGCGCGGAACACCGCACCGCCGTGTCCGGTGCGGCGCAGCACGCTTTCCACGCGCGCCACAAGCTCCGCTACCTCGAACGGCTTGACGATATAATCATCCGCGCCCATGTTCAGCCCCTTGACGCGGTCCCCCAGCGTTCCCTTTGCCGTAATGAAGATCACCGGCGTATTCATCGGGCGCAGATACTGCAGCAGCTCATATCCATCAAGCCCCGGCAGCATGATATCCAAAAGCACCAGATCGTAATCGTTCGCTTCGATCTTATCCGCTGCGGCAAGGCCGTCGTTCACGCTTTCACAATGATACCCCGCACGCATCAGGCTCATTTCGATCAGCTGTGCAATGGGCACTTCATCCTCTACAATCAGGATATGGTTCATCCCGCGTTCCCCCTTTTGCTTTTCTGCCTTCATCATAACGGATTATTGTATCCGATTTGTTTCATACTGCATCAAAAAAGCGCCGAAGCACAAAAGACAAAAAGACTTCTGCACTTCGGCGCCGTTCTGTTTTCTGTTAAAATGCAACGATGATCCCGCCGTTGCAGGCGTACACCGAAGAAAGCCCGCTTGTCGGCACCAGGATCACTTCCCGGAAGGCACTGCACTTTTCCATAAAGTCCTTTTTCAGGGTCATCGCCCGTTCCGGACAGTTGCAGTAGCTCATCACGAGCGTCAGGCTCTTTGCCGCGGCGTCCTTCGTGCTTTCCATCACCAGCTCCACCAGACGGTGCATCGCGTTCTGCGTGCCGCGCACCTTTTCCAGCGCGACAATGCTGCCGTGGCCGTCTTCGCCCATGATCGGGCGCAGGGCAAGCACCCCGCCCAAAAGGCCCGCCACCTTGGAAATACGGCCGTTTTTCACCAGATTGGAAAGATCCTCCAGCACAAAGCGCGTGCGCAGGCCGGCGATGAATTCCGTGATCTCGCCCACGATCTCCTCAAATTTTCTGCCGCCGTCGATGCGGTCACGCAGCTTGAGCGCAACGAGGGTTTCACCCGCTGCGGCGCTTTCGGAATCAAACACATGGATCTTCTTTTCCGGATGTTTTTCCAACACCATTTCCCGCGCGACGCACGCCGCGTTATAGCTGCCGGAAAGCTTGGAGGAAAGCGTCACCACAAAGCTGTCCTGTGCCTGTTCCATAAGCGTTGCATATTCATCCGGGGACGGACACGCCGTGACCGGAGGTTCCTTATGCGCTTTCATATCGGCAAGCAGCGTTTTCACGTCGATCTGTTCATCGTCTATATAGTGGTTTGTTCCGATATCGATTTTCAGACTTGCCACGGAAACCCGCAGCAGATTGCGCAGCGCAGGCGTCATATCACAGCAGCTGTCCACAATGATCTGAATACTCATATCGTTTTCCCTCCCTCAACATGTCTGTCTATGTATGTATTATTGTATCTTTTTACGATCAAAAAGTCAATTAAAAGTAAATCGCTTGTATTCAGCGCCGAAATTTGATAAAATTTCTTCATATGGCACGTTTTTCACACAGTCAGGTTGTTTTATGAGGAGTGTTTCATTATGAAAAGTGATATTCAGATTGCACAGGAAGCCACCCCCATGCTCATTACGGAAGTAGCTTCGTCGCTTGGGATCGCCCCCGAAGAGGTTATCCCGTATGGCAGATACAAAGCCAAAATCGACCACCGCATGATCCGCCGCAAGGCAGGCGAAAAGGACGCTCAGGTCATCTTGGTAACGGCGATCAGCCCCACACCGGCCGGTGAAGGCAAAACCACCACCAGTGTCGGCCTTGCCGATGCACTGCACCGCATGGGCAAGCGTTCGATCCTTGCGCTGCGTGAACCGAGCCTTGGCCCCGTGTTCGGCATGAAGGGCGGCGCTGCGGGCGGCGGATACGCACAGGTGATCCCCATGGAGGATATCAACCTGCACTTCACGGGCGACCTGCACGCGATCGGCGCGGCAAACAACCTGCTTGCTGCCATGATCGACAACCACATTCATCAGGGCAACGTTCTGGGCATCGACCCCCGCCGCATCACATGGAAGCGCTGCATGGATATGAACGACCGCCAGCTGCGCTATATCACCGACGGTCTGGGCGGACGCATCAACGGCACCCCGCGTGAGGACGGCTTCGACATCACCGTTGCAAGCGAAGTCATGGCGGTATTCTGCCTTGCGACCGATCTTGCCGATCTGAAAGAGCGGCTTTCCCGCATCGTGGTGGCCTATACCTACGCGGGCGCACCTGTCACTGCCGGTGAAATCGGCGCCGCCGGTGCAATGACGGCGCTTTTGAAGGACGCCTTCGACCCGAATCTGGTGCAGACGCTGGAGCACACACCCGCGCTCGTGCACGGCGGCCCGTTTGCCAATATCGCACACGGCTGCAACAGCGTCATCGCCACAACGCTCGGCATGAAGCTTGCCGATTACGTCATCACGGAAGCCGGCTTCGGCGCGGATCTCGGCGCAGAGAAATTCTATGATCTGCCCTGCCGCTTTGCCGGCATCGAGCCTTCCGCTGTCGTCATCGTCGCAACCGTCCGTGCACTCAAGCATCACGGCGGCTGCCCGAAAACGGAGCTGGGCACTCCGAATCTGGAATATCTCAAAAAAGGCAGCGCAAACCTTGTGCGCCATATCGAAAACATGAAGCGCTTCGGTACACCGGTGTGTGTTGCGATCAACGCATTCCCGACCGACAGCAGCGAAGAACAGCAGTATCTGCGTGAGCTGTGCGAATCACTCGGCGTGCCCTGCGCACTGAGCGAGGTGTTTGCGAAGGGCGGCGAAGGCGGCCTGGAGCTTGCCGAAAAGGTGCTGAACATCATGGAACAGCGCCCCGTGCAGTATGCCTATGAAGCAGATGCACCAATTGCCGAAAAGATCGACGCAGTGTGCAAAAACATCTACCACGCCAAGAATGTCACGTTCTCTGCCGCTGCCAAAAAGCAGCTGAAGGAGCTGGACGCAAACGGCTTCGGTCATCTGCCGATCTGCATTGCGAAAACGCAGTACAGCTTTTCGGACGACGCATCGCTTCTGGCGGCGCCCTCTGATTTCACCATGACGGTGCGTGAACTGCGGCTTTCCGCCGGTGCGGGCTTTGTGGTCGTGGTCATGGGCAGCATCATGACGATGCCCGGCCTGCCCAAGGCACCCGCCGCACTGAACATCGACGTCGACGAAAACGGCGTCATCAGCGGCCTGTTCTGATTTTTGTATGCCCGCCGTTTTGTACCGCACCCTGATAATGCGACAATGAAAAAAGCCCCC